>NZ_JACTCR010000003.1:0-138395 GCF_014496965.1 Helicobacter pylori | reverse complement strand
TAGCAACTTCAACATTTTTCATTATTGGTGGCATTATTTTATTTTTACTAAGTGCTAATCGCATGTTACTAACACCAAAAGAACGCATGCGTTAAATCCTTAATCCCACCATTTATCAATTGTTTAATGGCTCTCAAAAAAGGGGTAAGCCCCCACCTTTTAAAACGCTAAACGCATTCCAATATTTCCTATAATATCTATCATTTTGTAATCCAATCCAAACCTAGCCCCCACCCCAGCGTTCGCATAAAAGCTTTTAAACAACCTCACTTCCCCGCCCGTAGTGATGCTCGCAAAAGTGTTATAAAGATCGCCTTTCCTATAACTCAAAGTGTTGTTACCAATAAAACGCACCAATTTATCCCCCATAGACCTTACAAGCAAATCCCTACCAACGCCGCCAATTGCATAAAAATAAGAGTTTGTGTTGAAATAATGGCGGTTCTCCAAAGCAAAATCAATCGTTAAAACGGATTTTTTAGACGGATCGGCGTTCGCTTTAAACTGGTTATAGAGCGCGTTATTCATCACCCCTTCTAAACCGGTCATGCCAATATAGTAATACCTTAAACCAATTTGAGGTTTTAAAATGATGTTTTTGTTTTTAAACATGAAATCATACCCGTAATTGACTTTCGCGTTCGTCGTCCATGTGCTGTATTTATAAGACTGATTGATCATAGAAAGCAGAGTGTCGTTGGAGCTGATTTGGGTTTTATTAGCCCCCCAAGTTTCATTGACGCTAAAAGTCAGCTCGCTCTTTTTGATAAAAGCCCTAGCATACAAGCCCACATCCACATTATCGGATTTAGAATTAGTGATACGTTCATAAAACCCGCTATACCCATAAGCCGCATACCCTCCAACAATTACCCCTCTAACAAAGCGATCATAGCCCACATTGACACCATAGAGCGTTCCTGTGCCATTTTCCACAAAGCTCACGCCCCCAACACCGGTCGCCCAAAGGTTGTTTTTTAGTTTATCCCTTTGAGAGTATTTTAAAATCACATCCATCGCGTTAGGGGTCGCATCAGCAAATCTTTGGTTTTTGAGACTGCTCAAGCGTTCGCTAAAATCCGTTGAGTCAAAAGAAGCGAAATTAGAAAGCTTGGCTAAACGGCTCATTTGTTGCGTGTAAGTGTTGAGCTGTAAAACATCGGTGGAATTGTTTTTAAGATTGGAGTTAGAGAGCATTCCTAAAGCGCTGGTAATATCTTTCATTAAAGTAACAATGTGTTCAGTGGGATTGTCTTGCAAATAATAAGGAGCGAACAAGGGATTACCCCCCTTAGCCGCAAAAAGCTCACTCAACCACATAATGGAATTATTGCCCGCAGATTTGATCGCATTCAAACCAGCACTGCCTTGAATGCGTTTAACATAATACTCCAAACTAGGGGCTTGAATGCTCATGGGTTTATCAGAGACGGTAACTTGAACTTTATCATAAAGGATAGATGAATACACCATTTGCCCTTGATTGTCTTTAAAGCTTACCACAAGACCCCCATCTTTAATACTAACCGGTTGGTTGTCATAGCTTAACGAATCGCCATTCAATTGCATGCGTTTGCCGTTAAAATCAATGAGGGTGTAAAGTTTGAGGTAATCGCTCAAGCTCCCCCCAAGAATCGTTTGATTATCATAGCCATAAACCATGCGATTAGCGTTAATAAGCGTATAAGCGCCTTGCTTGAGTTGGGTGTTAAAGTTGATTAAGGCTTGATTGTTATAAGACATGATCGTGGAAGTGCCAGTTACATTGATAATCGTTTGATGGGTGGGGTTATTAAGATTAAAGATTAATGGCCCTTTGCTGTTAAAATTCCCCCCCACATCCAAACCATTTTCATTCGTGCTTAAAGTTGCACCCTTGGCCACATTGAAATTACCGCTAATATTAGCCCTGTAATTAGAGTTGTTATTAAAAGCGTTATTCACGATCAAATTATTCGCCCTTAAAAGAGCGTTTGGCCCCAAATCCAAAGTCCCAATCGTGGTATTTTGTAAGACTTTTGAAAAATCCACTAATCCATTCGCTTTAATGGTTCCTAAGAAAGCGAAATTATTCGCATTCACTTCTAGCGTTTCATTAGTTGGGGCTGTCGCGCTTGAAGAAGAATTAGTTTGAGTGGTTTTCCCTTTAGCGGCCATGCAATCTAAAACATTCACGCAAATCTGACCTTTTTGAACGCTAATATCATTTCGTGGCGCATTGAGCGTTAAGCCGTTGGTAGCGTTTAAAGTGTCTAATGAAATATTAGAAAAAGTTTTAGAAATCAATGAAAGCCTGCCCTGATACTGCGTGAAATTAATGGTGTTTTTCCCGTTAAAAATAATGGACTTGCCCGCTACAAAATTCAGTTCCCCCCCTGTGGCGTTACTAAACGAGCTGTTATTCACAAACACATGGTTTTTAGCCACGAAGTTGAAATTCCCTTTTTGCCAAAGATTGTGCAACCCCCTAGAGCCTAGCAAAGATCCAAAGCCCAATTGTTTCAACTCATCTTGTAAGGATTTAGGCAGTATGGATCCCAAACCTTGATGATAAACGCCTCCAAAGCCCTTATCAGCGATGATTTTATTGATCATTTGCCCTAAAACTTGATTGCTCATGATTTTATTCACTACGCCATCGCCTAATAAATCGTTTAACGCTTTTTCGCCTATGCTAGAAATAATGCTAGATAGCTCTTCGCTGGGGTTAGTGATGCTATTTAAAGCGATATTCACTAAAACGCTCAAATCCTGCGGGCCGAGCCAAGAAATGAGCTTATTGATTAGGGGGGCTTGATTGATCATTTGATTTAAAATATCCCCAAAAGTCGTTTTATCTAAGAAACTCTGTAAGTCTTTGGCATCAGAGCTAGAGCCTATTTTATCCAGGGCTTGATTCAAGCCTCCAGGCACAAAATTATTGGCAAAAGAACTCAAGCTTTGCTTGCCATACCAGTTATTGATGAAATTCTCTACATTTTCAATCCCTAAAGTTTTAACGATGAATTTTTCAAACCCTGAAGAATGGGCTTGGATTTGCTCTAAAAGCATTTGATCAATTTCTTTTCTTTTTATAGGATCTAGCGCGTTTAAAAGCCCGTTTTCACCAAAAACATCGCCCACCGTTTTAGAATTTAAAATTTCCATGATCGCGTTTTTAAAAGCGCTCACGCCTAAGAGGTTATTCACTTCAGTAGGGCTAAGCAAAGAGCTTAAAGTCTTAGATCCAAAATCTTTAGGGATCATGTTGGCTAAATCTTTAGGGATAGCGTTATCATTCAAACTCTCTTCATAAATAATATTAGAAAGGATATTCCCCAAGCCTTTTTCCCCAAAAAGCTTATCAATGCCCTCTTTGCCTAAATAAGAAAAGATCTTATCGGTCCCTTGAGCGTCAATATTGGCTTGATTGAACACCAAATTCGTCGCGCTTTCAAAAGACACATTCGCGCTCCCTCCGCTCCCCCAAGCGTTCCCGCTGCCGATGGTTCCGGTAATGTAAATGTTTTTAGCCTTAAAATTAGCGTTAATGTAACCCAAATAAGGCGCGCTAGAATGGAGCAATTGCCCTAAATTAGTCTGCCTAAACATCTGGCAAGTGTTATCCCCAACCGCGCATGGATTTTTATACCCATCGCCTCCAAACCACACCACGCTATTCGTATTCGTTTGCCCTTCTTTGATCGCCCCCACTACGAGACTGCCTTGAGAAAAATGATAATTAGTCGTGTTAGAAAAATTATTGATGATCTTCAATAAACTCTTCCAATTCGCTTGGTTTAAAGTAATGCCATATTCTTTTAAGATACTAAAAATCGTTTCAAAGCTATCCGGGCTATTGAGATTGAGATTGTCTAAAGCCCCTGAAGCGATAAGCTTAGCCACTTTAGGCAAAAATTCTTTACCTAAATTAGCGATCACGCTTAAATCCTGCTTAGTGATAGCCTGATTATAGATGTGTAAGGCTTGTAAGGGTTGGTTTTGCGCGTTATAAGTCCCGGGTATCTCATTATTCTTACCAAAGCCTTTGATACTGCTACTCAAATAATAAGTGCCGGCTTTATCGCTTGTGTAATTATAGGAATTAGAGCTTTCATCATAAGGGTTTTGTTGGTAATCATACAAGCTAGGAGCGAGATTGAACATCGCATTATTAGAAGCGCCGTTTTGAGAGATCTGCACTTTCAAGCGGTTATTATGTAAGGTTTCGGTAATGGTTTCAGTCGTGTTGAGCGGGTTAGTGAAACTCCAAGAATGAACGCCGTTATTGAACGAGTAATCGGCCTTTTCAATCTGGATGCCATAAAAACGGATCTTCTCATAGCCGTTATCCCCCATTAAGCCGCTAATATTTTGGGCTTGCAACACATCATAAACGGAAGCTTTTTTATCCCCCCCAAATAGATTCATATAAGACAGATTCAAAATCCCTTGAGATCCAAAACTAAAATTCCCTTTAGCGTTGATCGCTAGATTGTTACTGCTATTGCCTAAAAGGTTTAGAGTGCTGTTTAAAAGAACGCTTTGAAAATTCAGGGCGCTGTTATTGCCTAAATCAAATGAAGCGTCTGCATTAAAAGTCGCCGAATGAGTGAAAGAAATTTGAGAATTATTAGCGTAGAAATTCACAGGGGCGTTAAAAACGCTATTGCCATTGAAATTTAACAAGCTTGAACCGTTGAGATTGAAATTCGTTTCCCCTTCCACGCTAAGAGCGTTAAAGCTCGCTTGAGAACTTTCAGCCAAATTCATCGTAGAGTTATTTTCAAAAGTGGAAGCCCCTTGGAAATTCAAATGGATATTTTTAGCCCTTAAATTGAGCGTGGCTTGATTAAAGTTTGTGTCCCCTTTGAAATTAATAAGGCGTGCAGAGTTGCCAAAATTGGGCGTTTTACCAAATAGCGGAATGCCATAAAAGGTTACATTAGCGTTATTGAAATTCGCTTGATTGAAGCTGACTTGAGCGTTAGGGTTTAAATTCAAGTAAGACACCCCGTTAAAAGCGGTCGTGCCGTTAAAATTCGCTACGCTGTTGTTGTAAAAAGAAAGGCTTGAAGCGTTTTCTAAAGTCGTTTGGGTCTGATCCCCCCCAATATTAATAGCCGCATTGGGTTTGACTGAAAGCCTGGAATGATTGAAAGTAACATTCCCATTCAATGAAGACTGATTCACGTTTTTAGACACATCAACCACCATTTGAGTGTTATTGAAAATAATGTTATTAGCCTTCAAATCATAGCGAATGCCCCCTCCTAAAATGGAATCAGTGAAAATCAAATCCGTATTCGCAACCATGTTCACATACGACGAACCGCTCTCAGTCGCCCCATTAATATTAGTCCAGCCGCTAAAAGTGGTGTTTTCAAAAACCATGCGCCCTGAGTTAAAATTAAAGCCTCCCCATGTGAAATCCCTAAAGTTAGAGTTTTTAATCTCCATAGAAAGCCTGGAATTAAAATTCGCCCATGAATGCTGGCTTGCGCTGGTTTGTAAGCCCATAGCCACGGTTTGGAAATTCGTGTAATTCAACCCGTCAGCACTCAAGGTTTCATCAGCGTTAAAATTAATCGTTGCCCCACCGCCGGCGTTAGGGTTGCCGACATTAAAGTTATTCGTTAAAAAGATATTAGTCGCGTTGAAATTGCCATGCAAATACAGCAAATTATTCTTACCAAACCAAATCGAGCCGCCATTGTCATTGGCTTTTTCTTGAGCGCTCCCTAAAAGCAAAGTCCCTACCACCGTAGCCCCAAAATTCAGCGACCACGCAAAAGCGCTAGAGCCAACAAGGTTTTGATTTTTATAGGGTGCGATATAGCACACGCCAACGCACACCGGGGTTTTTCCAGGCACAAAATCAAATTGCTTCCTCACCTGATTCCAAATATCCTTAGAATCAGCGTCTGTGTGGAAAGGCGAAGAATGGATAGTGAAATATTTATAGGTGATAGAGCCCGGATTAAAAGTCTCTTCAAAAACAAATTTTTGGCCGTTGCTCTGCGTGAATTGCACAAAATAAGTGTTGTTATCCGTTCTTAATAGAGTCCCTCTCTCGCCACCATAATGGATCAAATCCCATAAATTTTTTGAAAAAACATTATCCGCTAAAGCTTGGTTATTGTATTTGATGCTATCCCCGCTTAAAAGCGTGTAAGTGGTTTTATCGGTCAAATCCCTTTCAATATTAAAAATACTATCATTTTCAATAGAAACTGATCCTTTAAGACGGCTGAAAGGATCGCTGTTAATGAGCGTGTTTGTGCCTTTAAAAGTAACATTTTTAGTGTCGTTAAACGAATAGCTACCGCCATTAAACGAGTTGTTATTGAAAATAAGGTTTTGCACTCTGGCGTTGATATTATAGGAATTGAAGGTGTTGTTTTCTAATGTTAGGGAATTTCCGGCGCTGTTTTCACCCCCCTTATAAATCAAAGTGCCATTATCGTTGAAATTAACATTTTTAATCACTGCATTCCCATTAGCGTTAGCGTTATCCACGCCAAAATTCCCCCCCCCACTCACAGACCCTTTATCCCAAGTGATATTATTGGCTTTAAGGTTAAAGCCTCCATTAGGGGTTTGGTTGCTAAAATTTGCGTTTGTTACGTTCAAATTGCCATTATTAACAATGAAATTCATCCATGAATTTTGCAAACCGGCTTTATCGCTATTGAGGTTTGCGTTAGCGATATTCAAACGCTCTTGAGCGTTAAACACTAAAGTCGCGCCCCCACCGGTTTTGGCCCCATTACCAGAGCGAATCGTGCCGGTAATATCAATTTGATTGGCTTTAAAAACGCCTTGAATATAACCCACTAGCCCCCATTCAGCCCCTGAAGTTTTCCCAAAACTCACCACGCTATTAGAAGTGGGATTCGCCCCATTAAGGAAAGGGGTGGTTTGGTTGAACACTAAAACGCTGTTAGTACCACTATAATCTTGCGTGAAAACACCTGTGCCAGCGATCTTCCAAGTCGTCATGCCGTTGAGATAGAACACGGTGTTACTGGCGTTGTTATTGACATTTTTGAGATGAAATACCTCATTATGGATATTCACGCAATGCGTATAACCTAGAGTGCATAAACGAGTGAGTGTGATCCCGTTATTAAAATTTTCTTTAATGTAGTAAGTCAAGCCGTTATCGGTGAATTGGACATTATAAATTCTAGCGCTGTTTAGCGCGGTTTTATTTTCATCCACTAATTTACCGCTAGGGTTTTCCCCACTAGTCCAGCGCAGCATTTGATACAAAGCGTTATTGTTGTCCTTATAATCCACGCTTTTAGCGTTAAGCAATTGATAAGTCGTGCCTACGCTCAAACCACTCAATAGCCCTTGCATGTTGAAAACAACGCCCTTACTGAAGGTAAAATCCGTTTGAGCGCCATTTATTTTGAATTGGTCATTCACATTAAAAGTGTCGTTAGTAAAACTGGCTTTAGGGGTATTGTTGAAATTAAACACGCCCCCATTAAAAACATTCCCATTAAAATCCACTTGCTTAGCGTTAAAACTAAACGATCCGCCATTAAACGAGTTGTTATTAAAAGCGCTTGTCTGCTCTGCATGGTTGAAATTAAACGAACCGCCATTAAATTTGTCTTCAGTAAAGGTGTTATTCGCGCCATCAAAAGTGTAAGAAGCGTCGCTTAAAACGGATTTTTCAATGGTGGTTTTGCCCTGGAATTTGAAATTCCCTGCTAAAAAGTTCGTGTTTTTAAAGGTGTAAGAATTTTCAGCGCCTTGAAATTTGTAATAAGCCTTGTTGAAATTCACGCTATCAAAAACGCCATTACCGGTAAAATCATACCCCCCACCTGTCCAGTCGTAAAAATCAGACTGAGAAACGTTGATCTTACCACTCCCAGAGCCATCCCCTAAGGCGATAAAAGTCATGTAAGAGTTTTGCGAAGTGGTTTTTAGGTTTTTAAAATCAGCCCCAGCGATATTAACTTCAGTCGCGCCCACAAAATTCAAAGTCGCCCCCCCACCGGTTTGAGCGCCATTACCAGACATCATGTTACCGGTGATATAAACCCTATCGGCTGTGAAAGTGCCGGTGATATAGCCCGTTTTCCCCCAATTGACTCCCTCATACCCCCCAAAACGCACCGTGCTGTTAGATTTAGGGATACTGCCATTAGCCCAAGGAGTCGTAGCGTTAAAGACTAAAGCGCTATTTTTCCCGCCATAGGTTTGAGCAAATCTCGCATTAGTGTAATTCCAAGTGTTCAAGCCGTTAAGATAAAAAATCGTATCAGCCCTATTATCGTTAATATTTTTTAAATTAAAGACATTGTCATGGATATTCACGCTATTGGTGTAATAAATATTGTTCGCGCCATAATAGACGGATTGTAAAACAATGGAATCAGGACTAAAAATTTGCCTAAAATGATAGAGCGTGCCACCTAAATTGTAAGTTACATAGTAAGTGTGGGTGTTGTTATTGGAAGTGGCGTTTTTGCTATTGTCTTTTGTGGCTTGCGTGTTTTTAAGCCTGATGATATTCCATAAATTATTCACATCATTGTAAGCGATAGAGCCATTTTTCATGCTAAAAAGCGTGTAAGCGCTCCCTACGCTAGGCGTGTAATTTTGAATATTAAAAATCGCATTAGGATTAATGGTAACTTTACCGGTCATATTGACAAAGGGTGAAGTGGGGTTATTGATCGTGGTTGTGCCTTGAAAATTAACATGAGCATCAGATCTATTAAAAACGAACCAACCCCCATTAAAGGTCAAGTTATTAAAAGTAATATTACTTGCATTAAGAATGTAAGCATTCCCTATGGTGTTAGCGTTGCCATTAGGCATGCTCCCTAGAGTGCTGTTATTAAAGGTAACGCTATTAACGTTAAGATTGAGTTTGTAATGATTGATATTAGAGTTAATAAAGGTGATACTCCCTCCAATACCATTCCCACCCTTATAAGTGAGCGCGCCGTTATTATTGAAAGTTACCCCGCTAATGGTGGTTGCGCCATTGCTATCCACGTTATCAAAGCCAAAATTCCCGCCATTGATTGTTCCGCCATTATAAGTAATCTTTCGCCCCATAACATTAAAGCCCCCATTAGGGGTTTGGTTGCCAAAATCCGTGTTTGTCAAATTCACGCTATTGTTGGAAATCAAATTGATCCAAGAAGTTTGCATCCCAGCTCTGTTATTTTGAAAATAAGCCCCGTTAGCGCTTAATTCGTTTGAGCTTTCAAAAACAAGTATCGCCCCTCCGCCGGTTTTTAGCTCATTACCCGATCCAACAGCTCCTGTGATAAAAATATCTCTAGCCTTAAAAACCCCTGTAATAAAACCTATATAGCCCTTTTCCCCAAACCACACAGAAGAATTATTAGGCGTTGAAGAAGCGTTTTTTGTCCCTATATATAACTTACTATTATTATAGTTTTGCGTAAAACTCCTACTCCCCCCAGCCCAAGTGCGTAAGGGGCTGACATAGTAGGATTTGTTGCTGTGATTTTCATTCACGCTATTGAGCCAATACACTGAACTATTATAATCTTCAGCGCTCAAAGCCGAAACAAACCCTAGCCCTAAGAAGATTTTTTGATTGAGAGATAGAGAAGAATTTGAATGTGTTTTAAATGCATGAGCGATTAAAGGCGAGTTTTTGATTTTATATTTTTTAGCGATTTTCTTTTTAACGCCCTTAAAAGAGCGGTTTTTAAAGCGTTCATTCTTTAAATCTATTTTGCTACTTCTATAAGTCATGTTTTGAACCCTTTTATATTATATAATTACATTTCTTAACGCTATTCACAACGAAATTTTCATTATATTCACTAAAAGAAAACAAAACAAATCCTTTTATATGTTAGTAACCAATCTCATTATAAAAACCATCAGTTAGTTACTTTTTGTAATACATCTCCTTTAAAACGCGTAACTATAAGCCGCATGGATAAAAACGCTCTCTAAAAAATAAGAATTTTTAAAAGAATTTCTAGTGCTTGAAAAAGGGATTTTAGCCCCAAGCTCTATGCGGTGGTGATGAGCAATCGTGCTGCCAAACCCCACATTAAACAAGCCGTTATAACCCATAAACGAACTATTTTGCATGCCTAAATGGTTGCTTTGGTAAAAATACCCTATCCCAAGCCCCCCATATACTCCAAAGCTGTATTTTTTGTAAGTGTAAAAATCGCTCAACACATCTGCATTCAGGCTCAATAAGGAAGTGTTAATCGTGTGCAATGCGGTGGGTTTTATCGCCATAAGGTAGGAAAATTCACCCCTTAGCGCTAGAGCTTTAAAAAAAGCGAATTGATACCCCCCTTTAGCCCCCCATAAAAAAGCCGTATAAGAAGAATCATTAGCGGGTTTTGGGGTTATTTTAATGGGGGCTAAACCCACCATAGCCCCAAAATAAATATGACTTTTTTTAGGCTCAAACGCCCCTAACAAGCCCACCCATAGAGCCAAAATGAAAACAATCTTTTTCATTCTAAAGTTTTTTGGTTTTGATAAAACCGCTTGAGTTTGTCGTCTATGGGAGCGAGCAAACGATAAAACACCGGCACAATGAGTAAGCTTAACACCATAGAAATCATTAAGCCCCCACTCATCGCAATCCCTATAGGGGATTTCATCGCCGCTCCATCCCCACTCGCCAACGCTAAAGGCAGCATGCCACAAACCATCGCAATGGTCGTCATTAAAATCGGTCTTAAACGGGTTTTGCCGGCAAATAAAATGGCTTCTTGAATGTTCAAACCTTTTTTACGCTCTTCATTCGCCACATCAATTAAAAGCGTGGCGTTTTTACCCACCATACCAATGAGCAAGATCAAGCCTATCATAGAGAACATGCTCAAAGGCTGATGGACTAAACCTAGAGCGAAAAACGCCCCTGAAAAGCTTAAAGGCATGGTAACCATGATGATAAAAGGCTCTAAAATGGACTCATACAACGCCGCTAAAATCATATAGATCAACACAAACGCTGTCGCTAAAGCGACTAAAAACTCCCCATTGCTCTCTTTAGCGTTATCCGCTTCTCCGGTGAATCTGTAATTCGCCCCTTCAACCAGCCATTCTTTAGTGTTTTTGCTCACTTGCGTTAAAATCTCACCCAAAGAAACGCCCGCATTCCTATTAGGCTCAGCAAGCACCGTAACGCTGCGTTGGCGGTTATAGCGAGAAATGCTGGACGGGCTTTTAGTTTCTGTGATTTCCACTAAAGCGTCTAAAAACATCAATTTATCGTATTTGTTGCGCACTTGCAAGCGTTTGATGTCTTCTACAGAAACGCGCTTGTCATCAGGCACTCTAATAATCATGTCGTATTCTTTGCCATCTTCTTTGAACACGCTCGCTTGAGAAGTCCCAGAGAAAGCAGAGCTTACCACTGAGCCAATGGTTTGAGCGCTCACGCCGTATTTGTTGGCGTTTTGCCTTAAGATTTTGAGTTGCAATTGCGGTTGCGATTCGCTCGTGCTTGTATGATAGCTTTCAACCTTGCCTTTTAATTCAGGGCTTTCTAATAAGAATTTTCTCAAATTCTCCACGCTTTTATCCACCGCTTCTTGAGAATGGGAAAACACAAAGGTTTGGAAGGGCGAACTATCCCCACCGCCCCCTATAAGAGCAACTTCGGAAAGATTAATAGTATCTAAACCTTTAGCTTCAGGCAAGCTTCTCAACTCTTTCCTTAAAACGCTCATCAACTCAAATTGCCCCAATTGATGCTCTTTTTTACGCTCTTTTAAAGGCTTGAGTTGCACAAAAATCTTAGCTTTAAACGGGTTTTGCGATGTGCCATAACCCACTTGCAGGGTGGTGAATTCCACTTCAGCATGTTTTTCAATCGCTTTTTGAAAGATCTTACTCTTTTGCGTCATGTAATCTATGCTCACGCCCGGTTTAGCCTTAAGCCACACTAAAAACCTCCCCCTATCTTCTTTCAGCATGAAATCCATACCCAATTTAGAAGCCACAAAAAGCGATCCCACAAACACCAAAACCACCGCTATAAAGATAATGAGCTTGTGGTTTAATACCCATTGGAGCAACTTGGTATAACGAGACTCTAAAGCTTTAAAAAAAGGCTCACTCCACACATAAAAACGAGAATGCCTGGGATTGACCACGACTGAGCTTACCATGGGGATAATCGTAACGACCACCACATACGATAGAGCGATCGCTAAAGCCACCGTGATCCCAAAGCTTTGAAAAAAGCGCCCGATAATGCCTTTCATGTTCCCTATAGGCACAAACACAGAGAGCAACATCGCTGAAATCGCCACTAGAGCAAAGCCAATTTCCCTCACCCCCTCATAGCTCGCTTTGCGTTTGCTCATGCCCATTTCTAGCTTTTTATGGATGTTTTCAATCACCACGATCGCATCATCAATGATAATCCCTATCGCTAGCGTTAAAGCCACCATGGTGAGCATGTTTAATGAAAAGCCCATCCATTGAATGAGCGCAAAAGTCCCCATGATAGAAATAGGGATAGAGATCGCTGAAACAAGGGTGATCGTGCCGCTACGCAAGAACGCAAACACCACTAAAACCGCTAAAATCGCCCCTAAGATTAGGTCAAATTTCACGTCTTCAATAGAAGAGCGAATGAAAGCCGTGGTGTCTAAAAAGGGTCTGATTTCATAGCTGGGGCTAATGGCTTGAATGCGTTTTAAAGCTTCATACACCCTATCCACGATTTCAATTTCATTCGCTCCGGCAATCTTTTGGATTTCTAAAATCACACCGGGTTTGTCTTTAAAACTCGCAAAAGTGTTGTCTTCTTCCAAACCGATTTCAATTTTTGCAATATCGCCAAGACGCACATGATTACCCACTTGAATCTTTTCCACATCCGCCACGCTATAACTATTCGCATTCACTAAGATAGACAATTCCCTTTGGCTATTGACAATGCGCCCCCCATCAATTTCCACATTCTCCGCTTTAAGCGTGCTGAAAAGATCCGCATAAGTGAGATTGTATTTATTCATCAAAGTGGGATCGGCATAAATCCTAATCTGGCGCTCCCTAAAGCCGTTAAGCTGCACGCCCCCTACCCCATTGATTTTTTGGAGCATGGGCTTAATGGTGTTTTTAGCGTAGTCATTAAGGGTTGTAGCCGGCACGCTTGAACTGCTCACAAACAATGAAATAATGGCTTGACTATCGGTATCAAATTTATTGACAGAGGGTTTTTTAATGTTGGAATCATCAAAACGCACCGAAGAAATTTTATTGACCACATCGTTTAAGGCTTCTTCATTAGGTTTTTCTAACTCAAATTCAATGACGACGATACTCACATTTTTAGAACTCGTAGAAGTAACCTTTTTGATCCCATCAATCCCCATAACCGCTTCTTCAATCTTATCGGTTACCTTACTCTCTATGATTTCAGCGCTAGCCCCAGGATAAGTCGTAGTAACCACCACCGTAGGCAGATCAATTTTAGGGAAAAGCGCCACGCTCAATTTTTTAAAACCCATAGTCCCAAAAAAGACAATCGCCAAAGCAAACATCAAGGTCGTAATAGGACGATTAATCGCTGTTTTATACATCAAAATACCCTATTATTTCGTTTGGATAAACCCATCGCCAAAAAGCCCCACCGCCATAGGCTTAGACAAAAGGGCTTCAGCGCTCACTTTCCTGGTGTTTTCATCAACCGTGGGGTAAATCTTAGTGATTTTAGCTTCATGCTGATTGGAATCCCCGTCTATAGAATAAGTGTAAGTATCCCCCACTTTGACCGCATTAATGTATTTAGAATCAAATTCAATAACCAATTTCCTAGCATGGCTGACTAATCTCAATAACACCGTGTTATTCGCGCTCACCCCTTCGCCCACTTGAATGTTTTTGCTCGCTATCACGCCATCAAAAGGGGCTCTTAAAATGGTTTTATTCAATACCGCAATAGAATAAGCGTAATCCGATTCCAAGCGCCTGTAAGTAAATTCATAACCCTCTAGAGTGTTTTTATCCACAGCGCCCCCAATTTTGCTGTATCGTTGGTATTGCTTTTTAGCGAAAATGAGTTGTTGCTCGGTAGAATCGCTTTGAGCCTGTTTGTCTTGATTATACAAAAGCAACAAAACATCGCCCTTTTTGACCACGCTCCCCTCAGTAACCTTAATGCTATCCACAATCCCTGTGCTATCCAGTTTGAGTTTGGAGTCTTGCACCGCTTGCACATTGAAAATCGCATACACTCTTTCGCCAGCTTCCATGCTCAAAAAACTCAAAAAAAGTCCTATTAAAATTTTTCGTATCATTTCCACTCCTTTAATGCACATAGTCGTCAATTTTATGCCCGCTGTTGAAAATGTAATTGGCTTTTTGCACTTCATAATTGTTGAGCGCTAAATTGTAAGCCACTTCCGCATCAAAGCGCGTGGTTAAACCCCTTAAATAGGTGGTGAAATCCACTAAATTAGCGTCGTATTTCCTTTTAATATTGGCAAAAGAAAGATTAGCCGCATCCAAACTAGCCTTAGAAGATTCAATCTTAGCTCTGGCAATATCAAGCGACTTTCTGTAAAGCTGTTCGTCTTTTTCTTGCTCTAATTTTTTATACGCTAAATTCTTTTCATTCGCTAATTGGCCTAGCATGATGGATTGTTTTTGCAAGCTCAACCCTATATCATCAAAAATATTCAAAGTCGCAGTAACCCCAGCCGTGTTTTGTTGGCCCGGATAGAAGTTGCCATAACCCCCCAAAGCGTAAGCGGGTTTTTGGATCCAAAAAAGCCATGAGTCAAACACATCTATTTTGGGGTAATAGTTGAGTTGTTTGTTTTGGTATTTGAGCACAGAAATTTGCTCCCTTAAAGAGACTAAATCTTTTCGTTCTCTTAGTTGCAAATTAGGCACATCAATCGTGGTCTTTTTTAAATTTTTCACATTGAGATTAGTGAGATACTCTAAAGTCAAACGGTTTTGCTCCAAAGCGAATTGCATGTCCAAAATATCGTATTCGCTCAAATTCCCTTGCGCTTTTAGGCTTTGCAAATCATCAATGGTCGTTAGCCCTTTGTCATAGAGTTTGGTAACCCTTTTAATGTCCGTTTGGATTTGCTCCAATTTCTTTTGCAAAGCGATCATGCGAGCCAAATTATTAAAATACTCGTAGTATTGTTGCACCACTTGCAAATACACGCTCTGGCGGCTATACTCTAAATTAGCCACAGTGGATCGGTAAGTCGCAGACTTTTCTTTGACATTATTCACATCGCTAAAGCCATTAAACACGTTCAATGTGACTTGAGCTTGGAGTTGTTGCGTGTTATAATGCTTAAAGTTTGGGGTATCCCTGTTTTCATTTTTAAAGTTATAACTCGCGTTCAAAGTGGGCAAAAACATCGCTTTTGCGATGGTGTGGTTTTTCATCGCTTGCTTGACACTGAGTTCTTGCGCTTGCAAACTGAGATTAGTGGTAGCCCCCTTTAGCAATTCATAAAGCCCCAAAGCGGCTTTATCGCTTTTTTCATGGTATTTAGCGATCTCTTGGTTGATCGTGGTCGCTGTTTCTTTAGGCGAGGGTAAAAAACCCGGTGTCGCTTCTAAAGAACTTGTCGGCGGATCAATGAGCTTTAAATTCTTATGGCTATAATTGTTAAGGATTTGCTTGATTTCATCAGGGGTTTTAGAGGGGGTTTGCGCTAGAGTTAGAGTAACACACAAGCCTAATAAGCTCATGCATCTTATAATGGTATTCATAAGTCCCCCCTATCGCCTGGTTTTAGCATGCACTAATTGCACTAAATATTTTGCGTTTTCTCTAGGCAAATCCGGCAACATCCCATGCCCTAAATTGAAAATATGCCCTTGATTGCCCATGATTTTTAAAATCTTTTCAACGCCTTCTTCTAAAGCGTTTTTATCATAAAGGCGGGTGGGCTCTAAATTCCCTTGCAAAACATATTTACCGCCTAAAATCTTTTTTGCCGCTTCTAAAGGCGTGCCCCAATCCACGCCAAACACATCAAATTCCCCATCTATGCTATCCAAATAAGCGCCAATCCCTTTAGGGAAAAGGATAACCGGAATATGCGCATAGCGTTTTTTAAGCTCTTTAGAGATTTTTTTCAAATAATCCCAACTGAATTTCACATACGCTTCTTTTTCTAAAGCGCTAGCCCATGAGTCAAAGATCATCACCGCATTGACCCCTGCTTGGATTTGAAGGCTCAAATACTCTATCAACTCAAGGCTCAATTTTTCTAAAAGCGCTTTTAAAACTTCAGGCTCGCTATAAAGCATTTTCTTGCTTTTGGCATACGATTTGCTCCCCTCGCCTTCTATCATGTAAGTCGCTAAAGTCCAAGGCGATCCACAAAAACCGATTAACGCCTTCTCTTTAGAAAGCTTTTGGCGCGTTTGAGAGATCGTATCATAGACATAATTCAGCTGTTTATAAGCCCCTACTTTCAGGTTTTCCACGCTTTTTAAATCCGTAATCGTCTCTAAAAAATGCGGCCCCTTTTTGGGGATAAACTCCAAATTCAAGCCCATTTCCAAAGGCACTACTAAAATATCGCTAAACAAAATAGCCGCATCCACGCCCAAAATCTCTACCGGCTGTAGGGTAACTTCTGTGGCTAGATCGCTATTTTGACACAATTCCAAGAAGCTCCCCGCTTTTTTACGGCTCTCTTGGTATTCGCTAAGGTAACGCCCCGCTTGCCTCATCATCCAAATGGGCGTGTAAGGCGTTTCCTTTCTAAAACATGCGTCAATGAAAATCATCATAAATCCTTAAAATTTTGTTTAGTGGTTTGTTTTTATACTTTATAGTTAGTTTTTAAAACGAATATTTTACCCTAAAAATCTAGTAAAATCATAAAAAGTGAAAGCGATACCGATAGAATAAATGTTCAATCGTGGCGTGCCAAAGGCTTTAGAGAATTTGCTTTGGATGAAATAAAAAGGAATACCACCCCTTGCTTCTATACTCAAGCCAAAATTTTTAGCCGCATTGAAAAACAAGCCCACACTCCCTACTGCTGATTGGATATTGAATTGATACTTATCAATCTTAGCCCCTAAAATTTGAAGCTGATAGCCTAAAGCGATTTTAGGGATCACCCACCCTTTAAAAAGCCTAACCCCAGCGACTAGCCCAGCGCTCATGAAATACGAATCGCCCATTCCTGCATCCAAATACCCCCCTAATAAAGTTTTCTTTTTTAAAATATACCCTGCTTGAAAGCCTAAAGAAGCGTCATGGTAAATTTTATCCATTAAAATAGGAGGGCGGTTTTTAGGGCGGATAGGGGATCTTTTAGTCGTTTGAGCGTGCTGGTACAGATAGCCGATCTTAAAAGAGCCAAAATATTTTTTAGTAGGCTCTAGGGGTTTGAAAAAATCCCCATCCTTTTTGGCTAACAAAACCCCTTTAAAAAGGCTTAAAATTAAGAAAAATCTAAAAATCAAAGTTTTAATTCCAATTTTTGTTTGGAAAATTCCACGATCTTTCCATGGAATCTCGCATAAAGTTGCGCTAAAGGAATGGTGTTTTCATAAAGCGCTAAGGCGGCATTTAAATTCTCTTGAACGCCTTTTTCAAAAAAATGCTGCAATTCGTCATAATCTTCTATCTCTATGCCTAATTTTTTTAAAAAAAGATAGGTGTATTTATCCACTACCATCACTTCTTTAGCGCACGCATAGCATAAAATTGCATCCGCGCTTTCTTTGCCAATGCCCTTTTGGTCTAAAAGCCACTCCCTAGTTGCTTCTTGTTTAAAATTTTCAAAACTTTGAAAGTCTTTTAAAATATTCTTACTCAAATCAATCAGTCGTTTGGCTTTTTGGTTATAAAACCCGCTAGGGCGGACACACTCTGCAAGCTTTGAAAACTCTATATAAGCGATTTTTTTAAGATTGGTTTCATCATCATTTTCTAAAATGAAGGCGTTTTTTAGATTTTCTAAAGATTTCAAAACGGCTTCAAATTTAGTGTTTTGCGTCAAAACCGCTCCTAATAAAGCTTCAAATTTCAAAGCGTTAGGCCACCACCAAGCAGGGGCGTTTTTCAATAAATCCAAGCTCTTTAAAGCCTTTAAAATCTCAAAACTATCCAACACAATAACCACCTGTAATTAAAGTATAAATAAAGAAATCAAAAAGAGTATTTTATTAAAAAAGAAGTAAAAATTAAAGCGAAAAGCCAACGCTTAAAGCGTTAGCCCCAATACAAACACCTTTCTTAAAACTAAGTTAAAAGCCTTAAGATATTTTGTTGAACGGTGTTAGCTTGACTCATCGCATAGCTGCCTGATTGCGCCAAAATGTTGTTTTTGTTGAAATTCGCGCTCTCTTCAGCGAAATCCACATCCCTAATTTGAGATTCAGCCGCTTTAACATTCACTTGAGTGATGCTGATGTTATTCACGGTGCTAATCATTTGATTTTGCACAGAACCTAAATCAGAGCGGACTTTATCCAACATTTTCATCGCTGATTCGGCAATGTCAATCACCACCATCGCACCTCTTAAGGTTGTAACCCCAGATCCCAAGCTTTGATTACCACTAGCGATGACGGCGTTATAGTTCGCACCACTGGCTGATTTGACATTAGCGTTAAAATTCCCAGTAACATCACGCAAATTCACCGTGGTTTCTGCCACTTGAGATTCCCCAAAACCAATCGCTGTGAAGCCTAAATGTTGCGAGTCAGAAGCCGAAACGACATTGATGCTTTTAGCGTCTAAGCGTGTGAGAGAAAGCCTTCCGTAGTTAGTAGAGCCTTTTGTTAAATCCTGACCGCCGTTAACCATCGTTAAAGCGCTAGGCCCATTACTGACGCTATCGGTTTTGATTTCAATCCCACGGCCATCTATACTGCGCAAATTCAAGCGCCCTTTTTGATCCGTATAAGCTTCTACGCCGGTTTCTGAAGTGACCGCATTGATCGCTGCGACTAACCTTCCGTCTGAGTCGTTTTTCTTAATATCTGCGATATTCCCCAAATGAATCCCATTTAAGGTTAAATTACTCAAACTTCCTGACTGGACCGCCACATCGCTCGTGGTGATAACGCTCGCATAAGCTTTAACCCCTGTTCGGTTAGAATTTTTGTTAATCACTTCTGCTAACACGCCAATCCCTGTGCCTGCTGAACTAGAAACTTTCACGCTCTCTAAAGTTACATCATTCACGCCATCCACTTGTTTGAAAGTCAAGCTAATATCCCCAGAAGCCGTGATTAACGCACCTGTAGCGATACGAACCTGACCGATTTTATCTGAAGTGGTAGAGCCGATAGAAGCCTTAATGCTTTGGTTAGAATAAGCCCCTACTTGGAATTCTTTGTTAGTGAATTGACCAGACAATAACGCTTGCCCATTATAAGTAGTCGTGTTACCGATATTATCCAAACCTTGGATCAAACGAACGATGTCAGATTGAATCGCTTTACGAGATTCCGTAGTTTGCCCATCTTGAGCCGCTTGAGTCGCTTTAACCTTAACGGTGTCTAAGATTTTTAATTGCTCATCCATAGCCTTATCTGCAACTTGGATAATCCCCATGCCGTCATTCGTGTTGGCAATCGCTTGACCCAAACTGCTCGCTTGCGAACGCAAAGAATCCGCCACCGTCATGCCTGATGCGTCATCAGCCGCCTTGTTAATCCTTAAACCTGAACTCAATCTCTCCAATGAAGTTTTAAGCGCGTTTTGAGTGAGTGCGGATTGCACATGCGCATTCATCGCATTGATATTTGTATTGACCTGAAAAGCCATTGTTGTAACTCCTTGTTATAAAAAACCCAAAGGCATCCTTGCTTTTGGTTGAAACTATTATCGGTTAAAGTTTGAAATTTTAAAGGGCTTTATTTTAAAAGCGAAATTTAAAGAGGCGCAAAATTGAGATATAATAGAGAAAATTTACACCCAACCTTTATTGAATACAAACACCAATGGATACCATAAAAAACATTCCATTAAGGACTTTTGTTTTACTCTATAAAAGCTCACCAAAAAGGTATTGAAAAAAGGTATTGAAGTGAAAAAAGCATTATACATAACAAGCAAAATAACTCTTTGGTTATTAGCACTTTTAGGTGTTTATGCTTTAGTGATCTTTGTTATGCTTAAAGCCTATCATCAAGATAAAGGCTATATAATTTTAACATTTGGAGTAACTATAATGACAGAAGAAACCTATGAAGCCTATCTTGATGCGAATATTAAACAATTGGAAGAGATAAGAAATCAAAAGCTTAATAAAGCATTAGAATTGTGCAAACAATCAGGTCTTGTTCTCAGAAAGTTTGACGGAAAAAATTTTTCGTTTGAATGCGATGAACCAAATCGCTCTAAACCCTAACGAAAAGGTAGATCCTTAGAATTTGAATTTTATGCACTAGTCGGCAAGAATGCTAGCGGAAAAACCACGCTGATTAAATTATTGCTAGGGTTTTATATCCCAAATTCAGGTCAAATTATTATCAATAACAAATACTCGTTACAGGATTTAGAGCTAAACAGCTACCACCAACAAATGAGCGCCATATTTCAAGATTTTTCTCTTTATGCTGGGTATAGCATTGATGATAATCTTTTCATGCAAAACAACCCCACAAGAGAGCAATTAAAGCAAAAAAGAGAAATACTAAAATCTTTTGATGAGAATTTTCAAAATTGTCTTAATGATTATAGCAACGCATTATTTGGAACACAGTATAATGGGATAGATTTTTCTCTGGGTCAAAAGCAACGCATAGCTACCATAAGAGCCTTTTTAAAACCAAGTAATTGCATTGTTTTAGATGAGCCAAGCAGCGCCATCGATCCCATTATGGAAAAAGAGTTTTTAGATTTTATTTTTAAAAAATCGCAATCTAAGATGGCTTTAATCATTACACACCGCATGAATAGTGTCAAGCAAGCTGATGAAATTATCGTGTTAGATCAAGGCAAACTAATAGAACAGGGCAACTTTGAAACCCTTATAAAGAAACAGGGCTTATTTTCTGAATTATATTTGAAGCAACAATACTAGCGAGCGCTTAAAATGTTTGGTAATTTTGGGTATAATCTCAAAAGATTCAAATTTAAATAAGGAATGGCCATAATGTTTGGGAATAAGCAGTTACAGCTTCAAATCAGTCAAAAAGATTCTGAGATTGCGGAGTTAAAAAAGGAAGTCAATCTCTATCAAAGCCTTTTAAATTTGTGCTTGCATGAGGGTTTTGTAGGTATTAAAAACAATAAAGTCGTTTTTAAAAGCGGGAATCTTGCAGGCTTAAGCAATCTAGAAGAGCAAAGCGTTCATTTTAAAGAAAATGCAGAGAGCGTTAATTTACAAGGCGTTTCTTATTCTTTGAAAAGCCAAAATATTGATGGCGTGCAGTATTTTTCATTGGCTAAAAAAACAGGTTGTGTGGGGGAATACCATAAAAATGATTTGTTTAAGGCTTTTTGCACAAGCTTAAAAGAGGGCTTAGAGAACGCGCAAGAAAGCATGCAGTATTTCCATCAAGAAACAGGCTTGCTCTTGAATGCGGCTAAAAATGGCGAAGAGCATTCTAATGAAGGATTAATAACCGTTAATAAAACGGGTCAAGACATTGAATCGCTTTATGAAAAGATGCAAAACGCCACTTCGTTAGCGGACTCCCTAAACCAACGGAGCAATGAAATCACTCAAGTCATTTCTTTGATTGATGATATTGCAGAACAAACCAATCTCTTAGCCCTAAACGCCGCTATTGAGGCCGCACGAGCGGGCGAGCATGGGAGAGGGTTTGCGGTGGTGGCTGATGAGGTGAGAAAACTCGCTGAAAAAACCCAAAAAGCCACTAAAGAAATCGCTGTCGTGGTTAAAAGCATGCAACAAGAAGCGAACGATATTCAAACCAACACCCACGATATTAATTCTATTGTAGGCTCTATTAAGGGCGATGTGGAAGAGCTTAAATCCACCGTGAAAAATAACATGATTGTCGCGCAAGCCGCAAAATACACCATCTACAATATCAATAACCGGGTGTTTTGCGGTCTAGCTAAACTGGATCATGTGGTCTTTAAAAACAATCTTTATGGCATGGTCTTTGGTCTCAACTCCTTTGACATTACCAGCCATAAGAATTGCCGCTTAGGCAAATGGTATTATGAGGGCGCAGGCAAAGAGAATTTTTCTAACACTTCAGGCTATAGAGCTTTAGAAAGCCACCATGCGAGCGTGCATGCTGAAGCTAATGATTTGGTTAAAGCCGTTCAAGAAGATCACGTTACCGATTCAAAATACCTAGAACATAAAGTGCATTTAATGGAAGATAGCGCTAAGCATGTCAAAGAAAATATTGATAAGATGTTTTATGAAAAACAAGATGAACTCAATAAAATCATTGAAAAAATTCAAAAAGGCGAATGATCTCATTCAATGAAGCGTTTTGATGTTTTCTAAATCCTTAGAAGCCTTACACCATGTTAAACGATACCGCAGAAGAGAGTTGTTTGACCCTTTATTAAGGGATTACGCTTCTAACGATTATTTGGGTTTGAGCGTTAAAAAAGATTTGCTTAAAAACGCCTTTGATAAGCTCCAATCCTTTGATTGCCACTCCCCCAAGGCTTCCATGCTAGTCAATGGCTACCACCCTTTGCATGCAGAATTAGAAAATCAATTAGCGGATTTGTTAGAATTTGAAAGCGTTCTTTTAGTGGGGAGTGGTTTTTTGGGTAATCTGGCTTTAATAGACACCCTTTTAGTCAAAAACGCTCTCTTATTCATGGACGCACACTACCATGCGAGCGGGATTTTTAGCACTAAGATTAAACCTAATCAAGTGATCTTTTTCTCGCACAATGATATTAAAGATTTGAAACAAAAACTCTTTAACGCTCCTAAAAACAAGCTCAAATTCATAGCCATTGAGGGGGTTTATTCTATGGATGCGAGCGTCGCCCCTTATGATTTTTATGAAATAATTCAAGAAATCCCTAACGCTTTTTTAATCGTAGATGAAGCCCATAGTTTTGGGACTATCGGCGAGAATTTGTTGGGTTTTTTAGAATATTATCGCATCAAAGAAAAAGACAAAATCATTAAGCTCAGCACTTTTTCTAAAGCGCTTGCGAGCTATGGGGCGTGTGTTTTAGCCCCTTTACAAGTCATAGAGTTTTTAACTAATCGCGCTAAAAGCGTGATTTATACTACCGCTTTAAGCCTGTTAGACACCGCTTTAACTTTAGCCCATTTAGAATACTTTATCGCGCAAAAACAGGAATTAAAAAATGAGCTTAGCAAACACCAACAGATTATTTTTGAAACCTTAGGTATTAGAACGCTCGCAGGATTTTTTACTCTAGAATTTGAAAACAATCCCGCTCTTTTAAACGCTCATCATTTTTTGAAAGAAAAAGGGTTTTTAGTGGGAGCTATCCGCCCTCCTACGGTTTCTAAACCGCTTTTACGAGTCTCTTTGTCCCTCAAAAACAGCTTAGAAGACACTAAAGAGCTTGCAAACACCCTTTTAGATTATTCTAAAATACAATCTTCTTTTAAGAGTGGTTAATGCTAAAAAAGATTTTTTATGGTTTTATCGTTTTATTTTTGATTATCATAGGGTTATTGGCCATTCTTATCGCTCAAGTTTGGGTAACTACGGATAAGGATATTGCTAAAATCAAAGATTATCGCCCGGGCGTCGCTTCACAGATTTTAGACCGAAAAGGGCGTTTGATCGCTAATATTTATGATAAGGAATTTCGTTTTTATGCGCGTTTTGAAGAAATCCCCCCACGATTTGTTGAAAGCCTTCTAGCGGTAGAAGACACCCTCTTTTTTGAGCATGGGGGGATCAATTTAGACGCTATCATGCGCGCTATGATTAAAAACGCTAAAAGCGGTCGTTACACCGAGGGGGGTAGCACCCTAACCCAACAACTCGTTAAAAACATGGTGCTCACACGAGAAAAAACCCTAACCAGAAAACTCAAAGAAGCTATCATTTCCATACGCATTGAAAAAGTCTTAAGCAAAGAAGAAATTTTAGAGCGCTATTTGAACCAAACTTTTTTTGGGCATGGGTATTATGGCGTGAAAACCGCAAGCTTAGGGTATTTTAAAAAACCCCTTGACAAACTCACGCTTAAAGAAATCGCCATGTTAGTCGCCTTACCCAGAGCTCCGAGTTTTTATGACCCTACCAAAAATTTAGAATTTTCACTCTCTAGGGCTAATGATATTTTAAGGCGGTTGTATTCTTTAGGCTGGATTTCTTCTAACGAGCTTAAAGGCGCTCTCAATGAAGTGCCAATCGTTTATAACCAAACTTCCACGCAAAACATCGCCCCCTATGTCGTGGATGAAGTGTTGAAGCAATTGGATCAATTAGACGGGTTAAAAACTCAAGGCTATACCATAAAACTCACGATAGATTTGGATTACCAACGCTTAGCGTTAGAGTCTTTGCGTTTTGGGCATCAAAAAATCTTAGAAAAAATCGCTAAAGAGAAGCCAAAAACTAACGCCTCTAATGAAGATGAAGACAATTTGAACGCAAGCATGATAGTTACAGAAACTAGCACCGGTAAGATTTTAGCCTTAGCGGGGGGGATTGATTATAAAAAAAGCGCTTTCAATCGCGCCACGCAAGCCAAACGGCAATTTGGGAGCGCGATCAAGCCTTTTGTGTATCAAATCGCTTTTGATAATGGCTATTCCACGACTTCTAAAATCCCTGATACCGCGCGGAATTTTGAAAATGGCAATTATAGTAAAAACAGCGCACAAAACCACGCATGGCACCCTAGCAATTATACTCGCAAATTTTTAGGGCTTGTAACCTTGCAAGAAGCCTTGAGCCATTCGTTAAATCTAGCCACGATCAATTTAAGCGATCAGCTTGGCTTTGAAAAAATTTATCAATCTTTAAGCGATATGGGGTTTAAAAACCTCCCTAAAGATTTGTCTATTGTGTTAGGGAGCTTTGCTATCTCACCCATTGATGCGGCTGAAAAGTATTCTCTATTTTCTAATTACGGCACCATGCTCAAACCCATGCTCATTGAAAGCATCACCAACCAACAAAACGAAGTCAAAACTTTCACTCCCATTGAAACCAAAAAGATCACTTCCAAAGAACAAGCTTTTTTAACCCTTTCAGCGCTGATGGATGCGGTAGAAAACGGCACAGGGAGTTTGGCTCGCATTAAAGGTTTAGAAATCGCCGGTAAAACCGGGACTTCTAACAACAATATTGACGCTTGGTTCATTGGCTTTACCCCCACCTTACAAAGCGTGATCTGGTTTGGGAGAGACGATAACACGCCTATTAGTAAAGGAGCGACAGGAGGCGTTGTGAGCGCGCCTGTGTATTCGTATTTCATGCGTAACATCTTAGCGATTGAACCTTCTTTAAAAAGAAAGTTTGATGTCCCCAAAGGATTGCGTAAAGAAATCGTAGATAAAATCCCCTACTATTCAACCCCTAATTCCATCACCCCCACCCCCCAAAAAACAGACGATAGCGAAGAACGCTTGTTGTTCTAAGCCTACATGGCTATAGGGACTTTAACGTCTCCGTAATTGACAGAATCTTTAAAGATTTCTTCCACTTTAGCCACAAGGATACTCACCGCTTGATTGTCTAAGGACATTTTATGCAACCCTTCGCTCAAAGCGTCCTTATCAAAACCACGCGCACGCACTAACGCAAACACTTCCTCATTGTTAGGATTGATATAAATCCCTAAACGATCCACATTCATCAAGCTGTCAAAAATGGGCTTTGTCATTTGGATGAACATCTCATTAGTGATCTTTTGCTTGATGCGATTGGATTTGGAAAGGTAAGCCTCTTTGAGTTTATGCACGATATTTTGCGCCACTCTTATTGTCGCTCTTTTGGTAGCGATTTTTTCTATTTCTTCAGTTGTCTTACCATCCACAATGTGCGAGCTATCCACCCCTTGCGTGAGATACTGGCTGCGATTTTGCAACATCCAATAAGGCACATCTTGTAAAAAAGAATTTCTTTGTGAAGTGTTTGGGCAAGTGCAAGCTTGCAACATCAAAACACCCAATCCGCATAAAAACAATTGCTTGCTTTTTAAAAAAGATTTTTCCAACACGCTATCCCCTTTGATTTTGATTTTACAGAGTGTAACACAAATCTTTAAGGTTTTAAGCAATAATTGGGTAAAAAATAAAAAAATAAGATAATTAAAACTTTGTTAAAGAAACCAACACGCAGTCAAGCATTAGAATAAGCCGGGTTCTGTCAATGGATGGCCATTTATCTGGGAAATATTTTGCAATATTCCTCAAGCGAAGCGTGTATCAATTTAGACTTACCATGCACTTCTTGCTACAAATTGGGTTTGCCCAAACAAGCTAAATCGCTTTAGCTTTGGTGGGCTCTTACCCCACCCTTTCACCCTTACCTTAAAAAGGCGGTTTGCTTTCTGTGGCACTTTCCCTTAGCTTGCGCTAGCCATCCGTTAGATGGAATTTTGTCTAATGTAGCCCGGACTTTCCTCTATTCTAAAATAGCGACCATCTTCTAATGCGTTAATATATTAGAAAAAAGTAGCTTTAAAAGAGTTTAAAAATTAAGGGTGTAGAGAATATTTTTATGATTCTCATAGCTCACAAGGATAAGTTCATTATCCCTAAACCCACAAGCGCTGATATTTTTAATCTCTTTTGGCAAGCCATAAACTTCAAGGATCTCTTCTTTTGTGGGGTCTATGACTAAAAGCGTGTTAAATTCCTTACTGAACGCATAAAGTTGATTATCCTTTAAAGCTAACGTGCTGATAACTAACTCGCCCAGTTTCCTTTTTTCTTTAAGTTTGGCATTACCTAGTTCAAGCAAGAACTCCCCATGCACCTGTTTGTCGCTATTGAGCATGGAGATAATCATCAAATCCTTATAGCGTTTGTTAGGAGCGGTGATCAAATAAGTGAATTTAGCCCCTCTTCTTGCGGCGCTAACATAGTAGTTTTTCGCCCTAGAAGTCTTTAAGCGGCTGCGTTCCACTTCGTCAAAAGAGTTGGCCCCTTCTAAAAAATAAGGGAAGTTTTTAAGCGCGTTGGCGTTTTTGTTAGGAGTGATTTCTACGCTTGTTTTATTATTGCCCATGATCACAATGTTTTCATCTTCGTTAAAATCCGCCCCCACGAACGCCCCCACCGTCGCGCTATAATAGCTATCCAACACCATATGGCTATGAATGGTTTTCAAATCGTTACTTACAAGATAAAGCCCTTGGTTTTCTGTGGTAAGGATCGCCTTGTCTTCATTGAAACTCAAATCCGTGATCGCTCCATTCAATTTTAAGGGAAGCTCTTCTTTTTTCCCAATCTTTAAAATTTTAGCGATTTTTAAAGGCGAGTGTTCATAATCATTGTCTTTAGGCAAAGCGCTCAATTTCAAAGGCTCGCCCACATCTCTTCTGCCCAAAACGCTTCTTGGGAATTTCAAATGATCCCAATTCTCCATAGACCAGACCGATTCTTTCAAATTCCACGAAAACCGCACCGGATCGCTTTGCCCTATGTAAGGGAAAGGCCCGGTAGAAACAAACGCCTGTATTGCATTAGAACCCACCACCATAAAGAAAACATAAAAAGCGCTTTTTTGGAGCGTGTTTAACAAACGATCTTTAAAAGGTTGGGCATTAGGGGCAAAAAAGAGCAAAACCGCTAAAAGCGCCACCACGCTAAAAAAGACAAAGAGCGCCCAAAACTGCGTGTGCAAGCCCAAAATAGCGAGTGCGAATCCCTGCCCCACATCTTCTAAAGCATGGCTACCGGTATGATAAAAGCTCTCATACAGCCCGCTACTAGCCATGAGTAGCAGCAAGGCAATGTATTTAGGCTTAAACCTAAAACGCACCACCAAAAGCGCCACCGCCCCTATTAAAATCATGTTGATGCGTTGCGCCCAGCAAAAAATACAAGGCGAATCTTTCAAAACATAGCCAAAATAAAAATTCGCCAAACCCACAGGAAAGATTAAAATCCCTAAAATTGCCAAAGAAAAAAGATTATAAAATCGGGTTTCTTTATTCATGCATCCCCCTTATAGATTCATGTTAGGCAAAACGCTAGAGCTGTGGGCTATAAAAATAATAAGCTCCACCAACCACACCACAATCAAAATCCCAAACGCCCAATTTTCTTTTTCAGGCTTTTTAAACGCTATCAAAATAGCGGCCAGACTTAAAATCAGTCCTAAAAACTCCATGCCGTTCCTTAAAATTTTCGTAGGATTATACTCAAAAACAAACTATTTAATAAATAAAAAAATTATCTAGTGGATAACTTTTGAGAGAGAGTTATTTAAGGGAGTTTAAGAAAGAAAGCTCTAGTTACCAATATTTGATTGAAACAGAGCCAATTTTTATGGTTTATTTTTTAACTTCCCATAGATTTTTTTAATTAGAGACAATATTTTAAACAATCTCTCTTGCTTGTTTGTCCTAAGACTCCTTTTTAATACGCTATAACTTTGTGAAGGTTTTAAAATACAAGACAGCAAAGAAATATCGTTACAAAACAAGGGCAGAGCGTTTTTATGCGTCGCGTCTGGAAGAAAATAAATTTGTTTGAATTGCTCTTGATCTTGAATACTAGGATTGTCAATGAAGAAATTTACCCATTCTATCACATCATGAATGTCTAAAGAAATTTGACTTTCTTTAAAATATGAAGCATATCCAACAGCCCCTTCTACTATTTTTTCATAAGCTTTAGAGCGGTATTTTTCACAAGATGAAACGTCTTTTTGATAGATTGGAACGCCATTTTCTACATTTAAAATAGGGTATTCAGGGCTTGTTAGCAAAAACTCCATAAAATCCCAATTATGAAAATAAACGGGTTTAGGGTGTGAAAAAGGTAAGAAACTCACGCAATCATAATTTAAAATTCTTAGGAGATCCACATAGCATCCAAAAACTTCTTTGTTTAAAGCTTTTTGGATTAACCCTTGCGAAGAATAGCCTAAAGTAATCGTATCTACAATAGCGATATTTCCCTCTAAATTTGATGAATACAAATATCTTCTGTAATTATCCAAACATTTTAACGCTAAATGGCGGCAATGTTCAAAATTGCTATAGAGATATACATACGCCTGTTGGTTGGTGGTGATTTGTTTCTTTTTAACTTCTTCTTTGCCTTCTAAAATACGCAAAATTTCCAAACTCTCGCTCTCTACGACTTCTAAAAATACCGCTTTTTTTAAAATTCTGGGAGCATAGACATAAGTAGTTTTATATGAATTTGGATATAAAATATTAAAAATTTTTTGCAATAAATAACCATCTCGCGCAACAAACACTAAAGTATCAATATTTCTTTTGTGAATCTCCTTATAGATAAACTGGCAATAAGCAACGGCTGCAATTCCTGCCTGCATCGCTCCCAAGAGAAACCAATAATCAAATTTTTCATGTTTTTGAATATAATTTTTATAAAAAACGCATAAAGATCCTAAAATAAAGCTTTGCGCAACACTGGTTGGATTAAATGTTTTGTATTTAGGAAAAACTTCTTCTAATTGTTTCAACACGCTTTTTCTAAATAGCGTTGCTATGCCTAAACTTTTAGGCATAGCGTCATCTGCCCAAGAATTATCACCGATATGCAACATTTGCGTGTGAGTAATATTTTCTTGTTTTAAAACATGCTTAAACAAATCCTTTGAATGTTTAGTGAGCATTATATGGTTACTAAGATAGAAATTTGTATAACCACCAAAACCCTTAGAAATTAAAATATCTTCAAGGACTTCTAAAGGTAAATACATATCTGATACAATAATCATTCTTTTATTGTTCTCTTTAGCGAAACGATAGAGTTCTAACATCTCCAAGTTTGGAACAAGCATCTCTTTTTCAGTGGCGATTTCTACTCCCTTATATGAACGAAACTCTTTTGGGATTTGATGGTAAATTTCATCTAGAGTGATGTCTTGTTCTTTGCTTAATTTTCTAGATTGCATTTCTGCCAGGATTCTTGCTTGATGAAAACCTTTAATATTATATTTAGTCTCAATATACAAGAATAAATCTGTGGGTTTAATGAAAGGTCTTAAAAGAAGGGTATCAAAAATATCAAAAGAAATCACATCGTATTTTAAAACCTCACTTTTTGCCCCATCCAAAAATTTGCGCATACAAGAATCCTTTGTAAAATTTGAGCATTATATCATTTTTTTTTTTTTTTCAAAAATACAAAAAAAGGGGAAAAAGCTATAGCTAAAGAAAAATAAGATAAGGAGTTACCCCCTTATTTTTTCAAAGCTTCTAAAGCATGTTTTTTGCCAATTTCAAAGGCTTTTTTGTTCGTTTCAGCGACTTTTGCAGGGACTTTTTTAAGCATGGTGTCTAGCACGATATTTTCTTCCACGCATTTAGTCAGTTCCACGGTAATGGCTAACGCCACCACAGATTGCGTGATAATGTTACCCACTTCATCTTTAGCGATACTAATGATAGGGATTTTATAAAGCTGATACTTTTCTTCATCTTCTTTAGTGGGGGTTACCAAATTGGGATCAATGACAACGATACCGCCTTTTTTAATATCGCTTTTAAACTGGTTGTAGCTGATTTGAGCGACTGAAAGCATGAAATCAATCTCGCCCTCTTTAGCATAAGGGAAAATAATTTCATCTTTATCTAGCAAAATATCCACTTTAGTAGGCCCTCCACGCACTTGCGAAGTGTAGGTGGAAGTCTTAGTGCCATAGCCCCCACTCACAATCTTAGCCTCAGCTAAAATCTCTCCCGCTAACAACACGCCTTGCCCTCCAACGCCTGTAAATCGTAATTGCGCTTCCATTATTGTTTTCCTTGTGCTTTTTCAATGATTTCTTGATACGCTTCGCAATATTCTTTCCTGTCCGTGTCATGCTTTAAAACGCCGGTAGGGAATTTATCCACCCTTTCTTCAGGGCTCATGGCTTCAAATTGGCGTTTGCTCACCAATCGGCTTTCCATCCATTTTAGCATTTGAGACGCTTCGCCCATCTTATTCTTACGCCCTAAATTGATATGGCAATTACTATGGACATCAAAGAAGCTAAAGCCCTTGTGCGTAAAACCTTCTTTAAGCACTTTTTCTAATTTTTGAGGGTCTAAAACGCTCTCTCTAGCCACAAAACTCGCCCCGGCGGCGGTGGTTAAAGTGCATGGGTCAAATTGGTTATCAATATTCCCCCATTGAGCCGTAACCGTCCACATGCCATTAGGCGTGGTGGGCGAAGTTTGAGAGTTGGTCAAACCATAAATGAAATTATTCACTAAAATAAAATTCAAATCAATGTTTCTTCTGCATGCGTGCATGGTGTGATTGCCTCCAATCGCAAAGCCATCGCCATCGCCAGAAACCACGATCACATGCTTACTAGGGTTAGCTAGTTTAATCCCTGTCGCATACGCTACAGCCCTACCATGCGTGGTGTGAACGGTGTTGCAATTCACATACGAGCTCATGCGCCCGCTACAACCAATCCCACTCACCAAACACACATCATCCATTTTCCAACCTAATGCGTCAATCGTGCGGATAATGGATTTCAAAATCACGCCATCGCCACAGCCCCAACACCACAAAGTGGGTATTTTATCCACACGCAAATATTCATCATAATCAAACGCCATTTTAAAGCTCCTTCAATTTTGCGATGATTTGTTTGGGCGAAATCGTGCGCCCATTGGCTTGCCCCAAGAAATGCACCTTTCTTTGCATAGCCCTTTCAATTTCTTCTAAATACTGCCCTTTATTCAATTCAATCACAAGGATTTTTTCGTATTTATCCCCTATTTCTTTCAAGCGTTTAGCCGGGCTTGGCCATAAGGTTTTAGGCCTGAAAAAGCCGACTTTTTGCTTGCTTTCTTTATTGTAATCTTTCAAGGCTTCTTTAACCGCTAGAGAAACCGAACCATAAGCGATAATAACGATTTCAGCGCCCTCTAAATCCATTTCCTCATTTTCGTTGATAATGTCTTGCTTGGATTCAATCTTATTAAATAATCTGTCAATCAAATCCCCACCGATTTTAGCGTCTTCAGTAGGAAAGCCAATAGGCCCATGGTGCAAGCCTGAAACATGGTAACGATAGCCTTTAAAGAAAGGGTTTAAGACAGCCGGCTCATCTTGCGCGACCCCATAAGGCTTGTAGTCTTTTTTATCGCCCACAAATTCCTTACGATTGATAGTCATCTTTTGCACTTCTTCTAAATCTGGGATTTGCACCTTGCCATACATATGCCCCACGGTTTCATCCATGAGCAAGAATACAGGAGTCATGAGCATTTCAGCCAAGTTGAACGCGCGAACGGTCTCTGTGTAAGCTTCTTCCAAACTAGCAGGAGCGAGCGCGACGGCTTTAAAATCCCCATGTATGGGGTGTCTTAAGAAATTCACATCACCTTGAGCCACACGAGTAGGCATCCCGGTTGATGGGCCTGAACGCATCACATCAGCGATCACTAAAGGGATTTCTGCCATGAAAGAATAACCGATTTGCTCCACTTTCAATGAAATACCAGGACCAGAACTCGCTGTCATAGACTTCGTCCCGCTCATGCTCGCTCCTAAAGACACGCTAATCCCGCTGATTTCATCTTCCATTTGGATAAAATGGCCGCCGCATTTGGGCAGAGCCACGCTCATCGCATGCATAATATCCGAGCTTGGCGTGATAGGATAGCCCCCAAAAAACCGACACCCCACTTCAATCGCCGCTTTAGCGACTAATTCATTCCCATCAGAAATAATCTCACGCATTATTTGCCTCTCCCTTCTAAAATAGTCTCTTCTAAAAGCATGTAGTGATTGGCTTTAACCTTTTCGCTTCTTTCTTGGGCTTCTTTAGAAACTTTAGCGAATTTGAAATCCTTCCTGTCAGCCACGTAAATCGCAAAATCCGGGCAGTGCAACTCGCATTGCACGCAACCAATACAGCTCTCTGGATAGGCTACTTTGGCCACTTTTCCAAGCACCCTTTCTTTTTCAATCCCCATGCCAAGAACCCCAGCAGGGCATACCGATACGCAAATATCACAACCCTTACACCTGTCTTCATTCACCCAAACGGCAACCCCATCTGGAGCGCTCATTTTAGCCATTCATTCTCCTTTGTGCTAAAAGCTGTATTTTAAGCCCTAGCAATCAAAATTTGCCTAAAATTGTAGCAAGCCTTTTTTAATAAAATCTAAAATGCTTTAATAGTAAGAACTTAAAATTGAAATGAGAAAATACTAAACACTTTTTAACCAATTTAAAAGAAAAAACGCCCCATTAACCCTAATCATAAAAATGATTATTAGAAAGATTGATATTTTTTAAATGCTCCTTATAAGTCGCGCTGAAAGCATGTTTTTTATCCGGCATTTTCACAAAATACAAAAAGTTAGTCTTTTTAGGGAATACCACCGACCTAATCGCTTCTAGGCTCACGCTCCCCACAGGATTTTTAGGCAAGCCCTTAAATTTATAAGTATTGTAGGGGGTGTTATCGGTTTTAATGCGCTCTTTGGTCACTTTAGCGTGTGAAAATTCCTGGTAATTCAAAGCCCCATCCATTTGCAAAGGCATGCCTTTTTTCAAGCGGTTAAAAATCACGCTCGCAATTAGGGGCATTTCTTCAATATTAGCGGCTTCTTTTTGCACAATAGAAGCGAGAATGATTTTTTCAAACCATTCTTCTTTATGGTAGTATCCAAGCCATTGTTTGCTTAAAGCTTCGTGTTTTTTGAGAGATTGACCGATCAAAGCTTGCATGATTTTAAAAGCGTCCTCCCCTAAAGGCAAATGGTAAGTGTCTGGCCATATCACCCCATCTTCTATCACAGCACCATTCAATCGTGGAGCGATGCTTTCATAAGCTTCATTGAGATCGCCAACTCCTAACTGGTAAGTTTCGCTCAAAATTTGCGTGAAAAAATAGCGGGTTTCTCCAGGGATTAAAGTAACGCTTTTTTGTGCCGCTTTTGCTTTGATCAAACGGACTAAAAAATCCCCCTTCCTTAAAGCCCCATCGCCCATGTCAATATAGCCTTTTTTAGGCATGCCCATTAGGCGCAACAAAAGCAAATCCAAAGCGTTAATATCCACGCCTTGCTCTTTCAAAGAAAAAAACACTTTTTTGAGCGAACCTTGCGGGACAACCACCACTTTGTTAGGATAAATTGGTATACTTAGGTAAAAAAGAATACTGATGAAGAAAAGAAAACATGTATCCAAGAAAGTGTTTAATGTCATTATCTTGTTTGTGGCAGTATTCACTCTTTTAGTCGTCATTCACAAAACCCTTTCAAACGGCATTCATATACAAAATTTAAAAATTGGAAAGCTTGGCATTTCTGAATTATACTTAAAACTTAATAACAAGCTTTCTTTAGAAGTTGAGCGGGTTGATCTCTCTTCTTTCTTCCATCAAAAACCCACTAAAAGGCGTTTAGAAGTTTCTGATTTGATTAAAAATATCCGTTATGGCATTTGGGCGGTGTCTTATTTTGAAAAACTTAAAGTCAAGGAAATCATTTTAGACGATAAAAATAAAGCCAATATCTTTTTTGATGGGAGTAAATACGAGTTAGAATTTCCAGGAATCAAAGGGGAATTTTCTCTAGAAGACGATAAGAACATCAAGCTTAAAATCATCAATTTGCTCTTTAAAGACATTAAAGTCCAAGTGGATGGCAACGCCCACTATTCACCTAAAGCTAGGAAAATGGCGTTCAATTTGATTGTCAAGCCCTTAGTTGAACCCAGTGCTGCAATTTATTTGCAAGGGCTAACCGATTTAAAAACTATAGAATTAAAAATTAACACTTCCCCAATGAAAAGCCTAGCGTTTTTAAAACCTCTTTTCCAACGCCAATCGCAAAAAAATTTAAAAACATGGATTTTTGACAAGATCCAATTTGCCAGCTTTAAGATTGATAGCGCTTTAATCAAGGCTAATTTCACTCCTAGCGAGTTTATCCCATCGCTTTTGGAAAATTCTGTAGTTAAAGCCACTTTGATTAAGCCTACAGTCGTTTTTAATGATGGCTTATCGCCCATTAAAATGGATAAAACCGAATTAGTTTTCAAAAACAAACAACTCCTCATACAACCCCAAAAAATCACTTATGAAACCATGGAATTAACCGGCTCTTACGCCACTTTTTCCAATTTGTTAGAAGCCCCCAAGTTGGAGGTTTTTTTAAAAACGACCCCTAATTATTATGGCGATAGCATTAAGGATTTATTGAGCGCTTATAAAGTCGTTTTACCTTTGGATAAAATCAGCATGCCATCTAGCGCGGATTTGAAACTCACCTTACAATTCTTAAAAAACACCGCCCCCTTATTTAGCGTTCAAGGTAGCGTTAATTTGCAAGAAGGCACTCTCTCGCTCTATAATATCCCCCTTTATACGCAAAACGCTAATATAAGCCTAGATATTACCCAAGAATACCAATACATTTACATAGAAACTACCCACACCCGCTATGAAAACATGCTGGATTTAGACGCTAAAATCGCTTTAGATTTAAACAAAAAAATCCTTTCTTTGGATTCTTTAGTCCATAAAATACGATTCAACACTAACAATAATATCAACATGCGTTCTTATGGCTTGAATAACGCCCAAGATAACCCACAGCCTGCTAAATTTTCTTTAGATTTAAAAAGCTTGCATTCTATCATTCAAGAGGGCGAAAACTCAGAGGTGTTTAGAAGAAAAATCATAGACACCATTAAAGCCCAAAGCGAAGATAAATTCACTAAAGATGTTTTCTACGCTACAGGAGACACTCTTAAAAACCTTTCTTTGAATTTTGATTTTTCTAACCCCAACCACATGCAATGGAGCGTGCCACAACTCTTATTAGAGGGCGAAATTAAGGATAACGCCTATGTTTTTAGAATCAAAGATTTGAAAAAAATCAAGCCCTATTCCCCTATTATGAAGTATTTCGCCTTAGAAGATGGCTCTTTAGAAGTTTCTACGAGCGATTTTATCAATATTGATTTTTTTGCTAAAGATTTGAAAATCACTTTACCCATTTATCATAGCAACGGCAGGCAATTTGATTCCCTCTCTTTATTTGGTTCTATCAATAAAGATGAAATTTCTGTCTATACTCCAAGCAAAAGCATATCCATAAAAGTTAAGGGGGATCAAAAGGATATTACCCTTAATAACATTGATTTGAGTGTTGATGATTTCTTAGATAGTAAAATGCCAGCTATTGCGGAATTGTTCTCAAAAGAACGAAAAGAAAAGCCTAGCTCTAAAGAAATCCAAGATGAAGATATTTTCATTAGCGCCAAACAACGCTATGAAAAAGCCCACAAAATTATCCCTATCTCTACACGAATCCATGCTAAAGATGTCGTGCTGATCTATAAAAAAATGCCTTTTCCTTTAGAAAATCTTGACATTGTCGCTCAAGACGATAGGGTGAAAATTGATGGCAATTATAAAAACGCCATGATCATGGCGGATTTAGTGCATGGGGCTTTGTATCTTAAGGCTCATAATTTTAGCGGAGATTATATCAACACCATCCTCCAAAAAGATTTCGTAGAAGGGGGCTTATTCACGCTTATTGGGGCTCTTGAAGATCAGGTTTTCAATGGCGAATTGAAATTCCAAAACACAAGCTTAAAGAATTTCGCCCTCATGCAAAACATGATCAATCTCATCAACACCATTCCCTCCCTCATTGTCTTTAGGAACCCTCATTTAGGGGCTAATGGCTATCAGATCAAAACCGGCTCCGTTGTTTTTGGGATCACTAAAGAATATTTAGGGTTAGAAAAAATTGATCTTGTCGGCAAAACGCTTGATATTGCTGGCAATGGGATCATTGAATTGGACAAAAACAAATTAGATTTGAATTTAGAAGTTTCCACTATCAAGGCTTTGAGTAATGTCTTAAATAAAATCCCTATCGTGGGCTATCTCGTTTTAGGAAAAGAAGGTAAAATCACCACTAACGTGAATGTCAAAGGCACGCTGGATAAACCTAAAACCCAAGTAACTTTAGCGTCAGATATTATCCAAGCGCCTTTTAAAATCTTGCGCCGTATCTTCACGCCTATTGACATCATCGTGGATGAAGTCAAAAAAAACATTGATTCAAAAAGGAAATTAAAATGACGCTCAATGAAGCCATTAAAGACAAAACTTATGAAATTGTAGAAATCGCTAACTGCGATGAAGCCCTTAAAAAACGCTTCCTCTCTTTTGGTATCCATGAAGGGGTTCAATGCACCCTTTTGCATTCTTCTATGAAAAAGGCCACGCTTTCAATTAAAATCAACCGCATTCAAGTGGCTTTAAGAGCCCATGAAGCGCAATACCTTATCATCAAAGAAAGCTGCAAGAATGAGCTTGAAACGCGCTAAAAAAGCCCAACAAATCAAAGAGCTGCTCTTAAAACATTACCCCAACCAAACCACCGAATTGTGCCATAAAAACCCCTACGAATTATTAGTGGCTACCATTTTAAGCGCTCAATGCACGGACGCTAGAGTGAATCAAATAACGCCCAAGCTGTTTGAAAAATACCCCAGCGTGAACGATTTAGCCTTAGCTTCTTTAGAAGAGGTTAAAGAGATCATCCAATCCGTTTCGTATTCCAACAATAAAAGCAAGCATTTAATCAATATGGCGCAAAAAGTGGTTAGGGATTTTAAGGGCGTTATCCCCTCTACGCAAAAAGAACTGATGAGTTTAGATGGCGTGGGGCAAAAAACCGCTAATGTGGTGCTTTCAGTGTGTTTTGACGCAAATTATATGGCGGTAGATACCCATGTGTTCCGCACGACGCACCGCTTAGGGTTAAGCAACGCTAACACGCCCATTAAAACCGAAAAGGAATTGAGCGAGCTTTTTAAAGACAACCTATCCAAACTCCACCATGCCTTAATCTTGTTTGGCCGTTATACTTGCAAGGCTAAAAACCCCTTATGCGATGCGTGTTTTTTAAAAGAATTTTGCGTTTCTAAAGCTAGCTTTAAGGCGTAGTGGCTTTATTTGTTATAAAATTTATAGTAAAATTAAGATTTTATAATCAAAGTCAAATCATTCTTGAAAGAGTAGAGTTTTATGCCAGAAACAGAAGCTAATAAGTTAAAAATAGCCGAAAAAGAAAAAGAGAAAGCGAATAAAGAAAGAGAACTAGAGCTTTCCACTTATTTAGAAGAACTCATCTGTGATTATAAAAACCTTTTGGACATGGAGATTGTTTTTAGCGCGGAACTTGGTTCTACGCAAATCCCTTTATTGCAAATCTTGCGTTTTGAAAAAGGCTCTGTGATTGATTTGCAAAAACCCGCCGGAGAGAGCGTGGATACTTTTGTGAACGGGCGGGTTATTGGTAAGGGTGAGGTGATGGTTTTTGAAAGGAATTTAGCCATTCGTTTGAATGAAATCCTTGATTCTAACGCCATTGTGTATTATCTCGCTAAAAATTCATGAGAGCGTTGTTTTTATTGTTGATCACTACTTTGATGTTACTGGCTGAAGAAAAAATACCTTTAAATGATGACGCCCCCATTAAACTGGTTCATTGGCAAAATGCGTTAAAAGAAGTCCAACCTGATTCAAACGCTCTAGCAACACCACCCATAAAAGCCGTGCAAACCACGCTCACTTTTGAAACGCCTTTTAACAAAACGCCTAAAATCATGGAGGTTGAAGGGCAAAAAGTGATCGTTTTAAAAAACGCTCAATTGGATTCTAAAAAAACGATGGATTTTAAAGAAGCCTCTTTGAATGCATTAGAAATGTTTTCCTACCAAAATGACATCTACCTCTTGTCTAAAAAAGCTAAAGCGGGATTAGAAATCCAAGCTTCAAACAGCAAGGATAAAAAGCAACTCCGCTTTCTTTTTTTACCTAAAGGTTTTCATTTAGCCCCACCGCCTAGCCTGAAAGAAAAATCTCAGCATGCCAATCTCGCAAGCCAAGATGAAAAAGAGCGAGCCAAAAACCCCTCAAACGCTCTAGAGTTAAAACCCCCACTGGATTTAAGCCATGCTTACAAGGGGTTAGCGGTTATTGCTGCCTTACTCTTAATATTGTATGTAATCAAAAAAAAAATTGTTCCTACACAAGGGTCTTTTTCTACAAAAGATTTTAAGTTAGAAATTAGTGTTTTGGGTCGTGTTGATGCGAACCATAAAATCATCTCAATAGAAACCAATAAGGAGCGTTACTTGGTCTTACTAAGCGACAAATACGGCCTGCTTTTAGACAAAATAAGCCCAAAAACATCTAAGGAAGAACTGATTAAAAAAGCTGAAAATAAGATAAAGAATTCAAAATTAGGAAATTTATATGCCGGAAAATTCTAAACTACAACCTGCTAAGTTAGGGAAAAATTTTGATCCTGTGGATCATTCTAACAGGAATTTTTTCTTTTCTCTCATTCTGTCTGTATTGTTGCACTGGTTGATTTATTTTTTATTTGAACACAGAGAAGATTTTTTTCCTTCAAAACCCAAGCTCGTTAAATTAAATCCTGAAAACTTATTGGTTTTAAAAAGAGGCCATTCGCAAGATCCCAATAAAAACAACCCAGGCGCTCCTAAACCCACGCTAGCTGGCCCCCAAAAACCCCCAACACCCCCCACCCCACCCACACCCCCAACTCCGCCAACCCCGCCAAAACCCATAGAAAAGCCAAAGCCTGAGCCTAAACCAAAGCCCAAACCAGAACCCAAAAAGCCCAACCACAAACATAAGGCGCTCAAAAAAGTGGAAAAAGTGGAAGAGAAAAAAGTAGTAGAGGAGAAAAAAGAAGAGAAAAAAGTAGTGGAACAAAAAGTAGAACAGAAAAAAATAGAAGAGAAAAAACCTGTTAAAAAAGAATTTGACCCCAACCAGCTTTCTTTCTTGCCTAAAGAAGTTGCGCCACCCAGACAGGAAAACAATAAAGGCTTGGATAACCAGACTAGAAGGGATATTGATGAATTGTATGGCGAAGAATTTGGGGATTTAGGCACAGCCGAAAAAGATTTCATCAGGAATAATTTAAGGGATATTGGGCGCATCACGCAAAAGTATTTAGAATACCCTCAAGTAGCGGCTTATTTAGGGCAGGACGGGACGAATGCGGTAGAGTTTTACTTGCACCCTAACGGCGATATTACCGATCTTAAAATCATCATTGGCTCTGAATACAAAATGCTTGATGACAACACTTTAAAAACCATTCAGATCGCTTATAAAGATTACCCACGCCCCAAAACCAAAACCCTCATTCGTATTAGAGTGCGTTATTACTTGGGAGGTAATTAACAGCATGGAAATCACGCTTTTTGACCCCATAGACGCCCATTTGCATGTGCGAGAAAACGCGCTTTTAAAAGCGGTATTAAGATACTCTAGCGAGCCTTTTAGCGCCGCAGTGATCATGCCAAACCTCAGTAAGCCCTTGATTGACACTCCAACCACCCTAGAATATGAAGAAGAAATTTTAAACCATTCTTCAAACTTCAAGCCTTTAATGAGTTTGTATTTTAATGATGGTTTGACTTTAGAAGAATTGCAACGAGCTAAAAACAAAGGCATTAAATTTTTAAAACTCTACCCCAAAGGCATGACCACAAACGCGCAAAACGGCACTTCAGATTTGTTGGGTGAAAAGACCTTAGAAATCTTAGAAAACGCCCAAAAATTAGGCTTTATTTTATGCGTCCATGCAGAACAGGCTGGGTTTTGTTTGGATAAAGAATTTTTATGCCATAGCGTTTTAGAAACTTTCGCCCTTTCATTCCCTAAACTCAAAATCATTATAGAGCATTTGAGCGATTGGCGCAGTATCGCTTTGATTGAAAAGCATGACAACCTCTATGCGACTTTGACTTTACACCATATCAGCATGACTTTAGATGACTTATTAGGGGGGAGTTTGGACCCGCATTGTTTTTGCAAACCCTTAATCAAAACCAAAAAAGACCAAGAAAGGCTCTTATCCCTTGCTTTAAAAGCCCACCCTAAAATCTCTTTTGGATCGGATAGCGCCCCGCATTTCATTTCTAAAAAGCATAGCGCTAACATCCCGGCAGGCATCTTTTCTGCCCCTATTTTGTTGCCTGCGTTGTGCGAACTTTTTGAAAAACACAACGCTTTAGAAAACTTGCAAGCCTTTATCAGCGATAACGCTAAAAAAATCTACGCGCTAGACAATTTACCCAGTAAAAAAGCGCATCTGTCTAAAAAACCCTTTATAGTCCCTACGCACACGCTTTGCTTGAATGAAAAAATCGCTATTTTAAGAGGGGGCGAAACGCTATCTTGGAACCTTCAAGAAATCGCCTAAAAAACCCCGCCTTTTTCGTGGGGCTTTTTATCGTTTTGTTTTTAATTATAATGAAGCGCCAAACCCCCCCCTATGCTTTCGCACGCAATCAAACCCTTGTTACTCAAACCCCCCCCTATTTCACGCAACTCACTATCCCTAAACCAAATGACGCTTTAAGCGCACATGCGAGCTCTTTAATCAGCTTGCCTAACGACAATCTTTTGATCGCTTATTTTAGCGGCACTAAAGAAGGGGCAAGGGATGTGAAAATCAGCGCGAATCTTTTTGACAGCAAGACTAATCGCTGGAGCGAAGCCTTCATTATTTTAACCAAAGAAGAGCTTTCTCATTATTCGCATGAATACATCAAAAAACTGGGTAACCCCTTGCTTTTTTTGCATGATAATAAAATCTTGTTGTTTGTGGTAGGGGTGAGCATGGGCGGGTGGGCCACTTCTAAAATCTATCAATTTGAAAGCGCTTTAGAGCCGATTCATTTTAAGTTTGCGCGAAAACTCTCTTTAAGCCCTTTTTTAAACTTAAGCCATTTGATAAAAAATAAGCCTTTAAACACCACTGATGGCGGGTTTATGCTACCGCTCTATCACGAATTAGCCACCCAATACCCCCTATTATTGAAATTTGACCAACAAAATAACCCAAGAGAGCTTTTAAGGCCTAATACCCTAAACCACCAGCTCCAACCAAGCCTAACCCCTTTTAAAGACTGCGCTGTCATGGCGTTTAGAAACCATTCTTTTAAAGATAGTCTCATGCTAGAAACCTGTAAAACCCCTACCGCTTGGCAAAAACCCATGCTCACGAATTTGAAAAACTTGAATGACGCTTTGAATTTGATCAATTTAAACGAAGAATTGTATTTGATCCACAACCCTAGCGATTTATCTTTGCGTCGTAAAGAACTTTGGCTTTCTAAATTAGAAAACTCCAACTCGTTTAAAACCTTAAAAGTTTTAGACAAAGCGAATGAAGTGAGTTACCCAAGCTATAGTCTTAATCCCCATTTTATAGATATTGTCTATACTTACAACCGCTCTCATATCAAACACATCCGTTTCAATATGGCTTATTTAAATTCCCTTCTCAAGTAATTGATCATGTCTATATCTTCTTCTTACACGCTGAGTTTTGCATGGGTTTTTTTAATTTTCTTTTTTTTCAAAAATAAGCCATTGGGCTTGAGATTTTCGCTCTCTTTTATAAGCGTGATCTTAAGCAATATCGCTTTTAAGGACTCTCTATCGCTCAATGAATTTTTAAGCAGTTTTATGGCCCCCTTAAGCCCCTTTAGCTGTCTTTTGATCCTTGCGTATGCGCTCTTTTCTTGCCGCCTCCTCCAAAAGCCCCCTTTAGAAACCTTGCAATCTTATAGTGTGATGCTATTTTTCAATCTGTTGCTTTTGATAGATGTTTTAGGGTTTTTGCCTTTTTCAATTTATCATCATTTCATGGCTTCTCTTATTTTTAGTGCGCTTTTTTGTAGCAGTCTGTTTTTGAGCAGCCCCTTATTGGGCATGATCGCTTTAGTGGCGTTATCCAGTTCGCTTTTGGTGCGTTCTAATTTTCAAATCTTAGATTCTTTATTGGATTTCCCCTTGCTTCTTTTTGTCTTTTTTAAGACTTTATCTCTTGTTAAAAAAAGGTTGTATTAATGCTTATGAAATCCCTATCCCATGCCCTTTTTTCGCTTTTTTTAAAAGGTTTTTATTTCACCTTTTTTATGAGCTTGTTGTTTGTGTTTAATCGTATCGGCTTTATCCTTTATACCGGCTATTATAAGCATGCTTTAAAAAACCCTATTTTTGATGAGATCATCAAAACCCTATTCAATGGGGCAAGATACGATAATCGTGTGGTCTCAAGCTTAGCGATTCTTTTTATCATCATCGGGTTATTAGGGTTATTTGCCCCTAAACACCAAACCAAAATGCTTAATATTACGGCGTATTTTTCTATCGCTATTATCTTGTTTTTAAACATTGCGAACATTGTTTATTATGGCATTTATGGGAATGTGTTTGATGAAAATTTATTGGAATTTTTGCATGAAGACACGCTCACGATTTTAAAAATGAGCGGAGAATACCCTATTTTTTCTAGTTTTTCACTCTTTGTGATCCTTAGCGTTTTAATCTCTTTTATCTATTTCAAACTCCAAAACGCCCTTTTTAAACCCAATGTTTATCAAGCCACCAAACCCCTTAAAACTTTCATTTTATTTGCGCTTTTTTCTCTCACGCAAATGTTTTACATTAACGCGCAATTGAGCTTTGTTGGCGCGTCTTTAGACCTCAGCATAGAGCCAGCCAAAGATCCTTTTTTAATGAAAATCACCCCCGGGGCGTTTCGCAACCTTTATCTTTTGGCACGCAATTACAGACAAAGCCATAACCTTAAATTCAGCGATTTTGCTAAAGAAACGCCTTTAGAAGTGGCGAAAAAATATTTCCATCTCAAAGAAAACCTCTCAAACAACCTCTATGAGTTGCTAACTCAGACAAGCCACAACAATTCCAATCAAACCATCCAACATGTTTTTTATATCGTTTCAGAGTCTTTGAGTTCATGGCATTTTGATCCAAAATTTGACGCCATAGGGCTAACGAGCGCTTTACAAGATTTGGTTAAAAAAGAGCATGTCTATATGCTTTCTGCTTTTATTGAAAGCGCCCCACGAACCGTTAAAAGCCTGGATGTCCAAATCACAGGCTTGCCTTATATTAATGATAACAATTTAGTCAATTCAGGAGTGATTCTCTCTAGCTTTCCTATGGCGATTGGCAATATCACAAAAACTCTGGGTTATAAAAACAACTTTTATTATGGGGGTAGCGGGATTTGGAACAAACTAACTAGTTTCACCAAAAAACAAGGTTTCCACGCCCTTTATTTTAACAATCACCTCTTAGAATTTGTTAAAAACAAGCCCTACCCTAAGCCCATAGAGAGCAACTGGGGAGTGCATGATAATATTTTATTTGACTATATTTTAGAAAACACCAACCCCAATGAAAAAACTTTCAGCATGGTCATGACTTTAAGCAATCACGCGATCAAAAATGTGAATCTCAAAGCCTTTGGCGTGCCTTTAGAAAAAATCCAACAATTTGTGGAAAAAACCCCCAAAGCAGAAAATCTACCGGACGCTAATTCTTTAGGGCATATTTACTGGTATGACAAAGTGGTAGTTAATTTCATCCACAAAGCCAGCCAAAAATTCCCTAACTCGCTTTTTATCATCACAGGGGATCATTTTGACAGGAGCTATGAATACGCTAAAAACGATTTATATACGATTAAATCCGTGCCGCTTATTTTGTTCACCCCTACTTTAAAGCCTGAAAAAATCAGTCAAGTCGGATCGCATTTAGACATCGCCCCTACGATTATTGAATTAATCGCTCCTAAAGGCTTTCAATTCGTGAGTTTTGGAAAGCCTTTATTTTCTAACAACACAACAAACCCCCCAAGCCACCCCAATTACGCGCTAGGCTATGAAGCGATCGCTACTAAAGATTACTTTTATAACCCGAGTTTGGGGTTAAGGTATTTGAATGAAAACCCTAAAGAGCCAGAGGATAAACAAAACGACAAAATAGAAGCTTCCAAGTTTTACCAGCAATTAGAATCTTTGAAAGCCCTTAGTTATTACTTGCTCTATCATGGGGCTAATCTTAAAGATTGACAAGCTAAAGGGAGTTTTTAATTCCATTAAACGCATGATTTTTGCTACAATAGTAGGATTTTAATTATATAAAGGATAAATGGGCATGCCAAATAGGGGCGTTGTTTTATTAGACGGGCAAGCGTTAGCTTATGATATAGAAAAAGATTTGAAACATAAAATCCAAATAATCCATACACAAACGCATAAACGCCCCAAACTGGCCGTGATTTTAGTGGGAAAAGACCCCGCTAGTATCACTTATGTCAATATGAAGATCAAAGCATGCGAAAGGGTGGGCATGGATTTTGACTTAAAAACCCTCAAAGAGAACATTACCGAAGCTGAATTGCTGTCCTTGATTAAGGATTACAATACTGATCAAAATATTTCAGGCGTTTTAGTCCAGCTCCCTTTGCCCAGACACATTGATACTAAAATGATTTTAGAAGCCATTGACCCAAACAAAGATGTGGATGGTTTCCACCCCCTTAATATCGGCAAGCTCTGCACCCAAAAGGAATCGTTTCTGCCAGCTACCCCTATGGGCGTGATGCGTCTTTTAGAGCATTATCATATTGGAATCAAAGGCAAGGATGTGGCGATTATTGGGGCGAGCAATATCATTGGAAAACCTTTAAGCATGCTCATGTTAAACGCTGGGGCTAGCGTGAGCGTGTGCCATATTTTGACTAAAGACATTAGTTTTTACACCAAAAATGCTGATATTGTCTGCGTGGGCGTGGGTAAGCCTGATTTGATTAAAGCGAGCATGTTAAAAAAAGGGGCTGTAGTGGTGGATATTGGGATCAATCATTTGAACGATGGGCGTATCGTGGGCGATGTGGATTTTACCAACGCTCAAAAAGTTGCCGGTTTTATCACCCCTGTGCCTAAAGGAGTGGGGCCTATGACGATTGTCTCGCTTTTAGAAAACACTCTAATCGCTTTTGAAAAACAACAAAGGAAGGGATTTTAAATGAAATTTTTACGCTCTGTTTATGCATTTTGCTCCAGCTGGGTGGGGACGATTGTTATCGTGCTGTTGGTTATCTTTTTTATCGCGCAAGCTTTCATCATCCCCTCTCGATCTATGGTTGGCACGCTCTATGAGGGCGATATGCTCTTTGTCAAAAAATTTTCTTACGGCATCCCCATTCCTAAAATCCCATGGATTGAGCTTCCCGTTATGCCTGATTTTAAAAATAACGGGCATTTGATAGAGGGGGATCGCCCTAAGCGTGGCGAAGTGGTGGTGTTTATCCCTCCCCATGAAAAAAAATCTTACTATGTCAAAAGGAATTTTGCCATTGGGGGCGATGAGGTGCTATTCACTAATGAGGGGTTTTATTTGCACCCCTTTGAGAGCGGCAACGATAAAGATTACATTGCTAAACATTACCCTAACGCCATGACTAAAGAATTTATGGGTAAAATTTTTGTTTTAAACCCTTATAAAAGTAAGCATCCAGGCATCCATTACCAAAAAGACAATGAAACTTTCCACTTAATGGAGCAGTTAGCCACTCAAGGTGCAGAGGCTAATATCAGCATGCAACTCATTCAAATGGAGGGCGAAAAGGTGTTTTATAAGAAAATCAATCACGATGAATTTTTCATGATCGGCGATAATAGGGACAATTCTAGCGACTCGCGCTTTTGGGGGAGTGTGGCTTATAAAAACATCGTGGGTTCGCCATGGTTTGTTTATTTCAGTTTGAGTTTAAAAAACAGCCTAGAAGTGGATGCAGAAAATAACCCCAAAAAACGCTATTTGGTGCGTTGGGAACGCATGTTTAAAAGCGTTGAAGGCTTAGAAAAAATCATTAAAAAAGAAAACGCAACGCGTTAAGGTTTTTTGTGCAATTTTTTGATTTCTCTTTAGAAAGTGTTATTACCACCTTAATGAAAATCCTAGCCCTTTTGATCGCTATCATAGGGCATGAAATCATGCATGGCTTGAGCGCGTTTTTATTCGGGGACAGGAGCGCTAAAGACGCCAAGCGTTTGAGTTTAAACCCTATCAGGCATTTAGACATGATGGGATCGGTGCTTTTACCGGCTCTGTTACTCATTTTTCAAGCCCCCTTTTTATTTGGGTGGGCCAAACCCGTGCCTGTGGATATGCGCTACATTGTCTCTCAAAAAGGCTCTCTAGCATGCGTAGTGGTGAGTTTAGCCGGGGTGATCTATAATTTCACTCTGGCCGTTCTGCTCGCTTTCATCACGCATTGGAGTTTTCAAAAACTAGGGATCAACGCTTTAAGCGTTGATGAATTGAATCTTTATCAGCTTGCGTTAGTAACCTTTCTCATTCAAGGCATTCTCTATAATCTTGTCTTGGGCGTTTTCAATAGCCTCCCTATCCCCCCCTTAGACGGCTCCAAAGCGTTAGGCTTTTTAGCGTTGCATTTTAAAAGCGCGTTTTTATTGGAATGGTTTTCTAAAATGGAACGCTACGGCTTGTTGATTGTATTAATATTCTTATTTATCCCCCCTTTATCGGAGTTTTTTATCCATGCGCCCACAAGATTTTTATTTTCCTTACTCCTTTCTTAATCTTTTATCAAGGAGAGCTGATGAATAAGCCCTTAAATACCGCTCAAGTTTTTATAGGAAGCGATCATGCAGGGTTGCATCTTGCAGAATTTGTTAAACATTTTTTAGAAGACAAGCGTTTTAAGATCCAAGCTTTCTTACCCACTACAAGGGTGGATTACCCTGATTACGCCAAATTAGTGTGCCAAAAGGTTTTAGAAAATGCGCAAAGCTATGGTATTTTGGTGTGCGCCACAGGGATAGGCATGAGCATGGGCGCTAATCGCTTTAAGGGTATTAGAGCCGCTTTGTGCCTTGATGCTTACATGGCTAAAATGACTCGCTTGCACAATAACGCTAATGTCTTGTGCTTGGGTGAAAAGATTAGCGGTATTGGCGTAACAGAAAGCATTTTAGAAGCGTTTTTCTCTACAGAATTTGAACAAGGCCGTCATGTGTTGCGCATCCAAAAACTAGATGAATCGCTGAAATCATCAACCTAATGTAGTATAATTACATCGTTTCGCTAAAAAGGATATTTTAACAGAATGTTTACCCAATGGTTTATCATCACTATCGCTGTTGTTTTTATCCTTTATATGGGTGTGCGCACTTTCTTTTTTAAAACCGTGGCTAAACGGCAAGAACGCACCAACGCGTCCATGAAGCTCACCTTACAAGAAGCTGAAATTTTGATCCAAAAACACCAGTTGCAACTCCAAAGGGCTTTAGGCAATATTGATATTCTTACCCAAGAAATGAGCTCGTTAAAAACAGAACTAAAAGCCCTTAAACAGCGTAACTCTGAATACAAAGGCGAATCGGATAAATATAAAAATCGTATTAAAGAATTGGAGCAAAAAATAGAAGCTCTCCTTTAAAAACGCTATAATAAATCAAAATTCTACAACCAATCCGTTATATTAAAGGATATCAAAATGAATGAAACGCTCAAAGAAGAACTTTTACAAAGCATCAGAGAAGTGAAAGATTACCCTAAAAAAGGGATTTTATTCAAAGACATTACCACGCTACTCAACTACCCTAAACTCTTTAACAAACTCATTGACGCGCTCAAAAAACGCTATCTCGCTCTCAATATAGACTTTATCGTGGGCATTGAAGCGAGAGGGTTTATTTTAGGCTCTGCTTTAGCTTATGCGCTTGGGGTGGGTTTTGTGCCTGTGAGGAAAAAGGGCAAACTCCCCGCGCACACCCTCTCTCAAAACTATAGTTTAGAATACGGGAGCGACAGCATAGAAATCCACTCTGACGCTTTTAGGGGGGTTAAGGGGGTAAGAGTGGTGTTAATTGATGACTTATTAGCCACTGGAGGCACAGCTTTAGCGAGCCTTGAGCTTATCAAAGCCCTACAAGCCGAATGCATAGAAGCATGCTTTTTGATAGGGTTAAAAGAATTACCGGGTATCCAACTTTTAGAAGAACGCGTGAAAACCTTTTGTTTGTTAGAGTGCTAGAATAAGGGTGAATTTTGGAAGAATACATCATTGACTTATGGAATCAGCATGCAGCGACTTGGGGGTATCTCATTTTATTTGGGTGGAGCATTTTAGAAGGCGAAATTGGGTTAATTTTAGCAGGGATTGCCAGCTATACCGGTCATATGCATTTAGGGTTAGCCATTTTAGTCGCAGGGATTGGGGGCTTTGTGGGGGATCAGATCTATTTTTACATCGGCCGCACCAATAAAGCTTACATCCAAAAAAAGCTAGAAAAACAACGCCGAAAACTAGCCCTAGCCCATTTATTGTTGCAAAAACATGGCTGGTTTATCATTTTTATCCAACGCTACATGTATGGCATGCGTACCATCATTCCCATTAGCATAGGACTCACGCGCTATAGCGCTTTAAAATTCGCTATCATCAACCTCATTAGTGCGATGGTGTGGGCGAGCATTACCATTATTCTAGCGTGGTATTTAGGAGAAGAGTTATTGCATGCGTTAGAATGGCTTAAAAAACACCCTTATGCGCTAATATTACTATTAGTATCTTTCTTGGCGTTGGTTTTATGGTATTTCCAATACTATAGTAAGAAAAACCGCTAGAGCGCAATACAATTCTTGAAAGATATGAAATTAAAAAAGGAGACTTTATGTTAAAAATCAAATTAGAAAAAACCACTTTTGAAAACGCGAAAGCTGAATGCAGTTTAGTTTTTATTATCAATAAGGATTTTGATCATGCTTGGGTCAAAAATAAAAAATTGTTAGAAACCTTTAAATACGAAGGCGAAGGCGCGTTTTTAGACCAAGAAAATAAAATCCTGTATGTGGGCGTTAAAGAAGATGATGTGCATTTATTGAGAGAGGGCGCATGTTTAGCCGTTCGCACCCTTAAAAAACTCGCTTTTAAAAGCGTTAAAGTGGGCGTTTATACTTGCGGCGCACATTCTAAAGATAATGTGCTTTTAGAAAACTTGAAAGCGCTGTTTTTGGGCTTGAAATTAGGCTTGTATGAATACGACACTTTTAAATCCAACAAAAAAGAAAGCGTTTTAAAAGAAGCCATTGTCGCCTTAGAATTGCACAAACCATGCGAAAAAACTTGCACGAATTCTTTAGAAAAGAACGCTAAAGAAGCTTTAAAATACGCTGAAATCATGACAGAAAGCTTGAATATCGTTAAAGATCTAGTCAATACCCCCCCTATGATTGGCACCCCTGTTTATATGGCTGAAGTGGCGCAAAAAGTGGCTAAAGAAAACCATTTAGAAATCCATGTCCATGACGAAAAATTTTTAGAAGAAAAGAAAATGAACGCCTTTTTAGCGGTCAATAAAGCCTCTCTCGCTGTCAATCCCCCCCGCTTGATCCATTTAGTCTATAAACCTAAAAAAGCGAAGAAAAAAATCGCTTTAGTGGGCAAGGGCTTGACTTATGATTGCGGAGGTTTGAGCTTGAAACCGGCCGATTACATGGTTACCATGAAAGCGGATAAAGGCGGTGGCTCTGCGGTGATTGGGCTTTTAAACGCATTAGCCAAACTGGGCGTGGAAGCTGAAGTGCATGGCATTATTGGGGCTACAGAAAACATGATAGGCCCGGCTGCTTATAAACCAGATGATATTTTAATCTCCAAAGAAGGCAAAAGCATAGAGGTCCGCAATACTGACGCTGAAGGGCGTTTGGTCTTGGCGGATTGTTTGAGCTACGCTCAAGATTTAAGCCCTGATGTGATCGTGGATTTTGCGACCCTTACTGGGGCATGCGTTGTAGGCTTAGGCGAATTCACTTCAGCGATCATGGGGCATAATGAAGAATTGAAAAATCTCTTTGAAACTTCAGGGTTAGAATCCGGCGAATTATTAGCTAAACTCCCCTTTAACCGCCATTTAAAGAAATTGATTGAATCTAAAATCGCTGATGTGTGCAATATTTCTTCTTCACGCTATGGCGGTGCGATCACAGCGGGCTTGTTTTTAAATGAATTTATTAGAGATGAATTTAAAGATAAGTGGCTACACATTGATATTGCAGGCCCTGCTTATGTGGAAAAAGAATGGGATGTGAATAGCTTTGGAGCGAGTGGGGCTGGCGTGAGAGCTTGCACAGCTTTTGTGGAAGAGTTTTTGAAAAAGGCTTGAAATGGGCTTGTCTGTAGGCATTGTGGGTTTGCCTAATGTGGGCAAATCCAGCACCTTTAACGCACTCACTAAAACCCAGAATGCAGAGAGCGCGAATTACCCTTTTTGCACCATTGAACCCAATAAAGCCGTCGTGAATGTGCCTGACAGGCGGCTTGATGCGTTGGCTCAAATCGTAAAGCCTGAACGCATTTTGCATTCTGTAGTGGAATTTGTGGATATTGCCGGATTGATTAAGGGGGCGAGCAAGGGGGAGGGCTTGGGCAATCAGTTTTTAGCCAATATCAAGGAATGCGAAGTGATCTTGCAAGTGGTGCGCTGTTTTGAAGATGATAATATCACGCATGTGAACGATAAAATTGACCCCCTAAATGATATAGAAACCATTGAATTGGAGTTGATTTTAGCGGATATTGCCACTTTAGATAAAAGGATCGATCGCTTGCAAAAAGCCCTAAAAGGCTCAAAAGACGCTAAAAATCTTTTAGAATGCGCCTTGAGTTTAAAAACGCATCTAGAAGAATTAAAACCGGCAAAAACTTTCCCCTTAAACACGAGCGAGGCTTTTTTGGAGTTGGACAAGGAATTGCGTTTTTTATCCCATAAAAAAATGATCTATGTCGCTAATGTGGGCGAAGAAGATTTAAATATTCTCAACGAGCATGCTAAAAAAGTCAAAAACCATGCGAAAGAGCAAAATAGCGAGTTTGTCGCCTTGTGCGCTAAATTGGAAGAAGAAATGGTTTCTATGAGTGGAGATGAAGTCAAAGAATTTTTGCAAAGTTTGGGCGTAGAAGAAAGCGGGCTAGAAAAGACCATTCGTTTGAGTTTTAAAGAATTAGGCTTGATCAATTACTTTACCGCTGGAGTCAAGGAAGTGCGATCATGGACGATTAAAAAAGGTTCTAGCGCGCCTGTGGCTGCTGGGGTGATCCATAAGGATTTTGAAAAAGGCTTTATTAGAGCTGAAACCATCAGTTATGATGATTTTATCGCTTATAAGGGCGAAGCCGGAGCGAAAGAAAAGGGAGCGTTACGCATTGAAGGTAAGGATTATATCGTTCAAGATGGCGATGTGTTGCATTTTCGCTTCAATGTCTAGTTCTATTCGTTACTATTTTCTCATAAGAATTGACACCCAACAAGAAACCTTTTAAAAAAATCTATATAGAATTAAGCGATATTTGCGGGTTGCAGTGCGGTTTTTGCCCTAACCCCAAAAATATCAGAGGCGTGATGCCTTTAGAATTGTTTGAAAAAATTTGTAAAGAAGCGGCCCCCTTAACCCAAATCATCACCTTTCATGTCTTAGGCGATCCTTGCAAACTCAAAAATTTAAACCACTATCTCAACGCCGCTAAACGCTTTTCTTTGAAAGTGGATCTGGTTACTAGCGGGGCGTATTTGCGCGATTTTGAGACGCTTTTACAAGATGCAATCTATCAAATTTCTATTTCTTTAGACGCAGGGCTAGACAATCATAACAAAATCAACCAACACCGCTATATCCAAAAAATTTTAGAATTTTGCCGCTACAAATGTGAAAAAAATAGCGAAGTGTTTTTGAATTTACGCATTCAAGATAGCACTCTTGAAAAACACCAGAATTTGATCAAGCCTTTTTTAGAAAGCTTTGAATGCGTTTCTTTAGAGACTCTAAAATCGCAAGGCCGCGCTCGTCTGTTTAAAAAAAGTTTTTTGAATATCCAAAAGACCTTTAAATGGCCGAATTTGAACGCCCCAAACCCTTTAAACCAAGAATCAAAAATCCCCTATTGTTACGGCTTGATCAAGCAAGTCGCTATTTTATCTAATGGCGTTGTCGTGCCGTGCTGCATGGACACGCAAGCTCATATCAACCTTGGCGATTTAAACCATACGCCCCTAAAAGATGTCTTAAAGAGCCAAAAAGCTATGGCTATCAAAACCCATTTTTTAAAGGGCGAAGCGTTAGAACCTTTATGCAAAAACTGCTCTTATCCTTTGATCCGCTATAAAAAATGAAACCACTCCCTTAAGGCTAAGTTTTACTTATCCCTTGAAAAGGCTGTTATTTTTAGCGCGTTTTGTAATCCTATTAATAACTCGTTAGTCATTGGTTTCATAGCCGTGGTGGTGTTTAATGCGCTTTAGGCAATAAATAGCGAAGCTTTTTGCTCTTTAGTATTCTTATTTTTTACGTTTGGATTGGCGCGTTAGAATGATCAAGATTTTAAGGGTTAAAAGACAAATGGCTCTCTCGCTTTTGTCGTCGTTAGTGGGTCGCAAGCGACTAACTCCCCTAAAAACCCACTGAATAGCTTGTCAAAAAACAAATGTTTCAAAAGCTCCACCTTAACCATGTATAAGCCCTTTTTTATGCGTTAGGGTGTTTTAGCGCGCTGAATGGATTTTATGGTAGGATTAGCAAAAGAGTTTAAAGAATTAAGGTCCTTTTCTTTTGTAATAGCTTTGCGGGGTCGGAAAATGCGTGGGCTTCTCTTTGTGTGATTCAAAACACTAATTGATCTTTTTCTGTGCTTTTTAGTTATTCAACATTCTTTGCATTAGATTTATATTATAATTTCAAAGCAAGCCCACTCCATTGGCTTAATTTTTAAGCGTTCTTGCCGGCGGAATGAAAGAGTGGATAATGTCCGCATTTTTTACTTTTCATTGTCATTATTTTGCGTGATTGGCATGTGAATACATGCGTTATTTTTATTCAACATTCGCATGTTTTTTGCTCCTTTTGAATAAAGTAATTTTCATACAATCGCAGTAGCGCAATAAAAAACGCCGTGATAGTAGGTCCTACGATAATCCCCCAAAAACCAAATTGTGAAATCCCAGCAATCATAGAAAAGAAAATCAATATTTCATTGATTTTAAGGGTGGTTTTAAAGATTCTTTTTTTGATAAAAACGATTAAAATTGGCTTGATCACGCTATCAATCAACACACCAATTAGCAAAATGGAATACAAAACGATAAAAATAGCCTCATTCACATGCCCATGATAAAGCTCATAAATCGCTATAGGGATCCAAATCAAAGCCCCTCCAACAGCCGGCACTAAAGACGCCAGGCCGTATAAAATCCCCAAAGACCAGCCGTCATGCCCAAACCATATTATCATCGTCCCAAACGCCACGCCCTCTAAAATAACCGTGATGAGAGAAGTTAAAAGCACGATGCGTAAAATCCCAGCCACTTCTTCAAAAATCTTTTTACTTTGATTCATTCCAAGAGGCAAGACCCCTAAAAAATAACGATAAAATTTCTCCCCATAGTAAAAAAAGAAAAACAATAACCCCAAGATAAATAAAGCGTCTGTAACGAGTTTCAAGCTGTATTTCCCAATATAACTGCTCACTTTCAACAAATAGCCCGTGATTGAAGCGGCGCTAAAATTTTCTAAAAACTTGCTCACTCCATCATGAATGGCAGGAAAATGCGATAAATTTTCAGTGATTGTCCCCTTAAGCCATTTGATTAGGGCTGAAAATTTTTCAAAATTGATTTCAAAAATGATATTAGAACTTTTATAAACAATAAAATACAACGGCACGATCAAAACGCTCGCTAAAATTAAAACGCATAAAAACGAACTGACAACATTGAAAAAACGCTTATCTAAAAAAACTTTCACTTGAAAAAACCCCACGCACAAAAGCCCAGCGATCAGCGCATCCATTAAAAAATCCTGATACAGATAGATCATCCAATAAAAACCAATCAAAAAAAGAATCCAAAAGAAATACTGAGCTTTCATGAAATTATCCCCATTAAACTGAACCAAAAATTATCAAATGTTAGCTAAAAAACACTCTTTTAAGGATAAAAAATTTCTTTTAACTTATAATTAAAATCAAAAAGGCTTGTATTAATGGTGTTTTACAAATATTCAGGGAGCGGGAATGATTTTTTAATCACGCAAAGCTTCAAAAAAAAAGATTTTTCCAATTTAGCCAAACAGGTGTGCCATAGGCATGAAGGTTTTGGGGCTGATGGGCTTGTGGTCGTCTTACCGAGTAAAGATTATGACTACGAATGGGATTTTTACAATTCAGACGGCTCTAAAGCTGGCATGTGCGGGAATGCGAGCCGTTGCGTGGGGTTATTTGCCTACCAACATGCCATAGCCTCTAAAGAGCATGTTTTTTTAGCCGGAAAAAGAGAGATTTCTATTTGCATAGAAGAACCCAATATCATAGAGAGCAATCTCGGTAACTACAAAATCCTAGACACCATACCCGCCTTAAGATGCAAAAAATTTTTTACTAATAACAGCGTTTTAGAAAATATCCCTACTTTCTACCTCATAGATACAGGAGTGCCGCATTTAGTGGGATTTGTGAAAAATAAAGAGGGGTTAAATTCCCTTAACATGTTGGAATTAAGGGCTTTAAGGCATGCGTTTAACGCTAATATTAACATCGCTTTTATAGAAAATGAAGAGACGATTTTTTTACAAACTTATGAAAGGGGGGTTGAAGATTTCACGCTAGCTTGTGGGACAGGCATGGCAGCGGTTTTTATCGCCTCACGCATTTTTTATAACACGCCTAAAAAAGCCACTCTCATCCCTAAAAGCAACGAATCTTTAGAGCTTTCTTTAAAAAATGATGAAATTTTTTATAAAGGAATCGTGCGTTATATTGGCATGAGTGTTTTGGGCATGAGGGTTTTTGATCGTTATTTCTTGTAATGGTAATGATTTTGTCGTAATTAAACATAATGCGCTATCATTTCTAGGCTGTTTTTAGCAATATAAAAAATATCCTAAAGGAATAAAACCATGCAAGCGTTAAAATCATTGCTTGAATTGATCACAAAACTCCAGAATCTAGGCGGCTATTTGATGCATATAGCTATTTTCATCATTTTTATTTGGATTGGAGGGCTTAAGTTTGTGCCTTACGAGGCTGAAGGGATCGCCCCTTTTGTGGCTAACTCCCCTTTCTTTTCTTTCATGTATAAATTTGAAAAACCCGCATACAAACAACACAAAATGTCTGAATCCCAATCCATGCAAGAAGAAATGCAAGATGACCCTAAAATCGTTGAAAACAAAGAATGGCATAAAGAAAACCGCACTTATTTAGTGGCTGAAGCTTTAGGGATCACGATTATGATCCTAGGCATTTTGGTGCTTTTAGGGCTTTGGATGCCTTTAATGGGCGTGATTGGTGGCTTGCTTGTCGCTGGAATGACGATCACGACCCTATCTTTTTTATTCACAACGCCAGAAGTGTTTGTCAATCAGCATTTCCCGTGGCTTTCTGGGGCTGGAAGGTTAGTGGTTAAAGACTTGGCGTTATTTGCTGGAGGCTTGTTTGTGGCCGGGTTTGATGCGAAACGCTATTTGGAAGGGAAAGGGTTTTGCTTGATGGATCGCTCATCGGTAGGGATTAAAACCAAATGCTCTAGTGGGTGTTGCTCTTAAAGAGCCAATACCTTAAAGTAGGCTTAAAGCCTACTAGAAGAATCACAATTGATAGAAGAATCTTGGTTAGTGCCTTTTTTGTAAATGATCGTTTTTAAAATGTGGCGTTTGACAAAAGAATTGACGCTTTCTACTTCTTCGTCAGCCAAGCGTCTCAAAACATCATGCTCTTCTTTAGAGAGATAAAAAGTCACTGAAAAATTGCGTTTCAACTCATCTACAGCGACACGCTTACGACCGGGTTTTATATTTTTATTTCCTAATTCCATTAAAATTTCCTTTTTTAGTTAGTATGTTGTAACATCATAGCGGCTATTCTAACATGAAATAAGCGCTATTTTAATATTAAATCTAAAGAAAAATATTTTTAGATGTGCTAGAATACCCATTGGTTACAAGATAAGCTTTTTTATCAAAAATAATGATGACATAGGGGTAACAAGTGGCAATCAACACCTTTTTAAAACGTTCTTCTCTAGTCTGTTTGCTAGCCGTTAATTCGCATGCTTTTGATTGGAATATTTTTAAATACAATCTGGGTTTTAATATGTTTATCATGGATCATGAAGGCTCAACGCCTTATTGGGTCAATACTAACACCAATCTTAAAACCCGTTTGACTCCAAATTTTGGAATCCAATTTTATACAAGAGGTGTGGAGCAAAGCCTGACTGTGGGGGCGTATTTCTTTCAAAACTTCCATAATTACAGCACTAATTTTCCCTATCGTTGGGGGCCTACGATGTATTATAAGGCTAGGGGAAAGCGTTTTACTTTTTATGGAGGGATCTTTCCTAGAAAAAATCTCTTAGGGAGGTATGGTTTGAATATTTTTGCCCCCTATTATTGGTTTATAGACCCCAACGCTAGAGGGTTTTTATTGCAGTTTCAAAACCATTATTCGCCTTCAAAACCCTATTATGGGCATGCGGAATTCATGCTAGATTGGTTTGGAGGCAATTGTTATAACACTTGTAAATTCGGGAGAAACCCTTATGGGAATGCAATGGACAGGTTTCAAATGAACGGCTCTGTCGCTTATAATTTCTTTAAGGATTTATTGGGTATTGGAGGGTATTTTGTCTTGTTCCACAACGAAGACAAATACCTTTTGAATGGGGCTGATGGCATGCAGTTTAATGAAAAAAAGGCGATTGATAGCAATAATATTTATCTTATGGATCGCCTTTATTTTAACGCTTACATAGGGACAAGCCTTTTAGACATCGCCCCCTTTATGGAAAAGCTCGATGCCAGTTTTGGCATGGTTTCTGAATTAAGCCGATTGAGGCAAATTCACAAAAATGTGCCTTTTATGAATAGCGTGGGGGGGCAATTTGATGTGGAGATCCAATACAAAGGCTTTGGAATACACAATTTATTTTATTTCGCTAAAACCCCAGAAATGCCTTTTTATAACCAATACCAATATGTTGAAATGTATTGCACGCCTTCTTATTGCCCCACGCCTATTTATCGTGGTGTGCCATTCTTTCAAGCCAATTTATACAATCGTTTTGATTTTTATTACAATTGGAAAAACGACTTCGCGTCCGTTCGAATCAATTTCGTGCTTAATGCGATGCGTGGGGGCTTTGATAGGAGCTTGCCTTGGTCAGAATCTTACCAAGTGTATATGACGGTCGCCTTTGATCCTTATAACCTTATTAACAAAATCGCTAGAAAAAAGTGAAAATTCTTGACAATCGGTTAATCTGTCTTATATAATATTATTTCGTTTGTAGCCATTGTTAAGCAATGATTTTAAGCTATGGAAAAGAGGTGATAGCAGTATGCCAGGGATTAAGGTTAGAGAAGGCGATGCGTTTGATGAAGCTTACAGGAGATTCAAAAAGCAAACCGATCGCAATCTAGTGGTAACAGAATGCCGCGCTAGAAGGTTCTTTGAGTCTAAAACTGAAAAACGCAAAAAACAAAAAATCAGCGCTAAAAAGAAGGTCTTAAAGCGTCTTTACATGTTAAGGCGTTATGAATCAAGACTATAAGAACTTGAACAAATTTAAAATTTAAGGATTATTGAATAATGCAATTCACAGGGAAAAATGTTCTCATTACTGGAGCTTCTAAAGGCATTGGGGCCGAAATCGCCAAAACTCTCGCTTCTATGGGGCTGAAAGTTTGGATCAATTACCGCAGTAATGCTGAAGTGGCTGACGCTTTGAAAAATGAGCTTGAAGAAAAAGGCTATAAAGCGGCCGTTATTAAATTTGATGCGACTTCTGAAAGCGATTTTGTTGAAGCGATACAAACCATTGTTCAAAGCGATGGAGGTTTGTCTTATTTGGTGAATAACGCTGGTGTGGTGCGCGATAAATTAGCCATCAAAATGAAGACAGAAGATTTTCACCATGTCATAGACAATAATCTCACTTCAGCTTTTATAGGTTGCAGAGAGGCTTTAAAGGTGATGAGTAAGAGTCGTTTTGGGAGCGTGGTTAATGTCGCTTCTATCATTGGTGAAAGAGGCAATATGGGGCAGACAAACTACTCAGCGAGTAAGGGGGGGATGATTGCGATGAGCAAATCCTTTGCTTATGAGGGAGCTTTAAGGAACATTCGTTTCAACTCTGTAACGCCAGGCTTTATAGAAACCGACATGAACGCTAATTTGAAAGACGAACTCAAAGCGGATTATGTTAAAAACATTCCTTTAAACAGGCTAGGGTCTGCTAAGGAAGTGGCGCAAGCGGTAGCGTTTCTTTTGAGCGATCACTCTAGTTATATCACCGGGGAGACTCTCAAGGTCAATGGCGGGCTTTATATGTAGTCCTAAACATTCTTTTAGCGATAAAAGTTTGTAAGTAGCAAAAATCATGCTACCATTATGAGGTTATTCTAAAACAAAGAGGTTATTGTCAAATGGGGATTATTTACTTAATATTGTTTCTCATTGTAATTTATTTGTTGTATAGGATTTTAGATGTTTTGGAGCAAAAATAAACGCTCCAATGATGATTGGATTTAATTTTTACAAAACAAGGGAGTTTTAATCATGGCTTTATTTGAAGATATTCAGGCAGTTATTGCTGAGCAGTTGAATGTGGATGCGGCGCAAGTTACCCCAGAGGCGGAATTTGTGAAGGATTTGGGTGCGGACTCTTTAGATGTCGTGGAATTGATCATGGCGTTAGAAGAAAAGTTTAACATTGAAATTCCTGATGAGCAAGCGGAAAAAATCGTCAATGTGGGCGATGTGGTGAAGTATATTGAGGACAATAAACTGGCTTAATCTTTTTTTAACTTGGAGCGTTTGTCTCCAGGTTTTAGTCAAAAATTTAGCTTTAGCTAAAATCTAGTTTTATTGAATTAAAGTTTTGAAATGAGGAGCTATTGGTGCGTCGGATTGTAGTAACTGGAATGGGAATGATCAATTCGCTAGGTTTAAATAAAGAAGATTCTTTTTTAGCGATCGCTAAAGGGGAATGCGGTATCAAAATGATAGAAAGTTTTGATGCGAGTGCGTTTCCTGTGCGTATCGCTGGAGAAATCACTGACTTTGACCCTACAGAGGTGATGAATCCCAAAGATGTTAAAAAGGCAGGTCGTTTCATTCAATTAGCCTTGAAAGCCACAAGAGAGGCGATGAAAGATAGTGGGATTTTAGACGCTCACAATAAATGCCCCGAAGAATTGGCAAATCGCATGGGTGTAAGCTCTGGCTCTGGGATTGGCGGGTTAGGCAATATTGAAGCGAATTCTATTTTTTGTTTTGAAAAAGGTCCTAGAAAAGTCAATCCCTTTTTTATCACTTCTGCGTTAGTGAACATGATTGGAGGTTTCACTTCCATTGAGTTTGGCATTAAAGGGCCTAACCTTTCTAGCGTAACGGCTTGTGCAGCAGGCACTCATGCGATTATTGAAGCCGTTAAAACCATTTTGCTTAATGGGGCTGATAGAATGCTAGTCGTGGGAGCAGAATCCACCATTTGTCCTGTAGGGATTGGAGGGTTTGCGAGCATTAAAGCCCTTTCTACAAGGAATGATGAGCCTAAAAAAGCTTCAAGACCTTTTGATAAGGATCGCAATGGCTTTGTGATGGGCGAAGGCGCTGGGGCTTTAGTGCTTGAAGAATACGAGAGCGCGAAAAAAAGAGGGGCTAAAATTTATGCAGAATTTGCCGGGTATGGCGAGAGCGGCGATGCTAACCATATCACAGCCCCAGCCCCTGAGGGTGAAGGGGCTTTTAGAGCCATGAAAATGGCTTTAGAAATGGCGAAAGTGGAAGTAGGCTATGTGAACGCCCATGGGACTAGCACGCATTATAATGATTTATATGAAAGCATCGCTCTAAAAAATGTGTTTGGCTCTAAAGAAAAAGTCCCTCCTGTTAGCTCCACTAAAGGGCAGATTGGGCATTGCTTGGGCGCTGCGGGCGCGTTAGAAGCCGTTATTTCTATCATGGCTATGAATCAAGGGATCTTACCTCCCACCATTAACCAAGAAACGCCTGACCCAGAATGCGATCTGGATTATATCCCTAATGCAGCCAGAGAAAAGCAAGTGGATGCGGTGATGAGTAACTCATTTGGTTTTGGTGGCACTAATGGTGTTGTGATTTTCAAAAAAGCCTAGTTTTAATTTAGGATTTTGTGAATGGCGATCTATTTAGATTTTGAAAATCATATTAAAGAGATTCAAAATGAAATTGAACTAGCTCTCATTAGAGGCGATGAGGACGCTAAAGAAATCTTAGAAAAAAGATTGGATAAAGAAGTTAAGACCATTTACTCCAATCTCACAGACTTTCAAAAACTCCAATTAGCAAGACACCCTGACAGACCCTACGCTATGGATTACATTGATCTCATCTTAAAAGATAAATATGAAGTCTTTGGCGATAGGCACTATAACGATGATAAAGCGATCGTGTGCTTTATAGGGAAAATTGATAATGTCCCGGTTGTGGTGATCGGAGAAGAAAAAGGCAGAGGGACTAAAAACAAGCTCTTAAGAAATTTTGGCATGCCTAACCCTTGTGGCTATCGTAAAGCTTTGAAAATGGCAAAGTTTGCTGAAAAATTTAATTTACCTATTTTAATGCTTGTAGATACAGCCGGGGCGTATCCGGGGATTGGCGCAGAAGAAAGAGGTCAGAGTGAAGCGATCGCTAAAAACCTCCAAGAGTTCGCCTCTTTAAAAGTCCCTACTATTTCTATCATTATCGGTGAAGGGGGCAGTGGTGGCGCGTTAGCGATTGCGGTAGCTGACAAGTTGGCTATGATGGAATATTCCATTTTTAGTGTTATATCCCCAGAAGGTTGTGCGGCGATTCTTTGGGATGACCCTAGCAAAACTGAAGTGGCTATTAAAGCGATGAAAATCACGCCTAGAGATTTAAAGGAGGCGGGGCTTATTGATGATATTATCTTAGAGCCTAGCAAAGGGGCTCATAGAGACAAATTTTCAGCCGCCAACACGATCAAAGAGTATTTTTTAGACGCTCTAAGGACTATCCAACAAGACCCTCATTTCCTTGACAACCGCTATCAAAAATTGATGTCGCTTGGCTCGTTTGTGGAGGGCATGAATTAGCTCTATAAAAAACTTTGCCTTAATAAAATATTGATAACTGGTTCTTTAATTTTTAAAAATTGTGTTTTTAAACTTTATTTTAAACTCATTCTCTTAAGGAAATAAGGGGTGTTTTGAAATAATTGCCCCCTACAACTAAAATCCCCTAAAGACCGCTTTAAAAAATACCGCTTGATAAAATCAGGCTCTCTATTATCCAATCTTTAAAAAAATGCAATACTTTTTAGATTTGATAACCAACGCTCAATAAAAACAAAGCCAAATTTTTCACCACTTGCTATCATTTTAGAAAAAAGCGGATATTTTACATAGTTTGTAAAATAATATAAAAAACATCATTGTGTTACCAATCTGCTATCTCTCTCCTTTTGTTTGAATATAAAAAGACAATCATCATGCTCAACATATTGAATGAAAGCATTCTTATTTTACAATACAAAAGTTAGGTCTAATGGTATTTTAAAAAAGAAAGAAATCCCATGGTTATATATGAAAAAATCAAAAGCCGCTTTTCTAGGAATTGGTCTTTAAGGAATAGGGGCAGGCATTTTGCATCTGCAAGCGTGTATTTTTTCTCACTTTTTGTCATTACAGCGGTTAATAGAAGTAGTGCAGTTGCTTGGTTATTGATGCCTGAACATTTGATTGGGTGGTTTTTTGATTTCTTTTAGTGGGGAATTTGTAGCAGACATGGCGTTTGGCAAAAAAGGTAAAATCTTTAAAACCCGCTTTGGAATTTCTATTGTGAGCGGTATTTCACTACTGCTTGGCGCTTTACCAGCGCATTTATTTTTTGTATGGTTTGGTTTTATTAATTGGTGGGCTGTCTTTTTTATAGAAGCGGGAGCTGATCTATTGGTGGGCTGTGTGATACAAAAGATTTTTTTGGGTAAATATTGGGTGGATCGCTATTATTAAGGCTCTTTTTTTAAGCCTGAAAGCGGATTTTCTTATATTCCAATCAATTAAATAAGGGTTACCCCCTACTTAAGGCATCGCATCAAAAACCACGCTAATCCCATTTTTTAAAATGATAGGGTTTTTCGCGTCAGTGATATGGATAAAACGCACGCCATCAAGCAAGTTAAGAGCGATTTCTTGTTGTCTGTTTTCTTTAGCAATGATTTGAATGATCTTTAAGTTTTCATCATAAAAAATGATTTTGGGTTGCCACAAAGGGTTATTAGAGCTTATTTTTAAATACGCGTTTTGATTCACGCTCAGCCAGTATTTCCCACTCGCTTCCTTAAACTCCACAGGATCGCTGCTCAAAACTAAGGCTCTCGCATTAGGGAGCTTGATCTTTTGTAAGGCAAAGTCGTATTCCCACTCTTTTAAAGACACCCGTCTAATATCTATAAAATCAAAACCATGCCTTTTCATCGTCTCTATCAAAATGTTAGGGTCTAAAACGTATTCCGTTTTAAGCTCGTATGAAAAAACATTCTCGCCTGAAGAACTTTGCATTTTAATAGGCAAAACATACGAATACCCCATCATGCTCAAAGAATTATTGATGCTTTTGGCAAACGCTAGGGGATTGCTTGAAGCCTTGAAAGTGATTTTCAACATGCTTGGCTTGTCAAAATTAAACGATAAAAGCCCGTTTTCTTTGAGGGTGTTGAGTAGTTTCAAGGAATCCAAACGCCCCATTTCATAGAAATCCTTACGATTTTTAAACAAACGCTCTAAAAAAAGCTTGTTCATGTGGTAGGATCGCTCCCCCATTAAATTCTCAATCTTATCGTTTAAAGCATCAGCGTTTAAAAGCATTCCCCCAACAATAAAAGCTAAAAAAAGCTTGTTCATTGCTGGAGCGCTTTGTATTGGGCCTCATTGATGAGCGTTAAGCCTTTATTTGGCTCGTATAAAAACCGCCTAGTTTTGCTGTCGTTATAATCTTGTTCTTGATGGTTGTTTTTAAGAATAAGATGCCCATGCCCAAAGCGTAACAACAAGCGGTGGTTTTTAGCCTCTAAAGGATAACTTTTTTTAAAAACCTTTTGAAAAGAGTTTTTCTTCTCATCTAAATCAATCACTTCTACCCAAATATCTCGTTTAGGGATAATGTAAATGGTATTAGGATTTTCTTTGATCGCTTCTTTGCCTTGCTTGTCTTGCTCTTTTGGTTTTTCTTCTAATTTAGGCGTTGGCTCTAACTTTTTTTCTTCTGTAGGACTAACTTCATTGAAAGAACTATTTTTGGTGTCGGGCTTAATAGCGCTTTCTTGCTCTCTCTCTTCTTTTAAAGAAGAGCTGTTTTGAATGATAACGACCACTAAAATAATGACAACCACCCCTAAAACGATAACAAAGGGTTTCCATTTGGAAGACTTTTTGGATAATGAAGTATTGGCTTGATTGATGCTGTAATCCAATTCAACCTTAAGGGGTTTTTTTGCTGTTTCTTCAGGGCTTGTTTCTTGTTTTTGCTCTTCTCCCACGCCCTCTTTAAAAACACACACTTTGTCAAATTCTTTCACCCATGCGCTCAAATCAATTTTATACTCGCGCTCTAAAATCTGTATAAAACCCCTAGCATGCACCCTTGATAAAGACTCATAGCGTTTTTCCAAGATAGAATGGATATTTTTAGAAGCGATTTTAGTCGCTTTGCAAATTTCTGCCACTCCAACTTCTTTTAAAATCTGCAAATTTTTATCTAAATTTTTAAGCGATAATTCTTCTAATGCCGCGCCAGAAATATCTTTAGAAATATTTTGAACATCAGAAAGATCTAAATTTTCTAAACTTTTTTTATTCTGTTCCATTCAATTGACCACCTAGTTGATTTTATCCATTAAGATCCCTGCTGCCACGCTCACATTGAGCGAATCAAAATCTCTTCGCATTTTTACGCTTAATATAGTGTCCATTTTAGCAAGGATTTTTTTAGACAACCCCTCATGCTCGCTCCCCAAAAAAAGAGCGCATTTTTTTAAGGATAGATTTTCCACTTGACTAGAGCCTTGCATGCTCGCACCCAAACATAAAAACCCGCTCGTTTTCAATTCATTGATTAAATCCAGCGTGTTAGGCGCAACGCTAAAAGGCAAATCATACATAAGCCCCAAGCTGGATCGCACAATCCCCTCATAAGCAAACTCTCTAGCAAAATCTAAAATAACGCCATCCATTCCTAAGCAATACGCGCTCCTAAAAATACCCCCAATATTCCCCACATCCGTAATGCCACAAAGCACCAAAAGTTTTTGAGCTTTTTTAATTTCTTTTAAAGAGACCGCTAAGGGCAGTTCCACTTTAGCTAAAACCCCTTGATGATTCCCCCCTTTAGCCAAGCTTTGCGCTTTTTTATTATCCACTTTGATGATATTTGGGCATGCTTTTTTGAGCGCGAAAAAAAGCTTTTTGTCTATTTCTTTGGAAAGATAGATTTCTTGCAACTTTTCATGATGGGAGTTTAGAAGGCGCGTAATCACCTGCTTGCCATAAACCACTGCTTGCATGCTAAACCTCTTTCTAATCGCATTGATTTTTTTCTTCTGACAAACGCTGGCAATAAAGCTCTTTAGCGTTTTTTTGTGTCATAGCGGCTTGAATTTTAGCCTTAATTTTAGGAGGCAAATCCAACTCCAATAACGCCGATAGCCCCATGCAAGGCTCTATTTTTTTCTCATTCAAAAGCACTAAAACCCACTCCCCTTGGATATTACTTTTTTGCAACCGCTCTATGATTTGAGAAATTTCTCCTAAATAATATTGCTGGTGGAGTTTGGTAAGCTCTTTAGCCGCAAACAAATGCATGCCTTGAGCCAAATCGTTTAAATCCTTTAAAGTCTCTAACAATCGGTGCGGGCTTTCATAAAAAACCACCGGGGTTTTTTCTTCTAAATACGCTAAAGCGTTTAAAATTTTAATAATCCTAAAACGCCTTTCCTTACTCTTATGGGGTAAAAAGCCAGCATAAAAAAACCGCCCTTCTAAAAACCCGCTCGCGCAAAACGCCGTAGTGAGTGCATTAGCCCCGGGCAAAACATCGTATTGGATATTGTGTTTTAAAGCGTAAGCGGCTAAACTCATGCCTGGATCGCTCAAACTTGGCATGCCTGCATCGCTCATCACAGCGATTTCTTTGTCAAAAAAAGAAGGCTTTATTTGGTTTAAAAATTCCTGATCGTTGTGTGAATGGAAGGCGATAAACTCCCTTTTTTTAGCCGCAATATTAGGGAAAGAATGGCTAATAATAGGGTTTTTTGCAAGCAAGTGCAACAGCCTCTTACTCACCCTTGTATCCTCGCATAAAAAAACCTCGCAACGCTCTAAAACTTCTAAGGCGCGTAGCGTAATGTCAGCGAGATTACCTATAGGAGTGGGCAAAAAATACAGCACAAAAAGCCACGCTTTTTAAAAGAGTTACTTCAAGTTGTAGCGTTGCTTGAATTTCTCTACTCTCCCTGCAGTGTCAGCGATTTTATCGCTACCGGTATAGAAAGGGTGGCAAAAGCTAGAAATATCAATACGCATTTCAGGTTTGGTGCTTAAAACTTCAATTTCTTTCCCGCTAGTCACGCAAGTAACTTTGCATGGGATATATTCGGGGTGAATGCCTTTTTTCATCAAGTATCCTTTATTTTTAAATTTAAACTTAAAATTATAGCATAAGTAACAATAAATTAAAACCACTCTAAAGTTAAAATAAAATTTGACTTTGTTAAAAAAATTATGATAGCATAGCGAAGCATTACGAAATTCAACGCTTGTGGCATGCGCCACTTATTAGCATCTTTTGATTACACTAATTCTTTAAGAATGCTTTAGCTTTTTGTATTTTTATCTTAATTGAAACAACTAGAAACCTCTTTTTAATTAAAAGGAAATTTAATGAACGAAAACGCGCCTACGCACAAAAGTTCGCACAAAGTCAAAACGCACACGCCAGTGAGCGGTTATCACATTGAAGATTTACGCACCTACCCTACTGAAAAGCTTTTAGAAATCGCTAACAAGCTCAAAGTGGAAAACCCCCAAGAGTTCAAACGACAAGACTTGATGTTTGAAATTTTAAAAACCCAAGTTACGCAAGGCGGATACATTCTTTTTACTGGGATTTTAGAAATCATGCCTGATGGCTATGGCTTTTTAAGGGGGTTTGATGGGAGTTTTTCGGACGGGCATAACGACACATATGTTAGCCCTTCTCAAATCAGGCGTTTTGCTTTAAGGAATGGCGATATTGTTACCGGTCAAGTGCGATCCCCCAAGGATCAAGAAAAATACTACGCCCTTTTAAAAATAGAAGCCATCAATTACTTGCCTTCAGATGAGATCAAAAACCGCCCTTTGTTTGACAATCTAACCCCCCTATTCCCTGATGAACAAATCAAATTAGAATACGAACCCACTAAAGTTACCGGCAGGATGCTGGATTTATTCAGCCCTGTGGGGAAAGGTCAAAGGGCTTTGATCGTTGCGCCACCAAGAACTGGGAAAACGGAACTGATGAAAGAACTCGCCCAAGGCATCACTTCTAACCACCCTGAAGTGGAGCTGATTATCCTTTTAGTGGATGAGCGCCCTGAAGAAGTTACGGATATGCAACGAAGCGTTAAGGGTCAAGTTTTTAGCTCCACTTTTGATTTGCCCGCCAATAACCACATAAGAATCGCTGAATTAGTCTTAGAGAGGGCTAAAAGGCGAGTGGAAATGGGTAAGGATGTGGTGGTTTTATTGGATTCTATCACCCGTTTAGCCAGAGCGTATAACGCTGTAACGCCTTCAAGCGGTAAGGTTTTAAGTGGGGGCGTGGATGCGAACGCCTTGCACAGGCCTAAGCGCTTTTTTGGGGCCGCAAGGAATATTGAAGAAGGCGGGAGCTTGACGATTATCGCTACGGCGTTGATTGAAACGGGATCTAGAATGGATGAGGTGATTTTTGAAGAATTTAAAGGCACCGGGAATAGCGAAATCGTTTTAGCGAGGAATATTGCAGACAGGCGCATTTACCCGGCCTTTGATATTTTAAAATCCGGCACACGAAAAGATAATATCTTGCTTGGCAAAGACCGCTTGACTAAAGTGTGGGTTTTAAGGAATGTGATGCAACAAATGGATGACATAGAAGCCTTAAGCTTTGTGTATTCTAAAATGCAACAAACTAAGGACAATGAAGAATTTTTAAATTTAATGAATGAAAAATAAAATCCCTAATTAATCCCATTAAATTAAAATAGTGTCATGAAAATAGGCGTTTTTGATAGCGGTGTGGGAGGGTTTAGCGTTTTAAAAAGCCTTTTAAAAGCACGATTGTTTGATGAAATCATCTATTATGGCGATAGTGCTAGAGTGCCTTATGGCACTAAAGACCCCACCACGATCAAGCAATTTGGCTTAGAGGCTTTGGATTTTTTCAAACCGCACCAGATTGGATTATTGATTGTGGCATGCAACACAGCGAGCGCTCTGGCTTTAGAAGAGATGCAAAAGCATTCCAAAATCCCTATTGTGGGCGTGATTGAGCCAAGCATTTTAGCGATCAAGCGGCAAGTGAAAGATAAAAACGCCCCTATTTTAGTGCTAGGGACAAAAGCGACGATTCAATCTAACGCTTATGACAACGCCCTGAAACAACAAGGCTATTTGAACGTTTCGCATTTAGCTACTTCTCTTTTTGTGCCTTTGATTGAAGAAAGTATTTTAGAGGGCGAATTGTTAGAAACTTGCATGCGTTATTATTTCACTCCCTTAGAGATTTTACCTGAAGTGATCATTTTAGGTTGCACGCATTTTCCCTTAATCGCTCAAAAAATTGAGGGCTATTTTATGGGGCATTTTGCCCTTCCAACGCCCCCTCTACTCATCCATTCTGGCGATGCTATTGTTGAATATTTGCAACAAAAATACACCCTTAAAAGCAATACGTGCGTATTCCCTAAAGTGGAATTTCATGCGAGCGGCGATGTGATCTGGCTAGAAAAACAAGCTAAAGAATGGCTCAAATTGTAACGCTAATAAAATAACTCAATTCCAAAAAGGGGCTATAGCTCACATTATAAAGGGTATTGTGTTGATTATAAAAAGCGCTTTAGAGAGATTTATGAAAGTGTTTTGAAGCGAAATGTCTGATGGTTATCTTTGGAAATGAATTACCTATCTACAGACTTGCAAAATAGCGCTAAAGATATTGTTCTTATCGCTTCGCAAATTCTCAAAGAAAGACTTTTTACCCACAAAAATGAGATTTTCTTTTGCCCTAGAAATAGCTACATTCAAGCGTTTAGAATCTAGCAAGAAAGAAAGATTACCACAAGTTTTCACGGTGGAATAAATGATAATATCTGCCTCCTCGCCTTGAAAGGCATCCACAGTGTCTATTTTGAGCTCATCAAAATTCTTGAAGCCGCATTTTTCCACTTCTGATCGCAAGCATTTTTTTTGGGCATTATAAGGTGTGATAATTCCTATGGTTTTTCTGGTTTTTCTTTGGTTAAGAGCGCGATTGATTTGCTCTAAAAGCTCTATGATTTTTTGAACTTGATCTTTGTTATAGCTACTTGTTTTTTCTAGTTGATGCTCTCTTTATAACCCTTAATTAATTCTGCACTATAGCACGAACCCACTAGCACAATCAAATTTAATTTTAAGCAAAGGGTCAAGTCTTTTTGGGGGGTAGGAAATATCCATGCAGACTTTAAAGAACAAAGCCTTTCGTTAGTATCTGTTGGGATGTTTTAAGTTAAAAAACCCCCTGCTTTTAGCAAGGGGTGGTTTTTGCGTTTTTGGTACTCCTTAATCCTTTAAGATTTTTGGAAACCACCTTTTGTATTAACATTTTTGATTCCATGCTCTGCATTTTCTCCCGCCAAGCAGTAATATCCTGTAGAAAATGCATTGGCTAAAAATTGCGTAAAGCCAGACTTAACGTCTTTTACAGCATTGTTCAACTTGGTGGAAAACTTGAACGAATCAGAATAATCTTTCATATTCTTCTGGTTGAAGCCAATTTTATCATACTCTGACAAAGGAACGCTTCCTACATTATGCGCAACTATCTTATCATTCACGAGCTTAAGCCACTCAGGGTTTTTTTGCGTTAGCATACCGGTCGCTTTTTCATTGATTGCTCCATTTTGGATATTGCTATTAATGCGTGTGTGGCTGTTAGTAGCGTAATTGTCTAGTTTCGCTGACAAACTAGCAGGCACTTTTTTTGCACTTTCAGCCCATAGATTCACAGGATTGTTTTTTGCAGAATCTTTGAGATTGTCTATCGTTTGTTCTAGATTGCCAAAAAAACCTGCTTTAGCTTCTGATACCGCCTGATTGAGATTGTCAATTTTCTGAGTCAATTCTTGATTCCTTGAAAGCCCTACCTTACTGAGATCATCAACTTTATCATGCCTTTTCAAAGGGAAAGGTCCGCCAAGATCATCAATCGTAGCATAAATGGGTTCAGGGCTAACTGATCGCCCTACCTTACTGAGATCATCAACTTTATCATGCCTTTTCAAAGGGAAGCCCACTGCTTGCCCTACACCACCCAAACCACTTGCTATTTGATTGAGTCGGTCAATTTTTGCATTTACCTTTTTAGCAACTTGAGCATAAATGGGTTCTTCAGGGCTAGCTACTTGTCCTGTTTTCTTTTTATTAACTTTAGCATAAATGGGTTCTGTGCTGTTTTTGAGCCCATTATTGTTATTGTTATTGAAATTTTTAAATTTCTCATTCAATTCTTTCTTGATATCCGAAAAATTTTTGGCGAGAGCTGTGGCCTCTATTCCAGATAATCCATTACCGACTAGGGTTCCGTTCACACCATTCTTAACGGATTGATATATTTCAGATTTTTTTCCAACATTGAAACTTTCATTTTTTTGAGCTTGTTGGGCCAATTGCTCCTTTGAGAAATTTTTGAGATCGGCTAACGCTTGCTCTACCCCACTGAAATCACCCGTTGCTTTAGCCACTGATACCGCTTGATTGAGATTGTCAACTTTATCCGTTACCTTTTGATTGATGATCACATCTTTAACGGAATTTTCAAGGTCGCTTTTTGCTTGCGTTACCTTGCTGAAATCCTTATTTTTGCCATTTTTGAATTCATTCAAAGCTGCATTAAGATTTTCAACTTTTGAAATCCATTCTGGATTGATACCTAAATCTTTCACCGAGCCTTTAAGGGCTTTTAGTGTTTCTTCTGCCTTGCTGAAATCCTTATTTTTGCCATTTTTGAATTCATCAAAAGATTTACTAAAGTTTCTCAAATCCTTGTTGATATTTTCAAGTTTATGAGACAATTCCCTTTTGATGCCTTTAAGATTCTGACTGTAAGCGATTGCTCTTGCGTCTCTATTAGCCTCTTTATTGATCAACGCAAAAATCTCATCTTTTTGGCTGTTAGCTTGAGATTTCGCTTCCATTTTGTTTTTGTTGCCGCTTTTGCTCTCCAATTTTTTCTCTACTTCTTTCTCTAAATGCTCTCGTTTCCTTAGAGATTTTTCAAGATCTTTCTGAGCTTTTTTCACTTCATCATAGTTACCTGTGTTTTTAGCGTCAGCTACAGCTTTATTGAAGTTTAAAGCTTTTCCAACCAATTCTTTGTTGCTGCTCAAAAAATCTTTGATAAGCTTATTAGCTTCTTGTAGGGACAATCCTTTAGCGATTAGTTTATCCTCTAAATTCTGCCTTACTAAACTAATGATAGCGAGATTATTTAAATCAGGCAAATTAAAGACAGCTACCTTGCTAAAGCCTGCGTCTAAATGGGAAACGCCATTCGTAGCACCTACACCCTTATTGGGATTCTTGGAGGCGTTGGTGTATTTGAAATTAGAATAATCAACAAACATCACGCCATCATGTTTTAGGCTACCTTGAAGAGTGACATTTTTCTCCCTATCTAAAGCTTTATCTGCTTTTTTCCCATAATCTTTGAGAGTGTAGCTCAAATCCCCCTTATTAAACTCAGTAATTAAAGCTGAATGTTTTGGGTCTTTTTTAGAAACAAAAGCAATACGATCATTCCCTAGGGCGTCTAAATAAGGCTTAGAGTCTTTTTGGAAATCCTTAATCTCATTTTGGAATTTTTCTTTCTCTTTCTCGCTCAAGTTGTCTAATTTAGCATTGTTTTGTGCAAGAAATTCCATGAAATCTATTTTGTTTAAGATCTCTTCTTGACTCAATGCTCGTTGTGAGCCTGTGAGTTGGTCTTCTTTGTAGAGATAAAAACTAGGGTTGTTAATCCCTTTCTCACCACCTGCTATGACTAAGCCACTGCCGTTTTTCATATGCACATTAATTATTGTAGCCACATTGTTACCTTGTTGGTCTTTATAACCAACGGTGGCGTTCCAATCGTGTCTGTCTCCAAAACCACCATTGCCCGCATACAATAATGAAACTTTTTCAGGTTCTATGCCATTATGACTCCCCATTAACACAGAAGACAGAGCGTTATTGTGAATCAATAATTGATTGAACTTGTAATTAGGATCAATGTCGGCGACGCCCTCAACGTCTAACATTTCCATATCGCCAAGAGTGAATTTAGAAAAATTACCCCTTTCATCAAGCAAATCCCTAGATTCAGGCGGTAAGCCTTGTATGTCGGTGGTGCTAGTGGCTATATCTGGTTGGATATGAGGAACTGGTTCTTGATTGATTGCTTCTTTGACATCAGAAGATTGTTTTTTGTTAAATACAAATGATAAAAAAATATCCAACCAATCCCCACCACTAGGCTCTCCATTTTTTTCTGCTTCTTGCCTTTCTTTCAAGGATTCATCAAACACGCCCATGAACTTTTGATCCGTTCGGATTTGATTCCCTATAATGATTCCTGCAAAAGATTGTTTGGCAGATTTCAAAAACTCTGCTTTTTCTTTATCATCAGGGATAGGGGGTTGTATGGTATGTTCCATAAAATTTCGGATCGATCGGGTGTTGATTTTAGACGGATCGTTTTGATGGGACACCCAACTTGTGAAAATTCGGTAACGCTGATCCCCAAATTTCCGAAAGCTCTCTGTGGAAGATTCCACATCAATGAGATTGTCTTTGTTGATTAAATCATTGCTCTTATTGATAAAGTCTGAAAAATACTGATTCTTTTTGGTAGGATTTTTGATCGCTTTATTGGAGTATTCTTCCCTTAATTGCGAGATTCCCTCAAAAGCTTGCCTGTTATCCCTATCATTCTTATCAACGATTGGTTTTTGATCAGGATCAAATGAAGCGACAGCGTTATCAAGCTTAAGAAAAGCTACCTGAAGGTTATTGATAAATTGCTGCGGGTTAAAAGCCGCTTCGGTTTGTGGTTGTTGGTTAATGGTTTCGTTAGTCATTGTTTCTCCTTACTATACCTAGTTTCATACCTATCGGTATGGTATCAAAGACTGCTAAAAATCGCTACACACTTGAGTAATCAATTCATGTCTTTGAACATTATTATCATACCACAATATTTAGAATATTTGGCATTTTTTCATTAATATTGAAAAAAGTCCGATCGTTGCAAGCGTCTAAAGGCTAGGAACGATTCACATTTTTACCCACAATTAACAAAAATTTGCTAGAATGGGAGAATTTTAAGAAGAAAAGAAACTAAGAAATGAGCCTTTTTGAAGAAATCAAATGCAACGCTAAAGATGGTTGGAGAAATGGTTAGACGAGGTGAGTGCATGAAGCGTTCTAAAAATAGTTTGGTTTGTGTGTGCCATACTTATTATAGTATGTATTTGTAATTAAGCGTTTGTGATCCGCATGGGAAACAAAATGGAAAACAAAATGGAAAACAAATCAATAGGACAGATTTTCAAAGAGAGTCTCAAAAAAAGTTTCTTTAGTGGTTTATGGAGTTGCTTAAAATGGAGCTTTATCCTCACTCTGATCAGCTTGGGTTTGTTTCTGCTTGTTTTTAGGTTTCAACCTGAGACGATTAAAAAATACATCAAAGATCCTAAAGATCTACAATTCTACAACGACTTGAGAAAGAAAAATGGTTGGGACAAGTAGATTTATTGTTCCTAAATTGTGTCAGTTGCCAAACAAAAGTGTCGGTTTTTATTTGAATCAAAAAGGATACACGCAAGACTAGTTAATCTAGTGGTGCTTGCGTGAAAGTGTAAAAATATCTTTTTTTGGTATAATGACACCATCATTTCAATCTGAAAGGAAACGCATGAAATTTCTTACAAGAATCACTGACAGCTACAAGAAAGTTGTAGTAACTTTAGGGCTAGCGATGACAACCAATCCTTTAATGGCGGTCAGCAGTCCTGCAACAGGCATCTCTGAAACTAAAGTTTTGGTCGTTCAGATCATTTCTGTTCTAGCGATCGTAGGTGGTTGCGCTCTAGGGGTCAAAGGCATAGCGGATATTTGGAAAATCTCTGATGACATCAAAAGAGGTCAAGCGACTGTTTTTGCTTACGCGCAACCCATAGCTATGTTAGCGGTGGCAGGCGGTATTATCTATTTGAGCACTAAGTTTGGCTTCAATATTGGCGAGAGTGGAGGAGCTAGCTAAATTGATCAATAATAATAATAGCAATAAAAAACTGAGAGGCTTTTTTTTGAAAGTTCTCTTAAGTCTCGTTGTTTTCAGTTCGTATGGGTTAGCAAATGACGATAATCAAGCCAAAAAAGAAGCACTAGAAAAAGAAAAAAACACTCCCAATGGGCTTGTTTATACGAATTTAGATTTTGATAGTTTCAAAGCGACTATCAAAAATTTGAAAGACAAGAAAGTAACTTTCAAAGAAGTCAATCCCGATATTATCAAAGATGAAGTTTTTGATTTCGTGATTGTCAATAGAGTCCTTAAAAAAATAAAGGATTTGAAGCATTACGATCCCATTATTGAAAAAATCTTTGATGAAAAGGGTAAAGAAATGGGATTGAATGTAGAATTACAGATCAATCCTGAAGTGAAAGACTTTTTTACTTTTAAAAGCATCAGCACGACCAACAAACAACGCTGCTTTCTGTCATTGCGCGGAGAAACAAGAGAAATTTTATGCGATGATAAGCTATACAATGTCTTATTGGCCGTATTCAATTCTTATGATCCTAATGATCTTTTGAAACATATTAGCACCGTAGAGTCTCTCAAAAAAATCTTTTATACGATTACATGTGAAGCGGTATATCTGTAAAGAGAGGGGTGTTTGTGGCAAGCAAGCAGGCTGATGAACAAAAAAAGCTAATCATAGAGCAAGAGGTTCAAAAGCGGCAGTTTCAAAAAATAGAAGAACTTAAAGCAGACATGCAAAAGGGTGTCAATCCCTTTTTTAAGGTCTTGTTTGATGGGGGGAATAGGTTGTTTGGTTTCCCTGAAACTTTTATTTATTCCTCCATATTTATATTGTTTGTAACCATTGTATTATCTGTTATTCTTTTTCAAGCCTATGAACCTGTTTTGATTGTAGCGATTGTTATTGTGCTTGTAGCTCTTGGATTCAAGAAAGATTACAGGCTTTATCAAAGAATGGAGCGAGCGATGAAATTTAAAAAACCTTTTTTGTTTAAGGGCGTGAAAAACAAAGCATTCATGAGCATTTTTTCCATGAAGCCTAGTAAAGAAATGGCTAATGACATCCACTTAAATCCAAACAGAGAAGACAGACTTGTGAGCGCTGCAAATTCCTATCTAGCGAATAACTATGAATGTTTTTTAGATGATGGGGTGATCCTTACTAACAACTATTCTCTTTTAGGCACAATCAAATTGGGGGGCATTGATTTTTTAACCACTTCCAAAAAAGATCTCATAGAGTTACACGCTTCTATTTATAGCGTTTTTAGGAATTTTGTTACCCCTGAATTCAAATTTTATTTTCACACTGTTAAAAAGAAAATCGTTATTGATGAAACCAATAGGGACTATAGTCTTGCTTTTTCTAATGATTTCATGCGAGTCTATAATGAGAAGCAAAAGAGAGAAAGTTTTTATGATATTAGTTTTTATCTCACCATAGAGCAAGATTTATTAGACACTCTCAATGAACCCGTTATGAATAAAAAGCATTTTGCAGATAATAATTTTGAAGAGTTTCAAAGGATTATTAGAGCCAAGCTTGAAAACTTCAAGGATAGGATAGAGCTCATAGAAGAGCTATTGAGTAAATACCACCCCACTAGATTGAAAGAATACACCAAAGATGGCGTTATTTATTCCAAACAATGCGAGTTTTATAATTTTCTTGTGGGAATGAATGAAGCCCCTTTTATTTGCAACCGAAAAGACTTGTATCTCAAAGAAAAAATGCATGGTGGGGTGAAAGAAGTTTATTTTGCTAATAAGCATGGAAAAATCTTGAATGATGACTTGAGTGAAAAATATTTTAGTGCTATTGAGATTAGTGAATACGCCCCTAAATCACAGAGCGATTTGTTTGATAAAATCAACGCTCTAGACAGCGAATTTATCTTTATGCATGCTTATTCGCCTAAAAACTCACAGGTTTTAAAGGACAAACTAGCTTTCACCTCTAGAAGGATTATTATTAGTGGAGGCTCTAAAGAGCAGGGCATGACTTTGGGTTGCTTGAGCGAATTAGTGGGTAATGGTGATATTACGCTAGGCAGTTATGGTAATTCTTTAGTGCTGTTTGCTGATAGCTTTGAAAAAATGAAACAAAGCGTTAAGGAATGCGTCTCTAGTCTTAACGCTAAAGGTTTTTTAGCCAATGCAGCGACTTTCTCTATGGAAAATTACTTTTTTGCCAAACATTGCTCTTTTATCACGCTTCCTTTTATTTTTGATGTAACTTCTAATAATTTTGCTGATTTCATAGCGATGAGAGCGATGAGTTTTGATGGCAATCAAGAGAATAACGCTTGGGGCAATAGCGTGATGACGCTAAAAAGCGAGATCAATTCGCCTTTTTATTTGAACTTCCACATGCCCACTGATTTTGGTTCAGCTTCAGCAGGACACACTTTGATACTTGGCTCAACCGGTTCAGGTAAAACAGTGTTTATGTCCATGACTCTAAACGCTATGGGGCAATTTGCCTATAATTTTCCTGCTAATGTCAGCAAAGACAAGCAAAAGCTCACTATGGTCTATATGGATAAAGATTATGGCGCTTATGGGAATATTGTCGCAATGGGTGGGGAGTATGTCAAGATTGAGCTAGGGACAGATACAGGATTAAATCCTTTTGCTTGGGCGGCTTATGTGCAAAAAACAGATGCAACAATGGAGCAAAAACAAACGGCTATTTCTGTTGTCAAAGAGCTTGTGAAAAACCTAGCGACCAAAAGCGATGAAAAAGATGAAAATGGCAACAGCGTCTCTTTTAGCCTAGCAGATTCTAACACGCTTGCAGCGGCAGTAACCAACCTTATCACAGGAGATATGAACCTAGATTATCCCATCACTCAACTTATTAATGCTTTTGGAAAAGACCACAATGATCCTAATGGGCTTGTCGCGCGATTAGCGCCTTTTTGCAAATCAACCAATGGTGAATTTCAATGGCTTTTTGATAATAAAGCAACCGATCGCTTAGATTTTTCAAAAACGATTATTGGCGTTGATGGGTCAAGTTTCTTAGACAATAATGATGTTTCGCCCTTTATTTGTTTTTACCTTTTCGCTCGTATCCAAGAAGCAATGGATGGGCGTAGATTTGTCTTAGATATTGATGAAGCTTGGAAATATTTAGGCGATCCAAAGGTCGCTTATTTTGTAAGAGACATGCTAAAAACTGCAAGGAAAAGAAACGCTATTGTTAGACTTGCGACTCAAAGCATCACTGATCTTTTGGCTTGCCCTATTGCTGATACGATTAGAGAACAATGCCCTACAAAGATTTTTTTGAGAAACGATGGGGGTAATCTTTCTGATTACCAAAGATTAGCTAATGTTACAGAAAAAGAATTTGAAATCATCACTAAGGGGCTAGACAGGAAAATCCTCTACAAACAGGATGGAAGCCCTAGCGTTATCGCTAGTTTTAATTTGAGAGGCATTCCTAAAGAATATTTGAAAATTTTATCCACAGATACTGTATTTGTCAAAGAAATTGACAAGATTATCCAAAACCATAGTATCATAGATAAATACCAGGCCTTGAGGCAAATGTATCAACAAATAAAGGAGTATTAAAATGAAACAAAGTTTGCGCGAACAAAAATTATTGAAAATTTTGGAAAATGATGTCTTGACGATTTTGGATAGTTTTTCTAATTACCTTTTTGAATTGAGAGAAGAATTGGACTTCATAGAAGAAGAAATGGAAGGTGAAATCACTGAACAAAACCTTACCGCTCTTTATGATTTTTCTAATTTCTTAGAAGACCATGTCAATGTATTTTATGAGAATGTTTTAAATATAGATGATGTCAAAACAGAACACCTTTATTCAGGTCTCATAGATAGTCTTAACGCTAATCTTCACTTTGTCAAGTCATTTCTCAGTAATCAGGATTTAGACTTCCGCTTTTTTAAAGAAATAAACGAAGGGCAAGATCCCCAAAAAACATTATCAAGATTAATTCCTCTTCAAAGTGGGAAAAATGATGCAAGCTCGTTTAAAGCCAATAATTCTTTTGTTTCATTAGTTTATGTTTATGCTTACTTCATGCTAGAAACTATCAGGCAGTCGTATAGGATTCTCAGATTACTAGAAAAACCTATCAATAACAACATAAGCGAGGACATGCAGAGCGATATAGAGAATTTTTTTGTTCAAGCGAATTTTTTAGAATACTATGTTCAGAACAAAATATACCCAACCAATCATGCCTATGACTTCACGCATTTGATCATGGACTCCATTATTCCTAATTGGATTCAAACTGATATGAGCGTTGAAGCTAAAAAGAAAGAGCTTTTTGAAAAATATTTTCAAAACATTGATGAAGTAACAAACAAAATGCTCGATCAAGAAAATCAAAACAAAAACAGCGATTGAGTGGTGTTAATGCGCTAGAATAATGGTAAAAATAAGAATAAGGAGTCAAAAGTATGAAAACGAATTTTTATAAAATTAAATCACTATTTGCTTGGTGTCTTATCATTGGCATGTTTAACGCTCCACTTAACGCTGACCAAAACACGGATATAAAAGATATTAGTCCTGAAGATATGGCGCTAAATAGCGTGGGGCTTGTTTCTAGAGATCAGCTAAAAATAGAGATCCCTAAAGAAACCCTAGAGCAAAAAGTGGCCATACTCAATGACTATAATGATAAGAATGTTAATATCAAGTTTGACGACATAAGTTTAGGGAGTTTCCAACCTAATGATAATCTAGGTATCAATGCGATGTGGGGCATTCAAAATCTTCTCATGAGCCAAATGATGAGCAATTACGGTCCAAACAATCCTTTCATGTATGGCTATGCACCAACATACTCAGATTCATCGTTTTTACCACCGATATTAGGGTATTAACTAGGGGGTATTAACATGGCAGGCACACAAGCTATATACGAATCATCTTCTGCAGGCTTCTTATCGGAAATCTCCTCAATCATCTCAAGCACAAGTGGTGTCGCAGGGCCATTTGCAGGAATAGTAGCAGGCGCTATGACAGCAGCGATTATTCCTATTGTTGTGGGATTTACTAATCCACAAATGACCGCTATCATGACCCAATACAATCAAAGCATCGCTGAAGCTGTAAGCGTGCCTATGAAAGCCGCTAACCAACAATACAACCAATTGTATCAAGGTTTTAACGATCAAAGCATGGCTGTGGGGAACAATATCTTAAATATCAGCAAATTAACAGGGGAATTTAACGTGCAAGGCAACACGCAAGGTGCGCAAATTGGTGCTGTCAATAGTCAGATTGCGAGCATTTTAGCGAGTAACACTACCCCTAAAAATCCTAGCGCTATTGAAGCTTATGCGACGAATCAAATCGCTGTTCCTAGCGTGCCAACAACGGTTGAAATGATGAGCGGTATATTAGGCAATATTACAAGCGCAGCACCAAAATACGCCCTAGCTCTACAAGAGCAACTGCGTTCTCAAGCAAGCAACAGCTCAATGAATGATACAGCCGATTCCCTTGATAGCTGTACCGCTTTAGGCGCACTTGTTGGCTCATCAAAAGTGTTTTTTAGTTGCATGCAAATTTCTATGACGCCCATGAGTGTTTCTATGCCCACTGTTTATGCCAAATACCAAGCGTTAGCCACTAATGCCCTAACTTCAGGCGTTAATCCTATGACCACTCCTGCATGCCCTATTGGGGACAAGGTTCTTGCCGTTTATTGCTATGCTGAAAAAGTAGCAGAAATTTTGAGAGAATACTATATAGAATTTGTGAAAAACAATACCAATTTGTTGCAGAACGCTTCTCAAATGATACTCGGTCAATCAGGATTAGCTACTAGCACCTATGACACTCAAGCGATTTCTAACATAAGCTCGCTATATAATTATAATATAGTAGCGAATAAATCTTTTTTGAAATCGCATTTGACTTACCTTGATTACATCAAAGACAAGCTTAAGGGGCAAAAAGATAGCTACTTAACAGAAAGGGTGCAAACTAAAATAATCGTGAAGTGAGGAAAGAGATGTGAAATGTTTTTTAAGCATATTTTCTTTCTTGACTTTTTGTGGCTTGTTCTTGAATGGTGCAGGGGCAGTAATAACGCTTGAACCTGCCTTAAAAGCCATTCAGGCGGACGCACAAGCCAAACAAAAAACCGCTCAAGCCGAATTAAAAGCCATAGAGGCTCAATCTAATGCAAAAGAAAAAGCCATTCAAGCGCAAATAGAGGGAGAATTGAGAACTCAGCTTGCAACTATGAGCGCTATGTTAAAAGGGGCTAATGGCGTTATCAATGGTGTCAATGGCATGACAGGGGGTTTTTTTGCAGGTTCAGACATCTTGCTTGGCGTCATGGAAGGGTATTCAAGTGCACTTAGCGCATTGGGGGGGAATGTCAAAATGATCGTGGAAAAACAAAAAATTAATACCCAAACAGAAATCCAAAACATGCAAATCGCGCTCCAAAAAAATAACGAAATAATCAAGCTCAAAATGAATCAGCAAAACGCTCTCTTAGAAGCGTTAAAAAACAGCTTTGAACCGAGCGTTACTCTAAAAACACAAATGGAAATGCTTTCTCAAGCTCTAGGAAGTTCTTCTGATAACGCTAAATACATCGCTTACAATACGATCGACATCAAGGCGTTTGAAGAAACCTTAGAAGGTTTTGAAACATGGTTGAAAGAGGCTATGAAAAAAGCGACCCTTATTGATTATAATTCCCTAACAGGTCAGGCTTTGTTTCAAAGCGTCATCTATGCGCCTGCTCTTAGTTTTTTTTCAAGCATGGGCACACCATTTGGAATCATTGAAACATTCACTCTAGTGCCCACAAAATGCCCCTATCTTGATGGGCTAAAAATTTCAGCATGCCTTATGGAACAGGTTATTCAGAATTACAGAATGATTGTAGCCCTTATTCAAAATAAACTGAGTGATGCAGATTTTCAAAATATCGCTTATTTGAATGGGATCAATGAAGAAATCAAAACCTTAAAAGGATCAGTAGATTTGAACGCGCTCATAGAAGCTGCTATCTTAAACGCAGAAAATCATTTAAACTATATAGAAAATCTTGAAAAAAAAGCCGACCTTTGGGAAGAACAACTGAAATTAGAGAGAGAAACGACAGCAAGAAACATTGCTAACTCTAAAGTTATTGTCAAATGAAAACACTCGTGAAAAATACCATATTTTCTTTTTTGCTATTGTCTGTTTTGATGGCAGAAGATATAACAAGCGGCTTAAAGCAACTGGATAGCACCTACCAAGAGACCAACCAACAAGTGCTCAAAAACTTAGATGAGATTTTTTCAACCACTAGCCCTAGCGCTAATGATAAAATGGGTGAAGAAGATGCTCTAAACATCAAAAAAGCGGCCATGGCTTTGAGAGGAGATTTAGCGTTATTGAAAGCCAATTTTGAAGCGAATGAGTTATTTTTCATCTCAGAAGATGTGATTTTTAAGACTTATATGTCTAGCCCTGAACTTTTATTGACCTATATGAAAATCAATCCCTTAGACCAAAAGACTGCTGAACAGCAATGCGGAATATCCGATAAAATTTTAGTTCTTTATTGTGGAGGGAAGCTGAAAATCGAGCAAGAAAAACAAAATATAAGAGAGCGTTTAGAAACTTCTCTAAAGGCGTATCAGAGCAACATTGGAGGTACAGCTTCTTTAATCACTGCTTCACAGACGCTTGTAGAAAGCCTAAAGAATAAAAATTTCATCAAAGGAATCAGAAAGCTTATGTTAGCTCACAACAAGGTCTTTTTAAATTATTTAGAGGAGTTGGACGCATTAGAAAGATCCCTAGAACAAAGCAAGCGACAATACCTACAAGAAAGGCAATCAAGTAAGATCATTGTCAAATGATTTTTCTGAGACGACAAGCTATGATTCCTCATTTTTAGGATTTGTTTCTCTAGTTGTTTTTTGAGCTAATAATTTGGATCGCTATTTTTTTTCATGAGCGATGCTTTGTTCTATTTGATTAATGACGCTATTGGGCAGTTCGGATTTAGAGCGATTGTTTGAGGATGTTGCATCTTTTGCTTCATTTTCTTTTGTATCAGTAGCTCCAAACTCACTTGCATTTGTAGTATCTTGGTAGTTATTTTCTTGCTCTATTTCTTTTTTTCTCTTCTCACAAATAGCGCACGAAGCTATAAGAAAGGTTCTATTGTTGCTGTTATTAAGAGCGAGTTTTAAACCACTCAGGTATTGTCTAGAAAACTTGTTATTTTCTGTCTCTATTTCTTGAATTTTTTCTAATAAGGGGGCAAGAATTTTTTGATCCTTGATGTCTTTGATCAAACACTTTCTTAACCCATCATAATCGTTGCTTGAAATAATACACTTATTGATAACGATTTCAATTTCAGGCGTTCTCCACTCATCAGGCACAAGCGGAGCAGCAGGTTTCACAAAAGCTTCATTCACCTTATTGATCATCTCATCAAAATTATCATCTTTATTAGATTTGGTTTCAGTGGAAGAATTGCTATTAGGGTTGTCATTCAAAGGGTTAGCGTTTTCGTTTAATTCTTGCAATCCTCTGTGCTTAGCCGCTTTTTTTTGAACAGAAGAGTTGTTCTTTTTTTCAAACGCTTCAATATTCTTTTGAATTTGCTCTGCTCTCGCCCTATCATTCCGTAATTTTTCTCTCAAAGCGTTAGTGGCGAATTCTTTTTCCTCTTTTGTAATTTCTTTGTCGTCATGTCTTTGATAGAGTGTTTTGATTTTTTTAAAGCCTAAAGCCACCAATTCTTTGTATTCACTCGGTAATAATGCCGTATTGATAGCGTTTAAGCCCCCATAAATAACCAAAGAATAAAAAGCGACAGAACCTAATTTTTTGAAGATACTTTTCAAGATCATCTCCTTTCCTATTCAAAGGGATTATTCTTGGCAACATTGTTTCGGTATGCAGAAACCACTGTTTTGAAGAAATTAAATATCTTGTAGTGTTCTTTTTGCATAGTTGTTTTGTCGCTCATCATAGGATCGCTATCTACGAAGATATTGTATTCATTAGTCTTTTTTAATATAGATTTTTTGGATTGGGTATCAAAATTGAAGCTGTCTAAAACCAACAAACACAATTTTTGTTTTTGTGCGAAACTCAATTTTTGGTTGGTGAAGTTTTTAGTCAAAGTATTCAATTCCACATCATCTTTGACATTTTTCAACAAGTTAGAAAAAGCTTCATAGCCCCTTAAGTATTTCTCATTGATCTTATCAATCGCCATGCTAAACGCCAAGCGTTCCGAGTTAAAAATAAGCGTGTTGGTGGCTTTTTGGGCAATATCTTTTGCTTTGGAGTCAAATTTGTTTCTTTCAAGCTGCAAGTAATAATCTATATTATCCAATTCTTTTCTGCTCAATAGATTAGAAATGTTATTGGAATATTCTTCAATCGCTTGCTTGTAAGATAGAGCTAATCGGCTCGCTTTTTTGTTTTGCTCTTCATCTAAAGAAAACACACCCATTTGAAGCAAAGCCTGAGCCTTATCTTTAGTGGTAGCGGTAGTTTTTTTAAAAATACTGCTCGTTTTCACTTGGGGGTAGTAATAACTCAAACGCTCCTTATCTTCTTTGGTGAACGTTTCTTGGTTTAAAACATAGGCATAAGGGTTAGGAAGAAGTTTCTTATAAAGAGGGTTATCTTTTAAGGCTTGCTCTAGATCACCATAAGCCTTTGACTTAGCAGTAAGGATTTTACCTCTTGTTTCTTTCTCTAGAGCCTCTTTTTCTTTTTTGTATTTGTTTTCTAAATCTAAAAGAACTTTAGCTCTGTAATCCACAAGCTCTTTGATTTTTTGTTTTCTAAAAACCAAGTCTTCTAAGAAATCATGCGTATTGTTTAAGAGCTTCTTGCGAGCTTTAAGAGCATCTTCTTTTGCGGCCACTTCTTCTTGTTCTTTTTTTATCTCGTTGAAAAATGAACCAAACTGCTCCACATTAGCCGACAAAACTCCAAACGCAACCAATGAGCTAAAAACGATTTTTGCAAGCATCTTATAGTTTTTGTAACCTTAAATTTTCAAAAAATACCAACACATTTTACCACAATTTCCACAAAACTATGGATCAAAACTTTTCCATGTCAAAAAGGTAAGTAAAATCTAGGTCTTTAAGTATCAAGTTAATAAAATAATAGCTCATTTTTGAAAAATAATAGATCACATCTGAGCGTGTTTAGCTAGTATTCAAAAAGGTTTTTGATTGGATCAGATTAGGGATTATTGAAATCATAAAAATTCAAAAGGGCTTTTTCCATTTTTTGGTATAACAATAACATTACCTTTCTTAATATAATGTTATGTTTTGCTTGCTCATATGCGACTTGTTGGTATTTTTTAAGTTTTTCTTAAGGTTATTTTTATATAATAGGCTTGTGTTTTTTGGATAGAAACTCCTTTATTCCTTGATAGGTGTTTTCTATTCTTTGTTTGACATAAACAAACAAATCGTTGGTTTGTGTTATATCACATGTTAGTATCAGCATAGTAGGGTATTCTTTAGGATTTTGAGCTAGATTAAGGTGGTTTTGTAAAAGACTTATTGTTTCTTATGCTCCTTTGCTCCTTTATAGGTTCACCACCTTGAACTAGTTCTTTCAAAACCAAAATGAAACAACCGATCAGCAAATTGAAACAAAACTTTTTACAATTCAAACATTCTTTCAACAAACATTTAGATAAGTACAGCCTTTATTACAGGCTGTTCAATATCAGCTCTATCGTTATAGGTTTTTTAATAGCGCTTTTTTCTTATGGGGCAGGGGTGATTTTAGTTTATCCAATATTATTCTTGTTTGCTCTTATAATAAAACCTAGCTTTTTTTATTACACTACTTATCTTTTGCTACTCGTTTCTCTCAGCATAATAAGCAAATACTATCTCTTAAGCCACGCAAATTTCACAATGAAGCTAATCATGCTTATGACTCAATGGCAAAATTGGTTCTTATGATTCGTTCAAAAATTTCTCAAGACTTGATTTAGAGAAATTTCTTTATTTCCACACATTAGCATAAAACCTTACTAACTAAAAACTAAAATCTTTTTAAGCGCATGCACAAAGCTAGCTTATTTGAAAAAACCAATCGATTTTTGGTATTCAAATCCTAAAACCCCATGATTTTAAATTTAAATGAGCGTTTTTTAAAAATAATTCTGCATCTAGTGTATTAGTAATTTGTTTTTGATATGGTGGTGGTTTTCCAAATTAATATTGAGAAAAATTTGCTATAATTAGGAGATAAAAACAAAAAGGATATGGCTTGTTTGGTGGCAAAATATTTGATTTGTTTGCGATTAGTGGTTGCTTATCGCTTGATTTCATGAGCAATCTTAGATTCAAGAATTTTCTTATTAGCTTTAGGTATGCTATTGTGAAATGCTTCCTACTAAAACACGCATTAGAGATCCGAACAAGCAAGAACTTACACAACCAAAAATAAAAGGACTGAGTATGGGAAAAATTTTAGCTTCTTTGTTGGGTGGCGGAACAAATCTTTTTACAGGTTTATCCAATGATTTGTTTTCTATGATATTAAATTTTTTGTTCTTTCTGATGTTAATGATGGGACTTAATGAAATATTAGGGAAAAAATTCAACTTGCCTATGGACAATATCAAGAATTTTATGGCAGAAGTGCTGAAGAATGGATTCGATAGTATCAAAAACATGGGATCTGCTTTGGTTGGTAATGGTTTTGGTAGCAACAAATCAGACAAAACCACTAATAAAATGAGTGTCTCTCAAGTAAGACTCTAGTGGTGTATTAACTATCTAAAGATGAAATTTTTTCATCTTTCATGCAGAGCTTTGTTTGATCAACAAGGCAATAGATTACTAGCTGAACATTATGATTTTATTACTTAAGACTCCTTTTTGAAAATGAGTTATCTTGACTCTTTATTTTAGTTGTAACGCATTCTTACAACTTATCTTGCTTTATATAAAAATAATTATAACATTAAAACTTTTTTAAATCGGTTTAGGGCTATTTGTGAAAGCGTTTTTTGTAGGTTTTGAAAAATAGATATGAGAGTGATTGAAGCAATATTTTATGGTTAAAAAAATAGTTTCTTGCTCTTTGAATTATGACCGCTCTGAAATTTTCACGCAACAGATATTGTATAATTTCAATATAAACCTTTACGATCTGAACAATCTAAAGAGAAACCAAATCCATTGAAGGAATCAAGAGCGATATGAGTAATAACATGCGAAAACTCTTCCTAATGATTGCCAACTCAAAAGATAAGAAAGAAAAACTTATTAGGAGCTTGCAAGAGAACGAACTTTTAGGCACTGATGAAAAAAAGAAAATCATGAATCAAATAAAAACCATGCATGATTTTTTCAAACAGATGCATACAAACAAGGGAGCGTTAGATAAGGTTCTAAGAAATTACATGAAAGATTATCGCGCTGTTATCAAAAGCATTGGTATTGATAAATTTAAAAAGGTTTATCGTTTGCTTGAGAATGAGACTATGGAACTGTTGCATGCGATTACGGAGAATCCTAATTTCTTATTCTCCAAATTTGATCGATCAATTCTTGGAATATTTCTGCCTTTCTTCAGCAAGCCCATCATGTTTAAGATGAGTATTAGAGAAATGGACTCGCAAATAGAATTGTATGATACTAAGCTCCCGCTATTGAAATTGTTTGTGATGACAGATGAAGAAGTGAATTTCTATGCTAATCTAAAAACCATCGAACAATATAACGACTATGTTAAGGATTTGCTGATGAAATTTGATCTTGAAAAATACATGGAAGAAAAAGGAGTGCAAAATGCTTGATATGGAAAACGAACAAAAAATCTCGGTGTAACTAACAAAATTCAGTTTGAAAAATATTTGTCTTGGGCAGAGACAGAATTAAAAAATGATGAGTGCTTTAAAAAGATTACCTACCTGATCGCCTTACCTATCAAGTAAAGCTAACGCCCGTTGGCGTTTCTCTCTACCCTAATAGAAAAATCTATTCTCTCCTTTTCTTTCAATCACTTACCACTGAGCAAACTTCTGATTTGATTGCGTAAGTATTCATTCTCTCTTTCTTCTTGCAGCTTCTCCCTAACTTCTTCCTCTCTGGTTTGCATGTTCAAGTTACCATTCTTAAAAATCTCAGAACTAATCACATTCTGCCTCATTTGATAACCTGCACGATTACTCAAGGTTTCTAAAATTTCTCGTTGGTTATTTTTCCTAGTGGTATATTCTTGTTCCTTGTCTTGCAAGAGAGTTTTGTAATACTGATTGATTTTTTCCAGCTGGGCTTTTTCTCTTGCCACTTCATTGATCACTTGCTTGTTGTTTGCTCCACTCACATCATAGCCATGCAAGTTTTTTGTGTTAGCTCCTAGCATTGGCTGACTTCCTTGCAACACGTCAAAGGTCTGTGGTTGTTCTTTGTTGTTAGGATTATCATTGTAGTTACTCGCTATCATCACCACACCTTTTTGATTCAAAGTAGGCTGCAAATAAAAATCAATGTCAGATCTTGCTCCATTAGCTTGGAAGTAATTCTTGTATTGAAGGATCTTATTGGCATCGCCTATGAGCGTAATCTTTTTAGAATGATGAACAAGTTTGAAAGTTAGTACAACTTGTTTATTATCCAACAAATAGTCCTTGTAATTTGGCAACTTCACTTGCACCATGAATGGTGTGTCTTTGAGTTTGTCATTTAAGGGGATCTCACTATACTTTTCTATCAGTTCATTATACACAGGCGTATAAACATGGTTCTTTTGTTTCACCACTTTTTTCGCATAGTTACTGCACGCGCTTAAAATTAAGCACAGAATTGCCACACCGATTAAAACACTTGCTCTCAGTTTCATTGTTGTTTCTCCTTATCGCTCTCGTTTCATTAGTTTCATTCTGCACCGCCTTGTTTCTTTGAAGCGAAAAGACCATTGATAAAATTTTTTATACCAATAACCTTAATAACTTTATAGATCAAATAGCCCATACCTATAAAGCAAATGTTTTTCAAAACAAAAAGCACCTTGTCGTTAGTGCTACCAATTCCTAAGATATATAGTTCATAAATCGATCTAATTGTTTCTAATCCAAAAAACAAAACCGCACCCACACCAAAGGCATAGTAAAAATACTGAAGTTTTAGTTTTGTTTTTAGACTTTCCACTAGCTCTGTGTTTTTGCTAGTTCTTAAAAATACAAAATAGATTGCAAACAAAACAAATATCCCACCCATACATAATCCTAACAGATGCTCTAGTCCCCCTATATATCCTAAGAATGAATGAGCGTATGCTTCCATTATTCTTTGTTTGGCTTGTCCTATCTGCATCAGAAGTTCATACCTTTTTTCTTGCGGTAGCTTTTCTATTTCTATTAGGATATTTTTCAACTCTTCTTGATTCTTTAAAGCTTCGTGAAATCTTTGTTCCCCTAAACTCCCTTTAGGATATAACGAGTCTAGCAAATTTAAGAGATCGTTGCTCTGTGAGTTGCTAGGTGGTGGGGCGTTTAGTGAATTGGAATTATGATGCTCTGTTGTATCGTTCATGAAACTCCTTTCAAGAATTAAATTGAGAACTTATTTTGATATTATACCATTCTCTCTATGAGTTGCGATTGTCTCATCTCTTTGAATTAAGCGCTTCTAAAAATTCATTATTGAGTTACGACCGCTTGCTCATCGCTCTTACTTTTTGAGTTGCATCGTGTTTCATCTTGCTTCTTGTTTGAAACAAGTCGCTGCTTACATTGCTTATCAAGGAATCTTTGCTCAACGCCTTATCCAAAAAGGTTTTTGTTAAAGGTTTTTCAAATACATAGTTTTTACAGAAATTTTGCTATAATTAGGGTTATTTTAAGGAGTTTTTAATGAAAAATCTCTCAAGTTTTACAACCAACAAACCAATAATTAAACAATAAAGCTGTCGCATGTTAGGGAAAAAAAACGAAGAAGTCTTGATTGATGAAAATTTGGTTGGGGGTGTGATAGCCCTTGATAGATTGGCAAAACTCAATAAGGCCAATAGGACTTTCAAAAGGGCTTTTTATCTCTCTATGGCACTCAATGTCGCCGCTGTAACGAGTATTGTGATGATGATGCCTTTGAAGAAAACGGATATATTTGTTTATGGCATTGATCGATACACAGGAGAATTTAAAATTGTCAAACGCTCCGATGCTAGGCAAATTGTCAATTCTGAAGCTGTTGTGGATAGTGCAACTTCAAAATTTGTCTCATTGCTGTTTGGTTATAGTAAAAATTCTTTGAGGGATCGCAAGGATCAACTGATGCAATATTGCGATGTGAGTTTCCAAACCCAAGCAATGAGAATGTTCAATGAAAATATCAGACAATTCGTAGATAAAGTCCGAGCAGAAGCTATCATTAGCTCTAACATACAAAGAGAAAAAGTCAAAAATAGTCCCTTAACGAGATTAACATTTTTCATTACCATCAAAATCACACCTGATACGATGGAAAATTATGAATATATTACTAAAAAACAAGTAACTATTTATTATGATTTTGCTAGAGGTAACTCTTCTCAAGAAAATCTTATCATCAATCCTTTTGGCTTCAAAGTGTTTGACATTCAAATCACGGATTTACAAAACGAACAGACAGTAAGCGAAATTTTGAGAAAGATTAAAGAAGTGGAAGCGAAAAATAAGACATTAGAGAAATAAGAGCATGTTTAATCTTAAAAGGACTTTTTTAATAACGATCATGAGTTTTTTTCTCATTGTTCCTAATTGGTTGAAAGCTATTGATTTGCCCATTGTTTCAAATCTCAAAATTTACCAAACAGTTTATTGCATGCTGATACCGAGTTATGTTTTAACCAACAAGAGTTTTGCAGATATTTTAACAGGCTATACATCTATTGGCCAATCAGGGAGTGGAAAGAGTTCAGGGCAGGGTGTGATCGAAGCGCTTAGCACACCATTAGCCACAAGTTTAGCCGCTAGCAATCTGGTGAAATATTTGAACACTTTAGGTCCTTTATGGGGATCGGCGTGGGCAAGTGTTGCTACAGCTATACAAGGCTTTGCTCTAACGCCATCAAGTGGCTGTAATTTTGGTTGGAACGCATTGATAAATAAAAACATAGACGTATCCATGGATAGCATGCTAGACAATTTGAGCAACAAGATTCAGAATTTCACCAAAGGCGGTGTTGAGGACAATGTGAAAGGCAATGTTCTTTTACAAATAATTAGCTCAATAACCGCTCAAGCTTCTACGAATATTACAGCTGATGGTTTAATTTGGCTGATTGGCAAAGAATTCACTGCAAATAAACTGCAAAACAACACTACAGCCATGCTTGCTTTTGCCGCACTAGAATCTGTTGTCAAAGGAGCGGACGCTGCTGTTCTTCCTGCATATGGTGTAGTCAATCTGCCTGATATTATCATAGGGCAAGGGTCATATCTTGATTTTGTTTCTTACCTGATTTATATTGTTTTTGGGATTTTTGTTTTCATTTCTTTTATGAAATTGAGAGATATTTCAAGTAACATTCAGATTAACATAGGTTTTGAATACATGCGATTTGTTGGGGGGACATTATTCAAAATGGCGATGGTCTCTTTTATCGCCTATGCAGGTTTTGGTTATCTTTATAAAATCTCTTATTCTATTTATTTTGGTTTAGCAGGCGCTTTTGGGCTGAATCAAGTTCTTTTTTGGGCTTTAGATTTAGTGCTGAATTACACTGTTAATTCAATTTTACCTGCGGTAAGAGCTGTTTTTTCTAATGTTGGCAACAACGCTCCTAGTTTGTTACAAGGCTTGCAAGTGGCAGGTATTTCTTTATTCGCCATTTTTATGCAAGTAACTATCATTATGAGAATAAGCACTGTGGTTGTGAAACCTTTGATAGCTGGGGCTTTTAGCGGTATTGTGTTCCCTATTGCGGTGTGTTTGATCGTGCTAGATTGGTTCAAAGATTCTATGAAAAACATATTGATATGGTTTATTAATAATTTGTTTATCTTGGTTCTAGCTATTCCTATTTTGCTCTTTGGTGTTTTGGCATTATTGGCATTCAATTTGACCATAACGCCCTCTGTTGCTATACAAAACATCAATCAAGGGGGACTGGGTATCGATTCAACTATTGCGAGTTTGATCACTCTATTTATTTTAAAAGGTTTCATAGAGACGATTATTGAGAGTGTCAATGCGATCGTTAATACCATCTTCAGCTCTGTCTCTATAGATGGCAGCAGGATGGATAGAGAAAGAGATGCCTTAATGGTAGGAAGAGTTGGTGGATCTATGTTTAAAGGATAAGCCACTTTATTCTTGTGTTACAATTACAAATATTTTTTAAGAGGAATTGTTGATGGAGCAGGCATTTTTTAAAAAAATTGTTAACTGTTTCTGTCTTGGTTATTTATTTTTATCTAGCGTAATAGAAGCAGCACCTGACATTAAAAATTTTAATCGTGGCAGGGTGAAAGTGGTGAATAAGAAGATTGCTTATTTGGGAGATGAAAAACCCATCACGATTTGGACTTCATTAGACAATGTTACTGTGATCCAACTTGAAAAAGATGAAACTATTTCTTACATCACAACAGGTTTCAATAAAGGTTGGAATATTGTGCCTAATTCTAATCACATATTCATTCAACCTAAATCGGTAAAAAGTAATCTCATGTTTGAAAAAGAAGCAGTGAATTTTGCCCTAATGACAAGAGATTACCAAGAATTTTTAAAAACAAAAAAACTTATCGTAGATGCGCCTGACCCTAAAGAATTAGAAGAACAAAAAAAAGCTCTAGAAAAAGAAAAAGAAGCTAAAGAACAAGCGCAAAAAGCGCAAAAAGATAAAAGAGAAAAAAGAAAGGAGGAGCGTGCAAAAAATAGAGCCAATTTAGAAAATCTCACTAACGCTATGAGTAACCCACAAAATTTGAGCAATAACAAAAATCTTAGCGAATTGATCAAGCAACAGAGAGAAAATGAATTAGACCAAATGGAACGACTAGAGGACATGCAAGAGCAGGCTCAAGCTAACGCGCTCAAACAAATTGAAGAACTCAACAAGAAACAAGCTGAAGAGGCAGTCAGGCAAAGATCCAAGGATAAAATCAGTATTAAGACAGATAAATCTCAAAAAAGCCCCGAGGATAACTCCATAGAATTATCTCCTAGCGATAGCGCTTGGAGGACTAATCTTGTTGTGCGGACCAATAAAGCCTTGTATCAATTCATTTTGAGGATAGCTCAAAAAGACAATTTTGCTTCAGCGTATCTAACGGTCAAATTAGAATACCCACAAAGACACGAAGTCTCTAGCGTTATTGAAGAGGAATTAAAAAAGAGAGAAGAAGCAAAGAGGCAGAGAGAATTGATCAAGCAAGAAAATCTCAACACCACAGCCTACATCAATAGAGTAATGATGGCGAGCAATGAACAGATTATCAACAAAGAAAAAATAAGAGAAGAAAAACAAAAAATTATACTAGATCAAGCAAAGGCGCTAGAGACCCAATATGTGCATAATGCGTTAAAAAGAAACCCTGTGCCTAGAAACTACAATTACTACCAAGCGCCTGAAAAACGCTCTAAACATATTATGCCCTCTGAAATTTTTGATGATGGCACATTCACTTATTTTGGTTTCAAAAACATCACTCTCCAACCTGCTATTTTTGTGGTTCAACCTGATGGGAAATTGAGCATGACTGATGCCGCCATTGATCCTAATATGACCAATTCAGGATTGAGATGGTATAGAGTTAATGAAATTGCAGAGAAGTTTAAACTCATTAAAGACAAAGCCCTTGTAACAGTGATCAATAAAGGCTATGGGAAAAATCCATTGACAAAAAATTACAATATCAAAAACTATGGTGAATTGGAGCGTGTGATTAAAAAGCTCCCTCTTGTCAGAGATAAATAAAAAGGCGTTAAGACATGAATGAAGAAAACGATAAACTTGAAACTTCTAAAAAAATCCAACAACATTCACCCCAAGATTTATCCAATGAAGAAACAATAAAAGCCAATCACTTTGAAGATTCTTCAAAAGAATCCAAAGAAAGCTCAGATCATCATCTTGACAACTCCACAGAAACTAAAACCAATTTTGATGAATACAAGTCAGAAGAAACCCAAACTCAAATGGATTCTGGAGGTAATGAAACTTCAGAATCTAGCAATCTAGCAGACAAGTTATTCAAAAAAGCCAGAAAATTAGTTGATAATAAAAGACCTTTCACTCAGCAAAAGAATTTAGATGAAGAAATCCAAGAACCGAACGAAGAAGACGATCAAGAAAATAATGGGTATCAAGAAGAAACTCAAATGGACTTAATTGATGATGAAACTTCTAAAAAAACCCAACAACATTCGCCCCAAGATTTATCCAATGAAGAAACAATAAAAGCCAATCACTTTGAAGATTCTTCAAAAGAATCCAAAGAAAGCTCAGATCATCATCTTGACAACTCCACAGAAACTAAAACCAATTTTGATGAATACAAGTCAGAAGAAACCCAAACTCAAATGGATTCTGGAGGTAATGAAACTTCAGAATCTAGCAATCTAGCAGACAAGTTATTCAAAAAAGCCAGAAAATTAGTTGATAATAAAAGACCTTTCACTCAGCAAAAGAATTTAGATGAAGAAATCCAAGAACCGAACGAAGAAGACGATCAAGAAAATAATGGGTATCAAGAAGAAACTCAAATGGACTTAATTGATGATGAAACTTCTAAAAAAACCCAACAACATTCGCCCCAAGATTTATCCAATGAAGAAACAATAAAAGCCAATCACTTTGAAGATTCTTCAAAAGAATCCAAAGAAAGCTCAGATCATCATCTTGACAACTCCACAGAAACTAAAACCAATTTTGATGAATACAAGTCAGAAGAAATAACTAACGACTCTAACGATCAAGAGATTATCAAAGGAAGCAAAAAGAAATACATTATTGGTGGCATTGCAGTCGCTGTTCTTATCGTGATTATTTTATTTTCTAGAAGCATTTTTCACTATTTCATACCTTTGGAAGATAAAAGCTCTCGTTTTAGCAAAGACAGGAATCTTTATGTCAATGATGAAATCCAAATAAGGCAAGAGTATAACCGATTGCTGAAAGAACGGAATGAAAAAGGCAATATGATCGATAAGAATCTTTTCTTCAATGACGATCCCAATAGAACTTTATACAACTATTTGAATATTGCAGAAATTGAGGACAAAAACCCATTGAGGGCCTTTTATGAATGTATTAGTAATGGTGGCAACTATGAAGAATGTTTGAAGCTTATCAAAGACAAAAAACTTCAAGATCAAATGAAAAAGACTTTAGAGGCTTATAATGACTGCATCAAAAATGCCAAAACTGAAGAAGAAAGGATCAAGTGTTTAGATTTAATCAAAGATGAAAACCTGAAAAAAAGCTTACTGAACCAACAAAAAGTTCAAGTGGCACTAGATTGTTTGAAAAACGCTAAAACCGATGAAGAACGAAACGAGTGCCTAAAACTCATAAATGACCCTGAGATTAGAGAGAAATTCCGTAAGGAATTAGAGCTTCAAAAAGAGCTTCAAGAGTATAAGGATTGTATCAAAAACGCCAAAACAGAAGCTGAGAAAAACAAATGCTTGAAAGGCTTGTCTAAAGAAGCTATAGAAAGATTGAAACAGCAAGCGCTAGATTGTTTGAAAAACGCTAAAACCGATGAAGAACGAAACGAGTGCTTGAAAAATATTCCCCAAGACTTACAAAAAGAACTACTAGCTGATATGAGCGTCAAGGCTTACAAGGATTGTGTATCAAAAGCTAGGAATGAAAAAGAGAAACAAGAATGCGAGAAATTACTCACGCCTGAAGCGAAAAAAAAGTTAGAACAACAGGTTCTAGATTGTTTGAAAAACGCTAAAACTGATGAAGAACGAAAAAAGTGTTTGAAAGATCTCCCTAAAGACTTACAAAGCGATATTTTAGCTAAAGAGAGCGTTAAAGCTTATTTGGATTGCGTATCTCAAGCCAAAAACGAAGCTGAGAAAAAAGAATGCGAGAAATTACTCACGCCTGAAGCGAAAAAAAAGTTAGAAGAAGAAGCCAAAGAGAGCGTTAAAGCTTATTTGGATTGCGTATCTCAAGCCAAAAACGAAGCTGAGAAAAAAGAATGCGAGAAATTACTCACGCCTGAAGCGAAAAAAAAGTTAGAAGAAGCTAAAAAAAGCGTTAAGGCTTATTTGGATTGCGTATCTCAAGCCAAAACTGAAGCTGAGAAAAAAGAATGCGAAAAATTACTCACGCCTGAAGCGAAAAAACTTTTAGAGCAACAAGCGCTAGATTGTTTGAAAAACGCTAAAACCGATGAAGAACGAAAAAAGTGTTTGAAAGATCTCCCTAAAGACTTGCAGAAAAAGGTTTTAGCTAAAGAGAGCCTGAAGGCTTATAAAGACTGCGTTTCAAAAGCTAGGAATGAAAAAGAGAAAAAAGAATGCGAGAAATTACTCACTCCTGAAGCGAAAAAACTTTTAGAAGAAGCTAAAGAGAGTCTTAAAGCTTATAAAGACTGCGTTTCAAGAGCTAGGAATGAAAAAGAAAAACAAGAATGCGAGAAATTGCTCACCCCTGAAGCGAAAAAACTTTTAGAAGAAGAAGCCAAAGAGAGCGTTAAGGCTTACTTGGATTGCGTATCTCAAGCCAAAACTGAAGATGAGAAAAAAGAATGCGAGAAATTACTCACCCCTGAAGCGAAAAAACTTTTAGAAGAAGCTAAAGAGAGTCTTAAGGCTTATAAAGACTGCGTTTCAAGAGCTAGGAATGAAAAAGAGAAAAAAGAATGCGAAAAATTACTCACCCCTGAAGCGAAAAAACTTTTAGAAGAAGAAGCCAAAGAGAGCGTTAAGGCTTATTTGGATTGCGTATCTCAAGCCAAAACTGAAGCTGAGAAAAAAGAATGCGAAAAATTACTCACGCCTGAAGCGAAAAAAAAGTTAGAAGAAGCCAAAGAGAGCGTTAAGGCTTATTTGGATTGCGTATCTCAAGCCAAAACTGAAGCTGAGAAAAAAGAATGCGAAAAATTACTCACGCCTGAAGCGAGAAAACTCTTAGAGCAAGAAGTTAAGAAGAATGTTAAGGCTTATTTGGACTGCGTTTCAAGAGCTAGGAATGAAAAAGAGAAAAAAGAATGCGAAAAATTACTCACGCCTGAAGCGAAAAAGTTTTTAGAGCAACAGGCACTAGATTGTTTGAAAAACGCTAAAACCGAAGCTGAGAAAAAAAGGTGTGTCAAAGATCTCCCTAAAGACTTGCAGAAAAAGGTTTTAGCTAAAGAGAGCCTGAAGGCTTATAAAGACTGCGTTTCAAAAGCTAGGAATGAAAAAGAGAAAAAAGAATGCGAGAAATTACTCACTCCTGAAGCGAAAAAACTTTTAGAAGAAGCTAAAGAGAGTCTTAAAGCTTATAAAGACTGCCTCTCTCAAGCTAGAAATGAAGAAGAAAGGAGAGCTTGCGAGAAATTACTCACGCCTGAAGCGAGGAAACTCTTAGAGCAAGAAGTTAAGAATAGCGTTAAGGCTTATTTGGACTGCGTTTCAAGAGCTAGGAATGAAAAAGAGAAACAAGAATGCGAGAAATTACTCACCCCTGAAGCGAGAAAATTTTTAGCGAAGCAAGTGCTAAGTTGTTTGGAAAAAGCTAGAAATGAAGAAGAAAGAAAAGCATGTCTTAAAAATATCCCTAAAGACTTGCAGAAAAATGTTTTAGCTAAAGAGAGTCTTAAAGCTTATAAAGACTGCCTCTCTCAAGCTAGAAATGAAGAAGAAAGGAGAGCTTGCGAGAAATTACTCACCCCTGAAGCGAGAAAACTCTTAGAGCAAGAAGTTAAGAAGAGTGTTAAGGCTTATTTGGACTGCGTTTCAAGAGCTAGGAATGAAAAAGAGAAACAAGAATGTGAGAAATTGCTCACCCCTGAAGCGAGAAAATTTTTAGCGAAAGAGCTCCAACAAAAAGATAAAGCGATCAAAGATTGCTTGAAAAACGCCGATCCTAACGACAGAGCAGCTATTATGAAGTGTTTGGATGGTTTGAGCGATGAAGAGAAGCTCAAATACCTGCAAGAAGCTAGAGAAAAGGCTGTCTTGGATTGTTTGAAAACGGCTAGGACCGATGAAGAAAAAAGGAAATGTCAAAACCTTTATAGCGATTTGATCCAAGAAATCCAAAATAAAAGGACACAAAGCAAACAAAATCAATTGAGTAAAACAGAAAGATTGCATCAAGCAAGCGAGTGCTTGGATAACTTAGATGACCCTACTGATCAAGAAGCCATAGAGCAATGTTTAGAAGGCTTGAGCGATAGTGAAAGGGCGCTAATTCTAGGAATTAAACGACAAGCTGATGAAGTGGATCTGATTTATAGCGATCTAAGAAACCGCAAAACCTTTGATAACATGGCGGCTAAAGGTTATCCATTGTTGCCAATGGATTTCAAAAATGGTGGCGATATTGCCACTATTAACGCCACCAATGTTGATGCGGACAAAATAGCTAGCGATAATCCTATTTATGCTTCCATAGAGCCTGACATTACCAAGCAATACGAAACAGAAAAAACCATTAAGGATAAGAATTTAGAAGCTAAATTAGCTAAGGCTTTAGGTGGCAATAAAAAAGATGACGATAAAGAAAAAAGTAGAAAATCCACAGCAGAAGCTAGAGCAGAAAGCAATAAGATAGACAAAGATGTCGCAGAAACTGCCAAAAATATCAGTGAAATCGCTCTTAAGAACAAAAAAGAAAAGAATGGGGAATTTGTAGATGAAAATGGTAATCCCATTGATGACAAAAAGAAAACAGAAAAACAAGATGAAACAAGCCCTGTCAAACAGGCCTTTATAGGCAAGAGTGATCCCACATTTGTTTTAGCGCAATACACCCCTATTGAAATCACTCTGACTTCTAAAGTAGATGCCACTCTCACAGGTATAGTGAGTGGGGTTGTAGCCAAAGATGTATGGAACATGAACGGCACTATGATCTTACTAGACAAAGGCACTAAGGTGTATGGGAATTATCAAAGCGTGAAAGGTGGCACACCCATTATGACACGCTTAATGATAGTCTTTACTAAAGCCATTACGCCTGATGGTGTGATAATACCTCTAGCAAACGCTCAAGCAGCAGGCATGTTGGGTGAAGCAGGGGTAGATGGCTATGTGAATAATCACTTTATGAAGCGCATAGGCTTTGCTGTGATAGCAAGCGTGGTCAATAGCTTCTTGCAAACCGCGCCTATCATAGCATTAGATAAACTCATAGGCCTTGGCAAAGGCAGAAGTGAAAGGACACCTGAATTTAATTACGCTTTGGGTCAAGCTATCAATGGTAGTATGCAAAGTTCAGCTCAGATGTCTAATCAAATTCTAGGGCAACTGATGAATATCCCCCCAAGTTTTTACAAAAACGAGGGCGATAGTATTAAGATTCTCACAATGGACGATATTGATTTTAGTGGCGTGTATGATGTTAAAATTACCAACAAATCTGTGGTAGATGAAATTATCAAACAAAGCACCAAAACTTTGTCTAGAGAACATGAAGAAATCACCACAAGCCCCAAAGGTGGCAATTGATTCAAGAGAAAGGATAAAAATATATTCATGTTACTAAATATGTTACTAAACTCGGTTCTTTACAAAATAAAAGACAAAACCAACTAGGCTCTTCTAGAGGATATAGTGGCGAAAAAAAACCAAGCAAAAACAATGAAAGGAAACAGCAATGGAACTCGGTTTCAATGAAGCAGAAAGACAAAAGATCTTAGACAGCAACAGCTCTCTTATGAGAAATGCGAATGAAGTAAGGGATAAGTTTATTCAAAATTACGCCACTTCTTTAAAAGATAGCAACGATCCGCAAGATTTTTTGAGAAGAGTTCAAGAATTAAGAATCAATATGCAAAAGAATTTTATTAGTTTTGATGCTTATTACAACTATTTAAACAACCTTGTGTTAGCCAGTTACAATCGTTGCAAACAAGAAAAGACTTTTGCAGAAAGCACGATCAAAAATGAACTAACACTTGGGGAGTTTGTTGTAGAAATTTCTGACAACTTCAATAATTTTATGTGTGATGAAGTGGCAAAAATTTCAGACCTAGTGGCTTCTTATCTGCCAAGAGAGTATTTACCGCCATTCATAGATGGCAATATGATGGGCGTGGCGTTTCAGATTCTAGGGATAGATGATTTTGGAAGGAAGCTCAATGAGATTGTCCAAGATATAGGGACTAAATATATTATTTTGAGCAAAAATAAGACTTATCTCACTTCTTTAGAAAGAGCTAAATTGATAACCCAATTAAAATTAAATTTGGAATAAGAACATGACTGAAGACAGATTGAGTGCAGAAGATAAAAAATTTCTAGAAGTAGAAAGAGCTTTAAAAGAAGCGGCATTAAATCCTTTAAGGCATGCTACTGAAGAACTTTTTGGTGATTTTTTAAAAATGGAAAATATCACTGAGATTTGTTACAATGGGAACAAGGTTGTATGGGTTTTAAAAAATAATGGCGAATGGCAACCATTTGATGTGAGAGACAAGAAAGCCTTTAGTCTATCTCGTTTAATGCATTTTGCTCGGTGTTGTGCAAGTTTTAAGAAAAAAACAATAGACAACTATGAAAATCCTATTTTGAGCAGCAATTTAGCGAATGGTGAAAGGGTGCAAATTGTCCTTTCCCCTGTTACAGTTAATGATGAAACCATTTCCATATCCATAAGGATACCTAGCAAAACAACCTATCCTCATAGCTTCTTTGAAGAACAGGGTTTTTATAATCTACTAGATAACAAAGAACAAGCGATCAGTGCGATTAAAGATGGTATTGCTATCGGTAAGAATGTGATTGTTTGTGGTGGCACAGGAAGCGGTAAAACGACTTATATCAAAAGCATCATGGAGTTTATCCCTAAAGAAGAAAGGATCATATCCATTGAAGACACCGAAGAGATTGTATTCAAACACCACAAGAACTACACACAGCTTTTTTTTGGTGGGAATATCACCTCTGCTGATTGTTTAAAGTCATGTTTGAGAATGCGACCTGATAGAATCATTTTAGGAGAACTCAGAAGCAGTGAGGCATATGATTTTTATAATGTGCTTTGTAGCGGTCATAAAGGCACGCTAACCACTCTACATGCAGGGAGCAGTGAAGAAGCGTTTATTCGTTTAGCCAACATGAGTTCATCTAATAACGCAGCAAGGAATATCAAGTTTGAAAGCCTCATTGAGGGCTTTAAAGATTTAATTGATATGATTGTCCATATCAACCACCACAAACAGTGTGATGAATTTTATATCAAACATAGGTAGTAGGCACAATGGAAGACTTTTTATATAACACCTTATATTTCATAGAGAATTATAAGTTGGTTGTTATTTTTAGTTTCATAGGGTTAATAGCGTTATTTTTTCTCTACAAATTCATAAAAGCTCAAAAAAAGGCTTTTAAAGATAAAGCTAACCAACCTCAAAAGAAAAAAAACTTTAAAGAAATCATTATAGAGGGGCTGAAAGAAAGAGTTAAAACCTTTGGCTTTTGGTTACAAGCTATACTATTATTATCCTATTCTTTTATCACATCAGGGTTATTTTTCTTGATTCTCTTAGGTAATTTTTATGATGACAATAAATTGCCTGAGAGTGATGATGATCTTTTTGATATATGGATCTATGCGATACAAGATTTTCCTGCATACTATTTTAAGGCGCTTTGTTTTAGTTCACTCAAGATTTATGGGTTCAATATATCCTTAGTCGTATATAGTTCTATTTTATGCTCTTATATATTCATTACCTTTTTTGTGTGGTTCTTAAAATACTTAACTCGGACTAGAGACATAGGAGCGAATAAAAAAGTTGATGATCTCTTTGGTAGCGCGAGTTGGGAGAGCGAAGAAAAAATGATCAAAGCTAAACTTATCACACCCAATAATAAAAAACGCGCCTTTGACAAACGAGAGGTTATTGTAGGCAGGCGTGGTTTAGGGGATTTTATCGCTTACGCAGGACAAGCGTTCATTGGCTTGATCGCTCCTACCAGAAGCGGTAAGGGTGTGGGTTTCATCATGCCCAATATGATCAATTATCCTCAAAATATCGTTGTGTTTGACCCTAAGGCTGACACTATGGAAACTTGCGGAAAAATCAGAGAAAAACGCTTCAACCAAAAAGTGTTCATTTATGAACCTTTCTCCTTAAAAACACACCGATTTAATCCTTTCGCTTATGTGGATTTTGGTAATGATGTGGTTTTGACTGAAGACATACTCTCTCAAATTGACACACGCCTAAAAGGTCATGGGATGGTGGCTAGTGGGGGGGATTTTTCCACTCAAATCTTTGGATTGGCAAAGCTCGTGTTCCCTGAAAGACCTAATGAAAAAGATCCTTTTTTTAGCAATCAGGCACGAAATCTTTTTGTCATTAATTGCAATATTTATAGGGATCTCATGTGGACTAAAAAGGGGCTTGAGTTTGTCAAAAGAAAAAAAATCATCATGCCTGAAACCCCCACGATGTTTTTCATAGGTTCTATGGCGAGCGGTATCAACTTGATTGATGAAGACACAAACATGGAAAAAGTTGTGTCTCTGATGGAATTTTTTGGAGGTGAAGAAGATAAGAGTGGCGACAATCTAAGAGTGCTTAGTCCTGCTACTAGAAACATGTGGAACAACTTCAAAACAATGGGTGGTGCTAAAGAAACTTATAGCTCTGTTCAAGGGGTCTATACTTCAGCGTTTGCACCTTACAATAACGCCATGATTAGGAATTTCACGAGCGCTAATGATTTTGATTTCAGGCGTTTGAGGATTGATGAAGTGAGTATTGGCGTGATCGCTAATCCTAAAGAAAGCACTATTGTTGGGCCGATATTAGAGCTGTTTTTCAATGTGATGATTTATAGCAACCTTATTCTGCCAATCCATGATCCACAATGCAAAAGAAGTTGTTTGATGCTTATGGACGAGTTCACGCTCTGTGGCTATTTAGAAACCTTTGTGAAAGCGGTAGGGATTATGGCAGAATACAACATGCGCCCTGCATTTGTGTTTCAAAGTAAGGCGCAACTAGAGAATGACCCCCCACTTGGTTATGGTAGGAATGGCGCTAAGACTATTTTAGACAACCTTTCTTTAAATATGTATTATGGGATTAACAACGATAACTACTATGAACATTTTGAAAAACTTTCTAAGGTGTTGGGGAAATACACCAGGCAAGATGTGAGCCGAAGCATTGATGATAATACCGGTAAGACCAACACTTCTATCAGCAATAAAGAGCGGTTTTTGATGACCCCTGATGAATTGATGACCATGGGCGATGAGCTTATCATTCTAGAAAACACGCTCAAACCCATCAAGTGCCACAAGGCGCTTTACTATGATGATCCATTCTTCACCGATGAACTCATTAAGGTAAGTCCAAGCTTGAGCAAGAAATACAAATTGGGGAAAGTGCCTAATCAGGCAACATTCTATGATGATTTGCAAGCTGCTAAAACTAGAGGTGAATTGAGCTATGATAAATCTTTAGTGCCTGTGGGTTCAAGCGAACTGTGATTTTAATTTCTAATCATTGATTTCGTTTTGGAAATCCTTCAAAATCAGATCAAACGCTTCTTTACTAAAAAAATAATCTTTGTCTTGCATGAAGTGTTTGAGTTTTCCCATATCTTTAATGGAATTTTCACTCATCAAAAGCTTGTGTGTTCTTTGATTTGCTAGCCATCGCTTTTATTGGATTGCTGCATGCGCTAGGTTAAAATTCATCAAGCCATTCTTACAGCACCCATGCTCAGAGAAAATGGTGCGAATTGGAAGAATTCTTACGCTATATGTCTTTATAAGGAAAGCAAAAAGCCTATTCCAAAAAATAAAAAGACAGAATATCTTAACAAAAAGAATCACAATATATTTTAAAAAGATTAAAAGATAATGATGCAAATGATATTATTATAAATTTGTAAGATAGTAGGAGTATACCACCAAGATTGCTTGTAAAAATTATAAAGATTCAAAATAAGTTAGTTCTAGCATGCTTTATTCGTTGTATCGCACTTGAGAATAAATGCAACGAAACTTCTTCACATAAGCGCCATTAGGGTTGTGTTTCATTCCCCCATTGTAAGCGCCTATTGCCATTTCCACTAATTGATACACGCTTTTGTTGGGGTGTTTTTGTTTGTAATAATCAAAATTTTCTTTTAAAATTTGTTTGGCTAATTGGATCGCAAAATCCACATCGTTTAACAATTTGGTTTTGAGGAGCGTTTTAGAATAGGTAGGATAGAATTTTTTAGCGGTGTTTAAAGTGATATGAAACATGGAATAAGAAGTGTCTTTTGTGGAAATTTCGCGCTTGTTGTTCAACCCTAGAGAGCTTTCTAGTAAAGCGATAGAAATAAGCGTTCTGCACACCACTTCATTGTTGCAACCTTTTTGATGGATATGGATAAGATTTTCATACTGCTTGAAACTAATGGTTACCTTTTGGCATGGATAGGCTAAGGAATTAAGAAGCAAAGTCAGACCAATCCATTTCTCAAACAAAACTTTAACTTACTTTGAATCTTTCAGTAACGCTTTTTGTAACTTCTGCTTGTCGTATTTGAGCTTGTCCTTTAGAGGTGAGAGCAGATTTTGAACACTCTCATAACCACACAGCATTCCCTCTTTATAGGGGTCGTTTTTGATTTTTGCATAGAGGCTAATGCCATTAGCGTAACACAAGCCGTTAGACTTGATGTAGTAGCTTTTGATTTCTTCTTCTAAGTTCCTCAAGTCATTAGGGTTGATGGGCGATTTTTTGCTGTAAGAATTTTCACTGATCAAAGTCCCCTCATAGCTTCTTTTGATCGTGGTCTCCTTATCCACTAATAACCCATTATAGTTCTCTTTTTCTTTGACAACTCTCATTGTTTCATCAGAATTACTTGTTTGAGGAGAAACAGGCACTTCCACTACTCTAGGTTTCTTAGCGTTTTTCTTTTTCAACTCTGCTTCTAAAGCTTTTAGTTTCTTTTGATTTTCTAAGTCTTTGAGCTTATATTTAGCCAATTCAGCCTCTTGTTTTTCTTTTTCTGCTAAGAGTTTCTTTTCCCTCTCTTCTTCATTGGCTATGAGTTGGGAGTTAGCGATTAGCTCTTCTATGAGCTTCTCTTTGCTGTTTTCGGGAGCGGTTTGAGTGGCATAAGGTGATGGTTGGGCCTCATTGGCGTTATTTGTCTCTTTTAGTCTATACAAGCTATAAGGAGCAATGATATTGGGTTTTTGAGTAACGCTATCGCTAGTGGGCATAGCTACCATCTCATCTCTTAGGGGCGAACACACTTCATCATCGGGTCTGCAGATCACATCGTTAGCGTAATTGAAATACATTTTCTTTTGTTGTTCAAAAAGCTTATTCTCATCAATTGACGCTCCCTTATCAAGCGTGTGGGCATTAGGATCGCTTCTTTTTGGCACTCTTAAAAAAGTCGCTTGGGCATAAGGCATGTTCTCATTGATTTTTAACACAAACTTAGCGTTGCGTTTGTTGAGCGCTTTTAGAATGTTGTAATACCCATTGACTTGCTCTAATGAGCCTGTGATGATAATCAAATCCGCATAAGTTCCCATTGCTCTTGTTTTGATAATGGGATTTTCTATGGATAAGTAGTTGTTATAATCCAATAGATCCATAGCGTAGAGATAGGTTTTGTCTTTCAAAGCGCTATTACCAAACCAATCCCCAAAGCTTTTGTCATTCACATTCAAGGTGTCGTATATATCAAAAAGCGCTTGAGTTTTTGTGTCATCAACAGAGGCATATTGAGGTTTCTTATTATCAGGGATCTGTCGGCGCTGTTTAGCTTCTTTTTTGAGTCGTTTAGCTTCTTTCTTGGTCTCTTTAGTTTCTTTAGTGGCTTTAATAACCTTATCGGCTTCACTTATTTCTTTAGCATAAAGAGTGTTAGAGATTAGTAAGCCTATGAGCGATACAGCGGTTGCCAGTTTTCTAAACATTAGTTTCCTTTTTTTTTCAGATTGATATAGAGACAAAATTCCCTTGCATTTAAGGTAAGTGATGTAGCTGTAAAAAACTCATTGTTTTTGAAATTCTTTTTTCTTTTCATTAATCTATTGCATTTGGGACATTTAGGATCTTGTGAATCCATACTAGCAGTCCATTTGCACTTATGATAATTTTTACATCCTAAGAAAAAAGAATTTTCTTTAATATTAGCTTTTACACCAGCCAAAATGAAACGCTCAAGGCGTTTGATTTTTTGCTTTTCAATCTTATTAAGCAATTCTTTTTTTTCTTTTTCTAAATCTTTTTTTCGTTCGTTTTGTTTTGCAAGATCGATAAAGTAAAACTTCCTATTGCAATTCTTACAAGCGTAACCTCCCCTACCACTTTCTACTTTTTCCATTATGAGCGTGTTTTCACAATGCAAGCAGACCATTTTCATTGAGCCATTTATTTCTCGTAAAACGCCCTTACAGTCGCCTTTATTTACATAATTAGAGTAACCATAAAATGAGACACCATTCAATTCTCTTTGTATCATTTTAGGTGTGTTACAAACAAGACAAATCAAATATTCTCTGACTCTCTTAATATTAAACTTAGAAAAATTATTACTCACATTGTAACTCGTAGCTAGACTCATATTGCAAATAACTACTCTTAAATCTAAAAAAAGAATTTATAGGTTGCTTGTGTAGGTCATGCAGTGAGTAATAAACCACTAGAACACCTAAATTTGTGAGATTTTCCCTTATTCTTTCTTCAGTCAAAATCGTTGTTTTACCTCAATCTTTAGTTTCTTTAGCTTCAGTTGGTCCGTTGGTAACGCTTGTTGCTTGAGATTTTTGGGTTTCGTTATTGACAGTTGTTGCCACTTTAGGTTGTTTTTTGGACAATTTTTCAATTAATTTCACTAAGTTGATATTAGAAAAAGACAAAAAGATTCCTATTGCGACAAAGATTATCCCAACAATCCCCATAGCACCGCTCAAGACACAACATAAAACCCCTGCTCCAATGAGACCTAATGAATCATAACGCTTATTAGCCAAATTGTTTTTGAAAAAATTTACAAAAGCGTTTGGCTTTTTTGTTTCATGGGTTGCTTCAGTTGTATTGATTGTGTCAGCCATAGTGTTACCTCCATAGATGGTATATTCTCAATTTGTTACTTATGAAACAAATTCATGCTATTATAGCAAAAAATATAAAACCATCTCCCTATTGCTTGTCGCTATTATGTTGTTGTTTGCAATCTAAAAAAGAGATGATATAATAGTAAGTTAGATCGGTTAAGCCCACTCTTTTGTTTGACATTTTTAAGTTTAGCTCTTTTAGTCATGTTCTTTACTTGCAATTATTCAACTGCTATCCATTCAAATTGCTTTGAAAGTTCGCTTGTGATCTAGCTAGAAAGACAAGCTAAAGAATGGCTCAAATTGTAAAAGGACTTGACATGTTTAAAGATTTTTATCGCACCACCCTCTCTTTTTTAAAGCCTTTATTGCTTTTATTGGGTTTATTGTTGCCGTTTTCACTTTGTATAGCTGATGAATATATTAGCATCAGTGATGATTGGGATGAAAGGGCGCGAAATCAGTGGGATGAAATTGCGCGAAATCATAAGACATATTATTTTGAAAATGGTTTAAACCATTTTAATCAAGGCCAATACAAGCAAGCCTTTAAAGATTTTAAATTGGCGCAAGAATACAGCATCGGGCTTGGCAACGTTTATTTAGCCAAAATGTATTTGGAGGGAAAGGGCGTGAAAGTGGATTACAAAAAAGCACAACTCTATGCAAAAAACGCTATCAAAGGGTATGGGAGCGGGTTGTTAGGGGGCGCTTTAATTTTAGGATACATGCAAGCAGAAGGCTTAGGGATGAAAAAGGATTTGAAACAAGCGCTTAAGACTTACAGGCATGTGGTTCGCATATTTTCTAATAAAAGCACAAATTTTGTTAACAAATTTGGATCAAACCTTGCGGAATTTACTAGTATGCTTATTGGATCGCGATTCATTGATCTTTCAGGTTTGAGCGCGAATCCTATAAAATTTGGAAAGAAATTTGGAATACTTGTTAAGAAAGCCCTTCAAATCAAAGATAAGACACTTTCTTGGGAAGACATTGCTGAAATTTCAAGCAATATTATTTTACTCAAACAACAAATGGGGGAGATCCTTTATAGGATTGGGATCGCTTATAAAGAAGGGCTTGGCGTTAGAAAACAAAAAAATAGGGCTAAAAAATTCTTGCAAAAATCCGCAGAATTTGGCTATGAAAAAGCAAGCTCTGTAGTTTTTTAATCAAATTGTAACCAAGCTTTTAAGATTAGAAAAATCCGCTTAAATCGCTCTCATTAAACAAAGCCCTATTTTTCCATTATAATAGAAACTTGATTGTTTTCAATCTCTACATAGAGTTCTTTTTGAGAATTAGAGCTATAAGAGAGCTTGTTTTGCTGGTAGGCTTTGTAATCTTGGTCAAACACCACATAAAACAAGCGTTTGTTCTGGGAGTTGGGGTAAGGGATTACGCTAATAGAAGAAAAAGCGATATTCTTTTTTTCGTTTTTTGCAAACACCCTTTTTTTATACTCTTTAAAAGCGTTGAATTTCATGCCGTCATAGCGAGTGAAGTTGGGGTTATAAAAACGCATGTAGCGTTCAAAATCGCCCCTAGCCCAGGCTTCTTTCCATTGAAAAAGGGAGCTTAAAACCATGCTCAATTCTTCTTTAGTGCTGGGGGAAAACTTGTCTTCATAGGTGATAAGGAACGCTTTTTCGCCTTTTAACGCTTTATCATAAGAGCTTAAAAGCGGGTTTTCAATCGCAATGCAGCCCTTGGTGTTCAATTCATTGCGATCGCCATTTAAAGGCATTCCATGCACCCAAATGCCATGCCCGGTGCGTTTTTTCAAGGTGTCATACAAATTAGGGTAATTCGTTACAAAAGCCAACACGCCATAATATTGATCCAAGCGCTCTAATTTCTGCGTGATACGATACACTCCAATAGGCGTTGCCAAATCGCCCTCTAAAGTTTTATCGCCCTTTTTAGAGCCTACAAGGGCTTTAGAGCTGTTGATTTTTTTAAGCATGTTGCTTTCTATTTCATAAAACTCTAAACTAGGCTTGGATTTATCCGCCACAAATAAAAACTGCTTGTTTTGATAATAGCCAAAATCCGTGTCCTTATTTTGAAGCTCTTCTAACCAAAAAGATTTATCCGCTAAATAAGAATCCAGCTTTTGACCCACCACTTCCAAGCCTTGTTTTTGATAAAGGTGCATGATTTCTAACAAACGATCACTAGCGTTCAATCCCACAAACCCCATTAACAGAGCCGGTAATATTTTTTTCAATCCCTATTCCTTTGATAGATATAGCCCAGTTTTTGCAAGCTCTTTTCTTCCTTGCTCCATGATTTTTGAGCGATCACTTGCAAGTTTAAAAAAACCTTTTTTTCGCCCACTTCTTGCATTTTTAATCGCGCGTTAGTCCCGATGCGTTTGATATTCACCCCGTTTTTGCCTATCACGATTTTTTTTTGGCTTTCTTTTTCTACGATAATGCGTGCATACACCTTGTCTATGCGTTCTTCTTCTATAAATTTATCAATTATCACATCGCTTTCATAAGGGATTTCATCGCTCAAAAAATCAAACAAACTCTCCCTAATGATTTCCTTATAAATATCGCGCATTTTTTCATCGCTCATTAAATCCTTTTCAAAAAGCCATGCGCTAGGGCTTAAATGCTTACTGATGCATTCTAAAAGCGCGTTTAAGTTTTGAGATTTTTTCGCGCTCAAAGGCACTAGAGCTAAAAATTGCGATGAATATTTTTGATACTCTTGTAATTTTTGTAAAACCTGCTTGTGCGTGGCTGTGTCAATCTTACTCAAAGCCAAGATATGGGGTTTTTGGCACAAACTCAAAAACTCTTCATACCCTTTCAAATCATCATGCACAGAAGCCAAAAAAACGCGCAATTCAGCATCGCCCATCGCTTTTAAAGCCTGTGAGAGCATGCACTGGTTGAGTAATTTTTCTTGATGATGGAGTCCTGGTGTGTCTAAAAAAATGATTTGGCTCTCATACCCTTCTTTGTCTTTAAAAGGCACGATGCATTTCATTAATTTTCTGGTCGCGTTAGCCTTATGCGAAACAAGGGCTAAATGAGCGTTTAAAAGAGTGTTTAAAAGAGTGCTTTTTCCAGCGTTTGGTTTGCCTATAAGAGCTACAAAGCCCGCCTTAGTTTTCATTATAAAATATACTTCACTAAATTTTCATCAGCCACTAAATCCTCTAGCTTTGATTGAACCAATTCTTTAGTGATAGTAACATTTTGCCCAGAATAGTCCTCCGCTTCAAAACTAATGTCTTCTAGCACTTTTTCAATGGTGGTGTGCAACCTTCTAGCGCCTATATCTTCGCTTTTTTGATTGGCGTTATAAGAAAGTTTGGCTAACTCTTTGATCGCATTGTCTTCAAACGCAATTCCTACGCCTTCCACTTTTAAAAGGGCTTGGTATTGCTTGATGATAGAGGTTTTAGTTTGGGTTAAAATCATATACATGATTTCTTCGGTTAAACTCTCTAACTCCACCCTTAAAGGGAAACGCCCCTGCAATTCAGGGATGAGATCGCTTGGCTTAGAAAGATGAAAAGCCCCTGCTGCAATGAATAAAATATGATCTGTTTTAATAGGACCATACTTCGTATTCACCACACTCCCCTCTACAATCGGCAACAAATCCCTTTGAACCCCCTCTTTACTGGGATCTTGACGGCCTCCTTCTTTAGAGCTTACAGCGATCTTATCAATTTCATCAATAAAAATCACCCCTGAACTTTCCGCGTGCTTCAAGCCTTCCATTTTAATGGCTTCGCCATCTAAAAGCGTGTCGCTAATTTCTGCTTTTAGGGCTTCTTTAGCCTCTTTAACGCTTAAAGTTTTTTTGACTTTATCCTGTTCTTTATGGAAAAACTTGATCACATTTTCTTGAACCCTTAAAATTTCAGGCGGCACATTAGAATCAATCTCTATGATTTTTTTACGCACTTCAATTTCAATTTCTCGGCTGTCCAACTCGCCTTGCGCGATTCTTTGTTGCATTTTTAAAAGGCTGTTAGCGTATTCTTGTTTTTTTTCTTCGCTCACCCCATTAGGCAAGGGGGGTAGGAGTTTTTTAGCGATTTTTTCTATAACCGCTTCTTCAATCTTGTCTTTTAACTTTTCTTTATGCTCATTTTCCACTAAAAGCACGCTGTTATTGACTAAATCCCTTACCATAGACTCCACATCGCGCCCCACAAAACCCACTTCTGTGTATTTGCTCGCTTCCACTTTCACAAAGGGGAGTTTCATGATTTTTGCTATTCTTCTTGCGATTTCAGTTTTACCCACGCCAGTAGAGCCAATCATTAAAATGTTTTTAGGCGTAATTTCTTCTTGTAAGGATTTTTCTAGTTGCAAACGCCTGTAACGATTCCTAAAAGCGATAGCGATAGACTTTTTAGCTTCCTTTTGCCCAATGATGTATTCATCTAAATAAGCAACAATTTCTCTTGGGGTCATATTCAATTCAGACATTAAAGCTCCAAAATTTTAATATTCGTGTTGGTGTAAATGCAAAGATCCCCTGCAATTTTTAAGGACTCTTCTACAAGTTTTCTAGGTTCTAAATGAGCGAAGTTATCTAAAGCCCTAGCCGCGCTTAAAGCAAAATTTCCCCCACTCCCAATGGCAGCGATCTTATTATCTTCGGCTTCTAAAACATCGCCCGTGCCACTCAAAATAAAAACGTGATCGAAGTTTAAAACGATCATCATCGCTTCCAATCGGCGTAAATACTTATCCTTGCGCCATTCTTTGCTGAAATCCACCACGCTTTTAAACAAATCCCCTTTTTTGCTCTCTAATATGCGTTCAAACATATCAAACAAACTAAAAGCGTCCGCCGTGCTCCCGGCAAACCCGCTTAAAACCTGGTTGTGATACAAGCTCCTGATTTTTGTCGCATTGGCTTTGACTACGCAATTACCCAAAGTTACCTGCCCATCGCCTCCAATGAGCGCGAACTTCTTATTGTCAAATTCCCCTCTATAGCCCAAAATCGTCGTCGCTTCAAACATTTTCTACTCAGCCACCACATCAATTTTAAACACGCCCGCAATCCCCGATCCAAGCTTGACTTCAATCTCATAAATCCCTGTGCTTTTAATCGGGTGTTTGAGCTCAATGTCTTTTTTATCTAAATTTAAACTCGCATGCTGTTCTTTCAAACGCTCTGCGATCTCTTCTTTAGTGATCGCTCCAAATAAAGAGCCGTTCGCGCCGACTTTTTTATGGATAGTCAGCGTGATGGTTTGTAAGGTTTCTACCATTTGCAATTTTTGCGCCTTTTCTAGGGCTTCTTTTTCCGCTTTCTTTTTAACTTCGGCTTTGTATTTGTTGATCACTTCGTTAGTAGCGAGTTTGGCTTTTTGGTTAGCGATTAAAAAGTTATTCCCATAGCCATCTTTAACTTCGCACACTTCACCCACTTTGCCTAAATTTTTCACATCTTCTAATAATAGAACTTTCATCATATCCCCTTTAAGTTGTAAGTAATTTGTAATTATACTCTTTATTTTAATAAGTTGGGTTTTTATTGCCTATTCCTACCACCCATCTGTTTTTCTAAAGCCTGTCTAATCAATCCCAAACAATAAGGGATATTCTCTTTTGTTTCCAACTTCACTTCCATGTTTCCAAAACATGGACGACCAATCTCAGAAACATCTTCGATCTTTAGTTTTTCCTTTATTTCATCTTGCAATTCATTCAATTCCATCTTTAAATACAATTTTAAGTCTTTGTTTTGCACAACAATATCCACAAAATTTATTTTAAAAAACTTATAAGCTATATATTGTTGATTAAAATTTTCAGTTACCCTTTCATCAAGGGCTTTAATCTTTTCTCTTAAAATATCAAATAATTCCCTTGAATGGGGGCTAAACTTATAAGAGCTTAAATCATAAACCTTTTTTTCTTTCTTAGATTTATATTCCTCTAATGTTTCTGCCTCTAGAATTGGGTAAGTCCAAATCTTTAAAGCCCAATCCGCCAAATCATTAGCTCTTTTTTCAATCTCTTTTTCGCCAAAAGATTCTAAATCTTTCAAACTTTGATTGAGCTTTAACGGGCTTTGTTTAAAGCCCTTCTCCATATCTCTTTTTTCGCGGAAAGAATTGTTGCTATATTCAGAGTTATAACCGGTTAGAGTGAGATTCCCTATTGTGTGGAGGTAATTCTTATGTATCGCTTCAAAATTTTCACCCAAATCCTTTCGCCATTCTGGAGTAAGGGTTTGAGGCATTATATGTTCTATGCTGCATTTTTGAGTATTGACCGGCTCTTTTGTGTCAAAATTTTCTAACCTTTCAAGAAAGGATTTATTTTTTTTAAAATGATAAAAATCTATCGTAATAAAAAGATCTTTAAACTCGTCATTGTTTGGAAATCTTTGCTTCCCTTTTAGCGACCCAAAATGCTTCTCTACGCTTTTAAGGTATTGCTTCTTATCAATCTTTTTTGTAAAAGAGGGAAAGATTTTATTGAGACTATTTGATCCAAACCCACACACCGCCCTTCTGCAAATATAGCTCTCTATTAAAGCGATAATAGGGATAAAATCCTGCTTGGATAAAACGCCATCGCTATAATCGCTATAAAGCTCTAGTAATAGCGGATACACCACATCCATTTCCAAATCTACAAGAAAACTTAAAGCCTTGTTTAAATCTTTATCGGCTTCTTTTTTGAATGCAATCTGGCAAAAATACCCGCAATATTTTTGCAAATCTTTTAGTAAATCCTCTATTTCTATTCCTTCTTTTTGCTGGTAATCCTTGAAATCCTCATAAACTTCTTTCTCCTTGGGAATCTTTCCTGTTTTGATTGTGAGATAATGCCGGACAAACCGATTAAACAATGTTTCATTTTGTTTAAAATCCTCCTCCATAGCCCTCCAATATTGATTATAAAAGTCTTCCTGTTTTTTAACCTCTGTTTCCATTACGATATAGTTTCTGATCAAATCCGTTTGCGTGAGTTCGATACCTTTTGAGTTCATGCTCTCAAAAATAAGTTGAGGATCATCTTTCCCTTTATCTAAAGCAATCCAAACTATCATGAGTTTTTTTAACCCTTTAAAAATCGTTTCTAGCTTGCCGGTGTTTTTACTGATCCATTTACTGATCCATTCTTCAAATAATTTAAAATTTTCCATTATTTTTACCGAAGGCTCGCTCGGCTTTCTTTTATTTCCATCAATCAAAGACAGCAAGGTGTCTTTATCAAACTCTGATAAGATGAGTCTGAATTTCTTATCGCCGTCCTTATTGTTGTTAATAAGATAGCTCTCTATTTCTTTACGCGAAAATTTTTCCAAAATTTTAACTTCATCGCTTAGATGACTCCTTAAAGCGATAAATAAAAGCGTGATAGTGGTGAGCCTTTGTTGGCCGTCAATGATGAGTAATGGGCTAGAGGGCGTATTACCATCTAGCACATACAAAATAGAACCGATAAAATGCCCGTTCATTTTATCATTCCCACCAATTTTTATAATATCATCCCATAATTGTTCGCATTGTTCCTTTTCCCAACTATACAACCTCTGATAGATAGGAATGACAAATTGATTGTTTTGATATTTTTCAAAAAATCCTAATAGTGTGGTGGCTTCTGCTTCCATAATAACACTCCTTGATTTAGCGGATTTTACCGCATGCATCTTAATCAAACTGGATACAAATTTTACTTTTTTACCCCATAAATGCTATAATCACCCCTATCAATCAAACTCAATTCATAATAATTAAAGGTGGTTAATGGTAGTAAGAACTCAAAATAGCGAAAGCAAGATCAAAGAATTTTTTGAATTTTGCAAAGAAAATGAAGTGGAATTTGTGGATTTTAGATTCAGCGATATTAAAGGCACTTGGAACCATATCGCTTATTCTTTTGGGGCTTTAACGCATGACATGTTTAAAGAAGGGATCCCTTTTGATGCGAGCTCTTTTAAAGGCTGGCAAGGCATTGAACACTCGGATATGATTTTAACCCCCGATTTGGTGCGTTATTTCATTGACCCTTTTAGCGCGGATGTGAGCGCGGTCGTGTTTTGCGATGTGTATGATGTGTATAAAAACCAGCCTTATGAAAAATGCCCTAGAAGTATCGCTAAAAAAGCCTTAAAACATTTAAGAGATTTGGGCTTAGGCGATGTGGCTTATTTCGGTGCGGAGAATGAATTTTTTATCTTTGATTCCATTAAGATTAAAGACGCTTCCAATTCCCAATACTACGAAGTGGATAGCGAAGAGGGCGAATGGAATAGGGATAAAAGCTTTGAAAATGGCGTGAATTTTGGGCATAGACCGGGAAAGCAAGGGGGCTATATGCCTGTGCCGCCAACGGATACGATGATGGATATTCGCACTGAAATTGTGAAAGTCTTAAACCAAGTGGGGTTAGAAACTTTTGTCGTCCATCATGAAGTCGCACAAGCGCAAGGCGAAGTGGGCGTGAAATTTGGAGATTTGGTGGAAGCCGCTGACAATGTCCAAAAACTCAAATACGTGGTTAAAATGGTCGCTCATTTAAACGGGAAAACGGCTACTTTCATGCCAAAACCCCTATATGGGGATAATGGGAGCGGGATGCACACCCATGTGAGCGTTTGGAAAAATAACGAAAACCTTTTTGGTGGCGAAACTTACAAGGGCTTGAGCGAGTTTGCGTTGCATTTTTTAGGGGGCGTGTTGCGCCACGCTAGAGGGTTAGCCGCTTTCACTAACGCTTCCACCAATTCTTACAAACGCCTGATTCCGGGATATGAAGCCCCATCCATTTTAACTTATTCAGCCAGCAATAGGAGCGCGAGCGTGCGTATCCCTTATGGGATTTCTAAAAATAGTGCTAGGTTTGAATTTAGGTTTCCTGACAGCTCATCAAACCCCTACCTGGCTTTTGGGGCTATTTTAATGGCGGGCATTGATGGCGTTAAAAATAAAATGGATCCCGGCGAAGCAATGGACATTAACCTTTTCAAGCTAACTTTGGACGAAATTAGAGAAAAAGGCATCAAACAAATGCCCCACACTTTAAGGAGTTCGTTAGAAGAAATGCTAGCCGATAAGCAGTATTTAAAAGAGGGTCAGGTCTTTAGCGAAGAATTTATCCAGGCCTATCAGTCTCTTAAATTCCATTCTGAAGTGTTCCCATGGGAGAGCAAACCCCATCCCTTTGAATTTATCACCACTTATTCATGCTAAAACAATGAGTGGGTCCATAAATCCCACTCTAAAAATTTAGAATAAGGCAAAAATACCTTATTTTTAAAGAGAGTGGTTGAAAAAATTGATTTTCTTTGCTTTTTGGTTTTATTCTAATAGGGTATTGATCATAAAATTTAAAAAATAGCTTAAAAGCATTTTTTAAAATAAATGTTAAAAGAGCTTGCGAAAAGCGAGCGATGATTTCTTGTGATGCGGTCTTTTGGGGTTAGGGGGTTTAGTTTTTGGGGGTTAAAAGGGGGGAGAATGATTTCAAAATACCCCCTATCTCTTTAAGAATTTTACAACAAAATAAAACCTAAAACCATAAAATAAAGTTTTAAAACAACTTAGCAGAAATCCCCCAACATTTTTAGTGCTTGGAATGAATGCTACTCATTTATAATATCCCCATGCATTCGTATCTACAGCAAGAAGTGTCGGGAGTTACGCCTTAAAGATGTGATGCGTGAGAAATCGAATGCGTTTGGGACGCTCAAGCTCTGCAAAATCCCTAATCATAGGGACACAGAGTGAAAGCCAAACTCTCCCCCAACATCAGCCTAAAAACCTATGTCTTTAGCGTTTGGGCGCTTCACTATTCTTAAAAAAGCAAAAAATTTGTTTTAATTCTGTGTTTTCTGTGTTTTGAAATTTTTGAAGTTTTGAAATTTTTGAAACGCTTGGCTCAACCAACATGAGCCAAAAGAGCCAAAATATTTTTTAAGAAGAAGCCCTTAGAGCCTGGTATCGGTTTGATTAGTAAAATAAGGGTTTCCAAAGTCCTTAGGCGTGTAGCATAATCCTTTTTCTATAAAAGTATCTTTAATGCAAGCGACACGCAGAGCGTCAAAGCGAGTCTCAACGCTCGCGCAACCGCCGAGCAAAGACATGCCAACTACCACGCCATTTCTAATGGTTTTCATTTTATATCCTTTTGTTTTAAAATTTTTTGATTGAATAACTTAAATACTTTAAATTATATGCTTGCAATTTTAGGACTTATTGTTAAATAAAAAGTAAATGGAACGAAAAACAATCCAAATAACGCCTTAAATTTAAAATTAAAACGCTACCCTTTGTAAGCCTTGCTAATTTTTGCTATAATAAAACCCTAACTAAAATTTCTCCTTTTATTTTAGTTAGACCCCTTGAATTAAAATTATAGCAGGTCTTGCCACACCCACCTTGTGTTACTAACCGCACAAGGCAAGATCAATCCTTACAAAACAAACCCTTTTAATGCAAGCCTTATAGTATAGTAAAAGCCCTTTAATAAGGCTAACAAAGGGCGGCATTCCATTATAGAAGCGTGCATCTATACAAAAAGAATTAAAACATTCAACCAAACATTTCGCTGATTTCATATTTTTTAGCGGCCTTATCTTTAAGCCATAGAGCCACTTCTAAAGCCCCTTTAGCAAAAATAGAGCGGTTAGTCGCCGTATGGCTAAGCTCTATGTATTCGCCCTCTAAATAAAACCCTATCGTGTGCTTCCCGGCGACATCGCCCCCCCTTAAAGCGGCTATACCAATGCTTTCTTTAGAGCGCAAACCTTCTCTGTGAGTGATGAGGGCGCTTTTTTCATCATACCCCCTAGCCTTAGCACAAGTTTCATACAAACTCAACGCCGTGCCGCTCGGGGCGTCTTTTTTGAGATTGTGGTGCGTTTCTACAATTTCAATATCCGCATCTTTCAATTTCAAAGAAGCTAAAAAGGCTAATTGGTTGAGCATCATAATCCCTATAGACATGTTGTGCGCATGCAAAAGCGGCGCTTTTAAGGCTAATTTTTGCATTTTTTCTAGCGCTTCTTTTTCTAAACCGGTCGTGCCAGAAACTAAAATTCTAGGGCATTCTAAAAGAGCGTCTAGCAAATTATCCACGCCTTTAGGTAAAGAAAAATCAACCACGCATTCGCATGCCCTCACAAACGCTTTTAAATCATTGGTTACTAAAGGGGCGTGCGAAAAAGAGCTAAAATCGGTTTCGCATTTTTGCCTGACAAACACGCTAGACAGCGCTAATCCCTTATACCCCCCTTTTAATTCTTCTAAGAGCAGTTTCCCTATACGACCGCTCGCCCCATAAACACCGACTTTCATGCGCTTTCCTTGCTTTTAAGCTTTATAGCCCCATTTTAAAAGGGTTTAAAATATTATTAGGATCAAGGGCTTTTTTAATGTTCCTAAAAAGCTCCATTTCACTAGCATTAAACGCTAAAGGCATGAATTTGGCTTTAGACAAGCCTATGCCATGCTCCCCGCTTAAAGTCCCCTCCAAACTAATAGCGGCCTGAAAAATCTCTTCCATAGCCTTATGGCCTTTTTCTAAATCCCTTTTAGGATCTTCTAGCATGATATTCACATGCACATTGCCATCGCCCGTATGCCCAAAGCAAGGGATTTTAAAGCCGTATTTTTGGCTGATTTTGGCGACTTCTTGCAACAAACTCGGCAAGCTCGCCCTAGGAACGGTCACGTCTTCATTCAATTTCTTTTTACCATAAACGCTAATACTTTGAGAAGCGTTACGCCTTGAAAACCATAAATCCTGCTCTTCTTGTTCGTTTTGAGCGATCTTAAAACCCACGCAACCATTGGCTTTAAAATGCTTTTCTATTTCATTGAGTTGCCATGCGATCTGTTCTTTCACCACGCCATCCACTTGAGTGATGAGTATCGCTCCAGCGTCTTTGGGTAAGCCTTTAGAAAATCGCTCTTCAACCGCTTGGATACTCAAATTATCCAAAAATTCCATCGCTACAGGCGTAACGCCACTGCTCATCGTCTTATAAACGGCATTCATGGCGTCTTCAATATGGTTAAAAACCCCCATCGCACTTTGTTTTAGGGGCGGTTTGGCTAAAAGCTTTAAAGTGATTTCAGAAATCACGCCCAAACACCCCTCACTAGCGATCATCAGCCCTGCGATATTAAAGCCGGCGACATCTTTAATCGTTTTTTTGCCCGCCCTTATGATTTCACCATTCGCTAAAACCACCCTTAAAGCCATGACATAATCTTTCGTGATCCCGTATTTAGCCGCGCGCATGCCACCGGCATTTTCGGCGACATTCCCCCCTAAAGTGCTTTGATTCTCGCTCGCTGGATCTGGAGGGTAGAATAAATCCAATTTTTCCACTTCATTTTGGAAATGCTTGTTAATCACGCCCGGCTCTACTCTAGCGATCAAATTTTTAGTGTCAATCTCTACAATCTTATCCAAATGCTTTTCTACGCTCAAAACTAGCCCTCCGCTCACGCTCAACGCCCCCCCTGTAAAACCGCTCCCAGCCCCCCTAGGCACAACGATAAGGCGATGCTCGTTGCAGTATTTTAAAATCTGACTGATTTCTCGCTCGTTTTTAGGGAAAATCACGCCACTAGGCAAATGCCTTTCTTTAGTAGCGTCATAGCAATAAGCGTTCAAATGCGCTAAATCAGTGAAAAAATCCTCTCCCCCTACTAGGTTTTTAAAATATTTGAGGTGTTGTTGGTCTAACATGTTATTTTTTACCCGCTTCTAGCGCCTTTCTTCGCTCTTCAAGCTCTTTTTGATCTCTTTCTTGATGCTCTTTCGCTCTTTGTTCAAATTCTCTCGCTCTTTGTTCGGCTTTGGCTTTTTTCTTTTCTTCTTTCAAGCGGCGTTTTTCTTCTTTAGGACTGAGTTTTGGCTCTTCTTTTTTAGTGGCACTCTCTTTTAAGACAGAAGTATTTTCTGTGTCTTTTGGAGTGGCATTATTTTCACTACTTGGCTCATTAGCGGATTCTTGCTTGGTTTCTCGCTCATTTTCTTTGGCATTGACTTTTTCATTGCCTTTATCCATTCCTAAAGCTTTTCTTCTTCCTTCAGTCTCTTTTTCGTCTCTTTCATCATGCTCTTTTTCTCTTTCTTCAAATTCCATAGCCTTTTTGGTGGCTTTAGTTTTTTTCCTTTCATCTCTTGAACGACGCCTTTCTTCTTTAGAATCAAGTTTTCGCTCTGCTTTTTGGTAGTTTTTCTCTTCTAAAGTGGGAGCGTTTTCTGTGCCTTGATTGGCTTTTTTAGGCTCTTTAATGGCTTCTTGCTTGATTTCTCGTTTATTTTCTCTAGCATCAATCCCTACTTCTTTCTTTTCAATCCTTACTTCTTTTCGTTTTTCTTTTTTGACTAAAGCGTCATAGTAAGCGAAGTAATTTTTAGATTGACTGCCTGAAAAAAGTTTCCCTAGCGTACCTGCATCAATGCCCTCAACCCTAGAAAAAAACGGCGTGGAAGTTTTAGTCACGCCGCTTGTATCCAGCTCTCTTTTTTCTAAAATTTCAAAACTCTCACAGCTTAAAATATTGAGCGTGTTGGTGGTTACAATATAAATCACCCCCACGCTATAAACATTACACGCTTTTCTTAAATTAGCGATTTTTGGGTCAAACCCATTCAAGAAAGTAACCAACAAATCAGAGCTAATAAAATTAATATCAGTGTTAGTCGCTCTGATTTGCTCATAAATTTCATCATTAGGAGCGATCAAAAACGCTTGGTTGTTGAATTGCCTGAAATAGACTAAATCCCCCTTTCTAGCGACCATTCTTGGAGTGGGTAAATGGCTTTGTTTCATAGACTCAAACGCTCTGAATTTAGCCGTTGCGATGCCATTTTCAACAGCAATAATAACCACTTCAGAATTAACGATTTCATAATCTGAAAGTTTAGTAACGACAAAACCAAACTCCCCCACTTTCAAATCATGGGCCGGAAAACGGATGATTTTTTTAGGCAAATCCACAAATTCTATACTCACTCTTAAGGGTTCTTGCCAAGAGGCTGATTGCAAGCTTATAAAACTCATTAAAAGAAGTCCTATCAAAAGCCTTAACATAAAATTCCTTTTAAACATTTTTAAACTTTTTTAAATGCCATAAAATGGCTAAAGACAATCCGGTGGTTTTAGCGTATTGAAAATCCATTATAAAATCAAAAGCTTTTGATCGCTCTAAAAACAGCACTTCAATCTTTTCTGTATCAATCCCCCCACCCTTTGAAACCTTCAAACCCTCATGCGCTTCAGCGTAATAGAGCGTTTGCAAACTCCCGCTCAACCCAGTCGCGCTATAAAATTGGCCTATGGTTTCTAAGTTTTTAGGGCTAATTTGATAACCGCATTCTTCTAACGCTTCTTCGCAAGCGATTTCTTCTAAACTCTTATTAGCTTTATCCACAAGCCCCGCGCACAATTCATAAGTGTATCCGTCAATATTTTGATCTTGATCGCGCTTAAAATAAAAATTACGAGCATAAATGGCTGGGCGGAATTGTTTCACAATCACAAAGCAATCGGATTCTTTTTCATAGAGTAAAACCGCCACGCTGTCTAAAGACTTAATAATATCCCATGTTTTCTTAGTATTCTCTTCATTATAATGCATGCGTTTTAATTCTATGAAATTAGAGCTAGAACAAGGCTCTAAATACACACTAGAATCATCTACTAAAGATTTTTGATTGAAAATATTCTTAAAATAAGACATTAAAAACCCTCTAAAAGATAAAATGAATTTTTTTCAAAAGAATGGGTTTTAAAAAGTTCTTCTAATTTTTGCTTAGAACGCTGAGCTTTTTCTAAAAAAACCTCTCTTTGTTTGCCATGCAGCTTGCTTTTAGCGGTGCGGATATAGCCTAAAGGATTGATAGGGCGGGAGTTTTTATACACGCCAAAATGCAAATGCGGCCCGGTGCTTAAACCCGTGCTTCCCACTCTGCCTATGATTTGTCCTTTTCTAACGAATGATCCCTTTTTCAACCCCTTAGCAAAAGAACTCATGTGAGCATACACCAAACGCAATTCGTTCAAATGGATTTCAACCACCTTCCCATAACCCGCCTTAACCCCTATAAAACCCACACGGCCGTCTGATGCTGAATGGATCAAACTGCCATGTTTAGCCGCATAATCCACGCCGTAATGAGGCCGTCTGACTTTTAAGACAGGATGGAACCTCCCATAAGAAAAAGGCGAAGAAATGCGGATGTATTTCACCGGGGTTTCCAATAAAAACCCTGCCACTTCTTGCGCTTTTGAGTCGTAATAGCGCCCGTTTGAATGGGAAAAGAGATAGTATTGGTGCAAACGAGAGCTAATCATGGCTATTTTAATGGTTGGTTGGCCAAACGCTTGCCCCACGCGATAATCTCTTGTATAAACGATAGCGATTTTATCGTTTTTTGCTAGGCGTTTAAAAGGCACGCTTTTTTTATACGCGTTCATCAATTGGTTGGCTAAAAGGGGGTCATTGGTGGCTTTGACAATATCTTGATAGGGCGAAGTTTGTAAAGAAAGAAGCAAGGTTTTTTCTTTACGAGTGAAGATAATAGGGATAAAGTCTAAAAAATAATCCTCCCCTTTTTTGTAAATATGGATTTGTAAATCCTGGCTAATAGGGATAAGGGCTTGAATGAGCGTGTTATTTGCATCTCTTAAAGTGTAATAGGTAACATTGCTTTGGATTTCAGCACTCAATTCTTTATCTTGAGAACTCAGGTTGTAGTAGAGTTTTTGGGGGATATGGTTTTTTTCTAAAAACCCTAACAGCGTGAGCTTATCCCACACAAGCCTTTCACCCACCAATAAAGTTTGCTCTTTAGCCATTTCATCGGCTTTTAAAAGAACCCCATAGGATAAATGGAATAAAAAAGCAACCATTAAAGAATAGATAAAATTTAAAATAATTTTCTTATGAAAAAATACCATGCAGTCGTTTAATGCCTTCAATTGAATCTGTATTTTATTAGTATAACATAAGCCATTAAAGAAAAACGATACAAGTTTAAAGCCTAGCCCTGTTTTTATAGCTTTATGAAGCGCGTTTTTATTGATGCATGGTTATTTCCCATAAACGGGTTTATCTCGCCTAGATCTTGTAGCGTTGGATATTCATTCTCTTTTTAACAATTTGTATCATTATTAATTTTGAAGTATTTTTTCTAAAATCTTTAACACATCGTTATGGTGCGCTTGGCTTAAAAGTCCAAAAATTTTAAGCATTTCTAAAAACACAAGAGCGTTGGTTTTATAGATAATCAAAAGAGCATTTTCTTTGAGTGCAGCCGTTCTATTTAATAAGGGGGTAGTGGTTTTTAATTCCAAAATAGAAAAGCAAAAATACAGCATAGCTTGGGTTTTAGAGCCGTATTGTTGCTCTCTAATAACGATTTCGCTCAACTGATTATCATTAAAAGAATGAATGAGTAAAGGATAAGAGATGCGTGAAAGTTCAAAATCCATGCCACCAAATTGATGCGATCTAAATCTTTCTCTTGTAATTATAAAACTATCTTCTATGAATTGTTTTTGTTTTTCTAAATATTTTAAAGTATTTTCTAAATTTTCTAAACTGATTAAACCCAATCGCTTAGCGTAATCAATTATTTCGCTCAATTCATAAAGAGTCTTTACTCTATTATTAGCCCCTAAAAAATGATATTTTTCATCTTTTAAAGTAGTGAGTTCAAATTTTTCTTTATCTTTAATGGGGACATCATAACCGATTTGCCACTCTACATAATGCTTTAAACTGAAAGGGATTTTTCTAGTCGCTGTTGAAATACCATAATCACTAAAGGCATGCCTAATTTTCACACGAACTTTGCCTGAAATGGAAGTTAAAGGAATAGAAACCTCAATCACTTTTTTATCATCATTAACTTTAATCAAACTCACAAGGGTGTCCTTGAAACAATTTTTTAAAATATTCCAAACGCGCTCTTTTATCCTTTAAAAAAGCGTCTTTAATTTTTAAAAAAGCGAAATTGTCAATAATAATATCCAAATTGCCAAAATAATAAGGGATTTTAGGGGCGATTTCCTTAAAATAATGGATATATTGGTAATAAATCAATTTATCTTGACTGATACGCACCGCATTTTCGCTTGGCACGTTTAAAAAAGTTTTGTTGCGTTTAAGAGCGTTGATGTCTCGCATAGGGAAAAAATAGCCCACGCATGCCCCAACCTTTTTAGCGTTAGGGTATTTATCCACATAATTGGCTATATAGTCAAAATCGTTTAAGCATAGCGTCGTATCGCAATCAGTTGGAAAAATAAAACGCCTAATATCTGCATAATCCATTCGCCCTCGCTCATACAAAGCTATCACAATAGGAAATTCGTTACTTTTAGTGAAAGATTTAGAAGAAACAACCAAAGCGTCTAAAAGCCTGTAATGATCCTTAAATAGCTTTAATTGCTTAAAATTAGCTTCTTTGATGAGATAAGATAAAGGGTGTAACACGCAAATAAACGCCGGCTTTAAAATTGCGAAAGATTTTAAAAAACTTATCCCTAAATCCCTAGATTTCAAATCGTTGTCTATTTCAAAAATGAAATCTTTATTTTTAATATCTTGTTTGATAAAGGAAGTTCTATCGTTATAGGGGGGATTGCCCACGATGATTAAAGGTTCATCTTGGCTAATGCCATAATTTTCTCTTTTAGGATTGGCTAAAGCGTTTATTGTTAAAGCACCACACTCAGGGTCAATATCCGCTCCTATTTTTTTAGGGTGGTGGAGTTTTAAAAACTCTTTATTACCACAAGCAGTGTCTAAAAGCGTGTAGTTTTCAATACCAACATGCTTTTTTAAAAGCTTGTAAGCACAATCCACTAAATAAGGGGGCGTGTAGTAAGCCCCTAAATTCACGCTCTCTTGTTTGGTTAAATGTTTGGGGGTTCTAATCAAAACCCCTTACACATCTAGTTGTTTCACATCTTTAGCATGCGCTTGGATAAAGGCTCTTCTAGGCTCTACTTCATCGCCCATGCAAAGCGAAAAGATCGCATCGGTTTTTTCTAAATCTTCAATTTTGAGTTTGATTAAGCTGCGGTTTTCTTTATGCATGGTCGTTTCCCATAAATCATTAGGGTTCATCTCGCCTAGCCCCTTATAGCGCTGGATATTCGCTCCCTTTTTAGCGTAATTTTCCACTTCTTCTAAAAACGCCAAAATATCCTTATTTTCTAGGAAATCCAAATTGTATTCCATAAGCTTTTGGTAAGTGTAATTCGCTTCTTCAAACAACACTTCTTTAAAGAGGTTGTCATCTAAATTAAATTCCACCAAGCCCTTAGGGGTTTGCGCATGCAAATGCAAGCTTTCTTCAGTAGCAAAAGAGCGTAAGATCTGATAATTCAAGCCCTCTAATTTTTCTAAAATGTTTCTTTCTAAAACTTTCATATCAAAGCTTAAAGCGTCCTTAGTTTCAATGAGAAAGCGTAAAATTTCTAGCAAACTGTAGCGTTTTTCTAATTCCAAAAGCGCGTAGCGGTAATGGCACGCCACTTTTAACAAATTCATCAAATCGTTCTTGCCAATCCCTTCAATATCCACCGAATTGATGCCATGCTCAATTAAAAAATGATCCAAAGCGACGCTGTCTTTAAGATAAATTTCTGTTTTGCCTTTCTTGTATTTATAAAGAGGGGCTTGAGCGATATAAACATGCCCTTGCTCAATCAGCGGGCGTAAATAACGATAGAAAAAAGTCATCAGCAAGGTTTGGATATGGCTCCCATCCACATCAGCATCGGTCATGATAATGATTTTATGATAGCGCAATCTTTCTATATCAAAACTCTCTTGAATGCCACACCCAAAAGCGGTGATCATGTTTTTAATTTCTTCTGATTTTAGGATCTTTGATAAATGGCTTTTTTCCACATTTAAAATCTTACCTTTTAGAGGTAAAATCGCTTGAAAAACCCTATCGCGCCCTTGTTTAGCGCTCCCGCCCGCACTATCGCCCTCCACTAAAAAGATTTCACTCTCAAGCGGATCTTTGCTCTGGCAATCGGCTAATTTTCCAGGCAAAGTGCCAACACTCAAATTGTCTTTTTTCCTTGTAAGCTCTCTGGCTTTCTTGCTGGCTTCTCTGGCTTTTGCGGCTAAAAGGGCTTTATTAGCGATGATTTTAGCTTCGTTAGGGTTTTCCTCTAAAAACTGATGGATTTTGTCATAGACTAATTTTGAAACCAACGCGCGCGCATACGAACTGCCGAGTTTGGATTTAGTCTGCCCCTCAAATAAAGGCTCGCTCATTTTCAAACTCACAACAGCGATCAAACCCTCTTTAATGTCCTCAGAAATGGGGCGCGATTCTCTTGTCTTAATGTTTTCATCAATATATTGTAAAATCGCCTTAGACAAGCCCATTTTAAAGCCCGCTTCATGCGTGCCGCCCTCAGAAGTTTTAATGTTATTCACAAAACTTAAAGTGTTTTCATTGTAATCATCAGCATACGCCAGAGCGACTTCTATAGAAGTGCGCGTTTCTTCATCCATGCTTTTAAACGAAATAACGGGGGTGAGCAGTTCTTTTTTAGCGCTGTCTTTAACGAATTGTTTCAAGCCGTCTTCATAGAAATAAGTCTCTTGCAGTTGGGTTTTTTCTTCTTTGAAAGAAATTTTTAAGCCGTCGTTAAGATACGCCATTTCTTTGAAGCGTTTTTGCAAAATGCCCGCTTGAAATTCAACGACTTCCATCACGCTTTCATCAGGGAAAAATTCAATAGTCGTGCCGCTTTCTTTAGCGCTTTTGGTTTTGCCAATGATTTCAAGCTCGCTAATGGGGATACCCTTTTCAAACTCCTGGCGATAGATTTGACCCTCTTTTTTAATGGTCATAATCAAGCGTTTGCTCAAAGCATTCACAACCGAAACGCCCACGCCATGCAAACCGCCTGAAACTTTATAAGTATCATTATCAAACTTACCCCCCGCATGCAAAATCGTTAAAACCACGGTGCAAGCGGGGATTTTTTCTGTGGGGTGAATATCTACAGGAATGCCTCGCCCGTTATCTTCTACAATGCATGAACCCTCATCAGTCAAAGTGATATTAATCGTATCGCAAAAACCCGCCATGCTCTCATCTACAGCGTTATCCACGACTTCATACACCATGTGGTGCAACCCACCCACATTGGTATCGCCAATATACATTCCAGGGCGTTTCCTAACCCCCTCTAAGCCTTTTAAAACCTTAATACTATGGCTCTGGTAATTTTGCATTCAAATCAGCCTTTATAATGTGATTGGCATCATCAAAGTGGAAATTTTAGCGTTCAAGTGGCTTTGCTTTTCATCAAGAGACTCTTGGATCAAAAAAGGTGAAGAAGGCTCATTGCATTTTAAAACAAATTGCGTTGTCCCTAAAGCGTTTAAGGCTTCAAGGAAAAATTTCGCATTCACGCCCAAATGAAAGGCTTTTTCAATATCCAAACCTTTTTCAATCTCAACAGAGGTTTTAGCCGTTTCGCTATGTTCAGAATCCAAAGATTCAAACAAAGCGTTGTTTTTTTCTAAAGTGAGTTTAATAGTGGAGCTTAAAGAACTGCACAATTTAATGCTCTCTTTAAATTCTTCCTTGCCCAAAGTGAAAGAAGAAAGGTATTCTTTAGGGAGGATTTTTTGATAATCAGGGTAATTCCCATCAATGAGCTTGGTGAAAAAAGTGTGCGTTTCGTTTTCAACCACCGCTAACATGCCATCGCTTTTAAAACTGAAATTTTCATAAAAAAGCTTAAGGATTTCTAATAAAGCTCTTTTAGGTAAAATGCAAGAGATATCTTCTTCAGTGGAATGGATAGAGATTTTTTCTAGCTGCGTGTAAGAGAGCCGTTTGGTATCCGTGCCTACCACTGAAAGGGTTTGATGTTTTTGATTGAATTGCATCAAAATACCGGCTAATTCCCTTTTATGGCTGGTTTGCTCAATCACAGGAGCGATCTTTTTAAACGCATCTGTTAAAAAAGGGGTATTGACTTCTAAACTCACTTTTGGCTCAATAACAGGGAATTCAGGGAACTCATCAGCGTCAAACATGGGGAGTTTGAAAGAGCTTTTATTTTGTTTGATCACCAAGCTGTCATCTTTAGTCTCTAAAATAATATTAGAGTCTTTTAAACATGAGATAATATCCAAAAACTTTTTCCCATTGATCGTGCCAACGCCCTCTTTATCGCTAGATTGCGTAAAAATATAGCTTTTTAGCCCAATGTCTGAATCGCTAGCTTTCAAAAAAAGCTTATCTTTAATGACTTCTAAATGGATGTGTGAAGCGATAGAAGAAGCGTCCTTTTTATCCAAAAAAGCTTGCAAGTAGCGCAAAGTATTTTCTAAATCGTTTTTACTAACACTGATTTTCATAGCTAAAATAATCCCCTTGAATTTTTGGTCTTAATTATAGCATAAAAGAACGCTTTTTAAGGGTTTAAGCGTATTCCTACCCCTATACGATTGGAAAAAACATCGTATTCATACAAGCCATCGCCATAGCCGTTAAACCACTGCGCATAAATCCCCACAAAAGGGTTAATGCGGTAGGTATAGCCTAAGCGGAAAGCTCCATGCCAGCGATCATAACGCCAGTATTGCGTGAAAATATCATAAAGTTGCAATTCAAAATGATGGCGTCCTCTCCTGTAATCTATTTTAGCGTTACCATACCCCATGTAATCAATCAAATTAGGGTTGGATTGATCATAAGGGACATAGGGCCAATAAGCGACCATGATTTTCAAGCCTCCCTTTTCCCACACCAAACGAAACACAGGGCGTTGCCCCGCGCTCACAGAGCGGCACCCCCCCCAGCGCACATCTTTTTGCCCGTTATAATCTTTAACGATTACAGGCTCTCCTGGAAACTGGTTTTCAGGATTACCTTCTTTATTAAAAGGCTGATAGCATTGCGCGCCCCCCACGCCATTAGAAATGTGCTGCCAACCTATCCAAATCTCAGAAAATTTCCCTATTTTACCCCCAAAAGGTTCAAAATTGATAGGATAAACATAAATGAGTTCAGGCATGAAATTGATCATTCGCATGGGAGCGGATTGGGGGTCATTATAAATTTGAAACCAGTTAGTTTGGGTGTAAGCCAAATAAAGCGTGCCTTTAGTCCAAAGAATATGCCTAAATACAGGCACTCTAAAACTAATCTGAAACTTAAACTCATTGCGTTGATAGGGGTTGATATTGGGGTGGTACCATTGAAAAATGGGGGTGAAACTATGATAAAGAGGCAGAAAATAAGTGCCTAGATAATCCATCATGTTTAAATATTTTTTAGCAAAATCCACCCAAGAATGTTCTTTGGGGGCTTTTTGTGGAGGGAGATACCAGGCATTAGACAAATCGTTTTGCGTTTTAATGATGTGCAAATCCTGTTTGCGCAAATAGTAGTTATAATCCACCTTAAAATTATCTTGTGAAAATTTTTTGCTTTCTAACTGACAAACTACAAAAATCATAAAGAGCAAAATGCTTTTCATCAAGCATCCTTATTTCACTTAAATTGCAAGATGAAAATCGCTAAAATCACTACAGGCGCGATAAAACGAACGCTAAAATGCCACGCTTTAAAAGCGTTTGCACTAAAGAAATGCTTCGTGGCTAAAAAAGAACGCTTTTTATTTAAAATCCATCCCACAAACAAGACTGAAAACAAGCCTCCCAAAGGCATTAAAAATGAAGAAGTGATGAAATCTAACCACCCAAACACGCTCTTATGCGCAAAGCTTAAAAACTTAGCGTATCGTTCATTCATAGAAAGAATGACTAAAACGCCTAAAACATACACAACGATCCCTATCCATAGCGACGCTTGAAGGCGCGAGAAATTAAAACGATTGATTAAATAAAGCGCTAAAGGCTCTATCAAAGAAACCGTGGAAGTGATCCCAGCAAAAACAAGCGCCATAAAGAAAAAGAGCGAAACGATCTGCCCACTGATTCCCATTTTAGCGAAAGTCAAAGGTAAAGAAATAAAAACAAGCCCTGGCCCTTGAGACACATCCGCATGGTATTCAAACACAAAGGTAAAAATCATCACCCCGGCAATCAAAGAAATTAAAATACCCGGTAAAACAATAAACAGAGAGCTTTTGAGTAGGTTTTCTCTTTTGGGCGTGAAAGCTGAATAAGTAATAATCGTGCCTACCCCTAAACTCAAAGAAAAGAACATCTGCCCCAAAGCGTCCATAACAACCTTAAAATCAATCTTTTGAATCTCAAAATTAAATAAAAAGTGCAAAGCTTTAGGCATGCTTTCTAAAGTCATCGCATAGATTAAAAGCCCTATGAAAATCACAAACAATAACGGCATAAGCACTACATTTAATTTTTCAATCCCCTCTTCAATCCCCCTAGAAACAAACCATATCGTCGGCAACAAGCATGCGCTAAAGCCAATAACAGGCCAGATTAAACTGCCATTTTGGAGCATGCTAAATTGCATTTTAGCTTGCTCTAAATCTTTAGGCAAATCAAAAGTTACTACAAAAAGATAGTAAAGCACCCAGCCTAACACCACCGCATAAAAGGATAAAATGAGAGGACCGCCTAAAATAAAAAAAGAAGTGAAAGGGTAATATTTTTTCCTTTTAGGATCTAGTATTTGATAATTAGAAACAACATCTTTTTTACCCAAATTCCCAATCAGCATTTCCACTAAAAGCATAGCAATGCCTAAACTCAAGGTTAGCGCTAAATATAAAAGCACAAACGCACTCCCCCCATTATGACCCACCATATAAGGAAAGCGCCAAATATGCCCTAAACCGATAGAGCTACCCAAAGTGGCTAAAATAAAGCCTAATTTAGAAAATTTTCCCATGCCAAATATTTTAATAAATCTTGCTCAACCAAATGGAAAACACAATTAAAGGGGTGATGTATTTAAGCAAGAAATACCAAGTTGCAAACAATTTAGGGCCTAAAAAGTGCGCGCTCAAAAGACGCAATTTTTCTTTTTTCAAAACCCAGCCCATAAAAATAAAGGTTGCCATCCCGCCTAAAGGCATGATAATGGTGCTTGAGGCAAAATCCAACCAATCAAAAAGACTTTTTTCAAAGAAAGTGAGATAGTCTTTATAATCTTTATGAAGCGAGAAAATCAACACTACGCCTACCACAAAAATTAGCACTACAAGACCCCAAGTAACCTTAAAACGAGAGTATTGATACCTTTCGGTAAGATACATCACACTCGGCTCTAATAAAGCCACCGTAGAAGTGATGCCAGCAAAAGCGAGCGCGAGCAAGAAAAGAACTGAAACAAGAATGCCTATCGCTCCCATTTGGCCAAAAACCACCGGTAAAGAAGTGAAGATTAACCCTGTGCCTTGTGAGACATTCGCCCCATATTCAAACACAAAAGTGAAAATCATAAGCCCTGCCACAAGAGAAATCAAAATCCCTGATAAAACCACCCAAATAGTGCTTTTAAGCAAATTCTGCGTTTTATCCGTAACCGCAGCATAAGTGACATTGATCCCTAAACCTATGCTTAAAGAAAAGAAAACCTGCCCCAAGGAATAAGTGAACACTTGAGAAGTCAAATCTTTTGGCTTGAAATCAAACATGAAATGGAAAGCTTTAGAAAAAGAATCCATGCTCATCGCATAGAAAAGCAAACCAAAAAAAGTGGCAAAGAGTAAGGGCATTAAAACCAAATTGAGTTTTTCAATCCCTTCTTTAATCCCTCTAGAAACAATCCATCCGGTTATGAATAAAACGCTAAAAAGCCCTATGGATTGTAGCCCTATAGACTGCAAAGTTTGAGTAAAAATTTGTTCAGATTCTTGGATATTGCTAGGCAAATTAAAACTAATACTCACCAAATAATAAAGCACCCAACCTAAAATAGTGCCATAAAAAGTCAGTATTAAAGGCCCAGAAATAAGCAAAAGCCCTGCGTATTTCCAGCGTTTTTTAGGGTTAAGGTCAAGCTCTTTAAAAGCTTCTATCACATTTTTTTGAGTGCTTTGCCCTAGTAACATTTCAGCGATAAACATCGCCGCGCCAACGCTTAAAGATAAAAATAAAAATAATAAAACAAAAGCACCCCCACCGCTCACCCCAGTCATGTAAGGAAAGCGCCAGATATGCCCTAAACCTATTGCGCTCCCTAAAGCCGCTAAAACAAATCCTAATTTAGAAAAATGATTACCCATTCTTAACTACCAAACTCCTTGTCAATGATTAAAATTAAAGAGCTATGTCCTTAATCGCCCAACTATTGCTGTATTAGTTTTTTAAAATCTTTAGAGGTCTTAAGATTTAAGAAAAAACCCACTTTAAAAATACCTAAAAAATATAGAGCAACGCACTTGGATTATACTATAGTTAAGTTACATATTGTATAATTTTGAGAAAATTTCATTATTTAAGTAAGGGGAATTAATGTGCTGTAGGGTATATTACGAAGATACCGACTCTGAAGGCGTGGTCTATCATGCAAATTATTTGAAATATTGCGAAAGGGCTAGGAGCGAGTTTTTTTTTAAACAAAATGTCTTGCCAGAAAATGAAGAAGGCGTGTTTGTTATCCGCTCCATCAAAGCGGATTTTTTCACCCCCGCAAGCCTTGGGCAGGTCTTAGAAGTAAGAACGCAAATTAAAGAATTGAGAAAGGTTTTTGTGGTGCTTTTTCAAGAAATTTATTGCATCCAAAACGCTTCTTTAGAGCCTATGAAGCCTTTTAAAGTCTTTGCTTCAGAAATCAAGTTTGGCTTTGTCAATCGCTCCACATACAGCCCTATTGCCATTCCTAAGTTGTTTAAGGAGCTGTTCAATGCCCTCTGATTTAAAAAAACCCACCATTATTTACCCTTGCCTTTGGGATTATAGGGTGATTATGACCACTAAAGATGAAAGCGCGTTAAAAGAGCTTTTAGAAACCTACCAACGCCCCTTTAAATTGGAATTAAAAAACACTTCTAAAAACGCTAAATTTTATAGCTTTAATGTTTCTATGGAAGTTTCAAACGAAGAAGAACGGAATGAGATTTTTCAAAAAATCTCACAATTAGAGGTCGTGGCGCATGCACTTTAATCTATCTTTTAATCTTTTAAAACAAACGCCTTGAATTTTTCACCCCTTTCTTTATATGAAGAAAATTGATCCAAACTGGCCGCACTGGGTGAAAGCAAAGCAATTTCATTTTGCAATAAAACGCTTTTAATTTCTTGAACCGCTTTTTCTAACTCCAAACAAACCTGACAAGAAACGTTAAATTCTAACGCTAAGGCTTGGACGATAGAAGCGCTTGATCCTATGGCATAAAGGCTTATTTTATAGTTTTTAAATTCTTCAAAAAGGGGGGTTAAATTGACCCCTTTAATATCGCCCCCTACAATCAAATGGATTTTTTGGTTTTTAAAGGTTTTTAGGGCTTGTAAGGTGGCATCAATGTTCGTGGCCTTGCTGTCATCTACCCACAAACGCCCTTCTTTATCCCTAAATTCTTCCATTTTATGCGAGCCGATTTTAAAAGCGTTCAGTCTTTTAAGGGCGTTTTCTTTGTAGTCTTGCCATTTTAGATTCTTTATTTTTAAAAATTGCTCATAAACTAAAAGGGCTAAAGCAGCGTCTAATAAAAACGCTCCCTTAAAAAAAAGGGCGTTGGAAGGGATTTCTAAACGCTCTAAAACCTCTTCGCTGTGATCAAAAAAGATTTTTTGCGCTTGCGAGTTTTGAACGCTTGAATGTTCTTTGAATTTTAAAGGGAGAATAGCGAGCGAAGTTTTAGGCATCAACGATAAAACCTTGAGTTTAGCGTTCAAATAATTTTCAAAATTGCAATGCCAAGTCAAATGATCAGCTTCCACATTGATAAGCAAGTAGATTAAAGGGTAAGCCTTGTTAGTGTAATGCAAAGAAAAAGAGCTTGTTTCTAACACCCACAAGGGCGATCGTTTTTCAAACAATTCAATCAAGGGCGTGCCGATATTCCCCCCACTCACAGCCTTAAAATCTTCTAAAAGCGCAGTGAGCATTTCTGTCGTGGTGGTTTTACCATTAGTGCCGCTAATGCTTATCATCGTAGGCGTGAAAGAATGATCAAACAAGCTATCAATATAATCGTATTCGCTCACTAAATGTTTGGCTTTTATGACTAAAGGGTGCGTGAAACTAATGCCCGGGCTGACTATTTCTAGTTGGGAATCATTAGGGTTAAAATCCTTACTGGGATAACAAAGAAAACCCTCGCTATCCTTATGAAATGCAGTGAATTGATCATCAAAAAATTTGACTTCGTGATGGTTTTTTTTAAAAAAACGCGCTAGGGCTAAAGTGGTTTTGCCATGCCCCAATAAAGAGATTTTCATTTTAACGCACCTTCAAGCTTAAAAGAGCGACTAAATTACTCAGCATAGAAATGATCCAAAAACGCACGATCACCTTATTTTCTGCCCAACCCTTTTGCTCAAAATGATGATGGATGGGTGCCATTAAAAAAAGGCGTTTTTTACGGGTTTTATAACTCCCTACTTGCAAGATCACCGACAGAGTTTCTATTACAAAAATAGATCCCATTAAAACGAGTAAGATTTCATTATGCGAAACAATAGCGTTATAAGCGATAAACCCTCCTAAGGCCAAACTCCCGCTATCGCCCATAAACACGCTCGCCGGGTTGCAGTTATACCACAAAAAGCCAAAGAGCGATCCCACTAACGCTAGCGAAATCACAAACAATTCCCCCACATCTATGACTTTAGGATAGAGCAAGTATTTAGAAAATTCCGCATTCCCTGCCACATACACAAAGATAGAAAGGCTTAAGAGGGTGAAAATGCTAGGCACGCTCGCTAAGCCGTCTAAGCCGTCGGTTAAATTCACCGCATTGCTCGTGGATAAAAAAACCAACACCCAAAAACCAACCGCTAACATCGTGGGCATTTCAAACAAGGGGTTTTTCAAAAAAGGCGCGTATAAAAAAGTGTCCAACCCCTTAAGGCTCAACAAAACAGACACCACAAGCGAAAGGACAAAAAGCATGCCAAATTTCATTTTTGCGCTCATCCCGGCGTTATTTTGTTGGTTGATTTTAGTGTAATCATCTCTAAAACCCACAAAACTAAAGCCCACTAACACGATTATCCCTAACAACACATAAAGATTGCCCAAAGACGCGCACAACACACTCGCAACAATGGTGGCAAAAACAAACACAATCCCCCCCATCGTAGGGGTATCCTTTTTATTCTGGTGGCTTGGCACGAAGCTAGAAATGGGCTGGTTAGCCTTTTTAGCCTTGGCCCATAGAATGAATCTAGGCATTAAAAAAAGCGTGAGGAAAAAGGCTATGAAAAACCCTAACCCTGCTCTAAAAGTCAAATACTGGAAAAGATTGATATTGAAATAGCCATATAGTAAAGAATAGAGCATAAAATCCCCTAAAATCGCCATGCCATGCTTATAGATTAGAAAAAGCATAATTGTAGCGCAAATTGGCTCGCTTAAAATCAGCATGAGTTAAAGTATAATCACGCTATAACTTAATCTTTGGGAGTGTTTCAATGAATTGTTTCTTTTTCAAGCGTTTATTTTTTTCTCAAAAACTTTGTTTGAAAACGCTAATCGCTTTGGGGCTTTCAGGTGCGTTGGTTGGTTGTGCGATTAAACCAATTGCTGAAGTAAAACCCCAAAACCAACAAGAAAAACCCATTCAAGTTAATGAAAAAATCCAAACCACCCAAAAAGTAACGCCATTCCATTTTAACTACTCCTTGCATGTGGCTCAAGCCCCACAAAACCATCATGTTGTAGGTATTTTAATGCCACACATTCAAGTGAGCGATAATTTAAAGCCCTATATTGATAAGTTTCAAGACGCTTTAGCCAATCAAATCCAGACTATTTTTGAAAAAAGAGGCTATCAAACGCTCTTTTTTAAAGATGAAAGCGCTTTAACTCCACAAGATAAAAGAAAGCTTTTTGCCATTTTAGATGTGAAAGGTTGGGTGGGTGTTTTAGAAGATTTGAAACTCCTTTTAAAAGATCCCAATAACGCAAACGCCCTCACCGCTCAAAGTTCAGGCTCTGTGTGGTTTAGTTTTTATGAGCCAGAAAGTTATCGCGTGATTTATGATTTTAAGGTGGGGTTAGAGGATTTTCAAGCAATTGTGCATGCTTATAACAATAACCATTCTTTAGGGTTTAATCTTAAAAACAATCTTTTCACCGGTTTAGAAAACAATAAACAGGATGCGATCCATCAGATTTTAAACAAAATATACGCTTCAATCATGAAAAAAGCCGTAACGGAATTGACGGAAAAAAATATTTCTCAATACAAAGAGGCGATTGATAAAATGAAAGGGTTTAAAACCCCTGTCTCTCAAAAAAAGGGCTTTTAAACAAATAATTTAAATATTTGTTTTAAAATCAGCCTTTTTAAAGGCTAATTTAGGTATAGTGTCAAATTCATTTCAATATTTAAGGATACACAATGGCAAAAAGATGCGCTTTAACTTTCAAAGGGCCTATGATAGGCAATCATGTGAGTCATGCGAACAACAAAAATAAGCGCCGCTTACTCCCTAACTTGCGATCGATTAAGATCCAATTAGATGACGGCACGACCAAACGCATTAAGGTGGCTGCTTCCACTTTAAGAACCATGCGTAAAGGGGCTTAGTTTTTAGAATTTCTATCCATTTTTGATTATAGGGGCGGTTTTGATGTTTTTGATAACCTTTTTAAAACTCCCCTTAAATCTAAACTTCTTTTTGAGATTAAAACACGGCCTAAATTAGGTTTATCGTTTTGATTAAATTTAGAGGCAAACGCTTCCAAAAGAATTTATTTTGATCTAGGAATTGGTTTTGTTTGAAAAGTTGAAATTTTTTAAAATCAAAAAAGACGATGAAATTCAGCCAGAAGTCAATTTAAATTCTGAAATCTATGAGCAATTTAAGGTCTTTAGACTCCCGCTTATTTTAATCCAATTGCTCGTGCTTTTAGGCACTCTGGGATACTTTGCCCTAGAAAATTATAGCCTTATGCAAGCCTTCTTTCAAACGACCTATACCATGACAGCTACAGGGTTTGGCGCTTTAAATGAAAGCCAGTTTGGGCCTATAAGTATTTTTTTAACTTCCATTTTAATGTTTTGTGGGACGGGAATTATTGCTTTTAGCGTGGCTATTTTAGTTAGCGTGGTCAATAAAGGCACGCTTACCAGATTGATTAAGGAGAAAGGTATGATTTATAAAATCGCGCGCCTTAAGGATCATTATGTGATTTGTTACCACAATGAATACACTATTGAGTTGAGCAAGCAGTTCCGCTCCGCTCAAATCCCCTTTGTGGTCGTGGATAATGATCCTAGTTTTGAAGAAGAAGCCATTAAGCACAAATACCCCTACTATATCATAGGCGATCCGCACACCAATTTAGCCATGCTAAAAACCCACTTAAGCAGCGCTAGGGGCGTTGTGGCGTTGTCTAAAATTTTACCGGTGAATGTGGCATTAATGGTGAGCGTGCGCTTGTTTGAAAAGGAATTAAAGCGCAAACCTTACTACATCATTGCGAGCGCGCATAGCGATGAAGGCTTAGAAAAATTAAAAAAATTGGGGGCTGATATGGTGGTTTCCCCTACAAAACTCATGGCGCAGAGAGTGAGTGCGATGGCGGTGCGTCCGGATATGGAAAATATCTTAGAGCGTTTTATCAATAAAAAAGACACGCTTTTAGACTTAGAAGAAGTGATTGTCCCCAAAACCAGCTGGCTTGTGTTAAGGAAATTAAAAGAAGCCCATTTTAGAGAGATCGCCAAAGCGTTTGTGATTGGTATCACTCAAAAAGATGGCAAATACATCCCTATGCCTGATGGAGAAACGATTATTGCAAGCGAATCCAAGCTATTAATGGTTGGCACTTCAGAAGGCGTTGCGACCTGCAAGCAACTCATTACTAGCCACCAAAAACCAAAAGAAGTGGATTACATTTCATTGTGATCTCACACAGCCCTTTTTATAAAATAAAAAAGGTTTGGATCTCATCAAATATGGATAACAAAATCTAAAAAATGCTAAAAACATTTTTTACAATCAATAGTAAAAGGCTTGAATTTAGTCAAAAAGGTTTTAATTATCCATGCTTGATGAGAACAGAGCCAAAATTTGAATGGATTTGACGCTTATTTTCTAACGCCCATAAGCCAATAAAAGTTGGTATTTTAACCCATTCAAACCTTTTAGCCCTCTTTACTCAAAGGATTATTGAAATTTTTCAAACCATGTTTTAAGCTATTCTGTGGCTGGTGTCCCATCATTGCATTGTAAGCCTTAACGCTTTTTTGAGTTTCTTGTTTTAAAAGCCTTGTCGCAGTTTCTATCATTTGATTTTCTAGCTTTTTAATCTCGCTTTTAATGTTTTCGCTGTTAGCGTTTAAGGTGTTAGTTACCTCTTGTTCGTTAGAACGCATGCTCGTGTTGAAATCGCTAAAAAAGTTTTCGTATTCTTTCATTTTAGTTTTTAAGCTCTCGCCGGCGCTCTTAAGCCACTCAATAGAATTTCTCAAACTGCTATCGATCTCATTGGCGTTTTTGAAAAAATCCAAACTTAAAAG
>NZ_JACTCR010000029.1:0-2518 GCF_014496965.1 Helicobacter pylori | reverse complement strand
CTCTAAGGGATAGCGGAGTAGTGTTTACTCCAGTAAAAATCTCGTTGGCGTTTTAAACACGATGGGAAAATTTACAAAAAATAACTTTTTAAATACTTTTAATAAGATTAAAGAGTTTTTTAGACATAATCTTACTAGAAATAACAATGATTTTTCCATGTTGCCCGTTTTTGAACTCGATCGCATTGCCCAAAAAATTAGAAATATTCTTAAAAAACATGGCAGTAGAAAAGACATTATTTTAAAACACAATGAAATCAAAGAAGCCTTTTTTAGCCCGTTCAAACCGCAGTTAAAAAACGCTCAAGTGTTCCTATCGCACTCGCATGCGGATAGAAATAAGGCTTTAGAGGTTAAAGACTATTTGGAAAGCAAGACAAAACGCAAAGTGTTTATCGATTCGCTTTTTTGGGATTATAAAGACGATGTTTTAAACAAATTGGCAAAACACGATGATATAAGTAGGATTAAAGACGCTTTCACGCTTATTCTCAGAGAGTCTTTACAAGATATGATTGAAAAATGCCCTTATTTTGTGTTTTTACAAACAAGAACAGCGTTTCTTTTAATCAAAATCTATTAAAAATCACTTATTCCGCATGGATTTATGAAGAATTAAAAATCGCTCATTCTATTAGTAAGGGCTACTTAACACTTTCGTTCGAACAAGAACAAGGACTTGAAATAAAAATTGAAAATGATATATCGCTATTTTTAGAAAGTTTTGAGACCATAACCCTTAGCGAACTATCACGCACGATCAATTCATAGGAACAAGCATGTTTTTTAAAACTTATCAAAAATTACTGGGCGCGAGCTGTTTGGCGTTGTATTTAGCGGGCTGTGGAGGCGACAGTGGCGAACCATTGGTTGAGGTTGAAAAAAATAGCTTCAATTCTACCGTGAAAATCATTTCTAAAACCGATAACATAGAGATCCAAGATCTAAAGCTCAATCGTGGCAATTGCGAACATGATCAAAATTTCTTGGTAAAGTTAATCCAAGAAACAGCCAATGCACACCTGTTTATATCAGAAAAAGAAAAAGCGATTAAAAACCACCAAGCAGAAATCGCAAGACTTCAAAAAGATTTAGAAGAGCTCACGCAGCATGTGCAACAATCCAATAATCTTGATAAATTGTTAGAAAATGAAGGACTATTCGTTAGTGGCCATGATTATAAATATACAAAAGATGATAATCCAATATATGTTGTTAAGAGGATGCTTGATAACCTTGATAGCTATAAATATGAATCAGACATGCCATATGGGAGTCTATCGATTATTCTAAACGATATAAGAAGCATTATTAAAAACACTAAAAACCCTAAAGACTACCCCTATATCAACCTTAAAGAACTCGAAAAATTAATAGATAGTATTCAGACAGTCGATAGCTTTTTGATTTTGAATGAATATCCTCATAGGGTATCAAAAAAAGGTCTTCAAAGCCTTGCTGAACTAAAATCCATGTGGCCTAGCGTAGGGAAATTTTATTTCGCCTATTTGAAAAAGGCTATCCCTAGACAGGCTAAAGAAGATACTGATGAGCGGATTAGCTCTGAAGAAAAATCTATCAAAGCCATTCAAGTCAAACTAACTGAAGCGATGCAAAATATTGACAAAATGGAAAAACTCATTAAAGATTTAGAAAGCAAGAAAAACACAATGGTGGTGGATTTAAAATTTGGAGAAACTTTCACAGCGCATTATAAATGTCAAAACCTCATAGAAGTTGGAGTCAAAACCGACAAAGGCGCTTGGACTTTTAATTTTGACAGATGAATCAGGCAAACATGGACAATAGCACAGACAGAGAAAAAATCCTTATAGAAGAGCTTAAAATCTTGCAAGGCGTTATCAATAGAATGGCACAAAATTCTTTAGAGTGCAAAAAATGGACACTCGCTCTTGTTGTTGGGGTTTTATCCCTCAAAATAGAGGCAATCTCTCATCTTTATGGGTTATGCGTTTTGGGGGTGTTGTTAGCATGTTTTTATCTTTTAGACGCTTATTATCTCATGCAAGAAAGGCTGTTTAGGGAGCAATACCAATGGCTAATAAAAAACAGACTCAAAACCGATGAAAGGCTGTTTGAAGTCTTTCCTGCTCATCAAACTTGCCGGTGCGTGCTATACTTATGTGCCATGTTTTCGTTTAGCCTTTTCCCTTATTGGGTGTTAGGTTTGTGTTTGGTGGGCTATGGTTTTTATTGTTAATTCTTGTTTCAATGAAGCGTTTGTTATCAAGAGCTTGATTTTAATCAAATGATGAGACTAAATGCATTCAATCATGATCAGATTAAACCCACCCACCCCAACCACCAGCAAGAAATCAAAAACAAGAAACAAAACAAGCAAGAAATGAAGGATAAGATAAAGATAAGGCTTAAGAAATTAAAACCCAAGAAGTAACAAGTAAAACTCCAACACAACAACCACAAACCATAAGCAGTAAAAACCTTAAGAACACAAAAAAACAAGAAGCAAAAAGTCCAAACATAAGAATTAAGAAAG
>NZ_JACTCR010000028.1:0-2570 GCF_014496965.1 Helicobacter pylori | reverse complement strand
TTTGATCCAAAGAAAAGCTAAAGTCGTTTCTAGTGGTAGCGATTACACCAACTCTTTTGTTTTCAATGAAGGGGCTAGCCATTTTAAGGTGTTTTTTAATTACGGGTGGGTGTTTTAGGGTGAGAAAATATTAGAGAGCTTGATTTTTATCAAGCGATAATCTCATTGTGATGCGCTCCATAGGGGCTATGGGGTTTTAATGAGGTTGCAGAGAGGAATTATAATATTCTCTCACCCCCTTAAGAGTTTTACAACAAAATGAAATCTAAAACAACAAGTTCAAAAATCTTTGCAAAAATCTTTGAATGTTAAGAATCTCATCATCACCACCAAAATCCACCAACGCTAAAACACCCCATTAAGACCTAGATAATAACACTTCATTTTTTAGCTTTTTCTCTCTTTTTCCACGAAATTTCTCTATATTTTTAATTCTAGGGTCAATATGATTTTTTTAAAATATGGTTTAATGAAAATCGGCTCAATCTTGGTGGAATGATTCAAAGGTTTGCGCTTCTTTCATGTTATGGGCGATTCGTGTTGGGTATTAGATTTATTATAAATTGGAGCCATTAAAAGCGATGTAATAAAAGCAATTAAAGAAACTATGAGAATATAAAAGCTTAAACCATAACTTTGCAAACTTTCAGGGGCTGCTATGGCTTTTGCGTTTAACCAGCTTGAAAGTTGAGGGGTAAAGCCAGCGGTTATAGCATAGGCTATGTTATAAGCAAAGGAAATCCCGCTAAAACGGATTCTAGCGCTAAACACATCGCTCATGAAAATGGGGCAAAAATTCATAATGCCCGCGCAAAAGCAAGCTAAAAAGTATAAAACTATGGTATTGACTAAACTTGGCGCGTTAGAATAAAATTCCTTAAAGAATAAAAAGCCAAAAAAGGCAAAGACCACGCTAAAAGCCATACAAACTTTGTGCGGTTTGATTTTATCGGCCAAAAACCCGGTGAAAATAATGGAACTTACAATACCAACAAGTCCTAGAATTTGAAAATAGGTTTTTTCAAACGGAGTGAAATGAAAATTGGGATGCGTAAGGGTAAAATTCGGGACAAAAAGGATAAAAATCAAAATACAAGCGGTTAAAACCCAAGTGATAAGCATGGAGATTGATATACCAAAGAGAGAGCTTTTAAACACCTCTTTAAGCGGGAATTTGACTAAGGCATCGTCCTGCTTCATTTGCTGAAAAACGGGAGTTTCTTCTAAAAAGCGCCTCAAATACACAGAAATGATACCAAAAATCCCTCCAAGCCCAAAAGCAACCCTCCAAGCCCAAGCTTCAACAACAGGCTTGTCAAAAACCATATAAATCCCCATATAAACCAAACTCCCAAGCAAAATCCCAGAAACTACGGAAGCGGTTAAAAAACCGATATAAGTGTTTTTTTGCCCTTGTGGGGCATGTTCATGGACAAAAACCCAAGCGCCAGGCAATTCACCACCCACAGCAACGCCTTGACAAATCCTAACAAGCACCAAAAAAACAGGAGCTATGTAACCAAGATAATGAGCGTTTTTAGGGGTAAGCCCCATGCTATCCACGCCAAAACCCACCAAATGATTAAAAGTTGGCATCAAAGCTAGTGCAAAGGTTGGGATTACCATTAATAAAATAGAGAGCATGAACATGTTTTTACGACCGAATTTATCCCCAAAGTGGGCCATCACTATGCCACCAAGCGGGCGCGCCAGATAACCTGCGGCAAAGATACCATAAGTGTTGATTTCAGACCAGATAGGGCTAAGCGTGTTTGGGAAAAAGTGTTTGGCAATGATACTTGTAAAAAATACAAAGATAATAAAATCATAAAATTCTAAAGTCCCACCGAGCGAAGACAACCCTAAGATTTTTACCTCTTTTTTGCCCAAATGTTTTATTGATCATCCTTTCACTAAGGCTATCGCCCTATTTTAAATTTTTCATTTTGAAACTAAGATTGATAAAATTAATATAGCTACCTTACACCTTAAAGGAATTTTTTTAGATAATAAGCAGTAAATGAAATTTATTAGCACTCAAAAAGTGAATCATTCTACCTTTTTTATCATTAAGCATCACTTAAATGAGTTTACATTTTGTTTACCTATTTTGTCAAAACGCTTTACCCAATTCTATCAGCCAAAAAAACACTCCTATTAAGACTTGGGTAATAACACTTCCTTTAATGTTTTAATGATAGCTTCTTCTCTTTTTTCACGAAATTCCTTGATATTTTCCCATTCTAATTTTAGGGTAGGGTCAATATAATTTCTTTTTTTATACTCTTCTATGGCTTGTTGATTATCTTTATATTCTTCTTTGAGCCACACCTCAGGGTCTTTATCCTTTTTGGCTTGGTTCTCTGTGCCTTCTAAAAGCTGGAGGTTGTATAAATGATTCTTACAATCATAGAAATCTTTATCCAATTTTTTACTTTTCTCAGTGAATTACCCAACCGCTAAAGCGATTGGGCTTTTTCTTGCTTCATAGCTCCATAACTAGCTAGATCTAATATGTTGCCATATTGAGAACTAACCCCGTTAGAGGAAGCTCCACAAGCTTTGATACG
>NZ_JACTCR010000027.1:0-2662 GCF_014496965.1 Helicobacter pylori | reverse complement strand
TAAGAAATTAAAACCCAAGAAGTAACAAGTAAAACTCCAACACAACAACCACAAACCATAAGCAGTAAAAACCTTAAGAACACAAAAAAACAAGAAGCAAAAAGTCCAAACATAAGAATTAAGAAAGTCCAACACTAAAACCAACACTCAAACAAAAGAAATGAGATTTAAGAAAAATAAAACACGAAACACAATCAAATCAAAATCAAACTAAAAAAGCAAGAAGCAAAAACCATAAGCAGTAAGAAACCAAAATCAAGCAAGCAAAAGACAAGGTGAAACAACAAACAAAAATTATAAGCAGTAAAAAACCTTAAGAACACAAAGAAACAAGAAGCAAAACACCAAAACTAAAACTTTAATATTAAAGCGTAAAAAACAAAAAGTTAAACATAAGAATTAAAACGCAATAAGTAAAAAATAAGAAAAAACAAGAAGTAAGATTTAAGAAATCCAATACAAGCAAGAAATATTAAAAACAAACAAGAACGAAAAAATCAAGAAGTAAATATCAACAACCAAAACCAAAAAATAAGAAAAAATCAAGATTTAAAAAAGAAAGAATAACTTCAATCTTTCAAAACTAAGCAACAAGAAGTCCTTTTGTCAGGTAATACTCTTTGGCTTTTAACAAGCGAATGTTAAAAGCTTTTCTCTAGAAAGGAGGTGATCCAACCGCAGGTTCACCTACGGTTACCTTGTTACGACTTCACCCCAGTCGCTGTGTGTGCCGTGGGCAGTAGCCAATTTAGCATCCTGACTTAAGGCAAACACAACTCCCATGGTGTGACGGGCGGTGAGTACAAGACCCGGGAACGTATTCACCGCAACATGGCTGATTTGCGATTACTAGCGATTCCAGCTTCATGCAGGCGAGTTGCAGCCTACAATCCGAACTGAGAGGCGTTTTGAAGATTGGCTCCACTTCGCAGTATTGCTTCTCTTTGTACACCCCATTGTAGCACGTGTGTAGCCCTAGGCGTAAGGGCCATGATGACTTGACGTCGTCCCCACCTTCCTCCTCCTTACGGAGGCAGTATCCTTAGAGTTCTCAGCATGACCTGTTAGCAACTAAGAAAGGGGGTTGCGCTCGTTGCGGGACTTAACCCAACATCTCACGACACGAGCTGACGACAGCCGTGCAGCACCTGTTTTCAAGGTCTAGCAAGCCAGACACTCCACTATTTCTAGCGGATTCTCTCAATGTCAAGCCTAGGTAAGGTTCTTCGTGTATCTTCGAATTAAACCACATGCTCCACCGCTTGTGCGGATCCCCGTCTATTCCTTTGAGTTTTAATCTTGCGACCGTACTCCCCAGGCGGGATGCTTAATGCGTTAGCTGCATTACTGGAGAGACTAAGCCCTCCAACAACTAGCATCCATCGTTTAGGGCGTGGACTACCAGGGTATCTAATCCTGTTTGCTCCCCACGCTTTCGCGCAATCAGCGTCAGTAATGTTCCAGCAGGTCGCCTTCGCAATGAGTATTCCTCTTGATCTCTACGGATTTTACCCCTACACCAAGAATTCCACCTACCTCTCCCACACTCTAGAATAGTAGTTTCAAATGCAGTTCTATGGTTAAGCCATAGGATTTCACACCTGACTGACTATCCCGCCTACGCGCTCTTTACGCCCAGTGATTCCGAGTAACGCTTGCACCCTCCGTATTACCGCGGCTGCTGGCACGGAGTTAGCCGGTGCTTATTCGTTAGATACCGTCATTATCTTCTCTAACAAAAGGAGTTTACAATCCTAAAACCTTCATCCTCCACGCGGCGTTGCTGCTTCAGGGTTTCCCCCATTGAGCAATATTCCCTACTGCTGCCTCCCGTAGGAGTCTGGACCGTGTCTCAGTTCCAGTGTGTCCGTTCACCCTCTCAGGCCGGATACCCGTCATAGCCTTGGTAAGCCATTACCTTACCAACAAGCTGATAGGACATAGGCTGATCTCTTAGCGATAAATCTTTCCCCCGTAGGGAGTATCTGGTATTAATCATCGTTTCCAATGGCTATCCCAAACTAAGAGGCACATGACCTATGCGTTACTCACCCGTGCGCCACTAATCCACTTCTAGCAAGCTAGAAGCTTCATCGTTCGACTTGCATGTATTAGGCACGCCGCCAGCGTTCACTCTGAGCCAGGATCAAACTCTCCATAAAAGTGTTTGTCCTAAAGCTCTTTTTGTTTTTTGATAGGCTGTTGTTATTCCTAACAACAGCTTTAGCGTATCACAAGAACTCGTTTTATACTTTATTGAATAAAACGGGTTGTGTTCTTAAGTATTACAACAACAAAACAGAAAGAAACTTTTTAAAAAGGTTTGGCTAAACGCTAACCTGAATAAAATACTCTCATGCCATTCAATCATCAATCATAATCATATAATCATCATAATCAATGAAATCAATTGGCAGGTTGGATAAGCATTCCTTATCAAAGAATGGAAGTTATAAAAACCCTCACTCTATTTAGTCAGTCATTACTTAACTTATTTTATTTTAGAATATCCCTTTAAAAAGAACTTCTCTCAATTTGCTTAGTTTTCAAAGATCGTTTGCTTTATCAGCTATCCTTGTAAGGTATCAAGCGGCTTTTTAAAAGCCCTTGCTGAAACAAGGAAATGAAAGTATAGTCATATAAAGCTTAAGGTTTGCTTAAA
>NZ_JACTCR010000026.1:0-7974 GCF_014496965.1 Helicobacter pylori | reverse complement strand
ACAGATTAGGGAGAAAATGGAAAGAGAAAAGAGAAAAGAATAAAAGAGAGATTAAAAAAGGAGACCCCTCACAAGAGAGTAAGGGGGGGGAGTTAGTTTTCTAATTTTTCAGCAAACTCGTTCTCTTTAGCGAGAAACTCATCGAGCGACTCTTGGTCCATAAGCCCCACATATAAGGTGTAAAGTCGTTTAACAGATTTTTGGTTAAACCACCACAAGAAAGGTTATACTTATTGATACCGCCATCGCAAAGCAATTGAGCAATAAACAACGCCTCATTTTTGTTTTTAGGTAAAGTCATAGCCCAAAAACCATCAGGGGAAAAGTCGTTAAGTTCTTTTTCAAACTCCTTATTACCCTCCGCATACTCTTTAATCACGCCACAGAATAAAGTCGTTCCAACTCTATCCAAATTATCAAGTGTCGTAAGCTCGCATTTTTCCTCATCTCGGTTATCAATCATAGCACGCCACTCCGCATCGCTATGTTTATTCAAACCTTTCGCATAATGGAGAGCGGTAAGAATGATAGCGGACGCTTGATTACCACTCCCCTCAAAAAACATAGGAGATAATAACGAACCGAGCCTACTTTTTCTCTCGCTTAAAGTATAGTCCTCCGCAATAATCTCAAAGCTAGTCTTATCATCAGTAGTCTTAAATCCAAAAGCGAGTTTAAACCTATCCTCTTTCTCTTTAGGAGTTGAAGTCCTATCCTTGACACTCGTTCCGCTCGTAACGATTTTAACGCCTTTCAACAAATCCTCTCCGCTTTTTTCAGCGTGATTTTTCGCAACTTCATTCACAGGCACTTCCTTAAACCATTTTAAGAATTTTTCGCTATTGAAAGCGTAAGTGGCTTCGTTGCCTTTTTGGCTCCTTAAGGTTACACGATTAAACCCAATACTAATGACTTTAGCTTCCACCACTTTGTTATTGATCGTGGCTTTGACTAACGCCCCTACTTTTAACTTATTTTCGTTTTGAAAACCCATAAAATACTCCTTGGTAAAATTTGTTTTAAATTCCGCTATAATTGTCCGTTCAATGTTTTTTAATGTTTTTATCTTTTTGGCATGGCTTGTTCCTCCTTGTTGTGGGGTGGGCGCTTTTCAAATGCCCCCTTATTTTTAAGTGTCGCATCATTTGATCTCTTTTAAAAGAGCGTTTTTAAAAGCTTTAATGGCGCTTTCGCCCACCAATTCAGCGATGTTATAACGCGCGATTAAAAAGTCTAATAGTTTTTCGCTCCTTTCTTTGATTTGCGCAATGCCGAAAGAAGCGTTTTTAGCCACTTCTTTTTCGCTATAAGAGCCTTTTAGGTATTCCTTTCTTTTTTCATCAAAAGGCTTGTTGCTTAAAGAGCTGTTAGCGTTTTTAGGGATTAAGAGCAAGTTCCCTAAAGCATGCACGACATGGGGATTTTTAGCCCAATTTTTTTCTTTAGCGCTATAGCCTTGATCGGGGTTTTTGAGGCAAGATATGCTCAATGCTTTCTATACTGCCATCAAAATTCAAAGTCGTTTCAGGGTTATGGTATAGCTCGTATTCATAAAGCAAGTAATTCAACGCCTTGCCCCACTGATACCATTTTTCAGTATTCTTTTTAGAATGGATACTCTCTTCAAGGAATTCCAAACCGCTATTGTTGTGTTTATTGAAAAAATGCTTTTCTAGCGTTGGGAGATCTTCAATGGTTATTCTATCTTCCCAAGATCTATACGCCCTAAATGCTTGAAAAGCCAATTCAATTCATTCATTTTTAGCCGTATTCTTGCCAGCAACCCCATAGATTAAAAACCCGAAACGCTCCAAATATTCTAATAAGCCCTCTAATTCTTTGGTGGTATAAGGTTGTTCATTAGCGCTTTTTCCAGCACGCTGTATGGTAAAAAGAGAGAGCAATAAGGGCAGAAAAGCGTTATCGCTCAAAGCGTTTAAACGCCGCATCTTTTCTAACAAGGTGCGCGTTTTAGGCGTGATTTCTATCTCAATCTTTTTATTGTCATCAACAATAAGGGTGATAGATTTTTCATCAAGCGTGTGCAAGAAATACCAAACCTTAGAAGAATAAGAAAGATACAATAACAAATCATTTATTTTTTCATATTCGTCATATAGGTCATCGTATTTTTTATGAGCGTCAAACGCTGTATTCAATAATCTCTCTTTAAACTTGCTATTCTCGCCGTAGTAATACGCCACGAAATGCTTTAAAAAACCCTCTAAATGATCGTCTTTAAAATGCCTCAAATCGTAATAAATCCTAGTGTAAGTGTCATTGATTCCGTTTTGAAGCTTTTCTAATTTTTTGCCATCGCAAATCTTGTGTGCCACAAAATGCAAGCGGTTTTTTAACAATTCTAAAGTGGATAGATCCTTACCACGATTGTTGATTGTTTCAAAAGAGCTGAAGGGATCGATTCGGTTATCGTTCAATTCCACCACGCTAAAAAGCATTTTCTTTATAAGAGCATCAAACATTTTTTCAAGCGTTCCAACAGGCGTATCGCTGATTTTTTCTTTAAAAAATGCGTAAGTGTCAATCAAATTTTTAGCGTAAAAAGAAGTTTGAAACCTTTCTAAATCTTTTTCTTCTTCCATGATCGCCCTAAAAGCTTCACTCAAACCATAATACTTATAGGATAAAATGGGTTCGAGGTTCATTGAATAATACTTTGGGTCTTTATGTTGGGTAATCTTGGCTAAAAGGTCTAATAAAATCAGGCTTGTAGCCAATCGTTGCTGGCCGTCTATGATTTCAAAAGCGCTATCTTCAAGCTCATTTTCAAGCCCTCTTAAGGTCAGGCTGTGCATGTAATGGAATTTGTTTCCTAGCTTAGAGACATGCTCTAAATCGTTCCAAAAATCCTTCAATTGCCTTTTCTGCCATGCATACCCCCTTTGATAGCTAGGGATTTCAAACACGCCTTTTTCAGCCACGCCATCTAAAGTCAACAATTCCATTAAAATCCTTTCTTAATAATGAATGGGTTTATGGGTTAAAAACCCATAACCCTTTAACTTTTTCTTTTAATCAATTTTGGCTTTCCAAGTCTTGTGCTGCGCGTGAAATGCCAAGTGTTTTTATTGACTAATTCTTCGTATTCTTGGCTCCCTTTTTGAGCGCAAACGCCCTCAACCTTTAACGCTCCCTCTTCATCAGTCCCGATAGTGTCATGGTCAATCTTTAGGGCAAAAACGCTCCGTTGGACTTCAGCCCCTCTAGTCGTTGAATCCTCATTCACAATACCAATCACATAATCCGCTTTACGCATGAGTCCAAAATGTTCGTATTGAGCCACTTCGCCCATTCTTGGACGAAAACCTGTCAAAGTGCATTTATCGCACCATTCTTTAAAATCCTCATTCCCTGGAATAGTCCCTTTATACGCGCCTGAAACCATGCACAACAACAAATTGTATTTTTCATGCGCTTTTAAATCTTCTACTTTTGCCATCGTCTTCTCCTTATATTGAATTTAACTCTGTAAGCCCCACTGATTGAAAAATGGGGATTATGGAATCAAATGGTTTGAAAATGTTGTGGCGCGGGTTAATAAAAGGGTTAATAAAAGGGTTATAAAAGGGTTAATGCAAGAGGGAATGATAAAAAATAGGGGATTTTTAAGCGATCTTTTGTAAAAGGATAAATAGTGATAAAAATAGGGTAGCGTTGCTTGATTGCTTGATTGCTTGATTGCTTGATTGCTTGATTGCTTGATTGCTTGATTGCTTGATTGCTTGATTGCTTGATTGCTTGATTGAATGTTTGATTGCTTGAATGATAGAATGATTGAATGATTGAATGATTGAATGATTGAATGATTGAATGATTGAATGATTGAATGATTGAATGATTGAATGATTGAATGATTGAATGATTGAATGATTGAATGATTGAATGATTGAATGATTGAATGTTTGATTGCTTGAATGATTGAATGATTGAATGATTGAATGATTGAATGATTGAATGATTGAATGATTGAATGCCATTCCTACCCCTTTTTTGAAAAAAAGATGACTTGGGTATTGTATCTAGTGGTATTTAATTGATTTAATGATGCGTTTGATCTTAAAGCTTTATTTTTTAGCCCCCCATTCCAATTAGTTCCCCAATTGTTTCCAATAACTCTTATCCATTCCTTTCAAACTCTAAATTTTCTTTCAAACTCTCAAAACTTTAAGCAAACTTTAAGCATTGCATGTCTATAATTACATTTCGTTTTTAAAGACAAGCTTTAAAAAGTTCTTTAATTCAAACTCAAGCAAGTTGTAAAAGCTAAAAGCTTTAATATAAAAATATAAAAGCCCACCAGCTGATAAAACTTGAGCGTTAAAAAAGATTAGGGATCAAGCATTTTTAGTCTTCTTTAAGGGTTTAACATTAAGAGCGATTATAGCAAGTTTTTAAAGAAAAACGAAGTTATTTGATTTAATATTGTTAATAGCCTATGTAAAAGTAAAGTAAAACTACAATAACTCTGTCTTATATTCATTAAGGCAGTGGTAGCGTTTGAAGAATATTCGTGCAATTGTCGTTATTCATTATAAAAGGGCGGGTTTTAAAGGATATTTTAGAATTTAAAACAAGCTTTTAAGAGCAGATGGCGGATGCCTTGCCAAAGAGAGGCGATGAAGGACGTACTAGACTGCGATAAGCTATGCGGAGCTGTCAAGGAGCTTTGATGCGTAGATGTCCGAATGGGGCAACCCAACTAATAGAGATATTAGTTACTCTAATTATAGAGAGCGAACCTAGTGAAGTGAAACATCTCAGTAACTAGAGGAAAAGAAATCAACGAGATTCCCTAAGTAGTGGCGAGCGAACGGGGAAAAGGGCAAACCGAGTGCTTGCATTCGGGGTTGAGGACTGCAATATCCAAGAGAACGCTTTAGCAGAGTTACCTGGAAAGGTAAGCCATAGAAAGTGATAGCCTTGTATGCGACAAGGCGTTTTTAGGTAGCAGTATCCAGAGTAGGCCAGGACACGAGAAATCCAGGTTGAAGCCGGGGAGACCACTCTCCAACCCTAAATACTACTCTTTGAGCGATAGCGAACAAGTACCGTGAGGGAAAGGTGAAAAGAACCGCAGTGAGCGGAGTGAAATAGAACCTGAAACCATCTGCTTACAATCATTCAGAGCCCTATGATTTATCAGGGTGATGGACTGCCTTTTGCATAATGATCCTGCGAGTTGTGGTATCTGGCAAGGTTAAGCGAATGTGAAGCCGTAGCGAAAGCGAGTCTTAATAGGGCGCTTGAGTCAGATGCTGCAGACCCGAAGCTAAGTGATCTATCCATGGCCAAGTTGAAACGCGTGTAATAGCGCGTGGAGGACTGAACTCGTACCCATTGAAACGGGTTGGGATGAGCTGTGGATAGGGGTGAAAGGCCAAACAAACTTAGTGATAGCTGGTTCTCTTCGAAATATATTTAGGTATAGCCTCAAGTGATAATAAAAGGGGGTAGAGCGCTGATTGGGCTAGGGCTGCTCGCCGCGGTACCAAACCCTATCAAACTTCGAATACCTTTTATCGTATCTTGGGAGTCAGGCGGTGGGTGATAAAATCAATCGTCAAAAGGGGAACAACCCAGACTACCAAATAAGGTCCCTAAGTTCTATTCTGAGTGGAAAAAGATGTGTGGCTACTCAAACAACCAGGAGGTTGGCTTAGAAGCAGCCATCCTTTAAAGAAAGCGTAACAGCTCACTGGTCTAGTGGTCATGCGCTGAAAATATAACGGGGCTAAGATAGACACCGAATTTGTAGATTGTGTTTGACACAGTGGTAGAAGAGCGTTCATACCAGCGTTGAAGGTATACCGGTAAGGAGTGCTGGAGCGGTATGAAGTGAGCATGCAGGAATGAGTAACGATAAGATATATGAGAATTGTATCCGCCGTAAATCTAAGGTTTCCTACGCGATGGTCGTCATCGTAGGGTTAGTCGGGTCCTAAGCCGAGTCCGAAAGGGGTAGGTGATGGCAAATTGGTTAATATTCCAATACCGACTTATGGAGCGTGATGGGGGGACGCATAGGGTTAAGCGAGCTAGCTGATGGAAGCGCTAGTCTAAGGGCGTAGATTGGAGGGAAGGCAAATCCACCTCTGTATTTGAAACCCAAACAGGCTCTTTGAGTCCTTTTAGGACAAAGGGAGAATCGCTGATACCGTCGTGCCAAGAAAAGCCTCTAAGCATATCCATAGTCGTCCGTACCGCAAACCGACACAGGTAGATGAGATGAGTATTCTAAGGCGCGTGAAAGAACTCTGGTTAAGGAACTCTGCAAACTAGCACCGTAAGTTCGCGATAAGGTGTGCCACAGCGATGTGGTCTCAGCAAAGAGTCCCTCCCGACTGTTTACCAAAAACACAGCACTTTGCCAACTCGTAAGAGGAAGTATAAGGTGTGACGCCTGCCCGGTGCTCGAAGGTTAAGAGGATGCGTCAGTCGCAAGATGAAGCGTTGAATTGAAGCCCGAGTAAACGGCGGCCGTAACTATAACGGTCCTAAGGTAGCGAAATTCCTTGTCGGTTAAATACCGACCTGCATGAATGGCGTAACGAGATGGGAGCTGTCTCAACCAGAGATTCAGTGAAATTGTAGTGGAGGTGAAAATTCCTCCTACCCGCGGCAAGACGGAAAGACCCCGTGGACCTTTACTACAACTTAGCACTGCTAATGGGAATATCATGCGCAGGATAGGTGGGAGGCTTTGAAGTAAGGGCTTTGGCTCTTATGGAGCCATCCTTGAGATACCACCCTTGATGTTTCTGTTAGCTAACTGGCCTGTGTCATCCACAGGCAGGACAATGCTTGGTGGGTAGTTTGACTGGGGCGGTCGCCTCCTAAAAAGTAACGGAGGCTTGCAAAGGTTGGCTCATTGCGGTTGGAAATCGCAAGTTGAGTGTAATGGCACAAGCCAGCCTGACTGTAAGACATACAAGTCAAGCAGAGACGAAAGTCGGTCATAGTGATCCGGTGGTTCTGTGTGGAAGGGCCATCGCTCAAAGGATAAAAGGTACCCCGGGGATAACAGGCTGATCTCCCCCAAGAGCTCACATCGACGGGGAGGTTTGGCACCTCGATGTCGGCTCATCGCATCCTGGGGCTGGAGCAGGTCCCAAGGGTATGGCTGTTCGCCATTTAAAGCGGTACGCGAGCTGGGTTCAGAACGTCGTGAGACAGTTCGGTCCCTATCTGCCGTGGGCGTAGGAAAGTTGAGGAGAGCTGTCCCTAGTACGAGAGGACCGGGATGGATGTGTCACTGGTGCACCAGTTGTTCTGCCAAGAGCATCGCTGGGTAGCTACACACGGATGTGATAACTGCTGAAAGCATCTAAGCAGGAAGCCAACTCCAAGATGAACTTTCCCTGAAGCTCGCACAAAGACTATGTGCTTGATAGGGTAGATGTGTAAGTGCAGTAATGCGTTTAGCTGACTACTACTAATAGAGCGTTTGGCTTGTTTTTTGCTTTTTGATAAGATAACGACAATAAGTGCGGATAAGTTACCACTGCCTTACTGAGTGTAAGAGAGTTGGAGTTTTATAAAGACTTTTATAGGATTGAACTTTAATGATGAATGAGAGACTATCTCAATGATTTAAAGTTAAAGCCTATTAACTATCTTCTTTGTTAAAAACAGCTCCCTATAAAGAGAAAGGGGAGTTAAGGGTAAATGCGATTTATCTTTAGCTCCCTTTTCCTTGTGCCTTTAGAGAAGAGGAACTACCCAGTTAACCATTCCGAACCTGGAAGTCAAGCTCTTCATCGCTGATAATACTGCTCTTTTCAAGAGTGGGAATGTAGGTCGGTGCAGGGATAGGGAAATGTTTTTTTAATCTTGTTTTTATCTGATTTCATTAATTGATCGCTTGTTTTTGTTTGTTTAAGGGGTTTATTCTTTTATTCTTTTATTCTTTATTCTTTTATTCTTTTATTCTTTTATTCTTTTATTCTTTTATTC
>NZ_JACTCR010000025.1:0-8371 GCF_014496965.1 Helicobacter pylori | reverse complement strand
AGCTCTAAATCCTGTAACGAGTATTTGTTATTGATAATAATTTGACCTGAATTTGGGATATAAAACCCTAGCAATAATTTAATCAGCGTGGTTTTTCCGCTAGCATTCTTGCCGACTAGTGCATAAATTTTATCAGAGTGTAAAGAGAGATTAAAGTTTTCAAAAATAAGTTTTGAATTAGGATAAGAGAAACTAATATTTTCAAATGTAATGCTATGGATTTTTTCTTCTAATTTGATTTGTGTTTCTGGTTTTGGCATTTTGTAATCTAAAATACAGAAATAATTTTCAAAGTATTTATTGATAGCAAAAAACCACTTTCCATAAAATGATAAATCTTGTAGTTGCTGTTGGGTAGAGCTAAATGCTTGGATATACCCAGCAATTGCTCCCACACCAATTAATTTTGAAAGGATAATAAAAACCATTAGAAAAAATAGTGCGATACTTAGAGTGGTGATTAAAATATCAGCATATATGGTAAGCATTAAGTTTTTTTGGGCGATTTTCACAAAATGATTGATATATAATTCTTTGTTTTCAATAAATTTATGATGAAAATTTAGCATGAAGTTAAATAATAGGTTGTCCTTGTTCTTTTGGTTATCTAGTCCAGAATATAGATAATTTTGTATGCTCTCTTTTTTGTCTTGAAGCTTATCTATGGAAGCACTATGTTTTTTTGCTATATGATTGGAGATGAAAATACAAGGCACTGTTGCAAAAATCATTATAAAGGGTAGATAAATACTAATGGAAAATAATATCCCAAACAGACTCACAAGCCCTATAATGCGTTGCAAGTTAAAAAATAGATTACTGACATAATTTAGGGGACGGATGTATAGACCGTTATGGATAGCGTTAAGCTTAATAGTGTGATCTTTGTTTTCAAAAAAATTTAGATTTTTAACTTTTGTGAATTTATTAGCAAGCTGAGTGATGATGTTTATAGAAAATTGTTCAGCAATAATGGTTTGCAAGCTTGATGAAATTCCTGAGAACACATGCGTTAAGAACAGCAAGGCTCCCCATAGTAGCAAAGTTGGTAACAGCAAGCTGTATTCAAAATGCGTATGATTTTGCAATAGGTCTACCACAATATCAATCAATCTTATCATAACAAGAATATTTATAGATGGAATAATGCCGATAAATAGCACTGTAATTGATGCCAACACAACACATTTTGGTGAGCTTTTATAGAGTAAAATGAAAGTCCTTAGAGGAATGCTTTTTATCGTATCCATCCGATATTTTTCTCTTCCTGGTTGATGGATCTGGATAAATTTAAGCTTTCTTCTATTGATAAAACATTTTGATGAATGTATTCATCGGATATTTGACTAATTTTACTTTTTATGTTTTTAATTAGCGGTTTCCTAAAAGCATTTTTTATTGTTTGTGAATCCGCTGTATACAGGTTGCATGTATTGATATCACGATAGAATAATGGGACAAGTCCTTTTTGTATGGTTTGTATTTCGTATTGAACGATTTGTTTTTTGGCATTCTTTGAGAAACAATTTACTTGTTGGTTATCCAGTGTTAGCTCAATCTTATTCCAGTAAGTGTCCCAGTTAATATATTCTTTAGGTTGCCAACTTCTGACAGATATAAAACTATAGAATGATGTTGGTCTCAGGATATGTCTGTATTTAAAATTAGATAAGTAGTTTTCATTAAGAATATCTAATAATTTTTGTCTGTTTTTGCAAATTTCAAGCATTGTTTCTGTAAAGGAATTTGTGATTATTTTTGAGTAGAGATGCGGTTGTATAATAGTTTTATTAGATGATATTCTATTATGTGATTGATAATGACTTAATTTTCTATAGCTTACCCTAAACTCATCGCTACCATCATTAATCACAAATGGGTAGAGAAAACTTTTGTTCCTAACCTCGCCACCCTGTAACCCAGAAATAATACTTCTCCTCTTATTGTCAAGTGTGTTGTTATTGATAAGCTCTTGAACTGGTTCAATAAATAATGTGGCCTCAACATCTGTTATAGTGTTGTCAATAAGACCAGAAGATGTTTCTTTGAATGTAAATAATGTCTCAAAATCTAGTATTACTGGTAATCCATCAGAGACTAACAAGTTTTCTAGATGGATGTCGGTAAGATTTAATGTTGCAGAAACAGCCATTAATTCTGCAACTCTTTTGTAAAAAAACTCTATATCCTTTACATCAGGGTCATATTCGATATAGTCAGCTACATTTAGTAAGTCCGATTGCCAATATACACTTTTCTTTTTTGTGTGTATATTTAATATTTTGCATACATCGTAAAATACTTTTGATGGGTCTGTTAGTGAGGATTTAATAAAAAATTTTCTGTTTTTTTTGATTGTTACTAGTATGGAAGTAAAAACGAGCGAATGCAAATCACTAAACTCTACTTCAATGCTCTTAATATCGTTTTTACAAGAAATAATCTTGGATAGCAAGAGTGCTTCTATTGATTTTTCTATAGTATTTTTTGTTAGGATAGTAAAATTGACAAGGTTTGAGCGAACTCTGTTTAAAATACCAATTTCATGCAGTTTGTTTAGAATTATTTTTGTGTCGTTAAAGTAGTATTCATATGCGTTGGGAATTTTATTTTGCTTAGCATCAAATATTAGTTTAGCAATGGTCGGAACTAAAAAGAACTCCATTCGTCTGAAAAGTATATATCTATACCTAGATATATACTTTTCTATAGATACAATTTCTTCAATGTCGAACCAATTGTTGAAGAGAGTCTCATACAATCTTAAACGATTTGGTTCTGTATCTTTCTTCATTGAGCTCACTTCAGCCAGTCACAAGTTCCACTAGCACAACAAGCCGTAGAATCTCCAAAAAAGAAATGAGTCTCAATAATATCAAAACTAATTTCATCTAATCCAGTGTAAAAGTTTTCTAATTCCATAATTTACCTCCGGTTTTTTGCTTAAACTAAAACGATACAAATTATATCATTAGAGATGAATAATTATTATAAAAGTAATATCAGTAATAAGTATTGTGTGTAGATAATTACGCTAGAATAGGGAAAAACAATATTGATAAATATAAGCCCCCTAGTGTCAGCTTTAGCTGACGATAAATATCAAACTAGAGCATAGCTCTAGTTCACCGATTACATGGGACTTGTAAGGCAATATCATGTGGTTTTTTATTTAATGGTATTTATTGTTTTAAAAAGTTAAATTTTAAGAAAAAATAACAATAAAAGTGAATTTCTAAATGAAATGATAGGTTGGAGGTCATGGAATGTTAAAAGATTATTGGGAGTGTTTTAATTTTTTGACTTACAATGATTATGAAGAATGGAGCAATGGGGAGGATTTTTATAGTTTTATTTTTCCTAATTGTGAGAGTAAGGGTGAAATGAATAAGGATTTTTCTAAGCCAAATGCTGTGTTTTTGTATAAAGACTTAAAGACAACTCTAAATGATACCGATAAACCAGCTTTAAAACGCCGTATAATGCTTAAAGACACTTGGGGCGATGATTATATTGATTTTGTGCTAGAAAACGATTTAACGCTATGTAGCGGCTTAAGTTATAGGGGTAGGTATAATGACTTAGCTCATGCTCAACAAATGAACGCTTTAATTTTTGATTTAGATGGGGTAGGGTTAAAAGAAATTACCGCTTTTTTTGAAGTGGTTAAATATTGTGAAAAAAACGAGCCTAACAGATATTTTTGGCCTATACCTAGACCGACATTTGTTGTTTTAAGTGGGGTAGGTTTGCATGTGTATTATGTGTTTGATAAGCCTATAGATTTATTTCCAAATATCAAACTCCAGCTTAAAGCTTATAAATACGCTCTTACATTCAATATTTGGCGTTATAAAGAGACTAGCAAAGAAAAAGAAACTCAATATCAGTCAATCAATCAATCTTTTAGAATGGTAGGGAGCATTAACGAAAAGCATGGCAATAAGATTATCGCCTTTAAAACAGGCGATAGAGTGAGTTTGGAATACATGAACCAATATGTTAAAGAAGATAAAAGAGTGGATATTTTAAAGCGTTTTAGACCGAGCAAATACACCCTAGCAGAGACTAAAATTAAATTTCCCGAATGGTATGAGAGAGTGATAGTTAGGGGCGAACAAAGAGAAAAAAAGAAATGGCATATTAAAAAAGATGTGTATGAGTGGTGGAAAAAGCGTTGTGAAGAGCCTAAGGGAGGGCATCGCTATTTTTTTATGATGTGTATGGCTATTTATGCTTACAAATGCGATGTATCCAAGCAAGAGCTAGAAAAGGATATGTTAGAAGTTTTTGAAAAATTAAAAGATATACCCCACACTAACCCCTTAACTAAGCGAGATGTTTATAGTGCGTTAGAGAGCTACGATAAGGGTATGGCGTGTTTTAAAATTAAGGATATTGAAATCCTTACGGCGTTAAGAATTGATAGGAATAGGCGAAATTGTCAAACCCAAGAAAATCATTTAGAAATAGCAAGGGCTATAAGAGATGTTAAACAGAGCCGACAGGGAAAGACTTGGAATAATAAAGATGGTAGACCCAGCAAACAGAATGCGGTTTTGCTATGGCGTATCAAAAACCCACAAGGCAAAAAAATTGATTGCCATAAGGAAACAAATATAGACCCAAAGACCATTCATAAGTGGTGGGACACTTACACACCAAACTAGAATTAGTCTCAAGATTATACGAGTAAAACCTATGCTAAGAGAGTAGAAGTGAAACAGACTATTTAGAAAAGAAATAGCTAACCATTTCATTGAAATTGTCTTGACTTTGCAAAATGGTGTCTTTCAAGTAGCCTTTTGTGTTGTCATATTCCTTGATGCCCCTGTAGTAAAAGGCTTTGTGTTCGTTTTCTATGATGAAAGGCATGATATTGTTTTTTAAGCATTCTTTAAACATCACTAATCGCCCCACCCTACCATTGCCATCGCTAAAAGGGTGTATCTTTTCAAAAGCCACATGAAAATCTATGATGTTTTCCAAACTCACTTCAAGGTTGCGTTGGTAATTTTTTAAAAGTTTTGTTAACTCGCTTTCAACCAATTTGGGTCTTGTTGTGGTGCTATTGCCTACAAAATTAGGGCGTTTTTTAAAATCACCAATAACTTCATCAGAGCAATTATTTTTTAAGATTTTGTGTAAGGTCTTAAAGTATTCTAAACTCAAAGGTTCTCTATAACTTTCAAGTAAGTAATTTACGCATTCAAAGTGATTGATAGTTTCAAAAATATCATCAAGTTTGATATTTTCATTTTTTTCAGTTATAAGAGCAGATTTATCAAAAATATGAGCGGTTTGTTCATAAGTCAAACCGCTTCCTTCAATGCGATTAGAGTTGTAAGAAAATTTGATTTGGATCAAGTGGTAAATGCCATTTTTGATAGCATTCTTTCTTTCGTGATTCAGTTTTTCTATGAGTTTAGATAAATCCTTAGTTAGCATGTATTTCTCTTTTTAACTCATTTGTAAGCTCATCTAAACTATCAATTTTTGTAAAATTAGCCCCACTCTCTACATCTTTTATCGCTTGTAAAGTCTCTAAATTTTTAGTTTTTTTCTCTTCTTTCTTAGCTTGAGAATATTGCTTTTTAATCTCTTTCATTTGTGTTTTAATTTCTAAAACTTTACTTTGATACTTAGCTAATTGTTTTTCTAATTTGCCAAGCTCCTTATAAAATTTAACCCCTACTTCTACATCTTTCAACATCTCAGCTCCTTGTGTTAAACAACATTGTAGTCCCATTATATCTAAAACTCAGTCAATCTATGCTAAACTACAATTAAAAGGGGCAAGCATATATTTTGTAATACAATATTACAAAATAGCTTGCAATGGGGTAATCCCCCTTGACCCCCTAAAAATCAAATAAGGGAACAAGTGAATATAAACAAACAAATTATTAAAAGTCTTAGGTTATCTAAAGAACAATGGCAAACTATCCAAACTCAAATGCAAGAAAAAAATTTAAACTTCTCTCAATTGGTTTTAAACTCTCTTTTAACTCAAAACTCACAAACTCCAACAAAATCTAAAAAAAAAGCGATTGCTAATAAAGAACTAGTTATTGAATTAGCTAAGTGGGGAAACAATTTAAACCAAATCGCTAAATGTCTCAACACTAATAAAGGAGTATGGGATAGATTAGGTTTAGAACAACTCATAGAAATCAGTTACCAGTTAGAACAAATAAGATCCAAGTATGTTGGTTAAATTTTGGGGCATTAATCAAGGGGGCGGCGATGGTGATGGGAGCGTTAATTACTTGCTTAATGAAAGGGTAGAACAAGGCACAGCTAAAGTTTTAAAGGGCGATGCTAATCTAACTAAAAGCCTTTTACTCTCTCTTACTCAAAAACACAAGGCATGCGTAGGGTGTTTATCCTTTGAAGAGCCTGACATTGATGAAAATCTCAAACACGAATTGATAGAAAGTTTTGAAACCACTTTATTGACTGAAAAAATGCAAGGGCGTTACAACATTTTATGGGTAGAACACACAGACAAGGGGCGTTTGGAGTTGAATTTTGTTATACCTAGAATTGATTTGATAACTCAAAAAGCCTTTACCCCCTATTACCATAGTGCAGACATCACACGCATTGACATTTGGAAGGATTATACCAACTTAAAACACGCCTTTACTAACCCTAAAGACTTAGAAAAACAAAACACCATTCAACACCACAACACAAAGACCCCACAAGGCAAAGAACTTTTAGAAACCTATGAAAAACTAGACAAGCTTATACAAGACAACTTAGGAACGCTATTTAATAGCCGAGATGACATCATCAATTTTTTAAAGGCTAATCAATGCGAAGTTAATAGACAAGGTAAGGATTATATCAGTGTCAAGCTACCCAACGAACCTAAAGCCAAACGATTGAAAGGATTTTACTACCATGAAACATTCAGAACTATTGCAGACATTAGAGAGCAACTTAGCGAAGTTAGACAGCGAGAGAGCCAACGAGAATACCCAAACTCTCAAAGAGCTAATAACAATCATGCAGAACTACTGCGAGAGCTTGAAAACAAATTACACGAGCGTATTGAACACAAACAACGCTACTATGAAAGATTACACCAAGCTGATCCAAGCAACCCAAGAGATTTTAAAGAACAGCCACCTGGAGCTAGAGAAAGCCAACAAAGAACACAACAAGACTATACAAGCGAAGTTGATAGACTTAGAGAAACAATGTTACAAAAACCTAACCAAAAAATCCTTACTGATGCCCTTAAATTTTCTCATGGGGTTAGTCGTAATGGGAGCAATATCAATGGGGGCATACTTTCTCATCATTCTGCCCTACAAAAACAAGGAATTAGAGCTTTTACGGAAAGAAAATTTGCAATTCAAACAGCGAATAGACCAATTAGACAACGCCAATCTGCAAAGATTTTACCAACCAATACCGACCAAGAAATAAGGAGAAAAAATGCAGAACAATTGCTTAAACAAGTTGCAGAACGCTTTAATCAACGAAATAGAGAACTTACAGAACGAGAAAGAGATCTTGCTCAAAGAAAAGAACAGCGAGATAGCAAGTTTAGAGAACGACAGAAACGAGCTATTGATCAAGCTAGAGAAAGTTACAGCAGAATTTCAAAAACTAAGCAACGATTACTTGAAATTAGAGGCAGAAATCTTGAACTTGAAAGAGAGCTACGAAACGCTATCCCAAACGCACAACACATTATTAGCCAAATTTCAAGCTTTAGAGAGAGCAGAGAGAGCCGAATTGAATCAATTAATGCAAACCTTAGAACAGAAAGAAGTCTCGCTCAAAAACGATTTACAGACAATGTGCGAACAGATTTTACAACAAGAATTACAGAGTGCTCAAATCAAAGAGCAAGAGACTTCACAAGCTCAATACAAAGAATTGAAAACACAATTAGAGATTTTAGAAACAACGCTCAAGCAAGAGTTAGAACAATCCTACACAACCTTTATGCAAGAACACGAGACGCAATTAACGCAATTAAAAACATCTACAGAAACGCAAAAGAACGAATTAGAGACTTCTTTCAACGAGCAGATGAACGACTTTCAAAACGAATGGAACAAGAAACAAGAGAGCTTCATACAAAAACAACACAGCTGGATAGAAAGATTAGAGAACACAATCAAAAAATAGAAAACGAGAGAAATTATAGTCGTGGGTATGGGCGGTAAGTCGCTTTAATATTGTTGCTTCAAATATAATTCAGAAAATAAGCCCTGTTTCTTTATAAGGGTTTCAAAGTTGCCCTGTTCTATTAGTTTGCCTTGATCTAACACGATAATTTCATCAGCTTGCTTGACACTATTCATGCGGTGTGTAATGATTAAAGCCATCTTAGATTGCGATTTTTTAA
>NZ_JACTCR010000024.1:0-23762 GCF_014496965.1 Helicobacter pylori | reverse complement strand
AGCAAAATACCCATTCTCATCTTTTTCTATGACAGCGTTTATAAGCATGGCACTACCTTTGAGTGAATTTCTTATGATTATACATATAATATATTTTAAACAAAATTAAATTGAAAGTTTAATAATAGAAAAATAAATCCCTATCTATATTATCTGCATCAATGATATAAGTTTCCAAATATTTCTGCCTTTTATTTAAGTTCCCTTTAAAATCCTTTGATTATAGTAGACTTAGACTTAGCTTAAGAGTGCTTGAATTTTGGGGCGTTAGGGGTTGTTGGAATAACTAAAAACCACCGCTAAAAAAAGCCTTTTTACAAACAAAAAGAGCGTAAAAACTTGCAAGCCAAATGATCCTAAAAGCGCAAAAAACCAACAAAAACGATCAAAAAACCTCTTCGCATGCCTTTTTGTCTTTATGGAGTAAGCATGCTTTTTGCAATTCTATAAAACGCTTTTTCCTTTCTTCTTCGGTCATATTGTTAGGCTTTTCAATGGGGCGTGAAAGAGGGCGTGAAGGCTTTGAAGTGGGGGTGAATTGGGGCGCATACCCTAGCTTATTGACTGAATAAAAGCCTAAAGCAGCGATTAAAATAAAAATCCAGTCTGTTTTTCTGATCTTAGGACAAAATTTACACGCCATGATTTAATCCTTAAAACATTTGAAGTATAATACACTCTTATGGTCAAATATTAAGTTTAGGAAAAGCTGCATGTGGAGTTTCATTCAAAAAATCTTTAAGGCTTTAATCATTATGCCTTTAGATTTTATCACGAAGTATTTCAAGTCGTTTGTGCTGTTGTTGATTGTGTTAGTCTTTTTTAGCGCTAAAGAAAGCGCACCAAGCGAACCGCCCAATCTCGCTAAACTCTATTTAAATGGGGCGATTTTTAGCACCGAGGATTTTGACAAAGAAGTGGATAAAATCCTAAAAACCCCTAGCATTAAGGGCGTTTTGCTTTTGATTGATTCTCCTGGTGGGGCTGTGTCAGCGAGCGTGGAATTGAGCGAAAAAATCGCTGATTTGAAGCAAAAAATGCCCGTTTTAGCGTATGCTAGGGGGGTTATGGCGAGCGGGAGCTATTATGCGGGCATGCAAGCGAGCGAAGTTTATGCCTCTAAAGCGAGTTTGATCGGATCGATTGGGGTGATTTTTTCTAGTGCGAATGTGGAAAATTTGCTCAATAAAGTCGGCGTAGCCACTCAAGGCGTGCATGCGGGCGAATACAAAGAAATAGGCACTTTCACCAGAGCATGGAAACCTAACGAAAAAGAATTTTTGCAAAATTTGGTTAATGAGCAATACCAAATGTTTGTGGATGATGTCGCTAAAGCCAGGAAATTAAACGCTAAGGATTATAAGGATTTTGCTGAAGGGAAAGTCTTTAGCGCTCAAAAGGCTCTAAAATTAAAACTCATTGATAAAATCAGCACGATTCAACAAGCCCAAGATCGCTTAATGGAATTGAGTAAGGTTAAAAAAGCTTATTGGCTAGAAAAAAGCCCCATGGAGCGCTTCATTGAAAAGGCCACGCAATCAGCGAGTCATATCATCACGCAAGCGCTTGGTTATCAATTATTAATGAGATGAAGATGTTAGAATTTATTTTAAAAATTCAAGCTAGAGACTCTAAAGGCTTGGTGAGCGCCATTAGCGCCACGATCGCTAACAAGGGCTATAACATCGTCAAAAACGATGAATTTGTTGATCCCTTAAAACAGCGCTTTTTCATGCGGCTAAAAATCCAAAAAGAAATCAAGCCCTTGAATGTTGAAATTAAAGAGCAAGAAGAGCGATCCTTAAAAACCGCTCTTTTTAAAGCCTTAGAAAACTTTAGCGAGTTATTGATTGAAGTCATTTTAACGCATAAAAAAAACATCATTTTACTCGCTACTAAAGAGAGCCATTGTTTAGGGGATTTGCTCTTAAGGGTGTATGGAGGGGAATTGAACGCTCAAATTTTAGGCGTTATTTCTAATTACGAGATTTTACGCCCTTTAGTGGAAAAATTTGACATCCCTTATTTTTATGCGCCTTGCGGCAATCAAGTTTTGCATGAAAAAGAAGTTTTAGCAACCATTAAAGACCTGGAATTACAGCACAAAGTGAGCGCGGATCTGCTCGTTTTAGCCAAATACATGCGCATTTTAAGCCATGATTTTACGAAGCGCTATGAAAACCAGATCTTAAATATCCATCATAGTTTCTTGCCCGCATTCATTGGGGCTAACCCCTATCAGCAAGCGTTTGAAAGGGGCGTGAAAGTCATCGGAGCCACGGCGCATTTTGTGAATGAAAGCCTTGATGCCGGGCCGATTATTTTACAAGACACTCTGCCCATTAACCACAATTACAGCGTGGAAAAAATGCGCCTAGCGGGTAAGGATATAGAAAAACTGGTTTTGGCTAGGGCGTTAAAACTCGTTTTAGAAGACAGAGTCTTTGTGCATGAAAACAAAACGGTGGTGTTTTGAATGCTTTTAGATTTCAGCAACCTTAATGAAGAACCCTTAAAAATCCAAATCAAAGCCGAGTTTTTTAAGGATACAAAATTCCTTTATAGCGGGGATAAGATAGATTTCATGCTAAGCTATCAGCACCCTAACGCCACCTTACCCGTTTTACCCATTTTATGGGGCGAAGCTAAAAGGGGCGATTTTGACGATTTGGACAAAGCCTTCACGCAACTGCTTTTAACCATAGGCAAGCACAAGCTCTATACCCACCACACGCCCCCCTATTTGTGCGCTTTTAACGCTTTTAGAATGGAATTTATCGCCTTTAATGACACGATCACAAGCTTTCTTTATAAAAGCGATATAGATTTTTCTATCACCCCAAGCAACCACAACACAGAGGGTTTTAAACACGCTTTAGACGCGTTTAAAGCCATGTGCAAACCCCATAATAAAATGGTTTTTGACTTTAAAACCCAAAGCCAAGAATGCAAAGAATTTATCAAAGACCATTTAAACTCTAGCCATTTACACAACAAAATCCAAATTGACAAAAACAATTTCTTTACGATCTATCAAAAGTGGTTTGAAATTATCAAACCCACCATTAAAATAGATTGGGAGCTAGCCAAAGCCGAAAGGATTTTAGACGCAGACTATTATTTAGCGGATTTGCTTAGCGATGGCGATAAAACCATTATTGAGAAATTGCACACGATTTTAAAATCTAGCCACTATGAATTGAAATGGGGTTCAAATACGCTGAATAAATTGGGGTTAGAGGGAATTACGAAAGTTGGTTTCACGGATAACCAACAAGCCCATCAAGAATTCTGGAGCGTTTATGAAAGGCCTCCTCAATTAGAATTTCAAGCTTCTATTTTAGAGCGACGCGACTTGTTAGTGCCAAGCGATGTGAGGGAAAGGAAAGGGGCGTATTTTACCCCTAAAATCTGGGTAGAAAAGAGTCAAGAATATTTAGCTAAAGCTTTGGGGCAAGATTATCAAGAGGATTATATCATTTGGGATTGCGCTGGGGGGACTGGGAATTTGCTTCGAGGTTTATTGAATAAGGCTAATTTGTATCTGTCCACTTTGGATCATAACGATGTGGCGATTATTAAAGATCTGGCTAGTAAAAACCACTTAAAATTGCTAGAAAATCAGGTTTTCCAATTTGACTTTTTAAACGATGATTTTTTCAGCGATAAAATGCCAAAAAGCTTGCAAGAAATCTTAAAAGATGAAGAGAAACGAAAAAAGCTCATCATTTACATCAACCCGCCTTATGCGGAAGCAGGCAATAAAGCTAAAATGAGTGGCACAGGCGAACACAAAGCCAAAGTCGCAAGAAACAATAAGGTTTATGAAACTTATAAAGATCTTTTAGGGTCTGGGACTAACGAACTTTTCGCTCAATTTTTCACGCGCATTTATAAGGAATTGGATGGCTGCATCATGGCGAGTTTTTCAACGCTCAAATACCTTAACTCTAGCCATTTTAAAAAATTCAGAGAAGTTTTTAAAGCTAAATTTTTAGAGGGGTTTATGGTGCCTGCGGATAGCTTTGATAACGTGACAGGGCAATTCCCCATTGGCTTTTTAGTCTGGGATACCGCTACCCCCCCCCCCCCCTTAAAACCAACCAACGCGCTCAATTTAGAAGTGTTTGACTCTTCTGGCGGATTTTTGGGGTATAAAACTTTTAAGCCGATAGTGGATAAGGTTAAAAATATTAACGAGTGGTTTAAGGCTTACAAAGATAAGCGGGATTATTTGGGTATTTTAGTTTGTGATGCCCCTGATTTTTCTCACCAAAATACAAACTATTTACAAAATCATAAAGGCACAAGTCATTTACACTATGAAAATTTAACTCTCACAAACCTTCTAATCGGCGCGATCTGTTTCTCCATCCGCCATTGCATCAAAGCCACATGGCAAAACGATAGGGATCAATTCTACGCCCCTTATGATGACGCTTTCCAAGACGACAGCGAATTTAAAAACAATTGTTTGGCGTTCATGCTTTTTCACACCCAAAACCGCATCACCACCGCTCAAGGGACTAACCATTTCATCCCTTTTAGCGAGAATGAAGTCGGGCCTAAAGAAAGGTATTCTAGCCACGCTTTATTAGACTTTTTAAAAGGCGAAATAAAAGAACCTAAAGAGAGCGATAGCCTCTTTTTAAGCGCCAAAAAAGAAAACAAGCCCCTAAAATTCAGCCCGAGCGCTTCAAAGGTATTTGACGCTGGCAAAGAGATCTATCGTTATTACCACAAACAAGATTTCACCCACACCCCCTATAACGCTAACGCAAGCCTTTATGACATCAAAGAATTTTTTCAAGGCCGTAACAAGCAAGGCAGATTAAACTCACCCGCTAAAGCTAAAGATGAATATTACAAACAGCTTTACGCTAACTTGAAATACGCCCTAAAGGATCTCGCCAAAGAAATACAGCCTAAAGTCTATGAATACGGGTTTTTAAGGGAATAGTTTTTAAGACAAATAATCAAAGAGTTAAAGCAAGCGGTATTTTTTAAAAGCACTCTATAAGGGGATTTAGTTTTGTAGGGAGGAGAATTATTGCTACTCTCTTAAGAAAATGCGTTTTACAATAAAATGAAACGCCCCAAAAGTCAAGGGCAAACCCGCTTTTTAAAGGAAACCCCTAAGCTTTTAGGCTCAGGGGAACTTTGGCTAATACATTACTTTTCTATAGAAAAGACCACTTTAAACCCCTTAAAAGAGATTTTAATGTATAATACTAACCAAGAGTTTTTACCATGTTTTCTTCGCATGATAAACCCTTTTAACTGTGATTTGCCCCATATCGTAACTATGGGGCGTGATGAAATCCTACAACAAACCCCCTTAAAACTTTTAATTTTACAAACGCTAAAACAAGATTAAAAAATTGAATGAAAAGATAAAGAAATAATAAACGCCCCAAAAGTCAAGGGCAAACCCGCTTTTTAAAGGAAACCCCTAAGCTTTTAAACTCAGGGGAACGCTCTTAGAAAAATCAGCGTTTCACAGAAACGATCACTTTAAGCCCCAAAAAAGCAAACTCAAAGTATAATGATCTCCAAGAGCGTTTGCCATTTTTTGATCGCATGGCATGCTCCTTACAATGTTGGTCTGCCCCATAAAACGAACTTATGGGGCGTGATGAAATCCTACAACAAACCCCCTTAAAACTCCCCCTGAATGGCACCAAACACGCATGGCAAATGGCCTAAAGTCTATGAATACGGGTTTTTAAGGGAGTGGTTTTTAAATTTTCTGCTGGAGCTTTTTCTCCCTCAATTGCCCGCAAGCTGCTTCAATATCCAAAGCTTTAGACTCTCTAATGGTGCATAACAAGCCTTTGGCGTTTAAAAAATCCGCAAACATTCTAGCGCTCTCTAAGCTAGGGCGTTCAAACTTAGAGCCTTCATGCGGGTTGAATAAAATCAAATTCACTTTGGATTTAATGCCGTTTAAAAGTTTTAAAAGTTTTTTAGCGCAATCCAAGCTATCGTTTAGATCTTTGATTAAAAGGTATTCAAACATCACTCTTTTTCGCTGCTCTAAAGGCCATTTCCTCACTTCATTCAAAACGCATTCAATGTTGTATTTTTTATTCAAGGGCATTAAAGACGAGCGCGTTTTATCATCTACGGCGTGTAAGGATATGGCTAATTGCACGCCTAAATTTTTGCCCGCTAGAATGGGGATTTTATCGGCTACGCCACTCGTGGAAATGGTGATTCTTTTGGGTGAAATTTGCATGCCGGTATTAAAAATTTCAATCGCCTTACACACCTCATCTAAATTGTTCAAAGGCTCGCCCATTCCCATAAAAACAATGTTGAGTGCTTTTTCAATGGGGAGGTTATTGTCTTCTTTAATGAGCAGGGCTTGCTGGATAATCTCGCTCGCTTTTAAATTCCTTACAAAACCGCCTTTTTGAGTGAAACAAAACGAGCAACCCACTTGACAGCCGATTTGACAAGACACGCACACGGTGTATTTTTCCCCTTCTAAAACGGCGTTCGTTTCTTCATCAATCTTTTTGTCTTTCATTTTCAACAACACCGCTTCAAAAGTGTGGTTGTCCCTTAAAGATTTAAAAAGGTATTTTTTAGAGCCATCAATGCTCTCTCTCACATGCGTGATTTCTATCGTGCGCAAAACAAATTCTTGCTCCAAATAAGCGATAAAGTCTTTTGAAAAATTATTTTGCATGTCTTTAAAGCTTGTTTTATACTTCGCATAGAGCCACAAATAAAGCTGTTTAGCCCTAAAACTCGGTTTTAAAAGCTGACTCAATTCATCTAAAGTGAAATCATAAATACTAGCTTTCATGCTTTAAGCCCTAATTCTAAAAGTTGGTGCAAGTGCAAGACTCCTAAAACCTTATTACAATCATCCACGCACACCAAAAGCTGGATCTTATGGCGCTCTAAAAATTCTAACGCTTCTAAAAGAAGAGCGTCTAAATTCTTAAAGCTTTTAGGTTTTAAGGTGGCAAAATGCTTCACTTCGCTTTCCAAACTAACCCCTTTTAGTAACGCTCTGCGCACATCGCCATCGCTTAATACCCCCACAAGCTCGTTGTTATCATTGACTAAAATCGCGCTGCCTAGGCGTTTTTCACTCATTTCTATGAGTGCGTCTTTAAAACTTGTATTAGGAGCGATTAGGGGGAGGTTCGTGGTTTGCAGTAAATCTTTAACCTTGACAAAAAGTTTTTTGCCTAAAAGCCCGCCCGGATGAAAGGAGGCAAAATCTTCTTGGCTGAAGTTTTTCGCTCGCATCAAGCATGCCATTAAAACATCGCCTAACGCTAGAGTTAGGGTGGTAGAAGTCGTTGGAGCGGTGTTAATGGGGCAAGCTTCTTTTTTAATTTTCAAACTCAAATAATAATCGCCGAGTTTAGAGAGCGAACTATTAGGGCTTTTAGTGAAAGTGATGATTTTATGGCTCAAGCGTTTTAAATGGCTCACTAGATTCAATAATTCTAAAGACTCGCCCCCATAGCTAATCATTAAGATCACATCGTTTTTTTCCACCATGCCCAAATCCCCATGCATGGCTTCTGTAGGGTGTAAAAACGCGCTCCTGTTACCGGTGCTTAGCATGGAAGCAACGATTTTTTGTGCCACTAAAGCGCTCTTACCCACGCCCACTATCACAAGCTTACCCCCCTTTTCTTGGCTTTTTAAAATGAGTTTGACAATCGCTTCTAAATCGTTGGGTTTTTGGAATTGTCCAACGCTTTCTAAAAGCGCACTCGCTTCATCTTTTAAAACTTGTATAGCGGTAGCGTTACAATCAAAAAGAATGGGCATGACAAATGATAGCCGGGTATTTTCTAAACTTTTTAAAGAGCGCTTTTCTGATGAAATTACGAGTGTGATCTTCTAATTTTTTAGGGTTATTCAAAATTTCGGCGTTGCTGGATTTTAGTAACATTTCTAAGCCCCCTTGAATTTCTTTAATCAAATGCTTTTCATCTTTGAAACCCACAAGCCCTAAACTGGAAAATTGAGAGCTTTCTAAAAGCGCTTGTTTGTTTTTATTCACAAAAATCGTAGCCGCAAACACCCCGGCGCTAGCGACTTCTTCTCTTTGCTGCACAATGCTTGTGTCAATACTCAAATTGCTTTGGTTATCCACATAGCTTTTCCCGCTTTTAATCGTGCCGACTTTTTTAATGAACGCAGGACCAACCTCCACCTGATCGCCATCTTCCATTAAATAGATGTTTTTTTCAGGCACCCCGCAAGCAATAGCGGTTTGTTTGTGGCGCGCGACATGGTTATATTCCCCATGCACGGGTAAGAAAAACTTAGGCTTAATGAGTCTTAACATGAGCTTTTGCTCTTCTTGGGCGGCATGCCCGCTCACATGGATATTGTCAAATTCTTGATAAGCCACTTTAGCTTCTTTTTTGATCAAGAAATTCAACACCGCTGAAACGCTCGCTTCATTGCCAGGAATGGCTTTAGCGGAAATGATGACTAAATCGTTGGGTTTGATAGAAATGTGGCGGTGCTCATCAGTCGCCATGCGATAAAGCGCGCTCATGGTTTCGCCTTGTGAGCCGGTCGTTACGATTAAGACTTCATTATCTGGGTATTTAGCGACTTCATTGGCTTCAATAAAAGATTGATAAGGCAAATGGATATAGCCCAATTCTCTAGCGATGTCTAGGTTTTTTTCCATAGAGCGCCCGATCACAGCGATCTTGCGGTTGTATTTGATGCCGTATTGTATGGCTTGATAGACCCGGTGGATATTGCTAGAGAAGGTGCTCATAATCACCCTCCCTTGCGCTTCTTTAAAAAGCGTGTCAAAAGCCGGCGCTATGGTGCTTTCACTCGGCGTGGTCCCGGATTTATGGGAGTTAGTGGAATCGCTTAAAAGAAGCATCACCCCCTTTTCGCCATAGTGCGCTAAACGATACAAATCCGTGGGCAAATTATCCACCGGGGTGTGATCGATTTTAAAATCGCCGGTGTGGATGATGGTTCCGGCTTTAGTTTGGATCGCTAAAGCGCTGCTGTCAATGATAGAATGCGTGATGTGGATCCATTCAATGATGAATTCGCCCACGCTAATGGGGCAACGCTTTTCTACGATTTTAAAATACGAGCGGTATTTTTTCAAACCATGTTCGTCAAACTTGCTCCCAATCAGCCCCAAACTCAAAGGCGTGCCATAAAGGGGGAATTGCAACTCTTTAAACAAATAAGGCGTGGCCCCTATGTGATCTTCATGGGCATGGGTGATGATAATACCGGCGATTTTGTCCTTGATTTGGTGCAAATAGGAAAAATCCGGGATTAAAATATCCACGCCAAAAAGCCCTTCTTTAGGGAAGCTCATGCCCGCATCAATCACGATCGCGCTTTTTGGGGTTTCAATGACCATCATGTTCCCCCCAATCTCGCCCAAGCCCCCTAAAGGCGTGATCTTAACGCTCGCTTTAGAGTTTAAATTCATCTTATAATGCGGGTTTAAATGCTCCACTTGAATCTTGTTATTCGCTTCAACGCCCTTTTTGAGTTCCTTATGAAAGCCTAAAGTCCCTCTCTCATTCACATGCAAAATTTCCGTAACGCCCTCTACTTTGTTGTTATCCAATTCTTCTTTGGCGTAATTTCGTGTTTTTTGGGGGGCATGTTTAGGTTTGTGGTGGTTGTTTGGCTTTTTGTTGGAGCGATGCTCTTTTTTATGGTGCGAGGGCGTTTCATGGTGCGAAGACTCTGCGTTTTTTTGCGCGTTTTCTCTGAAACGCTTTTTGCGGTTGGTGAATCGCTCAAACGCCCCGGCTCGCGCCTCATGGTGATCTTTTGAGTTTTCACTGCTGTTTTCATGGTTTTCATTATTTTGGTTGTTATCAGTCATAACGATTATTCCTTTATTTCAATTTTTTAAAAAGGCATTAGCCTTTTAAAACGGATTTTAAGAGCTTGAGATAATCTTTTACCTCAGACGCCCTCACGCTTGTTGGTTGGTTTTCTAACGCTAAAAAATCTAACACCTTATCAAGCTTTTCTTTATAAGAAACGCTTTTTTTAAGATTGTTTGAAAGCGTCTTCCTAGGAGATGAGAAACAAGCTTTCAAAAAATCTTCCAATGTTTCAAACCCTTTTTGTAGGGCTTCTTCAAAAAATGGCGCTTGGGCTAATGAAGCCAACGCCTTTTCTTTCAGCGGCTCTTTGATCACTTCAAACACGCTAGAAAACACCTTTGGAGGCGGGCTAAACGCGCTAGGCGGCACATCAAACAAAAGGGTAATATTCCCTATTGTGTGAGCCAAAACGCTCAACGCATTCTGTGAATCTTTAGTGCAAAATTTGAGCGCCACTTCCTTTTGTGTCATCACCAACAAGCCCCTGCATTTAGGGTCTTTGAGCGCGTTTAAAACAAGCCTAGTAGCGATATAATAAGGCAAATTAGAAATCAAAAAATAAGGCTCTTCTTCTTTTAAAAAAAGAGCGTCTTTTTCCACTAATTCCAATTGAAAAGGCTTTTTTTCTGCCTTTAACCTCGCTCGCATTTTCTCGCACAAATGGCTGTCTATCTCATAAGTCTTTAAAGGATAGCGATCCAACAACTTGAGAGTCAAATCCCCTAGCCCCACGCCGATTTCAATCAATTTTAACGGGTTTAAAGGGGGCAAAGCATTAACGATCCTGTCTAAAAACGACTCGTCCGTTAAAAAATGCTGTCCTAAAGACTTTTTAGCTACTACCATAAGAAGCGCTTCTAAAATTCCTCATATTATACCTTAAAAAGGGGATTTGTCTTTCCTTTTTAATGCAACTTCTTTATTATAGCTTTTTTCATTCAAAGATGTTGGTAGTTTTGACAACAGAAGCGCTTGAATTGGCGCTCGTGTTAAAAATTAGTATTAAAATCTTTTTCGTTAATAATTGGTTAGATTTTGCATTATAGAATGAAATCCTAGCCAGTGAGCTAGAATTAAATTTCAATTAAAGGAGTCATCATGGCACACCATGAACAACAACACCAAGCGCAACAACAGCAACAACAACAGGCTAACAGCCAACACCACCACCATCACCACGCGCACCACCACCATTATTATGGCGGCGAACACCACCATCATAACGCGCAACAACACGCCGAACAACAAGCAGAGCAACACGCGCAACAACAGCAACAACAACAAGCACACCAACAACAACAACAAAAAGCACAACAACAAAACCAACAATATTGATTGGGGCGTTTATGGGGCGGCCTTAGGGCTGCTTTTTGGCTTTTTAACTTTCTCTTTTAATTTAGTTTTCTTTCAAAATCAAAAATTTTAACGGCATTGGATCTAGTATTCACTACCAAGCGTTGTTTGCTTTAGCCCTCTTTTTTCAAGTAGCAAAAATTTAAAAATTAGCGTCAAAATTTCTTCCATTAACAATTGACTAGATTTTATACTGTAAAATAAAATCCTAGCCAGTGAGCTAGAATTTAAATTTTTAATCAAAGGAGTCATCATGGCACACCATGAAGAACAACACGGCGGGCACCACCACCATCACCACCACACACACCACCACCATTATCATGGCGGCGAACACCACCATTACCACCACAGCTCTCATCATGAAGAAGGTTGTTGCAGCACTAGCGATAGTCATCATCAAGAAGAAGGTTGCTGCCACGGGCATCACGAGTAATATCGGTGTGGCTAGGGGCAGCTTGACTAGGGTTGTCTCTGGCTTTGACTTTAAGATACAATCATTCCATTCTAACCCATTCTAATCAAACCCATTAAATCCAATCAAACCACCGCAACACGCTTGATTTTTGTTTTCACAAACGCTCATTAATACTCATCAATGCCTATAAAAAGTAAATTTTTATCCAATAGTATCGTTAAGACTTTTTAATATTTTAATACCAACGCTCCATAAAACAAAGCCTTGCGCTTTATTGCTTTAATTCCCATGCGTCTTTAAAAGAAGCGTTTTTAAGCTTTAGATTCAAGCTCCCTTCAATCCATTGGGCATTAGCCCCCTTTTCGTTGTTGTCAAACAAGAACACCCCTAAAAAGCCTCTAGGGGTTTTAATCAGGCTCAATTCCACGCTAGGAAGAATGATTTTGCTGTCAGGTTTGACTTCAAAGGCTAGGAAAAAGGGGCGGTTGTTTTTGAAATCGTAGCCATTTTTGGTGTATGAATAGCCAGGGGCGCTTTGCAAGATGCCTTTTTGAGTTTCCACGCTAAAAGAATCCAAGTAATAAAACCCAGGCTCTAGTTTGAACGATTGGACTTTGGCTAAAGTATAGCGGTTTTTCCATAAAAGCATGAAGCGCTCACTCCCCAGCATGAACAAAGGCCCCCTAGGGTCTTTGAGCTTTATTTTGGGGTTTTCTTTAAGCGCTTCATTGTGTTTGGCAACAACTCCTCTATCCACTTTACGCCAATAAGTGTGCACGCTCTGGCCTTGATGTGCGATATACATATTCACCAAACCAGAATGATGGCCTTTAGGGGGCAAACAAGAGGCTAATAAAAAAGCCAATAACAAACTCACAATTTGAAACTTCAAACAAATTCCTTAAAAAGAGTGGTGGCTGAATGCTAACATGCTAAAACTAAAACCCTTATAAGTTATGGCTAAAAACTTAAAGAATAGGGTAAAATAAACGCATGCGAATAGACAAATTTTTACAATCAGTGGGTTTAGTGAAGCGGCGCGTTTTGGCGACAGATATGTGCAATGTAGGGGTGGTGTGGCTCAATGGGAGTTGCGCTAAGCCCAGTAAAGAAGTGAAAATTGGCGATGTGATTAGTTTGCATTATTTAAAGGGGATAGAAGAATACACGATTTTACAAATCCCCACTTTAAAAAATGTGCCGCGAAAAGACACGCACCTTTATATCGTTCCTAAAACAAAAGAATAATAAAGCAAAGGATAATATAATGAAAGAATACAAAGACACCTTAAACTTAAACGAAACCACCTTTTCTATGAAAGGGAATTTGAGCGTCAATGAGCCTAAAACTTACGCCAAATGGCAAGAGCAACAAGCGTTCAAACGCATGCAAAATAGGAAAGATAACCATGGGGATTTCACTTTGCATGACGGGCCGCCTTATGCGAACGGGCATTTGCATTTAGGGCATGCCTTAAATAAGATTTTAAAAGACATTGTCGTTAAAAGAGAATATTTTAAGGGGAAGAAAATCTATTATACGCCCGGTTGGGATTGCCATGGCTTACCCATTGAGCAGCAAATTTTAGAACAATTGGAAAAAGAAAAAACGAGCCTAGAAAACCCCACGCTGTTTAGAGAAAAGTGCCGAGATCATGCGAAGAAGTTTTTAGAAATCCAAAAGAATGAATTTTTGCAATTAGGCGTTTTGGGGGATTTTGAAGATCCTTATAAAACCATGGATTTTAAATTTGAAGCGAGCATTTATAGGGCTTTAGTGGAAGTGGCTAAAAAAGGGCTTTTGAAAGAACGCCATAAGCCTATTTATTGGAGTTATGCATGCGAGAGCGCTTTAGCGGAAGCTGAAGTGGAATACAAAATGAAAAAATCGCCCTCCATTTTCGTGGCGTTTGGTTTGAAAAAGGAGAGTTTAGAAAAATTAAAAGTCAAAAAAGCGAGCTTGGTGATTTGGACGACCACGCCTTGGACTTTGTATGCGAATGAAGCGATCGCTTTGAAAAAAGACGCTGTTTATGCGCTCACTCAAAAAGGCTATTTAGTCGCTAAAGCCTTGCATGAAAAATTAGCCGCTTTAGGGGTGGTGGACAATGCGATCACGCATGAATTCAATTCCAATGATTTAGAATATTTGAAGGCCACCAATCCTTTAAACCAAAGAGATTCCCTAATCACTCTAGGAGAGCATGTCGGTTTAGAAGATGGCACAGGAGCCGTGCATACCGCTCCCGGGCATGGTGAAGAGGACTATTATTTAGGTTTAAAATATAATTTAGAAGTGTTAATGTCCGTAGATGAGAAAGGTTGCTATGATGAGGGCATTATCCATAACCAACTATTAGATGAAAGCTATCTGGGCGAACACATTTTTAAGGCTCAAAAACGCATTATAGAGCAATTGGGCGATTCTTTGTTGCTAGAGCGAGAGATTGAGCATTCCTACCCGCATTGCTGGAGGACGCACAAGCCTGTGATTTACAGAGCGACTACGCAATGGTTTATTTTAATGGATGAGCCTTTTATCCAAAATGATGGCTCTCAAAAAACCTTAAGAGAAGTGGCTTTGAACGCGATTGAAAAGGTGGAATTTGTGCCAAGCAGCGGGAAAAACCGCCTAAAAACCATGATAGAAAACCGCCCTGATTGGTGCTTGAGCCGGCAAAGAAAATGGGGCGTGCCACTGGCCTTTTTCATAGACAAACGCACCAATAAGCCATGTTTTGAGAGCGAAGTTTTAGAACATGTGGCGAATCTTTTTGAAAAAAAAGGTTGCGATGTGTGGTGGGAATATAACATCAAGGATTTATTACCCCCTAATTATCAAGATAACGCCAAGCATTACGAAAAAGTCATGCACATTTTAGACGTGTGGTTTGATAGCGGTAGCACTTTTAAGGCGGTTTTAGAAGACTATCATGGGGAAAAGGGGCAAAGCCCTAGCGATGTGGTTTTAGAAGGGAGCGATCAGCATAGGGGGTGGTTTCAAAGCTCGCTTCTAATCGGTTGTATTTTAAACAACCAAGCCCCTTTTAAAAAGGTCATTACGCATGGCTTTATCGTAGATGAAAAGGGCGAAAAAATGAGTAAATCTAAGGGCAATGTGGTGTCTTTGGACAACTTACTCAAAAAGCATGGGAGCGATGTGGTGCGTTTGTGGGTAGCGTTTAATGACTATCAAAACGATCTAAGGGTTTCTCAAACCTTTTTCATTCAAACAGAACAGCATTATAAAAAATTCCGCAACACCCTAAAATTTTTACTCGCCAATTTTAGCGATATGGATCTCAAAAATTTAGAACGCCCCCATGACTTTAGCCCTTTAGATCATTTTATATTAGAGGCTTTAGAAACAACAAGTGCTGGAGTCAATAGCGCGTTTGAAGAGCATGATTTGGTGAAGGGCTTGAATATTTTAATGGCGTTTGTTACCAATGAATTGAGCGGGATTTATTTAGACGCTTGTAAGGATAGCTTGTATTGCGGTAGCAAAAATAATGAAAAACGCCAAGCCATTCAAATGGTCTTACTCGCTGTGGCTAGTCAATTGTGCTACTTTTTAGCCCCGATTTTAACGCACACGATTGAAGAAGTTTTAGAGCATAGCCAGGTACTTTGCGCGTTTTTACAAGCCAAAGATGTGTTTGATTTAAAAGGCATTAGCGTTTTAGAAAAACTCCACCTTAAAGAGTTTAAAAAACCAGAAAATTTTGAAGCCGTTTTAGCCTTGCGTTCTGCCTTTAATGAAGAGTTAGACCGATTGAAAAAAGAAGGCGTGGTTAAAAATTCGTTAGAATGCGCTATTGAGGTGAAAGAAAAAGCGTTGTGTGAAAATTTAATAGAAGAATTGCTGATGGTGAGCTTTGTGGGGGTTGCAAAAGAAAAATTGAGCGAAACGCCAGCATTCACGCTCTTTAAAGCCCCCTTTTATAAATGCCCCAGGTGTTGGCGTTTTAAAAGCGAGTTAGAAAACACCCCTTGCAAGCGCTGCGAAGAGGTTTTGAAAGAGCGATGATAAAAGGATAGGGCTTTTGGAAACTTTACAAACCCATAGAGTTTTACAAGCCCTAATCGGCCATTTCACCCCATTTTTAGAAAGCGGGATCACCGAGCTTATCATCAACACCGAGCAAGAGCTTTGGCTTTATAAAGTCAATAACACACGAGAAAAAAGAGGGCATGCGCTTTTTGATAAGGCGTTTTTACTGAGATTTTGCGAGCAATTGGCCAGTTTTAGGGGGTTGTTTTTTGATGAAGAACACCCCATGTTAAATTGCTCTATCCCTTTCACGCGTTATAGGGTGAGCGCGAATCACTTCAGCATCACTACCAATAATCAAATCACGCTCAATATCCGTGTGCCTAGGCTCAAGCCCTTGAGTTTAGACGATTTCACTTTCAAAGCAAGCGATCCAGAAAGTTTGAAAAATTTAGCCCTAAAAGGGCATAACATTCTCATTAGTGGGGAGACTTCAAGCGGTAAAACAAGCTTACTCAACGCTCTTTTAGATTGCGTCAATAAAGATGAAAGGGTGGTGAGCGTTGAAGACAGCCAAGAATTGGATTTAAAAGCGTTCAGCAATTGCGTGGGGCTTTTAGTGGGCAAGCAAGAGAACACACGCTTTAATTATGAAGACGCTCTCAATATGGCCATGCGCTTAAACCCGGACAGACTCATTGTGGGCGAGATTGACACCAGGAATGCGGCGCTCTTTTTGCGTTTAGGAAACACCGGGCATAAGGGCATGCTCTCAACCATTCACGCTAATAGCGCTCAAAACACTTTAGAAGCCCTTTCACTGAATTTGAGCATGCGTTATGCACATGCCTTAGACAAGGACTTGATGCGAGCGTATTTTAAGAGCGCGATTGATGTGATTGTGCATGTGAATAGAATCAATGATGAGCGCCAGATCGCTGAAGTCTTATGGACTAAAGAGCTTTAATGCCCCTAAAATCCTTAAAAAACCGCTTGAATCAGCATTTTGATCTATCGCCTCGCTATGGGAGCGTGAAAAAAATCATGCCCAATATCGTTTATGCGGATGGTTTTAACCCGTCTGTGGGCGATGTGGTGAAGATTGAAAAAAGCGATGGCAGCGAATGCGTGGGAATGGTGGTGGTGGCAGAAAAAGAGCAGTTTGGTTTCACGCCCTTTAACTTTATAGAGGGGGCTAGGGCTGGCGATAAGGTGCTGTTTTTAAAAGAGGGGTTGAATTTCCCTGTGGGCCGTAATCTTTTAGGGAGGGTGCTTAACCCTTTAGGGCAAGTCATTGACAATAAGGGGGCGCTAGATTATGAACGATTAGCGCCTGTGATCACAACGCCTATAGCCCCTTTAAAAAGAGGCTTGATTGATGAGGTTTTTAGCGTGGGGGTGAAGAGCATTGATGGGCTTTTGACTTGCGGTAAGGGGCAAAAACTGGGCATTTTTGCCGGCTCTGGGGTGGGTAAATCCACGCTAATGGGCATGATCACTAGGGGTTGCTTAGCGCCCATTAAAGTGATCGCTTTGATTGGGGAAAGGGGCAGAGAAATCCCTGAATTTATAGAGAAAAACTTAAAAGGGGATTTAAGCTCTTGCGTGTTGGTGGTCGCCACGAGCGATGATAGCCCTTTAATGCGCAAATACGGGGCCTTTTGCGCGATGAGCGTGGCGGAGTATTTTAAAAACCAAGGGCTAGACGTGTTGTTTATCATGGATTCAGTGACTCGTTTCGCTATGGCTCAAAGAGAAATCGGTTTGGCATTAGGCGAACCGCCCACTTCCAAAGGCTACCCCCCATCCGCGCTTTCTTTATTGCCTCAATTAATGGAGAGAGCGGGCAAGGAAGAAAATAAGGGGAGCATCACGGCTTTTTTTAGCGTGCTAGTAGAGGGCGATGATTTGAGCGATCCCATAGCCGATCAGGCCAGGAGTATTTTAGACGGGCATATTGTTTTGAGTAGGGAATTGACCGATTATGGGATCTACCCGCCTATCAATATTTTAAACTCCGCATCAAGGGTGGCTAAAGACATCATCGGCGAGTCTCAAAACCTTTGCGCGAGAAAATTCCGCCGTTTGTATGCGTTGTTGAAAGAAAATGAAATGCTCATTCGCATCGGCTCTTATCAAATGGGGAACGATAAAGAGCTTGATGAAGCGATTAAGAAAAAGGCTTTAATGGAGCAGTTTTTAGCGCAAGATGAAAACGCTTTACAGCCTTTTGAACAAAGCTTTCAGCAGTTAGAAGAAATCTTAAGATAAAGGGAATGTTATGGAATCACAACTCATGAAACTCGCCATTGAGACTTATAAAATCACTTTGATGATTTCTTTACCGGTATTACTAGCGGGCTTGGTGGTGGGGCTATTAGTCAGTATTTTTCAAGCAACCACTCAAATCAATGAAATGACTTTGTCTTTTGTGCCTAAGATTTTAGCCGTGATTGGGGTGTTGATTTTAACCATGCCGTGGATGACTAACATGCTTTTAGATTATACCAAAACCTTAATCAAGCTCATTCCTAAAATCATAGGCTAGAAAATGCTAGAAACCACTATTGATTTTTCCCGTTACAGTAGCGTGAAAATCGGTGTGCCTTTAAAAGTGAGCGTTTTAGAAAACGATGATGAAATTTCTCAAGAACACCAGATCATCGGTTTAGCGAACAACCTTTTAATCGCTCCTAGTGCGAAAAATCTCGCCCTTTTAGGCAAAAACTACGATTATATTTGCGATCATGGCGAATGCGTTGAAATAGGGGGAGCGGCCAACTCGTCTAAAATTTTTAATTATTTTAGGGCGAATGATTTAGGGGGTTTGGAGTTTTTAGGGCAATTGCCTGGCACTTTAGGGGCGTTAGTTAGAATGAATGCCGGCATGAAAGAATTTGAAATCAAAAATGTTTTAGAAAGCGCTTATATCAATAATGAGTGGCTAGGGAGTGGAGCTTTGGGGTTGAGTTATCGCAATAGCAAATTCAATGGCGTTGTTTTAAGAGCGAGGTTTAAAAAAACGCATGGCTTTAGAGGAGAGGTTTTAAAAGCGTGTCAAAGCATGCGAAAAAGCCACCCCAAATTGCCTAATTTTGGGAGCTGTTTCAAAAACCCGCCTAACGATCATGCGGGCAGGCTTTTAGAGGGTGCGGGCTTAAGGGGTTATCGCTTAAAAAGAGTGGGATTTGCCAAAGAGCATGCGAATTTTTTGGTGAATTTGGGGGGTGCAGGATTTGAAGAAGCGCTAGATTTGATAGAACTCGCCAAAACCAGAGTGTTACAAGAATACGGCATCCATTTAGAAGAAGAAGTGAAAATTTTAAGGTAGGGTTGAAAGGCTTTTTTAAAATCAATCTTACCCCTATTGATGAGAGCAGAGCCTTATTTTGCAACCTTATCATGATCCAATCCCCCAGCGACAAGTAATCCTTTTTCTTTGGGCGTCAAATTGGGGGCTAAAAAGGTTTTTACTCTCTATTTCATCTTTAGTGCGAATGCCCACCAAAGGCAAAAGAGAATGGATTAAATCATCGCTCATGAAAGGTTTGTTTAAAGCGTTTTTAATCAATTTGACTTTCTCGGGGTGTTTTTCTTTAAAAATATCGCTCACATAAATCATAAAAGGGATTTCTAATCCCGCTTTAGAACAGCTATGCCCATAAGTAGGGCCGCTTTCAAAAACATCTTGCCCATGATCGCTCAAATAAAACACAATAGCGTCTTTATCTTTAAAGAGATTAAAAATCCCATTCAAAATAGCATCGTTATAATAAAGCGAATTGACATAATCGGCAACGATTTGCTTGTCTCTATCATTGCTCACATGCAAATTAGAAAAAGACAAATCGCTTGGTTTGAATTTGGCGAAGCTTTTAGGGAAACGCTCGCTGTAAGTCTTGTGTGAGCCACGCAAATGGAACACGATAAAATTCTTGCTTTTTAATTGGGACAGGATATTTTTGGAATAAAAAGTTAAAATATCTTCATCATATCCTGTCCATTCTCCAGGAAGGAAGTAGAGATTTCTATCGCGTTGAAGAAGGTAGCGGTTTTTAGAGCGACTAGAAACTAGATCTTGTATCAATGACCATTGATCGACGAATTGTTTTTCTAACCAAAAAGTTTCATAATGGGATCGCTTGAAAATGTCTATCATGTTGCGGTAATGATACCAAGGCTTATTCGTTTCAGCATCGCTATAATTGAGCAGGTTTTCAAAGACATCAGAAGTGCTGCCTTCTTTGCTTATCGTGTCAGAAAACACGAACAGGTTGTTACTCTCTCTCTCTCTCTCTCTCTCTCGTTGGCGAGTTGGCTCAATAGGGGGTTATTAGGAACGCTATAGCCATAGAGTTGCATGAAATTTCTGCTCGCGCTTTCGCCGATGACTAAGACAACATTTTCAACATCGCCCGTGCTAGAAAGATAATCGCTTGGTAAATAAAGGTTGCTAAAAAAACTATAAAATTTTATGGCTTGTTGGCGATCGGTTAAGCTCAAATAGGCGGAATAAAACCCCCTAGCTAAAGAAAGAGAAAACAATGATCTTTTTAAAGTGGCGTCGTTCTCTGTAAGGTGTTTAATGTTACGAACGCTCCCTATGGCAAGGATAGAAAGCCCTAAAACGCTCGCTATCACACCAGGCACAAGCGCTCTAAAGCGAATGGTTTTAATGGCGATCAATAAAGCGATCAAAATAAAAGCGTAGTAAAGCAAATAATTGTTATAGCTTTTTACAAACGCCATCGTTTCAGAGCCGTTTGTGGCTAGAAGCGTGTCAATTAGGCCTTTTGAAAAAGGCATTTTAAACATAAATAGCGTAAAAATTTCTGCGACGCTAAAAATAATACCGCTTCCTATAAACAGCCATTCTAGCAAGCGTTGCAGGGGTCTTTTGGGGATCAGAGCGGCGGCATAATACACCACAAACCCGATTAAAAAAGCGCCTAAAAAGCCTTTAGAGAAAGAAAACAAATCGCTATTTTTGTAAGCGTTAGAAAGAGCGTTGCAAAGAAGGAAAATTAAAAATTTTTCATCTAAAATGACGCTCTTTGCAAAGAATTTTAAAAACTTCAATCGTTTTTTTATGAAGGTCCTTTAAGAGAGTTTGAAAACTTTTTTCAAAATATTTTTTATCCTAAAATAAAAATAATCCCTAATCGTTTTTGATCGGATGTGGGTTTTAAAAGAGTGCATTTGTTGGTCTTTAGCCATTTCAAGGCGTTCTTTCAAAAAATCGTTTTTAAAAGGGGTGCAAAAAAGGTTTGCAAGCCAAAAACTCGCTTCAGCCTCATAGCAAATCAAACGCCCGTTCAAAGAACTGACAGAACGCCACGGCTTGTATTTGATGAAATGGAGCATGATGATGTTTTTAGGGTAGTGCTGGTTGAAAAAGTCAGAATAGCAATTATAATAAATAGGCAATTCTAAAATACGCTCTAAAAACACCATATTGATTAAACACTGCTCAGGGTAGAAAAGGTCTTTCCCCCTAGTTTTTAAAAACTCTAAAGCGATTTTTTCAAACCCGTCTTGGCGCCACCGATCCAGATGCGCCACCAAAAAGCCCATGTTAAAGCCTTGATGGATGCGTTTTAATTCGTCTGGGCTAAAGCGTGAAAAATCCATTTTAAAATTCTTGCAAGCGCGCTCAATAAAATGACAAAAGGCTTCAAAAGAAAGGTGGGAAAAAGTGTCTCTCACCATGCCAAGTGATTTAGTGGGGTCGTTATCTAGCGCAAAATAAGCGCTTGCAACATCGCCCAAAAACACCGTATCCACATCTGTAGAAATGATTTTAGAATAATTAGGGAAGAGTGAAGCGAGCAAAAGCCGGCACAAAACAAGAAGCCCACCATAACGCTTGGAACAAGACTCATTAAGGTAGCTTTCTATGGAATGATCTAGCGAGTTAATGTCTATAAACTCCAATGAAGCGAATTTTTTAAAAGGCTCAAGGGTTTTTAAAAGCTTGTTTTGCTGCTCTAAAGTGACTCCTTTAATCAAACAATGGATTTTATACACGATGTTAGCGCCTAAAAGTTCGTTGCTTTGACTTAGGGGGCTAAAATCTATCGCGCTTGTGTGCCTGCTTGCATGTGAAAGTAAAGAATAAAGGCTCACGCCAGCCCCTAGCGCGTAATTCTTATCAAAACTCATAAAAATAGGGATAATTTGATTTTGCAAAGTTTGCGTATCCATTAGATTATCCTTTAATTGCGCTTTTTGAGTGGTTTAAGATCGCATGCCTAACTTCTTCAACGCCCCCCATGTAGAGGTTATTGAATTGGGTTTTATTGAAAGTGTTTTGGCGCTTGGCTAATTTCATGGTGTTAGAAACAATCGCTTCTTCTAATCCCTTTAAAGTGAGTCGTTTTTCTAAATAAAGAACGCTCTCTTTAACGCCTATGGCTTTAAAAGGCTGCGAATCTTTAGGGTATTGGGTATAAAGGGCTTTGATTTCTTCAATAAGCCCGCAATCAAGCATGTTTTTGGTGCGCTGTTTGATGTTGTTATGAAGCGTGCTTTTTTCAACAGACAGAGCGAATAAGGAGATGGCATGCTCAAAGGGTCTTTTAGGATTAGCCTTAAAATACTCGCTTGGGGGCGTATGGGTGGCATAAAAGATTTCTAAAGCCTTATGGATGCGGTAAGTGTCGTTTGGATGGATTTTAAAAGCCATGTTAGGGTCAATGGATTTTAAAAATATATAAGGATTAGCGAGGGCGGCAATTTCTCGCTCTATTTTTACAACCTCTTCATTGCTCAGTTTTGGCATGCTACTCAAGCCTTCTAAAATGGATTTGAGGTAAAAACTGCTCCCCCCCACAATGAGTAAAATCTCTTTAGGGGATACTCTCATGGCGTCCTCTAAGAGGGTTTTAAAAAGGGGGGCGTTATTTTTTTCATCAATGTTAAGGTAGTCTAGGGCGTAATGCCTGATATTTTTTCGCTCTTTTAGGCTCGGTTTAGCCGAAGCGATATTAATGTCTTTATAAATACTCAAAGAATCCAAAGAAAAGATTTCGGCGTCCAATTCTTGGGCTAATTCAATGGAAAGAGCGCTTTTCCCGCTCCCGCTAGGCCCTAAAAGTGCGATGAGTTTCTTAGGCGTTTTGATAAGGAAGCCCTCTTTTATAAGCGTTCAAAAACCCTTCTAAGTCAAATTTTTTACGGCATTCTTTGGTGAAAAGATGGATCATCAAATCCCCTAAATCCAAAATGATCCACTCTTCATTAGACTCATCTATCTGGTAAAAGACTTCGCCTAAAGGCTTAAGGGTGTTTTTTAGCGCGTCTAGTAAAGAAAGGGCATGCTTATTCGCTAGCGTGGTGGCGATAATGACATCTTCTACCAAATAAGGGGTTTTGGATAAATCAATGTGCGTAATATCAAAAGCCTTTTTTTCATCTAATAAAGCCGTAATCATTTCTATGCGTTGGTTCATGAGTTTCCTAAAAAATGGGTTAAAATAACCTTATTATAACTCAAATCAAGGAAGATTAATGACCCCTGAATCAAACCTCAAATCCTTAGGCGCTAAAACGCCCTATATTTTTGAATACAACAGCGATTTACTAGAGGCTTTCCCTAACCCAAACCCCAATTTAGACCCCCTAATCACTTTAGAATGCAAGGAATTTACAAGCCTTTGTCCGATCACTTCCCAGCCGGATTTTGGCGTGATTTTTATCCGCTACATCCCTAAAGACAAAATGGTAGAAAGCAAGTCTTTAAAACTCTATTTATTCAGTTACAGAAACCATGGGAGTTTCCATGAGAGCTGCATCAATACGATTTTATTAGATTTAGTCCAATTGCTAGAGCCAAAGTATTTGGAAGTGTATGGGGATTTTGCCTCTAGGGGCGGGATTGCGATCAAGCCCTTTGTGAATTATGCGATCAAAGAATACCAGGACTTTAAAGAAAAACGCCTTTTGAATGCGAAATAACGCACAAGAGAGATTTTAAAATTGAAGCCATTCCAAATTAAATGGACAGATTAGGGAGAAAATGGAAAGAGAAAAGAGAAAAGAATAAAAGAGAGATTAAAAAAGGAGACCCCTCACAAGAGAGTAAGGGGGGGGAGTTAGTTTTCTAATTTTTCAGCAAACTCGTTCTCTT
>NZ_JACTCR010000023.1:0-24580 GCF_014496965.1 Helicobacter pylori | reverse complement strand
TTATTTTTTGAAATTTAAAGCTTTTATAAGGGATTGGTATTTCAAATTGAAACAAAATTTTAAAAACAAGCGTTTGTTTTAGGGCTAATTTAGCATTAATAAGGCTGTGTTAATCAAAGTTTGATAGGTAAAAATATCTAACCCCCCCTTATAACCCCCCTTAATTTTTTAAAAAGTGCCTTATTTAGCGCACTTCTTTATATCAATATTCCAGTCAGCACCAGATTTAATTTGATGTTTTTGCGCGAAATTATCCATATTCAACGCCACAGAAACATTCAACAAGCTGTTTAAATAAACTAACGGCTGGCCTTCTAAAACATCGCCAAAGCTCGCAACATACGGCATTTTCCCTTCGTATTGTTTCTTGGAATTTTTAAAAATAGTTACACACACTATATCGTTTCGTTTGATCCCTGCTTGATTGAGTAATTTATCGCTGATATTGCTCCAAACATTGCCATATTGAATATCCAAAATCGGGATATTGCCTTTCACTCCCCCTTTTGTGGCTTTCGCTTTTTGGTAAGGAATTTCAACGACTTTTGGGGGAAGCTCTGGCCCAACCTGCTCGAATGTGATCGCTCCAGAAGCCAAACGCGCCCCAGTGTAAGCATACACATCACGGCCATGGAAAGTATAGGATTTCTCAGAACCTTTCAAGCGGTTAGCTTTTTCATCAATTTCGCGCACGCTATCAATCCCCAAAGTTTGCGCCACTAAAGTCAGCGTGCCGTTATCTGGAGAGACAAAATACTGGCCGTTTTTAGTTTTCAATACCACCGATTTACGATTAGTGCCTACGCCCGGATCCACTACGCTCACAAATACCGAACCTTTTGGCCAATAACTAGCGGTCTGATACAAGCGGTAAGCACCTTCCCAAATGTTATACGGGGGGATTTCGTGCGTTAAATCAAAGATTTTAAGATTAGAATCAACGCTGAAAGCGACGCCTTTCATCGCCGAGACGGCCCCATCTTTTAGGCTAAAATCTGTTTGTAAAATCAAAGCGTTATCTGCATGAACAGACGATAACCCTATACATGCTGATAAAAACAACGCTGAAATCGTTTTTCTCATCTATATTTCCTTATCTGATGTTAGTGTTGTGTTATATACTGAATAACGAAAGCGAAGTGAATATTTTTTATGGTTGCTCCTTGATTAACTTTTATAGGCTTTTCTATTATACTATTTAAGAGGGGTTTTTCCTAAAAATCAAGGGTTTAAAGGGGTCTTTACATCTAAATTGAAACAAATTTTTAAAAACAAGTTTTTGTTTTAAGGTTAATTTAGCGTTAATTAGGCCATTCTTAATAAAAACTTGACACTCAAAACCTTTAACCCCCCTTAATTTTTCTAAAAAAGGGGTTTTAGTTGCTTTGTTTGATAGTAAAATCATGAACGCATAGGGGGATATTTTGCGCTTAATGCCCCCTAAGAGCGCTTTATAAGAGACCTTGCTTGACGAAAGCTCTTTTAAATTTAGTTTATATTTAGTTTAAAAAATGTTTTCTGGCATTTTTCATTAAAACGCAATATCGCCAATATTTTCACTATTCTCTATATAATATTTAAAACGCTCTTTTTCTAATTCGTTTTTTAGGATTTGTTGTTCTTCTAAAAGCAGGCGTTTTTGATCTTCTAGGGTGTTGATTTTACGGCTAATATAATAGATATTATTGCTTAAATAGATTTTAGGCGCTAACAGAGCTAAAAACGCGCCCCCAAAAACCAATACCCCTATTAAAGCCATTAAAGAAAGGCCGTGCGAATTTTCATTTGCAGTTCCAGCAAATAATTCTTTCTTTTCGTCCTCTTCTATGCGCACAAAGCGTTCTTTTTCATTTGAAGAATGGCTTTTTATACTCATGGCTCACTCATTGACTTGTTCATGGTTTGAATTGAAACACTCTCATTTTAGCGCTTCGTGAACGCCTGTTGTTTTTAATTTCTTCTGGGCTTGGAGTGATGGGCTTTTTGGTTAGAATTTCGCCTAAAGCGTGATTGTTAGAGCAAGTGCATTTGAAACTTAAAGGATCGCAAATGCAATTTTTAGCGTAATCTTTAAAGGCGTTTTTCACTAACGCGTCTTCTAAAGAATGGAAAGAAATCACGCACAAAATCGCTCCCTTAAGGTTTCTAGCGCATTGTAAAAACTCTTTTAACTCTTCTAATTCGCTATTGACTTCTATGCGAACGGCTTGAAACACCAAAGTCGCTGGATGGATTTTTTTATTTTTAGAAAGGGAGCTTAAAAAATCGCTCAAATCCTTAGCGTCTTTAAAGGGTTTTTTAGCGCGCCTTTCTGCAATTTTGTGGGCGATTTTTTTGTATTCTTTGATTTCGCCATAGTCTTTAAAGATTTTTTCTAACGCCACTACAGGATAAGAGTTGATGACCTTTTGAGCGTTCAAATCGCTTTCTAAATCCATGCGCATATCCAGAGCGTGCGAGTGGAAATTAAACCCTCTGTTATCATCATCAAGCTGCAAAGAGCTCACCCCTAAATCCACTAAAACCCCTTTAATCTCCTTATCATGCGTTTCTAGGGCTTCTTTAAAGCGTTTGGCAAACCCCCCACTTAAGAGATTATAACGCCCTTCAAAGGCTTTCAATCGTTCTTTAGCGATTTCTTGAGCGAACTTATCTTTATCAATGCCAATGAGTTTCAGGTGCGGTTTTTGGGATAGAATCGCTTTAGAATGCCCCCCTAACCCTAAAGTGCAATCAATCAAAATCCCTTCTTCTAAAGGCGTGAACGCTTGCAAGACTTCTTGTAACAAAACGCTTTGGTGCAGATTTTCTATTTCTTGCAAACAATCCCCTTAAAACCCTTAGATGAATTTTCCAAATGCCTACTCAATGGTATTGGTTTTGTTGGTTACGCTCAAAAGTTTTTTTAATTGATCTTAGCTTTTTAAGGTGTGAAAACTCAAACTAAAACCCTTTTCATAAAGACTAAAAAGGGCTTAAAGATACCCTTTTATTTAAAAAGTGTAGTTATACCCCAAATAAAGCGAATAATCCCGTTTCAAATGGTAATAAAGATTAGTAGCGTTAGGACCCGCGCTCAAAAACTTGTTGATGAGTAGCGGCACTCTCACGCCAAACTCTACGCCATTATGCTTGTAGATATTGGCTCTCACCCCAAAATTCAACCATACCTGAAAAGCGACGGTTGAAGTGTTGGTGCTATAAGGAGCGTTAGGGTTACAATAAGTAGGGGTACAAACATCAGGACCTTTGGCTTCAATGATTTGCTCTTTCCAATAGTTTGCTGCGGAGCTTTTCCAAGTGTTACCGCCGATAGCGACCCCACCAAAAATACCAAAAGAAGCGTTGTCTTTATCAATAATATCAGCTAACAAATCGCTCCCCACACCCCAAGAGACCATATCCAACTGGATTTTATTAGGTGCATAAACTTGCTTGCCTAAATCGGCATGCCCATAATCAAAAAGCCCATACACTCTAAAACCAAACCACTTGCTCGTCATATCTAGCGACTTGAATTGGAAGAATTTCTTATAACCCACATTCAACCCAAAACCATTCAAAGCCCCATTAGCGTATTTGGAGTGCCAATTGATATTGGTGCCTCCTGGGTTATGCTTATTAGCGGTAAGACCTGGGGGGCAACCTACAACGCTCCCTGTGCAATCCCCTGTATTATAAATATTGCTATTCAAACGGGCCTGTCCAAGCTGATAATTAGTCCCTATATAAACACCATCACCTTCGGCTAACAACGAAGAGCTTAAAACTGCGGATAGAAGCCCTAAAGCTACAAACTTTTTCATAAATTCCATTCCTTTACATTCCTATCTTTAAAATTTTCTCATAGAATAATAGCATGTTTATCCTTAATCAAGCAAATATTTTTAACTCTTATGAATAAGAAATGATAATAAAACCATTCTTTTTTGAAGTATAATAGCTCCTTTTAATCCACTTTCTTATTTTAAGGAAACTCTTGCAACATAAAACCATTATGGATAAGATCATTATTCAAGGGGCTAGGGAAAACAATCTCAAAAATATCTTTTTAGAAATCCCTAAAAACCAGTTTGTTGTTTTTACCGGATTGAGCGGTTCGGGTAAATCCACTCTGGCGTTTGACACCTTATACGCTGAAGGCCAAAGGCGCTATTTAGAGAGTTTGTCTAGCTATGCGAGGCAATTTTTAGACAAAGTGGGTAAGCCTAATGTGGATAAGATTGAAGGCCTAACTCCTGCGATCGCTATTGATCAAAAAACCACTTCTAAAAACCCTAGATCCACTGTGGGGACGATCACTGAGATTTATGATTATTTAAGGTTGTTGTTTGCAAGGGTTGGGGAGCAATTTTGCCCCACATGTTTAGAGCCAATTAGTTCTATGAGCGCGAGCGATATTATTTCTCAAATCTGTCATTTAGAAGAAAATTCTAAAATCATTATTCTAGCCCCCATTATTAAAGATAAAAAAGGTTCGTTTAACGATAAATTAGAGAGTTTGCGTTTGAAGGGGTATGTGAGGGCTTTTGTTGATGGGGTGATGGTGCGATTAGATGAAGAAATCCATTTGCACAAAACCAAAAAACACACCATTGAAGCGGTGGTGGATAGGGTGGTTATCAATAGCGAAAATGCTTCACGGATCGCTAGCGCGGTAGAAAAAGCCCTTAAAGAAAGCTATGGGGAATTAGAAGTGGAAATCTTGCAAGACAACGCGCCAAGCATTAGGAAGCATTACAGCGAGCATAAGGCATGCTTTAAATGCAAGATGAGTTTTGAAGAATTAGAGCCTTTGAGTTTTTCCTTCAATTCGCCTAAAGGGGCGTGCGAAAGTTGCTTGGGTTTGGGGACAAAATTTAGCTTAGACATTAGTAAGATTTTAGATCCTAACACGCCTTTAAATCAAGGAGCGATTAAAGTCATTTTTGGGTATAACCGCAGTTATTACGCTCAAATGTTTGAAGGCTTTTGCGAGTATAATGGCATTGACAGTGCGCTTTGTTTTAATGAATTGAATAAAGAGCAACAGGACGCTCTTTTGTATGGGAATGGCACTGAAATCAGCTTTCATTTTAAAAATAGCCCCTTAAAACGCCCTTGGAAAGGCATTATCCAAATCGCTTATGACATGTTTAAAGAGCAAAAGGATCTGAGCGATTACATGAGCGAAAAAACCTGTTCTTCATGCAAGGGGCATCGTTTGAAAGCCTCCAGTCTGAGCGTCCAAGTCGCTGGCTTGAAAATGGCGGATTTTTTAACTAAGCCCATTGAAGAAGTCTATCATTTTTTTAATGATCCAACGCATTTTAGCTATCTTAACGAGCAAGAAAAAAAGATCGCTGAACCCATTTTAAAAGAGATTTTAGAAAGGGTGTTTTTTTTATACGATGTGGGGCTAGGGTATTTGACTTTGGGGAGGGATGCGCGAACGATTAGCGGAGGGGAGAGCCAAAGGATACGAATCGCTAGTCAAATCGGGAGTGGTTTGACAGGGGTTTTGTATGTTTTAGACGAGCCTAGCATTGGCTTGCATGAAAAGGATACGCTCAAACTCATCAACACCCTTAGGAATTTACAAAAAAAGGGGAACACGCTCATTGTCGTAGAGCATGATAAAGAGACGATTAAGCATGCGGATTTTGTTGTGGATATTGGGCCAAAGGCTGGAAGGCATGGGGGTGAAGTGGTTTTTAGCGGGAGCGTGAAAGAATTATTGCAAAATAACCATTCTACCGCCTTGTATCTCAACGGCACTAAAAAGATTGAGCGCCCCAAATTTGAACTCCCTAAAGAAAAGCATTTTTTAGAAATTAAAAATGTCAATATCAATAACATTAAGAATTTGAGCGTTCAAATCCCTTTAAAACAATTGGTGTGCATTACGGGGGTGAGCGGGAGCGGTAAAAGCTCGCTGATTTTACAAACCCTTTTACCCACCGCTCAAACCCTTTTAAACCATGCTAAAAAAATTCAAAGCTTGAATGGGGTGGAGATTGTAGGGTTGGAGCATTTGGATAAAGTGATTTATTTAGACCAAGCCCCCATAGGAAAAACCCCACGAAGCAACCCTGCCACTTATACAGGAGTAATGGATGAAATCAGGATTTTATTTGCCGAGCAAAAAGAAGCTAAAATTTTAGGCTATAGCGCGAGCCGTTTTAGCTTTAATGTTAAAGGGGGGCGGTGCGAGAAATGCCAAGGCGATGGGGATATTAAAATAGAAATGCACTTTTTGCCTGACGTGTTAGTCCAATGTGATAGCTGTAAGGGCGCTAAATACAACCCACAAACTTTAGAAATCAAGGTGAAAGGCAAATCCATTGCCGATGTGTTGAACATGAGCGTAGAAGAAGCCTATGAATTTTTTGCTAAATTCCCTAAAATCGCTGTGAAGTTAAAAACCCTTATAGATGTGGGCTTAGGCTATATCACTTTAGGGCAAAACGCTACGACTTTAAGCGGGGGGGAGGCTCAAAGGATCAAATTAGCTAAAGAATTGAGCAAAAAAGACACAGGCAAAACCCTTTATATTTTAGATGAGCCTACCACCGGTTTGCATTTTGAAGATGTGAATCACCTTTTACAAGTCTTGCATTCTTTGGTAGCGTTAGGCAATTCTATGATAGTGATTGAGCATAATTTAGACATCATCAAAAACGCTGACTACATTATAGACATGGGGCCTGATGGGGGGGATAAGGGCGGGAAAGTCATTGCGAGCGGCACGCCTTTAGAGGTGGCACAAAATTGCGAAAAAACCCAAAGCTACACGGGAAAATTTTTAGCTTTGGAATTGAAATAGCTTGCATTTGTTTGTAGAAACGATGTAGGGCTGAAAATAACAGACAGCTAAATTTAGATAAGCAGAGGCGCTATTGCGTCATGGTTTCAAAATTATAAGGCTAGCGGCAACAATAACCATTGATTATATAAATAAAAGCTAGCAAAGAAGCCATGCCTTTAAAATCCATTGCATGAGAGTTTGAAAAATGAGAAAATATTAAGGAAAATAGAGACCAAACCGACACTCCCTAACCATTACAGAGATGACATCAACTATAGCGTTTCAAACCTTTATAAAATAGCAAGAGTGAGCCACCGAGTCTCCTTATGGCTCAATTACAAGGGGTAGGTTTGGGAACCCCTAAACTCACCGAACCTAATCCTACACAAAAATTATTAATAAAAGGAGAGCCACGAAATTAAGAAAAATAGGGGCGAAAGCTAAATCATCATTAAGTGGTTAGCAATTATAGATTATCATAGAGAGAAGCATGCGATTTTTTCTACTCCGCAAGCCATTACAAAAGAAAAGGCATTTAATTCTTTAAACTCTCTTTTAGGCTAATCCTACTATAAATGAGTTTAGAACACAATAACCCGTACTAATAAAAATGGGGTTTTAGTTACTTTATTATAAAAACTTATTTTTAAGGAGAGGGTGTTTTGAAATAATTATCCCCTTTAAAACCTCCCAACTCCCTACCTTTCCAAAAACAAATCTTTCTCTTGGATTTCTGTTTCTTCGCTTAAAATCGCCGCTCTTTCCACGACGCCTAAAAGCTCTCGCACATTCCCATGCCAAGAGTATTCTAAAAGGCGTTTTGCGGCGTTTTTTGAAAAAGATTTTGACCCCAAATGATACGCCTCGCACACTTCTTTAAGCTTGATTTCAGCAATGGGCAAAATCTCTTCTACCCTCTCTCTTAAAGGCGCGATAGTTATAGGCACGATTTGCAAGCGGAAAAACAAATCTTCTCTAAATTCTTTTGAAGCGATTTTTTCTTTCATGTTGGCGTTGGTAGCGGAAATGAAACGAACATCAATTTTAACGCTTTTATTATCCCCAAGGCGCGTGATTTCTTTTTCTTGAACCACTCTTAAAAGTTTGCTTTGCAATTGAAGGGGCATTTCAGCGATTTCATCTAAAAAGATCGTGCCTTTATTCGCGCTTTCAAAAAGCCCCATTTTAGGCGCTGTGGCGTCCGTGAACGCCCCTTTTTGATACCCAAAAAGCTCGCTTTCTAATAAATGCTCTGGGATTGCGGACATGTTGATCGCTATAAAAGGGTGCTTGGATCGCTGAGAATGCTGGTGGATAAAATGAGCAAAAACTTCCTTACCTACCCCGCTTTCGCCTAATAGCATGACATTAGCGTCCGTGCTTGCGACTTTTAAGGCCTGTCGTTTGGTTTCTTCTAAAGCTTTTGAAGTGGCTAAAAAGCTGTGTTTGGGGGCTTTTTTTAAAGGTTTTTCTAGAGGGTGTTTTTTTTGAAATTCTAAAACTTTTTTGGTGCGGTAGATGGATTCTAAAAGCAATTCTGGTTTAAAAGGTTTTTGGAAAAAGTCTTTCACGCCCAAACGAATGGAATCAATGGCTTTATTCAAGGTCGCGTTACCGGTAATCACAATGGATTCATATTTGCCCTCTAAAAGGCGTAAAAATTCCAAGCCGTCCATATGGGGCATGTTAATATCCGTGATGACTAAATCAAAGCTCTCATCAAGTTTCGCTAGCGCGTCTTTAGGGTTTTTAAAACTCACAATTTCTAAATCGTCTTGAAGCTCAAAAAAAAGCTCCAGACTTTTACGCATGTTAATATCATCTTCTACAATGGCGATTTTCATTCTTCTTCCTTTCTAAAAATATCTAAAGACAGCATATCTCCCTCTAAACTCGCTTTAACGCTTAAGGCTTTGAGGTTAAGAATGCTTGTGGTAGTGGTGCCGTTTTTATAGCTGTGATCATAATGCGTGATAGCGACTTGGCTTTTTAAAAGGCAGTCAATGACTCGCTCTTTTTCTTTTTTTAACGCTATTTCTAAAAGGAAGCGTTCTAGCTTTATTTGGAGCAAGGGGTTTTTCAAATCGGGCAAGTTGCGAGTGATGATAGAGCAATGATAGTCTAAAACATAGGGGGCTGTTTTGATGCGGCTAACGATAGGCTTAGAGACAGAATACTCTTCGCCCATTACTCTAGAATCAACGATTTTCAAGCGGTACGAAATTAAAAATTCTTGTTCTTCTAGGGGGCTAAGGGCATGCAAAGAAACCCCTAAAAAATAAAATAAAAAATAACAGAATGAAAAGAAACGCATCACTCAAACAAATTTTGCGCCGAAGAGGTTTCTAAATTTTCTGGCTCTTCTTCTTTAGGGCAAGAATTGACATACACGACTTTATCAGCGGTGTTTATGAGTTTTACCCCACTGGCATTTCTTCCGGTTTCTCTAATATCTTTAATGGAAACTCTGATCATTTTCGCGCTCGCAGTAAGGATCATCAAATCCAGGTTCTCATCATCCACGCTGATAACGCCCACTAGATTGCCGGTTTTTTGAGTGATCTTCATGCCAATGACCCCCTTACCTCCACGAGATTGCTCCCTATACGCTTCGGCTAGAGTTTGCTTGCCAAGCCCGTTCTCGCTCACGCTCAAAAGCTTGTTGCTGTCATCGCTAATGACGACCGCGCCGACAACAAAATCATTTTCATTCAGTCTAATACCCATAACCCCACGAGTAGTTCTTCCTATTTCGCGCACGTCTTCTAAAGGGAATTTAATGAACATGCCCAAATAAGATGCGATGAGCAAATGCTTAGCGTTTTTATCCACAACTTTTGCACCCACTAATTCATCGCCTTCATCCAAAACAATCGCTCTGATACCGCTATAACTCCTATTACCGCCAAATTCGCTCAAATTGGTGCGCTTCACCACGCCATTTTTCGTGAAGAAAGCTAAAGAGCGTTCATCGCTAAAATCTTTAGTGCTTAGGGTTGCCATGATTTTTTCATCCGGAGCGAGCGAAATTAAATTCACAATCGCTTTACCCATAGCGATCCGGCTCGCTTCTGGGATTTTATAGACTTTCAAATGATACAACTGCCCCTTATTGGTGATAAAGAGCAAAATATCATGCGTGTTAGCCACAAAAAAGTTTTCAATGAAATCGTCTTCATAAGTGCTGCCTGAAAGCTTGCCTTTACCGCCACGATTTTGCCTTTCATAGGCTTTTAAATCCACTCTTTTCACATAGCCTTTATAGCTCATGCTCACTACCATAGGCTCATTAGCGATCAAATCTTCTGTGTCAATGCTTTCATAAGATTCTTGAATTTCAGTACGCCTTGGAGAAGAAAATTGCTCTTTGACTTCTAAAAGCTCGGTTTTGACGACTTCATTCAAGCGATCTTCGCTCTTTAAAATACCATTGAGATCATCAATAAGCTCTAATAAGTTTTGGTATTCTTCTTTGATCTTATCCCTTTCAAGACCTGTCAAGCGTTGCAAACGCATTTCTAAAATGGCTTTGCTTTGGATCTCGCTCAAACTAAAACGCTCCATTAAGGCATTTTTAGCTGTTTCTGGGCTTGGGCTTGTTTTAATGAGTTGCACGATTTCATCAATATTGTCCAAGGCGATCAAATAGCCCTCTAAAACATGCGCTCTGGCCTTAGCCTTTTCTAATTCAAAAATCGTGCGTCTTATAATAATGGTTTTTCTATGGTTTAAGAAAAGGCGCAACAACTCTAAAAGCGTGAAAATCTTAGGCTCTTTATTGTAAATAGCGAGTAAAATGATGCTAAAAGTGGTCTCCATGGTGGTGAGTTTGTAAAGGTGGTTTAAGACAATTTCACTCATCGCGTCTCTTTTTAATTCAATCACCACTCTAATGCCCTCTCTATCGCTCTCATCGCGCACTTCGCTAATGCCTTCAATTTGTTTTTCTCGCGCTAAATCGCTGATTTGTTCCACTAATTTGGCTTTATTGGTTTGAAAAGGCATTTCATCTAAAACGATGATTTCTTTATTTTTTGTTTTTTCCACATGCACTTTAGCCCGCACTTTCACGCGCCCTCGCCCCGTTTTATAGGCTTCAATAATCCCTGCTTTACCATAAATGATCCCACCGGTGGGAAAATCAGGCCCTTTGACAAATTCCAAAATTTCATCTAATTCAGCGTTAGGGTTTTCTAAGACATGCACTAAAGCGTCTATGATTTCATCAATTCTGTGGGGGGGGATAGAAGTCGCCATCCCTACGGCAATCCCATTAGCCCCATTGACTAAAAGGTTAGGCAGACGGCTTGGTAAAATATCTGGCTCTTTTAAGGTGTCATCGTAATTAGGCACAAAATCAATGGTGTCTTTATCAATATCCCTTAAAATTTCTTCACTCGCCTTGGTCATTCTGGCTTCAGTGTAACGCATCGCTGCAGCGTTATCGCCATCAATAGAGCCAAAGTTGCCCTGCCCATCCACTAATTCCAAGCGCATAGAAAAATCTTGCGCCATTCTCACTAACGCATCATAAACTGCGGTGTCGCCATGGGGGTGGTATTTACCAATCACATCACCCACGATCCTAGCGCTTTTTTTATAAGCGACTTTGGAAGTAAGGCCTAATTCATGCATCGCATACAAAATACGCCTATGCACAGGCTTTAAGCCGTCTCTAGCATCCGGTAAAGCGCGCCCTATGATCACGCTCATGGAATAAGCCAAATAGCTCTCTTCAATAGAAGAATCAATCCCCACTTCTACAATATTTTTTGTTTCATTAACTAAATGATCTTGCATGTGTCTCCCTAAAATTTAATTAAAATAAAGCGTTAAAAGGTAACGCCCCCAAATCAAAGCCCAAAAAATAAGCCCTATCAGTTGGGCCGAGCTGGCCATGTCTTTAGCTTTTTTGGCTAAAGGGTGGAACTCGGTGCCAGTAAAATCCACAGCCTTTTCAATAGAGCTATTGATGAGTTCAACCACCACCGATAAAAAGCAAGGCAAGATCAATAGCCCCCATTCTAAAAAATCTTTAGTCAGATAGCTCGCTAGAACGATGCAAAAAAGAGCCAAGATAATAATTTGCCTGAACGCGCTCTCTTCAGCCCATGCGCATTTAAGCCCGTCTTTAGAATAAAAAAGGGCTTTAAAAAGGCGTTTAAACCCTTTAGCTTTGGGGGGGACTTTGAAATCACTCATGGCTTATTTTGTAGGATTGAAAGAAATTCACGCTAAGGCTTTCTAACAAGGCGTTAAAAGTCAGCTTGGCGTTGTCTTTAGCTTGGGCGTTAAGAGTGATTTGGGATCGTTTGTCTTTAGCCATAGAAACAAAGGCTTGCAACAATCCTTTAAAATTTTGTTGGAGCGCGCTATCGTCTTTAAAATGGGATTGGAACAAAGCCATAAAATAGTTTTCTAAAGAAGCTAACGCGCTTTCATAAGAGACGCTAGGGGTTTGAGATCGCAAACTAAAATAAGGGGAAAAAAAGCCCAAACTCTCTTTATTTTGTTGATAAAAGGACTCTAAAACATTTTTAAAATGGTGCGCTTGGATAGAAACGCTCAACTTTGGCGCTAAAAAACGCAGTTTGTCTTGCAACTCTTCTATGGCTTTAGCGTCTTTAGAACTCAAGGTTTTAAAAATATTTTTAAGGGATAGATTTTCTTGCGCCTCCATTAAACCCTCTTGAAAAAAAGTGTAAGCAAGGATATTCTCTGCATTGGTCAAATCGCATTTTAAGTTGTCGTTTAAGGTTTTTTCATCTATGGCGTTGAATGTTAAAGAGCAATTCAAGCGCGTGGGTTTGAATTTTTCCAATAAGGCATTCAAGTTTTTTAAGGGGATTTGGCTGATTTTTTGCTGAATGGATTGTTCTAAAATAGGGGATTGGATTTGAGAATGGACAGAAAGGATAAGAGAGCTTTTATCTAAAGAATGGAGCTTGATACTCAAATTTTTAAAATCCATAATAGGGGAGTTTTGAGAGTCTAAAAAACGAAGCTCTTTAGAAACGCATGCGATTTTAAAAAACCCTTCGCATTTAAAAGGAACTCCTACAATCCCCATGCCATTGATATTTGGGCGTTGCTCTAAATAAGCGTTAAGATAAGCGGTTAAAGATTTTTTAACTGACATGCTAGTGAAGAAGATAAACACCCCTAAAAGCACGCAAATTAAAGCCCCGATAACCACCATCCAAGACATGAATTTTTTAGTCAAAAACACCCTTTATTGAAAGCATAATGTCCCTAATTGTAGCATAATCGCGCTTAAAATTAAAGAGCGCTTGAGTGAATGCCCCCCTATATTCCTAATATTATATTAATAGAATAGACGATAAAGAATCGTGCGACAATCATTAAACGCTAAAATAATATTTTTGTGAAAAAAATAAACGGATCGCCCTCAATCCAAAACAAAATCTAAAACAAAATCAAACCTATTAGGATGCCCATTATCTAAAAGTGATACCATGATTTGGATAAATCAACTTAAAGGCAAAGACATGAATGAAGTGGTTGTAGTGGCGGCAAAGCGTAGTGCTGTGGGGAGTTTTTTAGGCTCTCTAAAGAGCGTGGGTGCTAGAGAAATGGGTGTTAGCGTGCTTAAAGACGCTTTGAATGCGAGCTCTCTTAAGCCTAGCGATGTGGATTCTGTCATTTTAGGCAATGTTTTAGGCTCTGGTTTGGGTCAAAATATCGCCAGACAGATCCAACTAGACGCTGGTATCCCTAATGACAGAAACGCTTTTAGCGTCAATATGGTTTGCGGATCGTCTATGAAAGCTATCCAGTTAGCGCATGACAGCATTGCGCTTGGGTGCGATGAAGTGGTGGTGTGCGGTGGCGTGGAAAACATGAGCGCAGCGCCTTATCTGTCGTTTGACATGCGAGACGGGAAAAGAATGGGGAATGCGAACATGATAGATTCCATGATACATGATGGATTGTGGGATGCGTTCAATGATTACCACATGGGGATCACTGCTGATAATGTCGCTCAAGCATACCACATAAGCCGAGAAGATCAAGACGCATTCGCGCTCCAGTCGCAACTCAAAGCGAGAGCCGCCATCAATGCAGGGAAATTCCAAGAAGAAATCACGCCTATTGAAATAGCGAATAAAAAAGGCGTGGTGGTTTTTAAAGAAGACGAATACCCTAGAGACACGACACTAGAATCCCTTGCAAAGCTCAAACCCGCCTTTAAAAAAGACGGATCGGTAACGGCAGGGAATTCATCAGGGATCAATGATGGCGCGAGTATTATCATTTTATGCAGTGCTAAAAAAGCGCAAAAATTGGGGTTAAAACCCATGGCCACTATCAAGGGGTTTGGTTTGGGTGGTTGCAGTCCGGATATTATGGGCATATGCCCAAGCATCGCTATTAAAAACAATCTTAAAAATGTCAAAATGAATCTCAACGACATCAATCTTTTTGAACTCAATGAAGCCTTTGCCGCGCAAAGCATCGCCGTGTTAAAAGAACTTGAATTAAACCCCAATATCGTGAACGTGAATGGAGGCGCGATAGCGATTGGCCACCCTATTGGTGCGAGCGGCGCTAGGATATTAGTCACTTTATTGCATGAAATGAAAAGAAGCGGGCATGGTGTGGGTTGCGCGTCATTGTGCGTGGGTGGCGGTCAAGGGCTATCAGTAGTAGTTGAACAAAAATAAGGAGAATGAGATGAACAAGGTTATAACCGATTTAGACAAAGCGTTGAGCGGGTTAAAAGATGGGGATACTATTTTAGTGGGCGGTTTTGGGCTGTGCGGGATACCCGAATACGCCATTGATTACATTTATAAGAAAGGCATTAAGGATTTGATTGTCGTGAGCAATAATTGCGGCGTTGATGACTTTGGGTTGGGTATTCTTTTGGAAAAAAAGCAGATTAAAAAGATTATCGCTTCGTATGTGGGGGAGAATAAGATTTTTGAATCGCAAATGCTGAATGGAGAAATTGAAGTCGTTTTGACACCGCAAGGCACGCTGGCTGAAAACTTGCGCGCTGGAGGGGCTGGGATACCCGCTTATTACACCCCAACAGGGGTTGGGACTTTAATCGCTCAAGGCAAGGAATCAAGGGAGTTTAACGGCAAGGAGTATATTTTAGAAAGAGCCATAACGGGCGATTATGGGCTTATTAAAGCCTACAAAAGCGATACTTTAGGGAATTTGGTATTTAGAAAAACGGCTAGAAATTTCAACCCCTTGTGCGCGATGGCGTCAAAAATATGCGTCGCTGAAGTGGAAGAAATTGTCCCGGCCGGGGAATTAGACCCAGATGAAATACACTTGCCAGGAATCTATGTGCAACACATCTATAAGGGCGAGAAATTTGAAAAACGGATAGAAAAAACCACCACAAGGAGCGCGAAATGAGAGAGGCTATCATTAAACGAGCGGCAAAGGAATTGAAAGATGGCATGTATGTGAATTTAGGGATAGGCTTGCCCACGCTTGTGGCTAATGAAGTGAGCGGGATGAATATCGTTTTCCAAAGCGAGAACGGGCTATTAGGGATTGGCGCTTACCCTTTAGAGGGGAGCGTTGATGCGGATCTTATCAACGCAGGAAAGGAAACCATAACCGTGGTGCCGGGCGCTTCGTTTTTCAACAGCGCGGATTCGTTTGCGATGATTCGTGGGGGGCATATTGATTTAGCGATCTTAGGAGGGATGGAAGTCTCACAAAATGGGGATTTGGCTAATTGGATGATCCCTAAAAAGCTCATAAAGGGCATGGGAGGGGCTATGGATTTGGTGCATGGCGCCAAAAAAGTGATTGTCATCATGGAGCATTGCAACAAATACGGGGAGTCTAAAGTGAAAAAGGAATGCTCATTGCCCTTAACAGGAAAAGGCGTGGTGCATCAATTGATAACGGATTTAGCGGTGTTTGAGTTTTCCAATAACGCCATGAAATTAGTGGAATTGCAAGAGGGAGTCAGCCTTGATCAAGTGAAAGAAAAAACAGAAGCTGAATTTGAAGTGCGCTTATAGCTTGTAAAAGGGGGTGTTTATGTTTTTATTAAGGCATTTGACTTCAGCGTGCGTGTTTTTGGCGTCTAAATGTTTGCCGGACTCCTTTGTCTTGGTCGCTCTTTTATCGTTTGTCGTGTTTGTTCTTGTTTATTGTTTGACAGGACAGGACGCTTCATCTGTCATTTCTAGTTGGGGGAATGGTGCTTGGACGCTTTTAGGTTTTTCTATGCAAATGGCTCTTATTTTGGTGCTGGGTCAGGCTCTAGCTAGCACTCAATTAGTCCAAAAACTTTTAAAATACTTGGCGTCTTTACCTAAAGGGTATTATACCGCTTTATGGTTGGTTACTTTTTTATCGTTAATCGCTAATTGGATCAACTGGGGTTTTGGCTTGGTGATTAGCGCGATTTTTGCAAAAGAGATCGCTAAAAATGTTAAAGGGGTGGATTATAGGTTGCTCATTGCTAGTGCTTATTCGGGTTTTGTCATCTGGCATGGGGGTTTATCAGGCTCTATCCCTTTAAGCGTTGCCACCCAAAATGAAAGTCTATCCAAAATAAGCGCTGGGGTGATTGAAAAAGCTATCCCTATCAGTCAGACGATTTTTTCTTCTTATAATTTGATCATTATAGGGATCATTCTTATAGGGTTACCCTTTTTAATGGCAATGATCCACCCTAGAAAAGAGGAAATCGTTGAGATTGATTCAAAGCTTTTAAAAGACGAATACAAAGAAACAGAACTCATTAACCACCAACAAGATAAAACGATCGCGCATTTTTTAGAAAACAGCGCTTTGCTTTCTTATCTTTTGGTTTTTTTGGGTTTTGGGTATTTGGGTATTTATTTTTTTAAAGGGGGAGGGATTAGTTTAAACATTGTCAATACGATTTTCCTTTTTTTAGGGATTTTGCTCCATAAAACCCCTTTAGCTTATGTGAAAGCGATCAATCATTCCGCTAGGAGCGTGGCTGGGATTTTACTCCAATTCCCTTTTTACGCTGGGATTATGGGGATGATGGCAAGCCATAGCGTGGGAGGTCATTCTTTAGCGCAAATGCTTTCTTTAGCCTTCACGCACATCGCTAATGAAAAAACTTTCGCGCTCATGACTTTTTTGAGTGCGGGGATTGTCAATATTTTCATCCCGTCTGGCGGAGGGCAATGGGCGATTCAAGCTCCTATCATGCTCCCGGCAGGGCAAAGCTTGGGGGTGGATCCGGGAGTGGTTTCTATGGCTATCGCTTGGGGAGACGCTTGGACGAATATGATACAGCCTTTTTGGGCTTTGCCCGCTTTAGCCATTGCGGGTTTGGGCGCTAAAGATATTATGGGCTATTGCGTTTTGACTTTAATTTTTGTAGGCTTAGTCGTGTGTGGGGTGTTTTATTTTTTAGTGTGAGTTTTTTATGCCTAAAACCACGCTCTTTTCAATGGGGTAAAGTTTTCTCTTTTTACCCCTTAAACGCTCTTGTAATTAAGCCTTATTTCGTTACAATAACCCCATAATAACCTAAGAGGAAGTGTTTTGTTTTTCAAATTTATTTTATGTTTATTATTAGGAATGTTTGCATGGGCAAAAGAGGATATTCTTACCCCATTAACGCCCTCTAAACGCTATTCTATCAATTTGATGACTGAAAATGATGGTTATATCAATCCTTACATTGATGAGTATTATACCGCAGGCAATCAAATAGGCTTTTCTACTAAAGAGTTTGATTTTTCTAAAAATAAAGCGATGAAATGGACTTCGTATTTAGGGTTTTTCAATAAAAGCCCTAGGGTTACTCGTTTTGGTATTTCTCTCGCCCAAGACATGTATACCCCCTCACTTAAAAACAGAAAACTGGTGCATTTGCATGACAACCACCCTTATGGGGGGTATTTGAGAGTGAATTTGAATGTGTATAACCGCCATCAAACTTTCATGGAATTATTCACGCTTTCTTTAGGCACGACAGGGCAAGATTCTTTGGCCGCTCAAACGCAGCGTCTCATTCATAAATGGGGCCATGACCCCCAATTTTATGGCTGGAACACGCAGCTCAAAAACGAATTTATCTTTGAATTGCACTACCAATTGCTCAAAAAAGTTCCCCTTTTAAAGACTCGTTTTTTTTCTATGGAGTTAATGCCTGGGTTTAATGTGGAATTGGGTAATGCGAGAGATTATTTCCAACTCGGCTCGCTCTTTAGGGCTGGGTATAACTTGGACGCTGATTATGGTGTCAATAAGGTCAATACCGCTTTTGATGGGGGCATGCCTTATAGCGATAAATTTTCCATCTATTTTTTTGCAGGGGCTTTTGGGCGCTTCCAACCTCTTAACATCTTCATTCAAGGCAATAGCCCTGAAACTAGGGGCATTGCTAATTTGGAATACTTTGTTTATGCCAGTGAAATAGGAGCGGCTATGATGTGGCGTAGCTTTAGGGTGGCTTTTACGATCACTGATATTAGTAAAACCTTTCAATCCCAGCCTAAGCACCACCAGATCGGCACATTAGAATTGAATTTCGCCTTTTGATTTAATATCAGTTTAATATTTTTCTTCCTATATGATATTTATATGATATTTTTGGGTAATTTAAGATGAATATCAGTAGCATTTTGAATGAATTTGTTACTACTTTTCACTTTATTACACCAAATTTTCCCTTATTACAAACAACTTTGAAATAAATGATTTCCATTTAAAAATCAGCCCTACAATTTGAATAGGTTACCTTGATGGGTTACCTCGAGCAACACTTTAATACAAGGAGTCTAAAAAATGAAAGACGCAAAAGTTCAGGTGATGGGTATTGATGCCGGTGGCACCATGACGGACACATTTTTTGTGAAAGAAAATGGCAGTTTCGTAGTTGGTAAAGCCCAAAGCAACCCAGAAGATGAGAGCCTAGCTATTTACAATAGCTCACAAGACGCTTTATCGCACTGGCAATCGGATGTGGATAAGGTTTATCCAGAGTTGATCACTTGCGTGTATTCAGGCACGGCGATGCTCAATCGGGTCGTCCAAAGGCGTGGGATGGAAGTGGGCCTAATTTGCAATAAGGGTTTTGAGCAAATGCATTCTATGGGCAGAGCGTTGCAATCCTACTTGGGGTATGCACTAGAAGAAAGGTTGCATATCAACACGCACAAGTATGATGATCCGCTGATTCCTTTAAAAAGGATTAGAGGCGTTACAGAAAGAACCGATGTCAAGGGGCAAGTGGTTATCCCAGTGCGCGAAGAAGAGGTTAAAGTCGCTGTTAAGGAGCTTTTAGACGCAGGTGCAAAGGCCATTGTGATTTGCTTGTTGCAATCTCATAAAAACGCTGAAAGCGAGCGGATCGTTAGAGATATAGCGTTAAAAGAGATTGAAAAATTGGGTAAAAATGTTCCTGTATTCGCTTCGGTGGATTACTACCCTCAAAGAAAAGAAAGCCACAGAATGAACACCACTATCTTAGAAGCTTATGCGGCTGAGCCAAGCAGGCAAACTCTCTCTAAAGTCAGTAACCGCTTCAAAGAGCATGGCGCTAAATTTGATCTTCGTGTGATGGCAACGCATGGAGGCACTATCAGTTGGAAAGCTAAAGAGCTTGCCAGAACGATCGTGAGCGGTCCTATTGGAGGCGTGATTGGATCTAAATTGCTAGGCGAAACGCTTGGTTATGACAATATTGCATGTAGCGATATTGGCGGCACGAGCTTTGATATGGCGCTTATCGTTAAGAGCAATTTCAACATCGCTTCTGACCCTGATATGGCGCGCCTTGTTTTATCTCTACCGCTTGTGGCTATGGATTCTGTTGGTGCAGGTGCGGGGAGTTTTGTGCGCATTGATCCACACAGCCGATCGGTCAAACTAGGGCCTGACAGCGCGGGGTATAGAGTTGGCACTTGTTGGAAAGACAGCGGATTAGACACGGTCTCAGTAACCGATTGCCATATTGTTTTAGGCTATTTGAACCCGGATAATTTCTTAGGCGGTTTGATTAAATTAGATGTGGATAGGGCTAAAAAACACATTAAAGAACAAATCGCTGATCCGCTAGGCATTAGCGTAGAAGATGCGGCTGCGGGTGTGATTGAGTTGCTTGATTTGGAGCTTAAAGAATACTTGCGATCCAACATTAGCGCTAAAGGGTATAGCCCGTCTGATTTTGTGTGCTTTTCATATGGTGGCGCGGGGCCTGTGCATACCTATGGCTATACAGAAGGATTAGGGTTTAAGGATGTGGTAGTGCCTGCGTGGGCGGCTGGATTTAGCGCTTTTGGTTGCGCTTGCGCTGATTTTGAATACAGATATGACAAGAGCGTGGATATTGCCATTCCGCAGTATTCTTCAGACAAGTCAAAAACAGACGCATGCAAAATCATTCAAGACGCATGGGATGAATTGACCCTTAAAGTGATTGAAGAGTTCAAGATCAATGGATTCTCTGAAAAAGATGTGATTTTAAGACCTGGATACAGGATGCAGTATATGGGGCAATTGAATGACTTAGAGATCACTTCTCCTGTATCAAAAGCTGCAAGCGTGGCTGATTGGGAAGAGATTGTCAAAGAATATGAAAAAACCTACGCTCGCGTTTATTCTGAATCAGCGTGTTCTCCAGAGCTTGGCTTTAGCGTGACCGGCGTGATCATGCGTGGTGTTGTAGCTACGCAAAAACCTGTGATTCCGGTTGAAAAAGAGCATGGCGCTACGCCCCCAAAAGAAGCCAAAATAGGCGTTAGAAAATTCTATCGGCATAAGCAATGGGTGGATGCAGATGTGTGGCAAATGGAAAAATTATTGCCTGGAAATGAAGTCATAGGGCCTGCGATCGTGGAATCAGATGCGACCACTTTCGTGATACCCAAAGGCTTTGCGACAAGACTAGACAAACACCGATTGTTCCACTTGAAAGAAATTAAATAAAGGAGTTCAAAATGGCAAATTTATTGAAAAACGGCAAAACTTTAAAACAAGCTAGAGATGAAATCCTAGCCAGAACAGAAAAAACAGGGCATTACAATGGTCTCAAAAAACTAGAGTTTAAAGAAAGAGATCCGATCGGTTATGAGAAAATGTTCTCTAAATTAAGAGGCGGTATCGTGCATGCCAGAGAAACAGCTAAAAGGATTGCGGCAAGCCCTATTGTTGAGCAAGAGGGAGAATTGTGCTTCACGCTTTATAACGCTGTGGGCGATAGCGTGCTGACTTCTACGGGTATCATTATCCATGTAGGGACTATGGGATCAGCTATCAAATACATGGTAGAGAATAATTGGGAAGATAACCCAGGCATCAATGATAAGGATATTTTCACCAATAACGACTGCGCGATTGGGAATGTGCACCCATGCGATATTATGACTCTTGTGCCTATTTTTCACGATGAAAAATTGATTGGGTGGGTAGGCGGTGTTACGCATGTGATTGATACCGGTTCGGTTACTCCAGGATCGATGAGCACTGGACAGGTTCAAAGATTTGGGGATGGATACATGATCACTTGCCGTAAGACAGGAGCGAATGATGAAAGCTTTAAAGATTGGTTGCATGAATCTCAAAGATCGGTTCGCACGCCTAAATATTGGATTCTAGATGAAAGGACTAGGATTGCAGGATGCCATATGATTAGGGATTTAGTGATGGAAGTCATTAAAGAAGACGGCATTGATTCTTACATGCAATTTATTGATGAAGTGATTGAAGAAGGGAGGAGAGGCCTTATCTCTAGGATCAAATCCATGACCATACCCGGCAAGTATAGAAAAGTCGCTTTTGTGGATGTACCTTATGCACATAAGGATATTGGTGTGTGCTCTGAATTTGCTAAGCTAGATACGATCATGCACTCTCCAGTGGAAATCACTATCAATAAAGACGCTACATGGAAATTAGATTTTGATGGCGCTTCCAGGTGGGGATGGCACTCTTTCAATTGCAACCAAGTATCCTTTACTAGCGGTATTTGGGTGATGATGACTCAAACGCTGATACCCACTTCTCGCATCAACGATGGCGCTTATTTTGCGACTCAATTCAGACTCAAAAAAGGGACTTGGATGAATCCAGATGACAGGCGCACCGGGCATGCTTATGCGTGGCATTTCTTGGTATCAGGCTGGAGCGCTTTGTGGAGAGGCTTGTCTCAAGCGTATTACAGCCGAGGGTATTTAGAAGAAGTCAATTCTGGAAACGCTAACACTTCTAACTGGTTGCAAGGCGGCGGTATCAATCAAGATGGGGAAATCCATGCGGTGAATAGCTTTGAGACGAGTTCTTGTGGGACTGGAGCTTGCGCGATAAAAGACGGCTTGAATCACGCAGCGGCTATTTGGAATCCAGAGGGCGATATGGGCGATATTGAAATCTGGGAAATGGCAGAACCTCTTCTCTATTTGGGTAGGAATGTCAAGGCCAATACCGGTGGGTATGGGAAATATCGAGGCGGTAACGGGTTTGAAACCTTAAGAATGGTGTGGGGCGCGCATGACTGGACCATGTTCTTTATGGGTAATGGCTACATGAATAGCGATTGGGGTATGATGGGTGGTTATCCAGCGGCCAGTGGTTATAGGTTTGAAGCGCATAACACCAACTTAGAAAATAGGATTAAAAATAACGCCAGTTTGCCTTTAGGGGGTGATTTCAACCCAACTGATCGAGGTTATGAAAAACACATTTCTCATGCGTCTCAAGTCAAAAGGGATAAGCAATGCATCACCACTGAGAACTGCTTTGATAATTACGACTTGTATTTGAATTACATCAAAGGCGGTCCTGGATTTGGCGATCCTATTGAAAGGGATTTGAACGCGATTTTAGAGGATCTAAACAGCAAACAGCTATTGCCAGAATACGCTTACAAGGTTTATGGCGCGATTGTGAGCCAGAATAAAGACGGCGTATGGGTGGGTGATGAAGCTAAAACGAAAGCCAAAAGAAAAGAAATTCTTGAAAACAGAAAGGCTAGATCCATCCCTGTAAAAGAATGGATGGAGCAAGAAAGAAACGCTATCCTTGAAAAAGAGGCTTCCAAACAGGTTAAGCACATGTATGCCACTAGCTTTGATTTATCGCCTAGGTTCTTGAATGAATTTAAGGCATTCTGGAACTTGCCAAAGAGCTGGAGCGTGAAAGAAGATGAGCTTGGCGTATTCACCTATGGATCTAAATATAGGATGGATTTGAGCAAATTGCCCGATGTACGCACGGTTGTGTTGGTTGATGAGAAATAAGACTTTTGTGAAGGAGAATGGTTATGTCAAAATACACACAAGAACAAATTAAAAATTTAGTAGAGGGGAACTTGGATTGGAACACTGTCTTAAAGATGCTGAGCATGCCTAAAGATCATGAGAGGTTTCAAATGTATTTGAAGGTGTTGCAAGATAAGGTGGATTTTGATGACAAAATCGTCTTACCCTTGGGGCCGCATTTGTTTGTGGTGCAAGATCCTCAAAAGAAATGGGTCGTTAAGTGTTCATGCGGTCATGCGTTCTGCGCTCCGGAAGAAAATTGGAAATTGCATGCAAACATCTATGTGCGCGATACAGCAGAAAAAATGGAAGAGGTGTATCCTAAACTCTTAGCCAGTGATACTAACTGGCAAGTGTATCGGGAGTATATTTGCCCGGATTGCGGCATCCTTTTGGATGTTGAAGCTCCGACTCCTTGGTATCCTGTGATCCATGATTTTGAGCCTGATATAGAGACATTCTATAAAGATTGGCTAGGCATACAGCCCCCAGAAAGACATTAAAATCGCTCAATCCTTTTTATGAAGAGGCTTTATGTCTCTTCTTATACCAAAAATTTGGGATAGGGGTTTGTTTTTAGCGATGTGTGTCTAGTAACTTAAGGCTCATTGAATGGATATTGGGTTGAATTAAAGGTAGTTTTCCTAAAACCCACAATATCTTAGATAGAACACAAATTTATCGTGCATGATTTATCAATGGTATATCCAAACGCTTACAGAGTTTTTTGAAATCTAATATAATATTTGAATTATTTTTTAGAGCTAAATAAACAATGTTTAAATGTTCAAGCTGTTGTTTATTTTGTTCGCTTAAGGTATAAGCTATAAAAATATCCGTATCTCTTGCAATGACCGCATCAGCACTTTCGGGATTGCCTTTACTCATTAATTTAACTTCTACCCTATAAACTTTACTCCTATCCTTATTATAAAGTTTAAAATCTACTTCTCTATCATACTCCAATTTTTTATCTTTTTTAAAATTAGTTGCGTCAATATGACTTTCTGAAATACCGCAACGCTTGCACAATTCTAACATTAAAGGCTTTTCAATTCTTTTACCTATCATAGAATATGCGCTTCCCCTTAAAGCAATTTTCTTGGTTGCTAACGCATTAATAACAAGCAAGCTTTCTTTTAAATCTAAATTAACACTAATATCTTTATAGGTAATTTTAATATTGACACCTAAATCTGTCATGTTGTCGTTTTCTAAATTCTGCAATATTTCATATAGATATTTTAAATTATTTTGTGCAATATCTAAAACAACTTCTTTAGTAGAAGCCCCATAAGTATTAGTTTTGATATTGGTTCCACACAAAATGGCTATATCTTTTGGATCTTTATTATCCATAACATACTGCTGATACCAACTAAAATCTATAGATTTATCATGCATTTTTACATAAACAATATCTTTAAAACCACCCAAGCAGAAATCCCAAATATCTTTAGTGTTTGGGATGAATGCTTTAGTTCCGCTAGGAACTATATAAAAACCTTAAGTGAAACTAACCTTGATTTTCTATATACGCCTTGATAGT
>NZ_JACTCR010000022.1:0-28720 GCF_014496965.1 Helicobacter pylori | reverse complement strand
TTTCTAATTTTGCAAGCTTTTCAGCTTGGGCAAGTTCTAGCGGGCTTAAATCTTGCGAATGTTGAGCCGTGTTTTTTGGTGTTTTTAGTAAATCCTCTTGACTTGTTAGAGGTTTTTGTGTAAGATTGTTTTCATTAAGGTTTGAGATGCTATAGTTGATGCCATCTCTGTAATCGTTAGATAGTGTCGCAATGGTATCTAACTCCCTTAAAACCTTTTCATCTCTTTCAAAACTTGTAATCATGTAATGATTTTTTAGTTCGTTATCTCCCTTAAACTTACTTAAAATTACTTTTGAATTGTTTAGAGTAATAACCGCATAACCTGGTCTGTCTTCTTCTTTGAAACCTTTTTGTAGAATGTTAGGGATTTCCTTAAGTAGTTCGTTAGTCCTAACTTTAGCTTGTTTCTTTGTTAGCCCTAACTTTTTGTATTGCTTCTCTCGGCGTTTTAAGATGTGTTCTAACCCGTAATCTTTATTCCCCCAAACAAAATCAATCCCTCCTAAATCATCACGATACGCTGCACCTGCGACTTGTCCGTTTTTCTCTTGCAATAACTTCTCTAACGCTTCTTTAGGCTTTAGAGCAAACTCGGGGTAATTCTTACCAAATTCTTTAAGGGGTGTTATAGCGTGTTGTAATTTCGCAAGCTTTTCAGCTTGGGCAAGTTCTAGCGGGCTTAAATCTTGCGAATTTAGCGGTTTTGTGGTAGGATTAGGTTCAGTGAGTTTAGAGGGTTCCAACCCTACCTCTTGTAATTGGGATATAGGGCGGAATGGTATCCCACTCTCACTATTATAAATTTCATAACTGCTTATTACCCACTTATTCTCTAGCTTTTGATTATCCCACTTATCATTAAGTCCTACTCGCATGTGCTGGTATTCAATAGCTATTCGTCCGTTATTATCAACCTTAACGCCTTTTTCTATAATCTCAGGGATTGATTTAACTACATTTAAGGCGTATTCTTTAGCTTGTTGTTCGTTTAAGCCTTTGTTTAGGGCTTGCTCTTCTCGGCGCTTTAAGATGTGTTCTAGCCCGTAATCTTTATTGCCCCAAATAAAATCAATCCCTCCTAAATCATCACGATACGCTGCACCTGCGACTTGTCCGTTTTTCGCTTGTAAGAGTTTTTCTAACGCTTCTTTAGGCTTTAGGGCAAACTCGGGGTAATTCTTACCAAATTCTTTCAGGGGGGTTATAGCGTGTTGTAACTTGGCAAGCTTTTCGGCTCTAGCTTGTTCAAGCGGGCTTAAATCTTGCGAATTTAGCGGTTTTTCTTGCGAATTTAATGCGTTTTTTGGAGTTTTTAATAAATCCTCTTGACTTGTTAGAGGTTTTTTAGTAGTATTCTCTGTAGCACCACTATAGGAACTCAACCTATGGGGCACCTTTGCGTTAGCATTGAGTGAGGTGCTTGAAAATTCTTTATAAACATCATTATCCTTATAGCTCCCATTACTCTTAAACATTGTTTTTAAAACTAATTCATTTTTCTTATTGGTCGCTTGCTCTACTACTACCGCATAGCCATTAACTTGTTTAAACGCCGTTATGGCTTCTTTATTGTATTTGTCTATGGTTCTAAGAATTGCATCAGCCTCATTAACGATATATCTATAATTAGCTATATCATCGTAAGTTATAGGATTTTCTCCATTTCTAACATTAACAGAATTAACGCCATGCCTTTTGAGTATATGAGAAATAGCTTCATGATCTAAACTCGCTCTTATGTTTTCAGGGTGTCTAAAGTTAGCGTCAGCTAAAAGTTCCACCTCTTTGTTAGAGGCTTTTTCTATAATCATTTTCTTATTGTTTTTGTGCATAAATTCAACAATTTCAGGCGTTAGGTTATTTTTACCGAAAATAATAGCGTCTCTCCCGCTTGTGGGGATTTTTGCGTTATTCAATAGTTCTTTAATTTGCTCGTTAGTAAGTTTTTCATTAGAAAAATCAAACGCTTTAGATCTGAGTTCATCGCTGGCTTGTTTAACGCCATTATTAAGCTCTTCAATGATTTTAAGCGTGTTGTTAGTGAATTGTGAGTTTTTAGCGCTCATTTCTAGTTGCTTGCTAAAATCGCTTATTGAATGGCTTCTTTCTAACGCTCTTTTAATGTGATATTTTAGGGCTGCTCCTGCGGTGGCTTCGTTCAAAGCTTTAGGTAATTTAATCCCTAAAATGCGATCGGGCGCGTTGCGGTATAAAGTTCCTAGCGTGAATTTAGTCCATTGGTATTTTAACGCTCCGCTTAGAGTGGTGGCTAAACCTTGGCTTAAGTTCTTGGTGGTGGCTGGTTTTAAGCTTTCGGCGATCTTAGCGTCGTTTTTAAAAAGCTTATGAAAACCGCTCGCTGTTGTTTGGAGTTGTTAAATTTAGAGATTTGTTAAGAGAATATTTAGGCAAGGCAAACAGCAAAATTATAGCAAACAATATTTTGGCTAAAGTTTTTGCTATAAGGCTACTTAGCCATGAAAAATGCAATATCTTTAATCTAATCGCTTCAAATCAATTGTTCAAAAAACACGCTACTTAGCATAAAACAAAAAACCCTTGAATCAAGCCCAAATTTGAGAGTCATCGGCTTGAAGTATTCTTTTTCTTACAATTTTTATCAATGTCAAAATCGCATGCTTTTTGCATGTATTCTTCAGCTTTTTGCTTATCTTTTTCCACGCCTAACCCATACCGATAAGACTCTGATAACCCTTCATAAGCCCTAGAAGAACTCATATCAGCCGCCATTTTATAATAGACAACAGCCTTATCTTTGTCTGGCTCAATACCCAATTGATCATTCCCACTATAATAAATATCCCCTAAAAGGATATAAGCTTCTACATTGCCCTTATGCATCGCTTTTCTAAAGCACTCTGTCGCTTTCGCATAGTTGCTTGGAACTCCCCTACCCTCCATATACATGATGCCTAAGTTTATATAGGCGTTAGTATAGCCTTTCTCTGTAGCTATTCTAAAATACTCCACGGCTTTCTTTTCATCTTTAGGCACGCCCCTACCCTCTTTATACATCACGCCTAAATTGTTATACCCTCTAGGTATGTCGTTATCAACCGCTTTTTGAAAATATTCAGCCGCTTTCTTGTAATCTTTAGGCACACCCCTACCATTTTCATACATGATCCCTAAAAGAACATAAGCAAGCGGCTCTCCATTTTTAATAGCGCTCTTATAAAAAGAAGCCGCTCGCTCGTATTCCTTATTATTATAGGCTTCCTCCCCTTTATAAATATAATTCCCTTTTTGTTCAAGGTGTTCTGCACCAAGAACACTAAATAAACATAAACTTGCCAAACAAATCTTCAAGGCTAATTTGCTTGCGTATCCCATTGTTACTCCTCTGTTTTAATAAGATCAAACATAATGTCAATGGCTATCAATCTTAAAAAAAGAATTGCATGCGTTCTAGAACCAGCAAACATTCTCAAACTCCATTCTGCATACACCATTTAGATCTAGTATCGTCTCTTGTAACGAGAAATTTTACACTATTTTTATAAATTTTAAAACTAAATTTAAGATTTTCTCGCTAAAAAGTCCCCCCTCCCAAAATAAGGCTAAATAGGATTAAAAACCCGCATATGACAAAGAATTAAAATTCTTTCCTTGGATCCGTTGATCCATAGAAAACGCTCCCTTTAGTTTTAGGCAAAACTTGGATCGCATTCACATCACCCATGACTGGCTTAGTAACGATTTGATAGCCCATTTTAGTGAGGTTATTTTTCACATCAGCGGGCATGCCAAACTTTTCAATCCTTAATTCATCAGGCAACCATTGCATGTGGAATCTAGGGGCTGAGACCGCTTCAGAAATATTCATATTGTAATCAATGACATTGGAAATCACTTGCAACACCGTAGTGATAATCCTAGACCCTCCAGGGCTTCCTACCACCATGAAAACCTTATTGTTTTTCAACACAATTGTAGGCGACATGGAGCTTAAAGGGCGCTTATTGGCTTCAATCGCATTCGCATCGCCCCCTACTAAACCATAGAGATTAGGATTCCCAGGCTTTATGGAAAAATCATCCATTTCATTGTTCAATAAAAATCCTGCCCCATCAATACTAGCAGCGCTTCCATAAGAAGCGTTAATGGTGTAAGTAACGCTGACTGCATTCCCCCACCTGTCCGCTACAGAATAATGCGTGGTATTGCTCCCTTCATGCAACTGCCCCATTCCTGGTTTGATTTGAGAGCTTGGCGTAACCGTATCTGGCTGGATAGTGTCAAAAATCTTTTTGGCATACGCCTTATTAATCAATTTATCCACCGGCACTGAAACAAAATCAGCGTCTCCCATATAAACCGATCTGTCCGCATAAGCTTGACGCATCGCTTCTGCAGCGATATGGATATTCTTAGAAGCCCCATACCCAAGGGCGCTTAAATCCGCATTTTCCATGACATTTAAAATCTGGATCAAATGCGTGCCTCCTGAACTTGGCGGCGACATAGAAATGATCTTATACCCACGATAACTCCCTACCACGGGTTTGCGCCATTTCACATTATAACTGGCTAAATCTTCTTTAGTGATAATCCCTCCATTTTTTTTCATGTCTTTCTCAATCAAATCAGCGACTTGCCCTTGGTAAAAGCCTTTAGCGCCCAGCGTTTTGATTTGATTCAAAGTCTTGGCTAAATCTTTTTGGACAAACAAATCCCCTTCTTGATAATCAAGATGGCCTTTTTTAAAAAAATACTTTTTGCTAGAACTGTATTTTAAAAACCGCTCCCTTGCTTCTTTTAGGGTTTCTGCTTGTCTTTGTGAAATCGCATAACCATTTTCAGCCAATTTAATGGCAGGATCAATGAGTTGCGATAGTTTTTTGGTGCCGTATTTTTTCAGCATCGCTTCCATGCCCGCCACCGTTCCAGGAACCCCAGCCGCCAAATAGCCATCTTCACTGAGTTTAGGGACCACATTGCCTTGCTTGTCTAAAAACATGTTTTTAGTGGCTTTTAAGGGGGCTTTTTCTCTAAAATCTAAGGCAACATTTTCGCCATTAGCCAAATGGATAACCGCAAAACCCCCACCACCAATATTGCCTGCTGCAGGATGGACGACCGCTAGAGCAAAACCTATCGCTACAGCCGCATCAATCGCATTACCTCCCTCTTCTAAAACCTTTTGCCCGATCTCAGTGGCTAGCGGGTGGCTAGAAAGGGCTAACCCCACTTTAGTGTTTTTAATAGGGGGGTAACTCGCTGCACTCAAAGGGCTTAACAAACCCAAAGAGAGTGCTATCACACCCAAGCCAATCGTTTTCAAAAAACTCCGTCTCATCTGTTTTCCTTTCAATCAGTTACGCTTAAAATTTCTTTGTTATTATAACACAAGCTTTACAAAACACCCTCTCGCTTACTGCTTATATAATACTATTAACCATTATCGTTAATGAGTTTTAAAACAAATAAAGCTTAAAAATAAGTTAAATAAGGCTTATTTGATAAAAACGCTACTGGTAGAAAAATTATTGTTTAATCCCCAACAGAGTGTCTATCATCCGATCAATAGCCGTAATGACCTTAGCGTTAGCGGCATAACCGCTTTGAAACTTGATCAAATTCACCATTTCTTCATCCACGCTCACTTGCGAAATAGAGAGTTGCTCTTTTTTAATGGTCTCTAACATGCTTTGTTTGGTGTCCAAAATACGCCCTGATTTTTCAGCGTCCGTGTTGATTTTACCGGTTAAAAATTGATAAAACTCGCTGATTTTCATTGGTTTAATGTCAAACTTGTCGTTATAAAAATCCACGCTGTCGTATTGCAATTGCTGCATCATGTTCGCCACATCAAAATTCCCGTTAATGGGAGCAAGCCATGGGCGGATAGTGGTAGGCTCTTTTTTGTATTCTTTATTCAAGCTGATATTAGAAGCGTCATCGCCTTGAAAAAAAGGGTTGAGCTTTAACGCTCCCATAAAATTCGTGCCGTTATCTTTCATAGAGACAAACAACCCTTGCGAAGCGTTTTTAGGCTGGATAACAAACTTTTTAGTCTCATTGTTAAAACTCGCTGTGAAATAATCGTCAAAATCGTTTTCGGTGTTGTTGTCTTGATTGTCATCGGTGTTAGCGTTAATGGCTTGGATAATGTCGTTCATGGTTGTAATGGGCGTGATAGCAATGGTTTTCCTGGCGATTTCTTTACCATCGGTGTTGTAAGCGATTAAATCAAACGAGCCGTTTTTGATATTGTAATTAGTGTCTTTAAAGGCTTCATCGCTGTTAAACTCCACAGGCTCGCCTTCAATATGATGGCTCGCGCTTTGAGCGTAAATCGCATTCGTGGATTCTATCAAGCCCCTAGCAAAAGAATCCAACAAATCAATATAATCTTGCAATTTGCCCTTTAAAGTCCCGTTAGAGCCGTCATTATACACATTCAATAACGCCCCCACTTTCCCTTGATTGAGCTTGTCGGTAATATTAGTGAGCTTAAAATCATCGCTTTGAAAATAAACCTGGTTCAAACCCCCTTTATTTTCGGATTCTTTAACCACTAAAGGATGGAAAATAGAACCATCAATGATATTGAACCCATGCCCAATGTTAAGGTTATAGCTCTCATCAAAGTCCGCTGAGTCTTTATCGGTGAGCGAATGAGTTTTAATGTTGCTTTTAAAAACATTCCCCCCTAAAAGCTCTCGCAAATGGAATTCTAACTCATCTCGCTTATCCCTTAATTCATTCGCATGCTTTAAGCTCTTGTTGTTTTCCACTTCTTTAATGCGTTTGTTGATCTCAGCGATTTGAGAACCCAAGCTATTGACTTCTTTGATAACGCTTTTTAATTCTTCGCTCGCTTTATGCTGTAAGGTCGTTAACCTCTCTCTGGTGTCTTTAATGTTGTGCGTTAAAGCTTCTGTTTTTTGAGCGAGAGCCTGTTTTTGAGCGGAGTCTTTGGCGTTTTTAGACAATTCTTTCCATGAGTTAAAATAATCTTGCAAATCTGTAAAAAGGCTCGCTTCATCAATGTCCGGAAAATACGCGCTCGCTTCTTTTAAATGCGAAAACTCTGTATCGTAATAAGTATTTTCGTAATTAGCCTTCGTGTAACGAGCAAAAACAAACTCATCATGCACCCTTTCAATGGCTTCCACATCCACGCCCATATTCACATTTTTAGTGCCATACATATAGGCCGCTTGGGGTTTTGCGATCACGCGCTGACGGCTATAAAATTCATCGCTAGCGTTAGAAATATTATTCCCGGTAACATCCACCATGCTCTGATGGGCTTGCAAGCCGGTGTAAGAAGTGTTGAGTGAAGATAAGATTCCGCCCATTTTACGCCTGCACTCTTAAAAAATGACTCCCCACATGCCTAGAGCCTTTATAATCGCAAGTGTCATGGGGAATGATTTGTTGGATGAGCGAAGAATAAAACTCAGAAACCGCAAACGCCATGCGCGAATAGATCAAGTTTTTTTCTTTCAAAACAAGCAAGGATTCTCGCATTTGGTTTAAAAAATCGCTCGTTTTTTCGTCTAATAATTCACTCATTTCTTTATTAGGGAATTGATTTTTTAAAGACAACATTTGCGCATCTATATTCGCTTTCTCTTTTTCAAAAGCTTGAATCGCTAGCTGTTTTTGATGGTTTCTTTCAAAAATTTCGGCGTGTTTAGCGAGCTTGATGTCTCTTATATCGCGCTCGGTTAAATCAATCAATTCTTTCAATTGGTTTAGCGCGTTTTCTAAATGGGAATGTAAAACGACCATAACAAATCCTTTAGCTCTTTTTTCAGTGATACTCAAGCAAATACTATGCCGTTTTATTTTGGATTTTTCGGTTTGTTGTAAAACTCATTTTCTTAAGGGGATAGGGGGTGTTTTGAAATCATTTTCCCTTTAAATCGCTCTTAACATTTGCTTAGCGATAGCGGCAATCACATTCACGCTCATGGCATTCCCCGCTTGGGATAACAAATGGCTTTCTTTAAAATTAGGGTTGTCTTTAATCTTAGCGATCAAGTCTCTAGGAAATCCTTGTAAAAGCAGGCTTTCAATAGCGTTTAATCTTTTGATTTTGCCTTTTTGGGTATAAAACAAGCCATGCCGAGAAGTCCTTAAAGTAGGAAAAACATTAAAATATAACCTTAAATCAGATTGTCTCGTGTCTAAAACGGCGTTTTCTAAAGTTAAAATATTCTCTAAAAAAACCCGGTTATGGTTGTATGGATTACGCAAGTATCTTTGAAATGCAGCGTTACTCACATCCAAATAGCATTCATTATCAGCGTCTAAAAAATCCTTAAAACAATAATCATTGGCTAAACCTAAAGGGAAATTAAATGGGCGTTTCAAGTCCTTCCTAAACCCTACGATATAAAGGCGCTCTCTCTTTTGGGCTAATTGGAAATCAGCGCTGTTTAACATTTGATAATGAGTTGTATAGCCCGCTTCTTGCAAGGCTTTGATAATGGTTTTAAAAGTTTCTTGTTGCTTATGACTAATCAAGCCCTTAACGTTTTCAAGCAAGAAACATTTGGGCTGTTTGACTTTTAAGATACGAATAAGCCCATAAATAATAGTCCCTCTTTCATCTTCAAGCCCCTTCCTTTTGCCATTGATAGAAAAAGCTTGACAAGGAAACCCGCTAACCAAAACATCAAAATCGGGTAAATCATTAGGGTTGATCCGCATCAAATCCCCAAAATTATGGGTGTCCTTAAAAAATAATTCATAAGTCCTAAGAGCTTCATGATTGATTTCTGCATGCCCTACGCATTTTAAATGGCACCGCTCCAAGCCCAAACGGCCTCCACCAATGCCAGAGCAAAAATCCATAAAAGTTAAAATCCCCAATCAATCATTCCTAACACACGACCAAAAACGCACCCTATTTAAAAGAGCGACAAACGCATTTTAAAACATAAAGAAACTAAACTTCAGTGAAAAACAAAACGACAGCGAGAATAACCCTCCTAGAAATGAAGCCCTTAAACCCCCTAGCTTATCCCCAACAAGTCCTGTGCCATTTTGTGAGAAGTCTCATGCAAGTTGATCTTATACTGGTTATTTTCAATAGCTTGCTTGATCTCAGCTACCCTATCAAGAGCGGCTTCATTGTTTTCAACTTTTTCATTCTTTTCCACACGCTTGTAATTCCCCAAAGATTGCACTGGAGTGAGCGAAGAGACGGCGTTAATCATCTTAAAATCCTTTAATCTAATATCCAATTCATTTGATTACAGCAAGTATCGGCAAAAAAGAAAAAAAGTTAATGGATTTTTGAAATCTGTTTTTGCAATTCCTTACCAAATTTCTTAGTGGTAGTAATGGGTTTTTTTCCGGTTTCTGCCACAGAGCCAAAAGATTGCGATTGTAAATTTTTAAACATAAAAAACATCAAAAAAATTAAAATATAACAAAATAAAAAAAAGCAAATAGTGGGGAATAGCCAATTCTTGAGGTTAGAGCTATTCATGACCTTGCCTTTTTAAACATGCCTATACCTCAACACTACCCATGCGAACATGAGCAACCACAACCTCCACCTTTCTTTCTGCCATGACCCCCATGACCGCCGCAGCAACCTGTTGCACTGTCATGGTGTGAAGCTAGAATCTCTTCTTCGCTCACTTCCCTAAAGCCTAAAACCTTGAAACGGAACGCTAAAGTTTTCCCGGCTAATGGGTGGTTATAATCCACCATCACATGCGTGTTGCTAAAGTCTTTGATAGTGGCTTGAATGGTTTGATGGTCTTCAGTTTGCCCAAAAACGCTCATGCCTTTTTCTAATTCAATGCCTTCAAATTGATCTCTAGGGACTTCTTGCAAATAGCTGCTTTCATAAACCCCATAAGCTTCTTCTGGAGCGATAACAACCTCTTCCCACTCGCCAATTTGAGCCTTTAATACTGCCTTTTCTAACCCTGCTATGATTTGATTAGCGCCTATAATAAACTCCAAAGGCTCTTTAGAAATATTGCTGTCTAGAACAACGCTAGACCCCTGCTCCCTCACTTCATATTCAATCAAAGCGGCTTGTTTGACTGACTCTAAATCATGGTTTTGCATGATGGTGTTTCTCCTTGTTTTCTAAGATTTTTTTTGCCATTTTAGCTTGTTCGCTTGAAGGATACAAGTGTTGCAAAGTGTTTAAAAATTTATAATAGTTTTGATCGTCTTTGATTTTTTTAAACGACCATGCCGTATGCCACAAAAGCACAGGCATGTAAGACGCTTTTTTATTTAAAAGAGCGCTCTCTTTGTAATACTTGATCGCTTCTCTATACTTTTTTTCCCCATAAGCCACTTCTCCAAGCGCATAACGCACATAATAAAGGCGGTAACTATTGGCTTCTAACCACAACAAACGCTCTCTGGCTTCTGCATAGGATTTATTTTTAAAAAAAGACAGAGCTTCTTGAAAGATCTCTTTTTGCTTGGACAAATCTTTATCAAACTCCACTTTCGCCTTTTCTTGAGTTTTTTTCTCTTGATTTTTTGGGGCTTCGGCTTTCAAAGGGGGGTTCTTATTGGCCGGAGCGCTTGATTTGAGCGGCTTTTCAGCTTTTTCCTGTTGTTCTTTGAGCGCTTTTTGGATTAAGGCGATTTGTGAAACCAGATCCTGGCTTAACTTAGTCAATAATTCACTCATCTCTTTGTTTTGCTTGTCTAGCTGTTGGATGGCCTGTTGGTTAGCACGGATCTCATTCCTCAAATCCTCTAAAGTTTGCGATTGCTGCTTTAATGTGTTAGCTTGCACTTCTTGCGAGGCTTTTAAGGCTCGTAGGGATTCTTCTTGGGAAAGGATAGCGTTATTGAGATCTTTAATCTTATTAGCCTGTCCTTCATAAACGCTCCTCAAACCCTCTTGAGCTTGAGTGTTTGCTTCCACTTGCGAATGGATTTTGGTTAAAATATTGGAAAAATTCTTGCTATTGACTTGCAACTGCTTGAGTTCTTTTTTGGTCGCTCCGCTTTGCAAATCAAACGCTGAAGGCTCCCCATTGAGAAAAAAGGGAGTGATAAAAGGGATAAAAAAAAGCCTTTTCATCCTAAAATTACTTCACTAATTTGACATCCACTCTTCTGTTTTCTCTGTAACATTCTCTAGTTTTTTGGACGCATTTGGGTTTGGTTTCGCCAAAACTGATGGTTTTGATCATATCTTTTTCTACCCCTTTAATGACTAAAGCGTTTTTCACGCTCAAAGTCCTTTTAACGCCAAGCGCTTGGTTGTATTCGCTAGAGCCAAATTCATCGGTATTGCCTTCCAAAAGCACTTGCATGTGGTTTTCTTTAGCTTTTTGCACGATCTCATCTAAAGTCTCTTGATCGGATTCTTTGATCTCATACTTGTCAAAATCAAAATAAATAGAAGCAATGATAGTCCCGCTTTCAATAGCCGGCTTTTCTTCAACCACTGGAGCTGGCTCTTGTTTAGGCTCTTCTTTCTCTGGAGCTGGTTCTGTAGTAACAGGCGCAGTCTGAACCGTTTTAGCGCTCACATCGCCAGCCACAGTCTTATTATCCATTTTATGACTACAGCCAGCTACCAATAAAAAAGCTACCAAGAAACTAAATACAGAAGATCTCTTCATTATAAATTCTCCAAAAATAAAATTTCAATGAATGTAAATATTAACTCACATTCGCTTAATTTAACCTTACCAATCAAAGGCTTGTATTTTCACATTCTTTAAAGGGAATAAAAAACTCTGATTATAGTCTAGCAAAATAAGCCCCATGGCGTATTCTTGGGGTGTCTTTTTGATATACATGATATTTCTCCCATCCATAGAAAACCTAGGCATCTGGTTAGAGCCATTCACGGTAAGCCTGCGGATATACTTGCTGTTTAGAGTGATCAAATTCAAATTAAACACCGTTTTGCCAAATTCATTAAGATTTTCCCGACTCACATACACGATACTATCTTTATAAGCGTCAATGGATTCATTGCTTCTTCCTTCATAAAGGAGTTGCTCCGCGCTCTCTTTTAACCCCAATTTCTTCATATAGATGTTAGGATAACCGGATCTATCTGAAACAAAAGCCATAGACTTGTCATCTTCTAAAAACACGCCTGAAACATCTATCCCCGGATAGCGCGTTATTTTAGTTTTAGTTTTTTTATGCGTGTCATACAAATAAACATCCGGTTGGCCATCAGGGGCTAAAGACATTAAAATTTTAGAGCCATCAGAACTCACGCTAGAAACCACAGCCATTCCTTGAGAGCTAGCGATATTCTCATGAGTGGCTTTTTGAATGTTGTATTTTAAAATCATGGGCGTTCTTTCGCCATACTGCGTGTAATAAAACTCTGTCTGTTCAGCGTTCGCCCATTTGGGGAAAATATTGAGTCGGTTATTTTTGATGATTTCTTTTTGATAGCGCATCGTATAATCGGCTAAGGCGATATTTGTGATTCCTGGTCCAATGTATTTAGAAAAAACAATCAGGCGCTTCATCCAAGCGATAGAAGGGGCTTTTAAATAATCGTTCACCACAATGGCCATGTTGTGCGCTGCAAAAGGGTATAGATCTAAACTTACAATGGGGTAGTCAAAAGTCTTTTTGAGCGTTCCTGTATCCACATCATAAAGTTTTAATCGTGAAATTTTATTGCCGTTTTCTACCGCCACGCTCACAAGCGCTACAAGATGGACTTTTTTATCCTTGAGTTCTGCGTAATTGATAGCGCCTTGCTCTTTGTTTTGAGAAACATCAAAATGCTGGCTAGTCTTTAAATCGTTCGCCAAGACTTCATGCAATTTTAAAGCGTAATTGGCATCGTTGTCTATGGAGTAGCGCACTTCAATCTTAGGAAGTTTTTGAATGGTTTTAATAATATCTAGCGTTTTATCTGTTGCGAAAAGCCCTATAGCGTATATTAAAAAAAGCCATAAATACCTCATTGTTCTTCCTTAGTCGTAAAATTAACTTTAATAGAAATCATGTTTCCTCCAGGATATGGGGGGAAATCCACTTTCTTTAAATCATCTAAAAGGGTCATCACGCTCTTGTTATAATCCTTAAAATCAGAGTAACTAAGAATGGTATAATCAAACTCTCCATCTTTAGTGATCATAATCAGCGCGCTCACTGAAGCCTTGTGATAAAAAACGCCCTTCCAGCCTTTATATAAAATTTGATAGATTTGAGCATACCATTCTTGATAGGCTTTTTCATCAACCCCATCTTGTTTAGGGATTTGCAAATCTAAAGTCTTGTTTTTAACGCTTTCTAATTTTTGCGTGAATTGATTCAAATTTTGTTGCAAACCTTTCAACATCTCTTGGTTTTCTTGGTTTTGTTTCAAGCGTTGTTGCTCTCTTAAACGCCTTTGTTCTTCTTCTTGTTTATTTTTCTGCTCGTCTTTTTGAACGTTTTTGTCTGTCTTTTCTTGAAAATCATTGAGTGAAGAAAAAATATCTTCAAGGCTTTCTTCAGGCTCTTCTTTGGGTTCTTCTTTAGGCTCTAAAAAATCGCCCTGTTTTTCCGTTACTTTTTCAATTTTTTCATTCTTTTTCTCGCTTGGCGGATCTTCTAAATTCAAGTCAATGGCTTGTTCGTCCTTTTTATTTAAATCTAAAAGGATTTTCTCTGCTTCTTTATTATGCCTTTCTAACAACAAACCATATAATAACAAAGCATAGAGCAAGAACGCTAAAAAGCCAGAAAGAACAAAAATCGCGCTCTTACTCATGCAAATTAGCCCTACTTTTTAAGGACTTGTGATTAAAGAAACTTTCAAAAACCCCGCTTCTTTAATCGTTTTTAACAAATAAATCACTTTGTCATAGGTCAATCGCTTGTCCGCACGGATACTCACCCTAGTATCTTTATCGTATTTTTTAGAAAGCAAATTGAAAGTGTCCGGGAAGGAGTTGTATTCATAGGTTTGACTATCTATATAGATTTTTGCGTCTTTATCCATGCGTATCTCTATCACTTTATCTTGAGTGGCTCTAGCAGTTTTTGAACCAGAAGGCAAGGCAATCTCTTCTTTATAAGTGAGAGTGGGCGTCGTTACCATAAGAATAGCCAATAAAACAAGCATCACATCCACTAAGGGCGTGATATTGAGTTCTGGTTTGTCTTCATCCCAATAGTTATCATAATTCATAAAAACCTTCTAACTCCCTATTTAAGATATTTATAAAATCCCCTTAAAAGCTTTCTTTTTTAGAAGATAAAATATCCACTTGCATCTGCACATAAACCGATAAATCATACACCTTGCGTTTTAAAATCAAGTAAAAAGAATAGGCTGGAATGGCCGCTAAAATCCCTGCAGCGGTGGCAATAAGAGCCTTAGAAATAATGGGCGCGATCACCCCAAAAGAAGCTTGACCCAACGCACCCAAATTGTTAAACGCTTCTAAAATTTCAACCACCGTTCCAAACAAGCCAATAAAGGGGGCTGTAGAAGAGATGATGCTCAACACCACTAAACCTGTCGTGCTTTGTTTAAGAACTTGATGTTTCCAAGCTTGCAACAATTCATTAGAATACCTTTTGGTTTCATCATTTCTTTTTTTATTAAACATAAAATGCTCTGGAGCGTCTTGCGCCCCATTAAGAATGTTAGACAAAGACTGCATCTCGCGCCTGAGTTCAATCTTTAACACAATGCTCTTATACAAAAACACCCATAAAGTCATCACCAAATAGAGCGAAATCCAAACTAAAACGAGCGTGGTAACAAACCCGCTCTTATTGAAAAAATAAACGATTGAATCCAACATGATTATCCCCTTTAAAGAGACTCAATCTTAGCCAGCACGCTAGAGACCGCTAACCTGTCAGAGCTCGCGTCCTCTAAAAGCTTTTTAGCCCTAGAGATAGCATCGTCTCTGTCATCCGATCCTTTTTTAATAAAGACCGCTCCATCGGCTAAAATATCCACCCGTTCATTAGTAACTTCCGCATAGCCCCAATTGATAGCAATGTGTTCTTTTTGGTTTTCGGTTTCAATCTCAACCACTCCCGCCTGAAGCAAGGTGATCATGTTGCTATGCCCATAAAGCACCCCAAATTCCCCTTCAACTCCTGGCAACACAACGCTTTTAACCTCTCCTGTATAAACTTCCCCCTCAGGAACCACCACACTAATCTTTAATAAAGCCATGGCAAAACCCTTAGGAATTTTTCATGTTTTTAGCTTTTTCTAAGACCTCTTGAATGCTGCCCACCATGTAAAATGCGTTTTCAGGGATATGGTCGTATTTGCCCTCTAAAATCCCTCCAAAGCCCTCTAAAGTCTCTTGGAGAGTCACGTATTTACCGGGACTTCCCGTAAACACTTCAGCCACAAAAAACGGCTGGGATAAAAACTTCTCAATTTTTCTGGCCCTCTCAACAATCTTTTTATCCTCTTCGCTCAATTCGTCCAATCCCAAAATCGCAATAATGTCTTGCAAATCCTTGTATTTTTGCAAAACTTGCTGGATACCGGTAGCGATTTCATAGTGCTTCTCGCCGATCATTTGAGGGCTTAAAATCCTTGAAGTGGAATCCAAAGGATCAACTGCTGGATAAATCCCTTTTTCAGCGATCTTTCTATTCAACACCGTGGTCGCATCCAAGTGCGCAAACACCGAAGCAGGGGCTGGGTCAGTCAAGTCATCCGCTGGCACATACACCGCTTGAACGGAAGTGATAGAGCCATTTTTAGTGGAAGCGATGCGCTCTTGAAGTTTCCCCATTTCCCCAGCTAGCGTGGGCTGATACCCCACGGCTGAAGGGATACGACCCAATAGCGCGCTCATCTCGGCACCGCTTTGAGCGTATCTAAAGATGTTATCAATGAACATCAACACATCTAAGCCCTTTTCATCACGGAAATACTCCGCCATTGTCAAGCCGGTAAATGCGATGCGATTCCTAGCGCCTGGTGGCTCATTCATTTGCCCATAGCACAGCGCGACTTTGTCTAAAACGCCCCCTTCTTTCATTTCAAAATACAGATCATTCCCCTCTCTGGTACGCTCCCCCACACCCGCAAACACTGAATACCCGTTATGCTTATAAGCCACATTGTGGATAAGCTCCATAATGATCACCGTTTTCCCTACGCCAGCCCCACCAAACAAGCCTACTTTACCGCCCTTAGAATAAGGCGCGAGCAAATCAATGACTTTGATACCGGTTTCAAACATTTCTGTTTTAGTGCTTTGTTGTTCAAAACTAGGGGCTTTTCTGTGAATGGGCCAAGTCAAGGACGGCTTAAGAGGCTCTAAATTGTCAATGCTCTCGCCCACAACATTAAAAATACGCCCCAACACTTCTTCACCCACAGGCACTTCAATCATTTTGCCGCGAGCTTTGACGATCTGGTTACGCACCAAGCCTTCTGTCATATCCATAGCAATCGCTCGCACCCGATTACCGCCCAAATGGGCCGCCACCTCTAAAACTAAAGATTTTTGAACGCCATTGACTTCAAAATTAATGTCTAACGCTTCAAAAATCGCCGGTAGATAGGATTCAAACTCCACATCTACCACAGGGCCTAAAACCTGAATGATTTTGCCTTCCATCGCTTTCATCGCTCCTTATTAATGTAATTTTTATTTTAGGGCTTCTACGCCCGCATTGATTTCCACTAGCTCGGTCGTAATCGCCTCTTGTCTGGCTTTATTATAAGAAATGGTTAAAGTTTTAACCAAATCCTTAGCGTTATTTGTCGCTGTATCCATAGCCTGCATTCTAGCGCTATGCTCTGCGGCTAAAGAATCAATCAAAGCATAGTATAAACTATACTCTACATATTTTTCTGCTAAAGAGTCTAAAATTTCATCTTCGCTCCCGCTTGGCTCACTGGTAATGGTCTCTTGCGTCTCACTAGGCTGGGGGTTTTGGTGGATGATTTTATACCCAATAGGTAAAATCGTTTTCACTCTTATTTCTTGGCTGATCATGTTTTTAAAGCCATTATGAATGATAATCACCTTATCGGTTTTCCCGCTTAAATAGTCTTCTACCACTTTTTTCATAAACTCTTGCGCGCGTTCATAATTAGGCATAGAGCTTAAATTATTAATCTTGTCTAAAACCTCTATCCCATTAAAACTAAAATACTCATTACCCTTTTTACCAATACCTCGCAAACGCACCTTAATGTCTTTAGCTTTGTATTCATTCGTGCATGCTAAAACCTTTTTAATGGTATTGGTGTTAAAACCTCCGCAAAGCCCCTTATCGGCTGTGATGAAAATAATATCCACTTTTTTGATTTCAAGTCTTTCTAATTCCCTAAAATACTTGCTTTGAATGTCTTCAATCCCTTGATTTCTCATCTTGGATAACACATCATCAAACACGGCGTCTAGCTTCAATGCATACGCTCTGGAATTTCTTGCAACTTCTTCGGCTTTTCTTAGCTTGGAAGTGGAAACGAGTTTCATCGCATGCGTGATTTTTTGCGTGTTTTTAACGCTTCCAATTTTCTTTCTAATGTCTCTTAAATTCGCCATATTCTAGCCGTCTCCTACTCGCTATAAGTGAGCTTAAATTCCTCTAAAACTTTTTTTAGCATGGCTTCTAAATCCTTATCTAACGCTTTCTTAGTGTGGATTTCTTCTAAAACTTGAGGGTATTTTGCTTCCAAGAAAGGGTGCAGTTGCTCTTCAAAATCCACGACTTTTTTCACGCTCACGCTGTCTAAAAAGCCCTTAGCCCCAGCATAAATAATAACCACTTGCTTTTCAATCGGTAAGGGCGAATAAGGGGCTTGTTTCAGCACTTCCACCATGCGTTGCCCCCTTTCTAATTGCTTTTTACTCGCTTCATCTAAATCAGAAGCGAATTGCGTGAAGGCTTGCAACTCTCTGTATTGCGCTAAATCCAGGCGTAAAGTCCCTGAAACCTGCTTGGTCGCTTTGATTTGAGCGGCCCCTCCAACCCTTGAAACCGACAAGCCCACATTAATAGCCGGGCGGATCCCTGAATAAAACAAATCCGTTTCTAAGAAAATTTGCCCGTCTGTAATAGAAATGATATTCGTAGGGATATAAGCTGAAACATCGCCCGCTTGAGTTTCCACAATAGGGAGCGCGGTCAAAGAACCGGCACCCTTTTCATCGCAAAGTTTAGCCGCTCTTTCTAAAAGCCGTGAGTGGATATAAAACACATCTCCAGGAAAAGCCTCCCTGCCTGGGGGTCTCCTCAAAATCAAAGAAATCTCTCTGTAAGCGACAGCATGCTTACTCAAATCATCATAAACGATTAGGGCATGGCGGGCATGATCTCTAAAGTATTCCCCCATAGCCACACCTGAATAAGGGGCTAAATATTGCATCGCAGCTGAATCTGAAGCCGAAGCGTTGATCACGACGCTGTATTCCATCGCTCCGTATTCTTCTAATTTGCGGACCACTTGCGCAACGGTGGATTCTTTTTGCCCAATAGCCACATAGATACAGATCACATTTTGCCCTTTTTGGTTAATGATCGCATCGATCGCTACGGTGGTTTTACCGGTTTGTTTATCCCCAATGATCAATTCCCTTTGCCCGCGCCCAATAGGCACTAACGCATCAATGGCCTTAATGCCTGTTTGCAAAGGTTCATGCACAGATTTTCTGTCCATAATGCCCGGGGCTTTTTGCTCGATGAGACTGAACTCATTCGTTTCTATCTCACCCTTGCCATCAATAGGCTCACCCAAAGCGTTTAGCACACGCCCTACAACCGCATCGCCAACAGGAACCTTCATCAAACTCTTCGTGCGTTTAACGCTAGTCCCCTCTTTAATATTGTTGCCAAAACCAAACACAATCACGCCAACGCTATCTTCTTCTAAGTTAGCCGCAACGCCCTTATCCCCTGTTTCAAACTCCAGCACTTCATACGACATCACACCATTTAAGCCATAAACCTTAGCCACGCCATCCGCATACGAAACGACTTTTCCTACTTCAGCCATATCGCAATCAAGTTCAAAATTCTTGATTTTTTCTTCAATGACCGAGCTGATTTCTTCCAATTTTAGTTGGGACATTATCTTTATCTCCTTAGATTGATTAAATAGATTGAATAACCTGTTTTTCTATCTTTTTTAAAATATCTTCTTTAGAAAAGCCTATTTCTAAATCCAGGCTTAAAACGCTCAAAGAAACCCCTTTTTTAGACCAAGTGTCTTGAGCGATTTCTACAGGGGCGTTAAAACGAGCTTGCAATTTTTGTCGCACTTCTTCTAGTTCCTTATTTTCAAGCTTTTGCGGGACTAAAAGCGTGGCTTCTAAAGTCCTTTTAGAATCAAAGGACAGCTCTTCAGCGACTAATTCCAGCGTGTCAAGCCGGTTATTTTTTAACACCACTTCCATTACAGGCTTTAAAATTGAACATGCTTTTGTGGGAGTTATTTTTTCTAAAATTTCTAACACAACCTCTTTTTTAACTTTTAAAGAAACATGGGCTAACACCTGGTTGAGTTTGTGCAATTTTATGGCTTCTGCTACATTTTTAAGCCCCACGACAATTTCTTCCAATAACGCCAAATCGCCTTTAGTGTGGTTTTTCAACGCCTTAGCGTAATGCTTAGAAATCACTTTTAAATCTTGCATTTAAAGCCTTTGTTTCAAAATATTCACGCAATCTTGCGCATTGAAAGACACTTTTTTGCTCTCTCTTAGATCTTTAAAAACGCTTTCAACCAACTCTCTTTTGATCTTTTTAACTTCTAAATCCATCAACGCCTTAGAATTTTTGATCAAATTTTCCACATCTATTTTGGTTTGCAATTCGTATTTTTGCGTGATCGTGTAGGCTTCTTTATTCGCATCAGAAATAATCAATTCAGCTTTTTCTTTGGCTTGCTCTAATTCTTTAAGGAGTTTTTTCTTATGTTCTTTACTCACTTTGAGTTGGGCTTGAATTTCTTCTAAGCGTTTGGAGATTTCAAGGCTTTTGGAGTGCAAAAATGAACGCAATCTTTTAGCCAAAAAATACCACAAAATCCCCACAAACAAGAGGAAATTTAAAGATCGCTCTATAATGTCTGTTTGTGAAATATCCAATCCAGTAGCGCACAAAGGGCTTAAAAGGATCAAAAACCCTAACACCATTTTAACTACAAACATTCATCAACTCCCTAAACCCATAGCCACACGCTTGTTTAACTCGTCTTCAAATACCGGCATTTGTGCTTGCAATTGCTCTTTTAGTGCTTGCTTTTCATTTTGTAATTGCTTGGCGAACGCTTCAAACTCTTGATTGAGTTCGTTCTCTTTTTGCTTGATCACAGCGTCATAAGACTCTGTAGCTTTTTGAATCGCTTCTGCTAGCATTTCCCTGCGCTTTTCAGCGGCTTCTTTAAGAAGAGTCTCAATTTGATGGCCAATCTCCACGCTTTGAGTGTTATCCGTTTTGATTTTAGCCAAGCTGTCCTTTATCTCTGCCTGTCTGTTATCCATAAAAGCCAACAAAGGCCTATACACCCAAACATTCATCGCCCACAACAACAACACAAACACTACAAAAACGACCGCCATTAAATAGGGGTTAACCGATATATTCATGACCTATTTCTTTCATCCTAAAAATATTTGAAACTCGCACTTGTTATAAAAACATTAACTCTATCTTAACAAAAAATCGCTTAAAAATTGAGAATATCTAAGCATTAAGACATCATTTTTTTCATAAAAGCCTCTAAAAGAGAATTTTCATAACATCGTAAAACTATTTTTTTCCCTTTCAAAGTCGCTTTAAGCTTGTAACGATCCCACAAACTTTGATTAAAACGCTCTAATTCATCTTCAGCGATGAGCGTTTGGGTTTCCTTGAAACCATGTTTTTTGTTGTCAAAATTTGCGTTTATTTTAAAATCACGCGCTAAATCTTCTGTCTGACGCACGCTGAGTTTCTGCCCTATAATGGAATTTAAGATCAATTCTTGTTTTTCTTCCTCCAAGCCCACCAAGACTTTCGCATGCCCTGAAGTGATTTTTTCTTCTAAAAGAGCGTTTTGAACTTTAGAAGAAAGCGTCAATAAACGCATGATATTGGCCACATGAGCTCTGGATTTTTTAACGATTTTAGACAGCTCTTCTTGAGTCATTTGATAGCTTTCAAGCAACTCTTTATACGATCTAGCCAACTCTAGGGGATTCAAATCTTCTCGTTGGATATTTTCAATCAACGCCACTTCACGCATTTTCTCTTGCTCAATATCCACAACAATCGCCTTAATCGTAGGCATTTTAGCTAATTTGCTCGCTCTTAAGCGCCTTTCACCGGCGATCAAATGGTAACGCCCGTTCTCACTCACCACCAAAACCGGTTGCAACAAACCATGTTCTTTAATGGATTGCGCTAATTCTTCTAAAGAATCTTCGCTAAAGATTTTTCTGGGCTGGTAAGGATTAGGCATCACCTCATCAATACCAAGCTCCACAACCCGATTCGCTCTTTCATACAGCCCTTGCTCATACACTTCATTGATCTCAGGGAAAATATCCGCTAAACCCCTACCCAACACTTTATTTTTTGCCATATGCTACCCTTGAAGAATACTTTGAGCTAATTTTTGATAAGCGATACTGCCATTAGATTTAATATCATAGAGCAAAATGGGCTTACCAAAGCTAGGCGATTCCGCTAGTTTCACGCTTTTAGGGATCATAATATACTCGCCTGTAACCGAATCTCTAAAAAATTCTGAGTCAAAATACTTAAACAATTCCGCTAAAACCCCTTTTGTCAAATTGAGTTGAGGGACATGCATTGTGGGTAAAAAACCTCTGATTTTAAGCTTAGGGTTCGTGCTTTTTTGCAGCATTCTAATGGTGTTAAGCAATAATTTAGTGCCTTCAAGGGCAAAAAATTCGCATTGAATGGGAATGATCACCGAATGGGCTGCTGAAAGCGAATTGATCGTGAGAGGCCCTAGAGCTGGCGGGGAATCAATAATGATATAATCATAAAGTCCCACCACGCTCCCTAAAGCGTTTTTGAGCATGAGTTCGCCTCGTTTGTTCTCATCTTGGCTGTCATAAAAGGTTTTTTCAAACCCGGCCAAACCCAAATTAGAAGGCACTAAATCCAAAAAAGGCATTTGGGTTTTTAAGATCACTTGAGAAATTTGCTTACGGCCAATCAGCACATGATAAATATCATAATCAATTTTATCGCGCCTAAAACCCAAGCTTGAAGTGGCGTTGGCTTGCGGGTCAAAATCAATCAACAAGATTTTTTTTTCATGCACTGCTAAAGAAGCCGCCAAATTAACCGCTGTTGTCGTTTTGCCCACACCTCCTTTTTGATTGGCCACTGCAATGATTTCATTCATCATACTCACATCCTATCATAAATCTTACCTTTAATACAAACACGGCCGTCTTCTAACAATTCCGCATCTTTCAAACTCATCGCTTCGCCCCAATCATTATGGAAGCTAAAAGAGTTGCTTCTATGAAATTCTAACGCATACTTACTTAAAACTTCCCCCCAAAAAAGATTTTCTTCTATTTTTTTTAAAAAGCCCTCTATAATCAAATCATCGCTCGCGCCAATATCTAAACATGCCCATTTCTTTGAAACCCTATTCACGCCAATCCCACACACCCGCATGCCTTTATAAATATTAACCAGCACGCCCCCTATTTTTTGACCCCCTAAATACAGATCGTTAGGCCATTTAAGCCAGGTTTGAGAGCCTAATTCTTTTAAAACTTCTTTAAATAAAAACCCCAAATACAAAGCGTTCGCTTGCATGGGCAAATCTTTAGGCAAATCGCTTGCGTTTAAAGCGAGCGAAAAAGTCAAAGCGCTTTTTGCGCTCTCCCAAACATTCCCCCTACTGCCTATCCCAGCGCTTTGGTTTTTAGCCAAGACTAAAACAGGGGCTTTGAGTTCATTACTTTTAAGTTTTTCTAAAAGATAGGTTTGCGTGGAAGGTAGGCTATCAAAAACCCTTTTTTCACATTTTCTCATGCCAAAATACCGCCCACTTTCAAACGCCTGCCATTCAAATAATCCTTCGCTTTCAAAGGCTTTTTACCCACCGCTTGCAACCTTGCTATACGCACGCTCCCTTTCAAGCAGCCCACAAGAACGCCTTTTTCATCAACTTCTAAAATCTCGCCTTCCTTGTAGCTCTTTTCATTCTCCACCAATTCCACTCCTAAAAGTTTAAGGCTACTTTCTAAAAAGATTTCTGGCCAACTCTTAAACGCAAGCGATTTTAAGAACAAGCTTTTAGCGTCTTTAAAACCCAATAAACCATCGGCTTTGGTGATTTTTTTACAAAAACTAGCCTGCGCGTGATCTTGAGGTTTTCTTGCGATGGAAGAGAAATTTTTGAGCGTTGAAAGGAGTAAGGTTGCCCCCATATGCGCTAATCTTAAACTTAAAGCGTCTAAATCCAAGTATTCTTCTCTCAAAAAAGAAGCACTCTCTAAAATATCCCCGCTATCTAGCCCCACATCCATAAGCATGGTGCTTATGCCATAAATCTTATCGTCATTGAGTATCATCTCATGAATGGGCGAAGCCCCCCTGTATTTGGGCAATAATGACGCATGCACATTGATGCAAGGAGCGATGGCTAAAACCTCTTTAGGCAAAATCTTACCATAAGCCACCACCACGATAAAATCAGGCTTCAAGTCTTTTAAAATTTGAACCTCAGGCTCTTTCAAACTTTGCGGCTGGAAAATGGGGATATTTAAATGATTTTCTAAAATGTATGTTTTAGTCTCTGGGGCTTTCAATTCTTTTTTGCGCCCAAAAGGTTTATCTATTTGAGTGAATAGCCCCACCACTTCTATCTGGTTATTTTTATTTTCAACCAACGCCCTTAAGATCACTTCAGCAAAACCAGGCGTTCCCATAAATACGATTCGCATGTTATTCCTTGTTTTTAATTTTATCCACACTCCCCATATAAGATTGCGTTTGATAAGGATTTAAAATTTTCATAGTATTAATAGCTATTTTGGCAAATTTTTGGACATCTTCAAGTGGAATTTTATAAGAGCTAAAAAAATCCATAACGCTTCCATGACTATCTAAATGCAAGCCTTTTGCGATATGTAAGATTTTTTCACAAAGCATATCTTTATTTTCTATATTACAATTATTATCCTTATTAAAAGGTAGCTTTGAAAAATTCAATTCAACTTCATCATTTGCTATTTTTATCAAATCTTTAATCGTCTCTTCCTTAAAAACACCATCATGTTTTTCTGTAAGAAACGAGTCAATGAAATTAATCTTTAAAAAACTTTCTAATAAAATCCTTACTTTGTTCCCATAATTTATCGCCTCTTTAAAATCATCTTGCACTTTTTCTTTTTTCGCAAATTCATACACTTCTTTAAATAAAAGCAAATAGAAAGTGTCAAAATAACCAACGACTTCATTTTTACAAACAATTTTTAATTGATTTTGATTGCGTTCTAATTGGAAATAGCGAGCATGTTTGCCTACCATATTGATTAAACGCGCCATAAAAGTATGATTGTGAGTCAAAACAAATACTTGCACTTTATCTTCATCTTTCAATGCTTCCCCTGCTAGTTCTTGATTGATTTTTGCCACAATATAAGAAGTGTTATAAATCCTTTGCTCATCTAAACTAGATATAGGATCATCTATGACAACAACCAAATTTTTTAAATCCTCTTTTTTATAAAATAATTTTAAACGCGCTAAAAAATACGCAAATGCGAGCGTGGTTTTTTCGCCATCGCTTAAAATCATCTCAGCCTTACTATTTTCTAAAACATCAGAATTTAAAACAATTCTATAATCTTCATGCAAAGAATATTTAGGCAAATTTAAAGCTTTAAGATAACTATTAATAGCTTCAATATCAGGGCGTTTTTGTTCATATAGCTTTTTAAGTTTATTGTCAATTTTTTCTAAAAGGCAATTTAATCTCTCATGCCCACGATTTAAAACTGATAGTTTTATCTCGGCCTCTTTTTTGATCTTTTGCCAATCGTAGCTATCATGTTTAGCCTTTTTAATCCTTGCTTCTTTCAACTCGGTTTTTAATTTTTCTAATTTCTCTTTTTGTTTTTTCTTTTCGTTTAAAATCTTTCTAGTCTCATTGACATGCTTTTGGATATTTTCTTGAATTTCCAACAATTTTTTATCTATCTTTTGAAATTCTTCCTTATTTTTAGCTCCCTCTTTTTTATCCACTTCTTTTTGAAGTTCTTCTAATAAAACTTTTATTTGCTCTAACGCTTTTTCTAAACTTTCCTTATTTTTTGAAAAATCTTTCTTCATGAAAGGTTCAAATTTTTCAAATGATTGCAATATTTCCTTTATATTCCATTGGTTTAAAATATTTTTTAAAGTCCCACTCATTTCTAAAGAACATTGATTGAATGTTTCAACGCTCTTATTAAAGTAACTTGTATATTCTTGAATAATCTTATGGGGAATTTTTTGAGTGCAAAAAGGGCATGCATTATCAGGCATCTCTTTTTGTAATTTTATTCCCTTCTCAATAAATTCTCTTCCAACCTTGCTAATATGTTCTTTAATTTTCTCTGAAACTTTCCCCGCCTCTTTATCTATATCAAAGGAAAATAAAAATTTTAACTTATTTTTTATCGTTTGATCATCTTTAGGCAATTCCATTTCTTTTAAACCATCAAATTTTTTCATGGCTTCATCCAATTCATTAAAATCTTTTTTTAGATCCTTTAATATATCTTCTTGATATTTAAATTTATCCTTTGACACTTTATAGAAATTATTTATTCCAATCTCATCTAGTGCTATTTGAATAGTCTTTGAAGTCATTTTTTTTCGTATTTTTTCTATTTCTTTATCATATTTTTTAATTTCACTTTCTTGCTTGGCAATTAAAGTATTTTCAGTGTCGTTCTCATCTTTAATTTCCTTTTGTCTTTTTTCTACTTTCTCTCTAAAATCTTTTAATTGATTGATTTCTTTCGTTTCTTCGCCTAAAACCGAACCTTCTAAAATGATTGTGCCATCATCTAGTTTTTTAAGTCCAAACTCACTATTTAAAGGCGCGTTATTGTGCAGAAAATCACTATTATAGATTTCAACTTTAAAAGGCACTCCAATATCGCTATTTGGCTCTATTTTATAGTTTCCTTTTTCACATTCAAATTCAATGCTTGGGGATTCATCAGCAGAAATGGTGCGATACTTTTCAATGTGCTTATTGTTTGGAATCAGTAGCTCAAAAGCCCTTGTCAAGCTTGTTTTTCCGCACCCATTATTTCCAAAAATGACATTATAGTGCTTAAACTCACCCATTTCAATCGTGTCTAAACCACAAAACGCCTTAAAAGATTTTATCTTTTTGATATTAATCGCCATGTTTTTTCTCGCTTTTTCCTTTAATTTTTCTTATGCAACTCAATTGGATACAAAATTATATCACTCCAATTCCCCCTCATCATACCCAAGCTCTAGCGCCTTCACTTGCCCTATCGCATTACCCGCAATGCCCTTGATAGAGCCATACATGTTAATCGTGCTCTCAAACACTTTGTCAATTTGTTTTTCCCTGCTTTTCCAGATCCTGGCCATCGCGCGTTTCTCGCTTTCTAAATCCGCTCTCAATTGCTCAAACCCCTCTATAATCGCATTCACTTGCATAGAAAATTCAGAGCTTGTCAAATAATGATAGAGCAAATCCACTTTATCGCCCTTATTTTCCTGACTTTTTTTAGCCAAACTCACTTGAATAACCCCCTCTCTTAACACCACACTCAACCCCTTAAACTCTTCAAACGAACACACCCACACCCCCTCAAATAACCCCATCCTCTCCATCTCTTTAGGCAGCGCTTCACTCACAATGACCCCCACATCAGCCCCAATCTCTCGCATGTCGCTTTTAAGCTTTTCCACCCAAGCTTTTTGAAATTCTTTAGTGCGTTTGCTCTCATAATAAATTTTCCCGCAATTTTGAAATTCCCTAGTATGCACCACTTGAATGCAATCGCCCCCTCTTTGCCCTTTTTTAATCTCTTCAACACTATCTAGGGGGAATTTTTGCCTCAAAAACTCTTCAATCGCTAATTCTTGCACCTCGCCCTGGAATTGCTGCGAGCTTAACTCCGCCTTTCTTTGAGCGTTTTTCAACTCGTTTCTTAACATTTCTAATTGTTCTTCTTGCTGCTTGAATTTCAATTCGTTTTTTTCATGCAAGGCTTTTTCTATTTTTTCCCTTTCCAAATCCAATTTTTCATTCAATTTTTTTTCATTTTCAGCCTTCAATCGGCTCTCTGCTTCGTTATTTTCTCTTTTTAATCTTTCAATTTCCGCTTCTTTTTGGTGCAATTCCTGGACTTGTTTGGACTTCTCGTCTAATTCTTTTTGCAACAATTCCAAGCCCTTTTGCTGCTCTAAAAAAGCGTTTTTCCTAGCTTCTTCAATGATTTTAGCCCTTTCATCTTGTAAGGCTAGCGCGCTCGCTTGTTTGACCGCCTCATCAAATTGAGCCTGTTGCTCTTTCTCTCGCTCTTTTAAGGCTTCTTCTTTTTGCTCTAACATTTTAAGATGAGTATGATACTGCGCTCTTTTTTCATTCACTTCTTTTTCAAACGCTTTTTGTTGGGCTAAAAACCGGCTTTGATTTTCTGATTCAATCTGTTTGTATAGCACTTCCCTCACATCAATGAGCGTTTGACACTTGGGGCATGTGATTTGATTTTCTTGCATGGTTTTCCTTTAAGATTTGATTTTTTATATTTTATAACAGAATGGGATCAATTTAACTTAAGCAGGTTTTATCCAATAAGTTCAGTAAAATAGGGCTTTAATATGAAAGCAAGGACTTTTTCTTAGCGTTCCCGCAAACAACAAAAAATAAACAGGGTAAAAAATGCCTTTCGCATAAAAACTACATTATAAATGAAGAAAATGAAGCAATTGAGATAATGATCGATCAGTTGCAAGTTGTCCCAAAAGCACAAGTTTTAAAGAACAATACAATGGGAAGAAGTCTTGCATTAGCATTACAAAAGGTATCTATCCCTAGATCCGCATCAGCGCATAGAGCTTTGCTCATCAATCATTTTTTAGAACAAGTTATTTTACAAAACCAATCTAATGAGAACAAAAATATAAAAACAATTGCTTTTGGAGGTATTATCAAACTCAACCCACACAATAGAAATCCCCTATTAAAACCCTACAGCGCATTTATTACACTCAATTCCATTATTCGGGCATGCGCCTAGTTGCCCCCTATGAAAACGATTTTATTATTTTTGAGTTATTGCATTGCATTGATTTTCAAGCACGCAATTTTGAACGCCAACAACTTGTTCAATTAGATCCGAAAGGAATTACAACCCAAATCCTTGAACTCCTAAAACCCTAGAAATACAGGGCGTTAAAAAATCAAGAATAACCCCTACTCCCTTATATGCATTTCACAAAAAATAAAACTTAACACGCAAGAAATCAAAAACAAGAAACAAAACAAGCAAGAATTGCAATCATGAGATAAAGATAAGGCTTTACTACCAAACCCCACTAAACCCCCTTAAAAATAACAAACCCACTAAACATTAAGAAGCAAGAAAAACTAAAAACATGAAACCAAACATTAAAACATAAGAATTAAAACGCAATAAGTAAGGAATAAGAAATTAAAACCCAAGAAGTAACAAGTAAAACTCCAACACAACAACCACAAACCATAAGCAGTAAAAACCTTAAGAACACAAAAAAACAAGAAGCAAAAAGTCCAAACATAAGAATTAAGAAAG
>NZ_JACTCR010000021.1:0-32709 GCF_014496965.1 Helicobacter pylori | reverse complement strand
TTCACTTGTTGAACCGCTTCACCGATCTGATAGCCCACGCTCATGTAAAATCCATCGTCTTCAGCCCTTGATAATGAGAGCATGAGAGAAAGAGAGAGTAAGAGAGATTTTTTGATTTTCATGTTTTCTCCTTTTATTAGATTTTCTTGGTTTCACATTCCCATGATAGTCATGTTTATGAAATTTCGCCATTTTACCATAAAATGCTTATTCTTAACTTAAAATTTATATTTTGAAAAAAAAAAAAAAACAATTTTAAGTATTTTTTACAATAAAATATCATAGAGCTTGATTTTAGGCGAGCGAGAGTTTTATTAAAAGCGCTTTTAGGGGGTTATTTGAAATTGGTTTTTAAACCTTTGGTTATAATGAAAGCGATTTGAGTTGAAAAGAGTGGCATGTTTGAAAAGATACAAAAAGAATGGTTGAGCAACATTCAAAAAGATTTGTTGTCTGGTTTTGTGGTGGGGCTTTCTGTGATCCCAGAGACGGCCGGTTTTGCGATCATGGTGGGTTTAGATGTGGGCGTGGCGTTTTATACGACCTTTTATATGGCTTTTATTTTGTCTCTTTTTGGGGCTAGAAAGGCGATGATTAGCGCAGCGGCCGGCTCAGTGGCGCTCATTTTAGTGGGCGTGGTTAAAAACTATGGGCTTGAATACGCGGGCGTGGCGACCCTTATGGCAGGAATGTTGCAGATTCTTTTAGGCTATTTGAAAATAGGGAATCTTTTGAGATTTATCCCCCAGTCGGTGATGTATGGCTTTGTGAACGCGCTAGGCATTTTGCTTTTAACAGAGCAATTCAAATTCCTTCAAAACCAAAATTTAGGGGTGTTTGTCTTGCTCGTTGTTGGGATACTCATCATTTATCTTTTTCCTCTAATCACTAAAAAAATCCCCTCTAATTTGATTTGTATTCTTGCAGTGAGCGCAATCGCTTTAATTTTTGATATGCATGCACCGAATTTGGGGAGCATTGAGCAAGGGGTTTCAGGCTTTCATTTCATCATTATCCCCAAAAATTTGGATTTTAAAATCGTTATAGAATTGTTGCCTTACGCTCTTTCTTTAGCGCTAGTTGGCACGATAGAAAGCTTATTGACCGCTAAAACTTTAGATGTTATTTTAAAAGACGGCGTGAGCGATAAAAATAAAGAAACTAAAGCGCAAGGCTTGGGGAATATCATCTCAGGGCTTTTAGGGGGAATGACAGGGTGCGCTTTAGTGGGGCAGTCTATCATTAACGCAAAATCCGGGGCCAAAACAAGGCTTTCTACTTTTTTTGCCGGCTTTTCTTTAATGGTGCTAATATTAGTGTTTAATGAATACGTGGTTAAGATCCCCATTGTAGCGGTTGTAGCGGTAATGGTGATGATTTCTTTCACCACTTTTAATTTCCAATCCATTATGAACATTAAAAAAATCAAGCTCTATGACACGCTGAACATGCTTTTAGTCGTGGCGGTGGTTTTATACACGCATAATTTAGCGATAGGGGTTGTGGTGGGGGTGTTAGTCAATGCATTATGGATCAAATCTAAAGGGATTGCGTGAAGTTTTATTTTAAAAAGTTGGGTAGTTAGAGATATGGCTCCAGATGTAGGATTCGAACCTACGACCAAGCGGTTAACAGCCGCCTACTCTACCGCTGAGCTAATCTGGAATTTCGCTCAAAAATGAAAAGAAATTTTAGTGTGTTTTTTGTAAAAAGTCAAGTAAAATGATGCCATTATTCATTTGAGAGCCAAAAAGTTGGCTTTGTCCTCATTAATTTAGTCAATGAGAACCGATTCCATATCAATAAGCCAAAACATAATTGAGGTACAAGCTATAAAGCCTGCGGTAGGCTAATTTAGCGCCCATGAAAGAATAGTAATTGGTGTTGATCGTGGGGATTTTCACGCCTAATTCAATGCCATGATGGATTCCTTGAAGCCTTAAACCGGTGTTGAATAAGAATTGGAAATTGGTGTTGTTGATCTTAGCGCTGTAGGCGCTATTGGTGATTTTTAAATTCGCAGATTGGTTATTAAGCCATGTCGTTCCCGCTAGAGCGATGCCTCCAAAAATGCCAAAAGAGACTTTGCGGTTTCGATCGGATCCGCCATTGATGAAGTTCAATAAAAGATCACTGCCCGCACCATAAGTGAAAACATTAGAAGCGGAGTTAAAAAAGTTGGATTTGATATACGCATAGTTGTAATCAAAAAAGCCATAATACCGGATCCCAAAAAATTTATTTTTCCCAAAGAATTGCTTATAGCCTAGCTGCACGCCCACGCCATTCATCGCCCCGTTATTGCTTTGAGAGTTGATCAATCCCACGCTTCTAAAGGGGTTATGGCCAAACTCTTTGGTGGTGGTTTGGAATTGAGAATATTGGGTTTCGTTGAGAGAATAACTATAGCTAGACCGGCTCACCAAACTTTGAAACCCTTTAGAATTGGGCGTTTTTTGAAGGGTGTTATAGATGGTTTCTAAATTATCCCCTTTGAGATAAGAGATAGTGTCATTGATAACGCTTGAGACTTGATTAAGGTTTTTATTGAAATCAGCGTTGGTAAATGCGTTTGGTTGGTTTGGATTTTCTGGGTCAGTTCTTCGGGATTGCTCGGCGGCTTTTTTAGCGCTATCAATCATGCTAGTGATGGCGTTGAATGTGTTGCCAAAAATATTGCATGCGTTCCCGCTTGCATTAATGCCCCATGGTTTGCCATTGCCCCCATCTATCCTAGGGCATTGGCTTTGAAGGGTGCTAATAATGGTGCTAGCTTGAGTTAAAAGATGGTCATAGTCATTTTCAATGGTGAGATTATTGTTTTTATTCTCTAGGGTATTTTGGAGCGATTGAGAAATCGTATTGATTTCGTTATATTTATTAGTGGGTAGCGAATTATTGGCTAAATTAGAGGCTATCACTTGCCACATGGCTACCGCAGAGCTGAGTGCTGAAGACACGGCTTGATTGGCGCTATTAGGGGTCGTTTTTAATCTGCTAGCACTCTCTTTTAGATTGTCAATCGCTTGAGCGGTGCTTGAATCGGTGTTAGAGGCCGTTTGTTTGAGCTCGTTATAGCGGGTTAAAAGATTGTTTAAATTTTCGTAAGCGTTGGAGACTTTTTGGATTTCGCCGGTGTTTTTCACCATTTGAGCGGCTTCGCCGATTTGATAGCCCACGCTCATAAAAACGCCGTCATCTTCAGCAAGGAGCGATGACGCCATAAGAGAAAGTAAAATCGTTTTTTTTCATAAAATGTTCCTTAAAGTAATGTTTTATTTGTAAAATCGTATCAAATTGAAACTTCATTTACAATGCGTTTAAATTATGCCATAAATTTATTGAATCTTTAATAAAATTGAGCAAAAATTAAGAAATTTTGCTTTTTTTTTTAGATTTAAAAAGAGGTTTTTGATGGTGAAAATGCTTTGAGTGAATTTTAGCGCTCAAAGGAGATTGGGGCTAAAAATTTTCAAAGCGTTTTGCAAATCTTCTTTGGTGTCAATGCCCACGCTTTGGCTTTGAACGATTTTTACTGCAATCTTTTTTTGATAATACAAAGCCCTTAATTGCTCTAATTTTTCTAATTCCTCTAAAACGCAAGGTTTTAAAGCGCACAATTCTTCTAATATTTCTTTATTGTGGAAGCCATAAATACCGATATGCCCTAAAAGGGGGGTTTGGCGTTTCATACCAGCGTCTCGTAAAAAGGGGATAAGGGAGCGCGAAAAATACAAGGCGTTATTTTGATGATCTAAAACCACCTTGACTAAATTAGGGTTTTTGGCTTGTTCTTCATCAATGATTTTGGCGCAAGTCGCCATGAAAGGGGCGTTTTGGGTGGCTTCTAGTAACGCTAAAATGACTTCTTTTTCTAAAAAAGGCTCATCGCCTTGCAAGTTTAAAACCCTTTCATCGTTTTTTAACCCTAAAATTTGAGCCGCTTCCAAACAGCGTTCCGTGCCGCTATTATGGTGTTTGGAGGTTAGCACCGCTTTAATGCGGAATTTTTGGCACGCTTTCATGATGCTTTCATCATCGCAAGCGACTACGCATTCATCTACTAGATTCGCATTTTTAGCGCAACGGACTACCATAGGCAAGCCAAAAATATCTTCTAGCACCTTGTTTTCAAAACGACTGGATTTTAATCTAGCAGGAATGATAATCATCTTTAAACCTTTTTAAGCCTTATGTGAAAATAGGGGATTTTTATGGTATTATACCCATTTGAAACGCTTATTTCTTTATGTTGTAAGGATTTAGGCTATTGAACTTTAGGAGTTTTAATGATATTAAGAGCGAGTGTGTTGAGCGCGTTACTTCTTGTAGGCTTAGGGGCAGCCCCTAAACATTCAGTTTCAGCTAATGACAAACGGATGCAGGATAATTTAGTGAGCGTGATTGAAAAACAAACCAATAAAAAGGTGCGTATTTTAGAAATCAAGCCTTTAAAATCCAGCCAGGATTTAAAAATAGTCGTTATTGAAGATCCGGACACTAAATACAATATTCCGCTTGTAGTGAGTAAGGATGGTAATTTAATCATAGGGCTTAGCAATATCTTTTTTAGCAATAAAAGCGATGATGTGCAATTAGTTGCAGAAACCAATCAAAAAGTCCAAGCCCTTAATGCCACCCAGCAAAATAGCGCGAAATTGAACGCTATTTTTAATGAAATACCGGCTGATTATGCGATAGAGTTGCCCTCTACTAACGCTGAAAATAAGGATAAAATCCTTTATATTGTTTCTGATCCCATGTGCCCGCATTGCCAAAAAGAGCTCACTAAACTCAGGGATCACTTGAAAGAAAACACTGTGAGAATGGTTGTAGTGGGGTGGCTTGGGGTCAATTCGGCTAAAAAAGCGGCTTTGATCCAAGAAGAAATGGCGAAAGCTAGGGCTAGGGGAGCGAGCGTGGAAGATAAAATCTCTATCCTTGAAAAGATTTATTCCACCCAATACGATATTAACGCTCAAAAAGAGCCTGAAGATTTACGCACTAAAGTGGAAAATACCACTAAAAAGATTTTTGAATCTGGCGTGATTAAGGGTGTGCCTTTCTTATACCATTATAAGGCATGATATAAGGCTACTCTCATGAAAAAACCCTACAGAAAGATTTCTGATTATGCGATCGTGGGTGGTTTGAGCGCGTTAGTGATGGTAAGCATTGTGGGGTGTAAGAGCAATGCCGATGACAAACCAAAAGAACAAAGCTCTCTGAGTCAAAGCGTTCAAAAAGGTGCGTTTGTGATTTTAGAAGAGCAAAAGGATAAATCTTACAAGGTTGTTGAAGAATACCCCAGCTCAAGAACCCACATTATAGTGCGCGATTTGCAAGGCAATGAACGCGTGTTAAGCAATGAAGAGATTCAAAAGCTCATCAAAGAAGAAGAAGCCAAAATTGATAACGGCACGAGCAAGCTTATCCAGCCTAATAACGGAGGTGGAGGGAGTAATGAAAGCTCAGGCTTTGGCTTGGGGAGTGCGATTTTAGGGAGCGCGGCGGGGGCGATTTTAGGGAGTTATATTGGCAATAAGCTTTTCAATAACCCTAATTATCAGCAAAACGCCCAACGGACCTACAAATCCCCACAAGCTTACCAACGCTCTCAAAATTCCTTTTCTAAAAGTGCACCTAACGCTTCAAGCATGGGCGGAGCGAGTAAGGGACAGAGCGGGTTTTTTGGCTCTAGTAGGCCTACTAGTTCGCCTGCGGTAAGCTCTGGGACAAGGGGCTTTAACTCATAACTAATCTATTTTAAGGCTAAAAAATGCAAGTGATTCCTTTAAAACCTTTAGACAATAAGACCTTAGAAGAAATCGGCTTAGATTGGCACACTAATGACGACATGTCATCTTATATCGCTGATGAAATGGTGGTTGTTTCTCAAAAAGAAGCGGACGCTTATTATGACGCTTGTAATGAGCTTTATGACATGTTTGTAGAGACGGCGGAAGAGGCCATTAACAACGATCGCTTTTTTGAATTGGATATTCCTAATGCGCTCATTCCTATGATCAAACAGAGTTTTGAAGAAGAAGTGCATTGGCATATTTACGGGCGTTTTGATTTAGCCGGGGGGCTTGATGGCAAGCCTATTAAATTACTAGAATTTAACGCTGATACCCCCACCATGCTCTATGAAACTGCGGTAATTCAATGGGCGTTACTCAAAGCGAATGGCTATGATGAAAACAAGCAATTCAATAACCTTTATGAAGCGCTTGGCGAGAATTTTAAACGCATGGTAACTTTAGGCGAAGACACGAGCCGTTTTGAGGAAATGTATGAGGGGTGGAAAATCCTTTTTTCAAGCGTTAGGGGGAATATTGAAGAAGAGCGCACCATGCGTTTTTTGCAAGATGTCGCTCAAAGCGTGGGGTTTGAAACGGATTTTTCTTACATTGATGAGGTGGAATTTAATGTAGAAGAGGGCGTGTTTAAAAACGGCTTGAATCATGAATTTTTATTCAAACTGATCCCATGGGAAAACATCGCTATTGATGAGCCAGAATTAGCCCTTTTGATGCAAGGCATGATGGAAAACAAAAACACGATTTTTTTAAATCCGGCTTATACGATCCTTTTCCAATCCAAGCGTTTTTTAAAGCTTTTATGGGACAGATACCCCAAACACCCCTTATTGTTAGAAACGAGCTATGAGCCTTTAGCCCATAAAAAGCAAATCAAAAAAGTGGCTTTTGGCAGGGAAGGGGCGAATAGTGAAATCTTTGAAGCTTCCATGCAATCGCTTTTAAAGACGGACGGCGTTTATTCTAACCACAAACCTATTTATCAAGAATTTTACGAGCTCAATTCGCATAACGGGTTGTATTACCAGCCTAACGTGTTTTTTGCTTATGAATCTTGCGCGTTAGGGTTTAGAAAAGGGGGGTTGATCTTGGATAATTTTTCTAAATTCGTGAGCCATAGGTTGCAATAATGACTGCAATGATGCGTTATTTTCACATCTATGCGACCACTTTTTTCTTCCCTTTGGCGCTTCTTTTTGTGGTTAGCGGGCTTGCATTGCTCTTTAAAGTGCGCCAAGACACTGGCGCTAATATCAAAGAGTGGGTTTTAGAAAAATCTTTAAAAAAAGAAGAACGATTGGATTTTTTAAAAGACTTCTTAAAAAAAAACCATATCGCTATGCCTAAAAAGATAGAGCCTAGAGAGCATAGGGGAGCGTTAATCATTGGCACGCCTTTGTATGAAATCAACCTTGAAACTAAAGGCGATCAAACGAAAATCAAGACCATTGAAAGGGGCTTTTTAGGTGCAATCATCATGCTGCATAAGGCTAAGGTGGGCATCGTGTTTCAAGTGCTTTTGGGGATTTTTTGCGTGTTTTTATTGTTGTTTTATTTGAGCGCGTTTTTAATGGTGGCTTTTAAAAACACTAAACGCATGTTTGTAAGCGTTTTGATAGGGAGTATCGTTTTCTTTGGAGCGATCTATTGGTCTTTGTAGGGTTTTAAAATATCAGCTTTGTTTTGGATATTGGTTATAAAATCTAAGAAAGACCTTTGAGTGCTTTTGCCATCAAAATAAAAAAGCTTGCGAAAAGCGAGTGATAATTTCTCATAACGCACTCTTAGGGGGTTAGGAGAATTTAGTTTTGGGTTTGAAGAGGGCGTTAAAGCGCAAAATACCCCCTTATGAGTTTTAAAAATCCCATTTTTTAAAAAAATAAAGAATAACTAAACCAACACAAAAAACCCCTAAAACTCTATCTTTAAATTGAAAGCGTTTTTATCTGTCTCACCTAACAACAATTTTTAAAAGAACGCTTGAAATTTAACTATTTCTCGTTATTTTTGTCAAGTCTTTTTATAGCGTGTGCAATATCGCTCTGTTATCGTGTGATTCGTGTTTGTAGCGTGCTTATAATAACAACCACACAAAGCCATAAATTAAAGCCATTGAAAAACACAACCAAACGCATATCTATCCATAGCGCAAAAACACGCTAAAACGTTTTTATTTTATAGGACTTTTAAACCTAAAACCCACTTCAAGCTAACCTAACAAAAATTTACATTATAAAAACACGCTAACAAACACAACCAAACAACCGCAAAAACATTCAAAAAGTTTTCTTTTTGAAAATAGACAAAGCCCTAAAAACACTAAAGATTGAAAAATTAATAGGGGGGATTTCTGCTTTAGCTCTTAAAACAGAGCCAAATCTTTGAAAAGTTTTGAGTTAAACGACAAATGATGATTAGGGGGATTGATTAAGATTTTCAATACCCCCTAAGTTTAGTGAGGTTTTCGCATGCTTGTTTCATGCCCAGCTTACAGCCCTTGTCATAAATCATTATGGCGTTTTCTTTATCTTTCATGTTGTAATACATGCCCGCTAGAGCGAAGCAACCCACTTCATCGCCCATATCGCAACCCCTTTCATAATTATCAAGGGCTTTCCTCAAGTCTTTTGGAACAGCGTCCCCTTGGGAATACATAAAGCCCATCCTAGAGCAACTCACCGCGCTCCCCATATCGCATGCTTGTTTGAAATAGTTGAAAGCTTTTTCGGGGTCTTTTTTGACATACCTGCCTAACATATACATAGAGCCTAAACTCGCGCAACCACCAGAATTGTTTAAAGCACAAGCTTTTTGCAAATAATCAAACGCCACTTCAAAATCTTCATCAAGCCCTGCATCGCCATTTTCAAACAAACTCCCTAACGCGCGGCAAGCCTGCCCATCATCCAATCGGCACGCTTTCAAATAATAAATCACGGCTTTATGGTTGCTCTGTTTGACTTCTAAAAAGCCTTTTTCATAAGCCACGCCCAAAACATAACACCCCTTAGCCATATCAAAATTACAGCTTTTTTGATAGTAAGTAACCGCTTGAGCGGCATTGCCTTTGATTTTTCTATCATAAATAATGCCTAAATTGTAGCAACTCTCAGGGTGTTTTAAAACGCACGCCTTAGCATAAGCGTCAATGGCCTCTTGATAATTTTGAGTCGTGCCTAACCCCTCATTATAAAGCCCCCCTAAACCAAAACACCCTTCCCTATCATCACCCTGGCATGCACTTTGGTAATATTCTAGGGCTTTTTTATAATCTATTTTAGTGCCTTGCCCGTTTTCATAAATGATTCCTAATTGCGTGCAACCTTCACTCACCCCATCGTTGCATGCTTTTTTAAAATAAGATGCAGCTTTAGAATAATTCCCGCTTTTATAGGCCCTTTCAGCAACCCCTAAAAAGCTATTGTCTTTTTTCCCCCATAAATGGGCATTCAGGCACCAAAAAAATAACCCACAAACTAATATTTTTAAAATTTTCATTCTTACCTTCTTTATAAATTCTGATTTTTAGAACCCTTTTTCAATCAAAACAAAAAATGCAACACTCCATTTTAACATAAATCAAGCGCTTTGATTAAGGCTTGAAAGGTTCCTTACGCTCTTCTTTATGCGCTAAAGAGGTGATGTAAAGGTAAATCGCTTGGATTTCTTCTAAATTGAGGTTGTATTTAGGCATCATGCCTTTGCCTAAACTCAGAGCGTCTTTAAAGGTTTTAAAATCTAAATGGTTGATTTTAGGGGCGTAGAGGATTTTTTTTTCGCCTTTTTCATAATAAAAAGTGATTTCTTGTTTTTCACCCTTGATGCCATGGCATTTCGCGCACGCAACACCCCTAGGGTTTTTATAAAGAGCCATCCCGTATTCCAAATCAGAGATGAAATCCGCTTCTTTAGCGCCTAAATTCAATAAACTGATAACTAGCGCAATAAACAAACGCATTAAAACAACTGCGCCTTTTCTAAAATTTCTTTCGCCCCGCTTTGCAAAAATTCTTCTAAAAGCTCTTGCACTAAATCAAAAGCCCTAGTCTTATCCCCTTGCTTTTCTTTAGTGATGACTTCTTTCCCATTAGGCAAGCCCAAAACCGCCTGGATTTTAACCCTATCGCCCATTAAACTCGCATGCACGCCAATAGGGATCTGACACCCTCCATTAAGCCCTTTGATAAACTCCCTTTCTAAATGGCAACAAAACGCGCTTTTCTCATCGTTGAGTTTTTGAAGCGTAATAAAATGCTTGTGGTTTTTGAGCATTTCTACCCCTAAAGCCCCCTGACCCATGCTAGGAATCATTTCTTCTACGCTAAAAGCCTTGCGGTATTTCGCCCCTTGAATTTCTAGGCGGCACAACCCGGCTTCAGCTAAAATGATAGCGTCAAATTCACCGCATTCAAGCTTTTTCAAACGGGTTTGGACATTCCCCCTTAAACTTTCTGTGTCTAAATCCTGGCGTTTCAGTTTGAGTTGCATGGAGCGCCTTAAAGAAGTCGTGCCAACCTTGGCTCCTTTAGGCAAGCTCATCAAATCAGGGAATTTCACGCTCAAAAAAGTGTCCCTCACATCAGCCCTTTTAGTGATGCATGCCAAGTCTAACCCCTTTTCAAACACGACCGGCACATCTTTTAAAGAATGCACCGCCAAATCAATTGCGCCTTTTAAAAGCAATTCTTCTAATTCCTTAGTGAATAGCCCCTTACCACCGATCTTATTTAAAGGGGTGTCTAAGATTTTATCGCCCTTAGTCTTAACGATTTGAATCTCACTTTCCATAGAGCATTCTTTTTTCAGGCGTTCTTTAATGTGATTCGCTTGCCATAAGGCTAATTCGCTCCCCCTAGAGCCAATCACTAATTTTCCCACTCACTCCCCCTTATTCGCTCGCTAATATTTCTAAAATTTTTTCTTCTAATTCAATGTCTTTAAGCGTTTGTTTTTCCAAATTAGCGCGTTTGATGCATTCAAATTCTTTATTCTCTAAAGTTTGCTTCCCAATAATGAGCGCCAATCGTTCCCCAATCAATTCAAAATCCCTCATCTTCGCCCCAAAACGCGCGTCTCTGTCATCTAGCAGTGCATCAACGCCCTTTTGGAGCAGCCTTTCATACACTTCAAAAGCGAGTTTTTTTTGCGCTTCATCTTTCAAGTTAGAAACCACGATCACCACATCAAAAGGAGCCGTATTTTTCGTCCACACACAGCCTAGATCATCGCTTTTTTGCTCTAAAATCGCACTGAGCAATCGGCTAATGCCTATCCCATAGCACCCCATTTCAAAAAATTGCTCCTTGCCATTCTTATCCAAGAAACTCGCCTTCAAGCTTTTAGCATAGCCTTGCCCGAGTTTGAAAATATGCCCCACTTCCAAACTCTTATGGTATTCCAACGCTCCTTGACAATTAGGGCAACAATCGCTTTCTTTAACCTGGACAATATCCGCATAAACAAGATTTTCAAACCCTTTTAAATCCACGCCCACCGCATGAAAATCCTTTTCATTAGCCCCAACGATCAAGCAATCGCCCTCTTTTAAATCTTCATCAAAAATGATATAAGAAACATGCTTTTTCAAGCCATAAGGCCCTATAAAGCCCGCTATTAACCCTGCTTTATTTAAATCTTCTTCATTGGCTTCTCTTAATTCTAAAGCGTTCGCTCCTATAATGTTCAAGGCGTTCAGGGCTTTAGTCTCTTCTAAATTGTCATCGCCCCTAACAAAAAAACACGCTAGGGTTTCTTTATCTTTATGGATCACTTTTCTAACAAGCGCTTTTAAGACAAAATAAGGCTCTGTTTTAAAAAACTCCGCCACGCTTTGAGCGCTAGTGGTATTAGGGGTGGGGAATTTCGCTAATTGCGCTTTTGGGACATTTAAAGGCTCAGGCCTTTTAGAGCGTTTAGCGATTTCAATATTGGCGGCGTAATCGCAATTTTGACACACCACGATCGTGTCTTCCCCGCATTCTGTTAAAACGACAAATTCCCTGCTTTTACTCCCTCCAATCGCCCCGCTATCCGCTTCCACAATGCGAAAATCCAAACCCAAGTCGCTTAAAATCTCTTTATAAGCGTTTTGCGTGTTTAAAAATTCCTTATCCAAGCTTTCAGCGTCTTCATGAAAGCTATAACCATCTTTCATGATAAATTCCCTCGCTCTCACCAACCCGAATCGTGGGCGGATTTCATCACGGAATTTCGTGTGGATTTGATAGAGATGCACGGGTAATTGCTTGTAGCTTTTGATGAAATTAGCGGCAATTTCGGTGATATTTTCTTCTAAAGTGGGGCTTAAAACAAAATCATTGTCTTTTCGGTCTTTAAAAACCAATAATTCCTTGCCGTATTTATCCAGACGGCCTGATTTTTCCCACAAACTCGCCAAAACCACAAAACTCATTAAAATATTTTGCGCCCCATGCTCTTGCATGCGTTTGTGCGTGATGTTTTCTATCTTGTCTAGCACTTTTTTAGCTAAAGGCAAAAAATTATAAATCCCGCTGCCTACTTGATAAATGTATCCTGCTTGAGCTAAGTGTTTATGGCTTTTTAACACGGCATCTTTAGGGGGTTCTTTGAGAGTGGGGGCAAAGAGTTTTGAAAATAGCATGCATTATTCCTCGTAATATTCGCATTTATAGAGATTCAAATTCTGGGCATGATTGGTGCTAGATTTGTCTAAATTAAACAGGTTTTTAATCGCGCCCACAAGCACATCGGATTCTTCTTTTTGAGCGTTCTTTTTTAAGGCGATGGTAGGGTGGTGCAAAAAGGTATTGAAAGCGTTGTGCAAGATCTTTTCAATGTTGCTTTCGTATTCTTTAGGCACATAGCGTTTTTTAAGCGCTTTTTGCAATTCCTTCTGGGCTGAAATCCTAGCCAATTCCCTTAAATCCTTAATCACAGGCTCTACTTCTAAACTTTGGATCCATTGGTAAAACTCCATTGTGGCAAGCCCTACAATCTCATAAGCTTTCGTTCTGCTCTCTTGCCTGTTTTCCACATTTTCTCTAACCATAGGCTCTAAATCATCCACGCTGTATAAGAAAATATTATCCAACACCGGCTTTTCAATATTCCGTGGCACGCTCAAATCAAACCAAAAACGCCTGAAAATCGTTTCTTTTAACATGTCATTTTGCACGATAAAATGCGGCGAAGAAGTGGCGCAAAAAAGCAGTTGGTATTCATTGATATAAGCGTTTAATTTTTCTATATTTTGAAAGCTCACTTTTTTAGGCTCTTCTAATTCTTTAATAAAATCTTCAAATTTAGCCTCATTACGCCCTAAGATAAGCGCTTCAAATTGCTTGTTTAAAAGGTGTTTGATGACTAATTGAGCCATCTCGCCAAGCCCTATCACAAGGGCTTTTTTATCCTTAATCCTTTCTTTTTCAAAAATATTAAGCGCTTCTTTGACCGCCACTGAAGAGATAGAAACCCCTTGCTTGGAAATGCCGGTTAAATTGCGCACTTTAGCGGTGCATTTGAAAGCAAAATGGAGCAATCGGGTTAAATCTTTGGAGCAAAATTTCTCTTCAAAAGCGAATTTATAGGCGTTTTTCATCTGCCCTGTGATTTGAGTTTCTCCCACCACTAGGCTATCCAAACTGCTGCACACGCTAAAGACATGATGGACTGCGCTTTCATCAGTATTGATTAAAACGCATTTTTCTAAATTAGACACGCTCATTTTTTTATTTTGAGCCAGGATTTTTAATAACGCGTTTTTTTGTTCATTAGTATTAGCGCCGTGCTTTAGGCTCGCATAGATTTCAAAGCGATTGCATGTGGATAACACCATGCACTCTTTGATGTTAGGGCAGTGGGTTTTAATGGTTTGTAAAAATTCTTTAAGCGTTGCGTTCGAATTGATAGCGAGTTTTTCTCGCATTTCTAAGCTCATGCTTTTATGCGTAAAGGCTAGGGTGAAATATTTTGCGGTTTCTAACTCCATTAAAAAGTCCTGTAAATGACATCTTGCGCTAGTTTTTCTAAAATCAAATTGTTTTCCCCTTTAATGGCTTCAAGGGCTTTGTTAGAATAAACTTGAGCGATCTTAAGGGTTTCTTCTATGATAGCATATTGCTTGAATTTTTCCTTAGTCCATTCTATGATTTCATGATTATCTTGTTTGAAATAGGAAATTAAAAGCCCTTGATCGCGCTGATTCAATTTTTCATATAAAAGCAAGTAGGGTAGAGTGGTCTTGCCCTCTTTAAAATCGCTAAAATTGGGCTTACCTAGAGTGTTGGCGTCTTGAGTGATGTCTAATAAATCATCAATGATTTGAAACGCCATGCCAAAATTTAATCCAAAATCCGCATACATTTTGGCGTCTTTATTTAAAAGAATCGCCATGCTTTTTAGGCTCGCTTCCATGAAATGGGCGGTCTTGTCTTCTAAAATACGCCAGTATTTTTGTTTGTCGCTATTGAAACTTTCCCCCACAAACACGTCTTCAATCTCACCCCTAGAGAGCCTTAAAACCGCATTAGAGAGGATTTGAGCGATTACTTCACCCATTTTGGATAGTTCAAAAAAGGCTTTAGAATAAAACACATCTCCAAGCATCACGGCGTTAAAATTCCCAAAAAGAGCGTTAATGCTAGGGAGCTTTCGGCGCATGGTCGCCTTGTCAATCACATCATCATGCAACAAAGAAGCGGTCTGTATCATTTCCACAATCGCGCACAAATTGAAGGCTTTATCCAATAAAATAGCGTCTGTTTTTTCGTCTAATAAAGCGAGCATGAGTTTGGAACGCAGCATCTTTGAAGGGCCAATCTTAGAAAACAATGCATCTATAAAGCCGCTTTCAATTTCTTTGATCCAAGAAACGATTTTGTTTTGAATGGCTTGAAGTTGTTTTTCTTGCATGCGAATTCCTTAAGGCTCTTTAGGGGAAAAAACAAGGGGCATAAGGGCTAAAAGCCTTAAAGTGGCTTTATCTTCTTTAAAATCTTTAAACACAAGCGACAGAGCACTGTTAGAAGAAAATTTTTCTTCAAAAACTTTGAGATTATAGGTGTTTCTCGCATGATCGGTGTATAAAATAAACTGGTAAGGGAAATGGTTGAAACGCATGTTGATGACTAAACCTTTATTTGCATATAGAGTCCAATAGAGCGTAATTTCTTTGGTTTGTTCGTTAGAAATGTCTTTGATGATCGCTTTAAACACTTCATCTTTTTTTAATTCTAGCGTTTTATCGATCCCATAATCAAGCCCAAACGCCTCTAAAAAAAAGAGGAATATCAAGCCATAGCGGATAAGCTCATTCATTCCCACTGAGAATATTCGCCATGGATTGGATCACAATGTCTGTTTTTCTGCTTTCTATTTTTTGTTGCAACTCTTCATCCATTCTTAAAGCTTTAGCGAAAGATCCAAACTTTTCTTCCAAGTCTTCTTTTTCTATAAAAGTTTCCAAAAGAGCCAAAAGCTCTAAAAGCCTCTCTAGCTCCTTTTTAGAAAGCTTTTTACTCGCATGAAAAATAATGTCATTCCACTTGTCTAAGGGGTTTCCCTCAAAAATTTCAAGCTCGCTGTAATCTCTCATGCTGACTTCTTTTTGGGAGCTTAAGCCAAATGGGCTTGCAACATCCAAATGGATTTTTGCAACTTAGCCAATTGATCGTCCGCATAAGTTACGGTGACTTTATCGCCTTCTTTTTCAGCGGTGTTAGAGAGCTCTTTAAATTCTTTTTCTAGGTGTTTGTAGTCCTCTAGAATTTCTTTAAAGATGTCTTTAGAGTGGAAGCTCGTTTTAGTTTCTTCTTTAACACGAGTGAGTTTGATCGCTTCGGATAAAGTGACTAAGGGGTGGTGTCCTAATTGAACGATCCTTTCAGCGAGATCATCAAACATGTCCGCAAATTCTTCATAAATTTCTTCAGTGGCTTTATGCACATTGAAAAAATCCGTGCCTTTCACATTCCAATGGAAGTTATGCACTTTCATAAACAACACGATCGCATCCGCTTGCAAATGTTTTAAAATTTCAAATGTTTTCATCAAAAGTCCTTTTTTAAAATTGTTTTAGGCTTTTATTTTCATAAAAACCTTGATCGCTATCCTACACCAAAAGAGTTAATGAAAAATTTTTTTGATCTTATTTTTGTAAAATATTGATAAACCCTATTCAATTTAATATTATTTAATCTTTTTAAAATTTTGTTTTATAGTAAAACTCATTTTTAAGGGGGATAGTTATCCAAATCAAGAAGCGTTAAGAATCTTAATTTCAAAGGTTTTTTCTTGATTTTCTAATAGCGCAATGCTCCCTTCATGGGCTTTAACCACTTGTAAAGACAGGGCTAACCCTAAGCCATTACCCTTTAATTTAGTGGTTTCAAAAGGTTCAAATAAAGCGCTTTTGTTTTCCACTTCCTTGCCATTATCAATAATAGTGAAGACAATAAATTCGTTTTGAATGAACGCTTCAATCTTCACTTGACCCTGCTCGCTCTCTTCTAAGGCTTCAATCGCATCAATAGCATTATACAAGAAATTTTGCAGCACAATCCCCATCAAATCAAAGTCAAAAAACCCTTCTTCATCGCTAAAATTAAAAAGAAAATCAATATCTTTAGAGTAAGTGTAGCAATTTAGGGCTTCTTTGAGATCGCTCTCTAGCGTTTTTAAACTTTGCTTGGTGCGGTTGGCTTGAATGCCTTTAGAAAAAAGCAAGGTGGCTTTAATGATTCTTTCCACGCGCCATAAAGCTTTTTGCAATTCTACAACAATGGGCCTAGTCTTTTCGTTCGCATGCTTTAATAACACTGAAGCTAAAAGAGAGATAGAGCCTACAGGGTTTCTGATCTCATGGGCTAAATGCGCTGAGATTTTCCCCATAGAAGCGAGCCGCTCTTGGCGTTTTTGAGCACTAATATCGGTTGCGGTGATGATTTGCTTGCCTTGAATGCTGTTTTGCTGGACTAAATAGCTTTTATTTTCATGTTCAATTTCAGTGTTAAAATTTTCTAATTTAGCCTTATTGAACACCTCATGGCTTTGATTAGCTAAAGAATTTTTATAAAAAAAGCTCCCGTTTTCATTCATCACCCAAATGGCTTGCGGTAAAATCTCTATGACCCATTCATAAAGGGCTTTATAATCCTTAAATTCTTTTTCTACCTTGTAGCTTTGTAAAATAAATTGGTTTAAAAGCCCTAGCAATTCTTGCATGTCTTTTTTATTGGAAAAATTTTCTAATAAATCTTCGCTCTCTTTGGGTTTAAAATTTTCTAATGAAATCACATTATCCTCTTTTTTTAACAATCCCTTGAAAGAAGAAGCCTTATAAGAGTGTTTCAAATGGGAACGCTTCAAATAAGGGCGTTTTAAGCGCTTGGATTTTTTCATGGTTTTTGTTTTTCTTGCTCTTTTAAGAAATTAAACAGCATTTCGCTATAGCCAAAATTCCCGCTCAATTCTTTAGAAAGGGTGTCCTTATACATGGAAGTGTAAATCTCATCGCCTGGGGCTTTAGGATACAATGGGTTATCCATTTTCATAGCACTATCTAGCATGAATTTTAAAAGCAACGCTTCAAAAGAATCGGTTTGTTCTTTGAGGAGCTTGTCGTTTTTATTTTGAGCTAGCGTTTTTAATTTCTCTTCGCTCGCTAATTTAGAAACATTGTATTGCTCTAACATGGCTTTATTGTTGTTTATCATAGTATCTCCATTTCAGCGCTAATCGCACCGCTTTTTTTTAGGGCTTGCAAGATTGAAACCATCCCCTTAGCGCTCACGCCAATTTTTTGTAAGGCTTTTACCACCCCGGCAATGGTGATGTTTTTCCCGTTAGAGCTCAGCGTGTTGTGAGCGGTGTCTAAGGACATGTTATTGTCTAAATCCTGCGTGTTTTTAGAATCATTTAATGGCTCTTTAGTGATTTTAAGCGTGATGTCTTGGCTTGTAACCACTACAGGATGTACTATTATATCCACTCCTGAAACGATCGTGCCTGATTTTTCATCTACAATGATCTTATTTTTCGCGCTGTAATTAATAGGGATTTCTTGCACTAAAGCTAAAAACTCCACCATAGAAAGACGCTCTGGGCGAGTGATTTGAATGGTTTTTGGATCTAGCGCTATGGCCACTTTATTGCCAAACACCTTATTTAAAGTGTTTTGCACTTGGATAGCGTTTTTAAAATTGGGGTTTTTCAGGCTTAAAGTCATGGCGTTTTTATGGAACAAATCATACGAAACCTCCCTTTCAATAGTCGCTCCGTTGATGATATTGGCTGAGAGCAAGTTATTAGAATTACCCGAAACGATAGCCCCTTGAGCGAGGGCGTAAATATTCCCATCTACCGCATTTAAAGGGGTCATCACCAAAGTCCCCCCTTGAATGGATTTCGCATCGCCAATAGAAGAAATTTGAATATCAATCTTATCGCCCTGTCTTGCAAAGGGGGGCAAGGAGGCTGTAATCATCACGGCAGCGACATTTTTAGATTTAATATCATCTGCAGAGATCTTGACATTCACGCTCTCTAGCATGTTAGAAATGGATTGCATGGTGAATTTTGAGCCGGATTTATCCCCTGTGCCATTTAAGCCAATCACAAGCCCATAGCCAATCAGCTGGTTATCCCTTACGCCCACCACGCTCGCTATATCGCCTATTTTTTCGGCCAAAAGCTTGTGGAAAGCTAATACAAAAATAAGCCACAAAAACACCCGTTTCAATCAAACCCTTTCTTTATTCCTTAAATTCTAATTATTTTAGCATAAGCCTTTTATAAAAACTTTAAACCTAATTGAGCGCATTTTTATGCTATACTCAAAATCTTATAAACTTTAAATCAAAGATTTTAATTTTAGCCTTTTATTAGCTTTAAGTTTCAAATTAAATTGAGGTATGAATCTCCCATGGAATTGAATCAACCACCACTCCCTACAGAAATTGATGATGACGCTTATCATAAGCCGAGTTTTAATGACTTGGGCTTAAAAGAATCGGTTTTAAAATCCGTTTATGAAGCCGGCTTCACTTCCCCAAGCCCCATTCAAGAAAAGGCCATTCCGGCTGTTTTGCAAGGCCGAGATGTCATCGCGCAAGCCCAAACAGGCACAGGAAAAACCGCCGCTTTCGCTCTGCCCATTATCAACAACCTTAAAAACAACCACACCATAGAGGCCTTAGTGATCACGCCCACTAGAGAATTAGCCATGCAAATTAGCGATGAGATTTTTAAATTGGGCAAACACACCAGGACTAAAACCGTGTGCGTGTATGGAGGGCAGAGCGTTAAAAAACAATGCGAATTTATTAAGAAAAACCCCCAAGTGATGATCGCTACACCAGGAAGATTGTTGGATCATTTAAAAAACGAACGCATCCATAAATTTGTGCCTAAAGTGGTCGTTTTAGATGAAAGCGATGAAATGCTAGATATGGGGTTTTTAGACGATATTGAAGAGATTTTTGACTACCTTCCTAGCGAAGCGCAGATCTTGCTTTTTTCAGCCACGATGCCAGAGCCGATTAAAAGACTAGCGGATAAGATTTTAGAAAACCCTATTAAAATCCATATCGCTCCTTCTAATATCACTAACACTGACATCACCCAACGGTTTTATGTGATCAATGAGCATGAGAGGGCTGAAGCGATCATGCGCCTTTTGGACACCCAAGTGCCCAAAAAGAGCATTGTTTTCACGCGCACTAAAAAAGAAGCCGATGAATTGCACCAATTCCTTGCTTCTAAAAATTACAAAAGCACCGCCTTGCATGGGGATATGGATCAAAGGGATCGCCGCTCTTCTATCATGGCGTTTAAAAAAAATGATGCTGATGTGTTAGTGGCTACGGATGTGGCGAGCCGAGGGCTAGATATTAGCGGTGTAAGCCATGTGTTTAATTACCATTTGCCCCTAAACACCGAGAGCTATATCCATCGCATTGGGAGAACCGGGCGAGCGGGCAAAAAAGGCATGGCGATCACTTTAGTAACCCCCTTAGAATACAAAGAACTTTTACGCATGCAAAAAGAAATTGATTCAGAGATTGAACTTTTTGAAATCCCCACCATTAACGAAAATCAGATCATCAAAACCTTGCATGACACTAAAGTGTCTGAAGGGATCATCAGCCTTTATGAACAGCTTACCGAAATTTTTGAGCCGTCTCAATTGGTTTTAAAACTTTTGAGTTTGCAGTTTGAAACCAGTAAAATTGGCTTGAACCAGCAAGAGATTGATGCGATTCAAAACCCTAAAGAAAAAACGCCAAAACCCTCTAACAAAAAAACGCACCAACATGATCAAGTGCGTTCTTTCAAAAAGGGCCACCACAGAGACAAACACCCCAAAACGAATCGTTATTCTAAAAAACCCAAACGCCGTTAAAATATTTAAAAAGGAAACTCATGCCCATTGATTTGAACGAACATTTAAAAAAGAAAAATTCTCAAAGAGAAAACCCCACGCCTAATACGCCTAATAATGGAGGGCGTTTCATTCCGCCGTCTAACTCTTTTAATTCCAAAAAACTATCGGTTTTAATCGTCATTGTCCTTTTAGGCGTTATCGCTTTTTTGGCCAAGCCTTTTGAAGTGATTAGCTCAGGAGAAATTGGCATTAAGATCACCGCCGGGAAATACGAACCCACCCCCTTACAGCCAGGAATCCACTTTTTTGTGCCTATCATTCAAGACATTCTCATTGTAGATACAAGGATCAGAAATATCAATTTTTCACGCACCGAAGACATGGGCGTGGCGGGTAAAAACCAAGGGATTTTTAGAAACGACGCCATTAATGTGATGGATAGCAGGGGTTTGACCGTTTCTATTGAGCTCACCGTGCAATACCGCCTAAACCCTCAAACCACCCCTCAAACGATCGCTACTTATGGCTTGTCTTGGGAGCAAAAGATCATCAACCCTGTGGTGCGCGATGTGGTGCGCTCTGTGGTGGGGCGCTATCCGGCTGAAGATTTACCCATTAAGCGCAATGAAATCGCCGCTCTTATCAATAGCGGTATCAATAAAGAAGTTTCTAAGCTCCCCAACACCCCTGTGGAATTAAGCTCTATCCAATTGAGAGAAATCGTTTTACCCGCTAAGATTAAAGAGCAAATTGAAAAAGTCCAAATCGCACGCCAAGAATCAGAAAGGGTGAAATACGAGGTGGAGCGCTCCAAGCAAGAAGCTCAAAAACAAGCCGCTCTGGCTAAAGGGGAAGCGGACGCTAACAGGATTAAGGCTCAGGGCGTGGCGGATGCGATCGTGATTGAGGCTAAGGCAAAATCTCAAGCCAATTTAAGCATTTCGCAAAGCTTGAGCGACAAGCTTTTAAGGCTGCGCCAAATTGAAGTTCAAGGCCAGTTTAATGAAGCGTTAAAAACGAACAACAACGCTCAAATCATGCTCACTCCAGGCGGGGCTGTGCCTAATATTTGGATTGACACTAAAAGTAAGGTTAAATCTAGCATTGCCGAGAGTAAAGAGCCTTAAAAACGCATGGCGTCTCTTGCCTTTATCCAAGCTTTTTTGGAGTCTTTTAAGGGCTTTTTAAATCAAGCGACTTTAATTAGCGTTTTAATAGCGGGCGTTTTAATCCTTTTTTGCGCGATTTTGCTCCTTTTGGCTCTGCTTTTAAGAAACCGTTGGGCTAGCTATCTAGCGGTAGCAACTTTTTTGGGCGCGTTTTTAAGCATGCCTTTTGTTTTGAATGTTTTACTCACTCAAGCGATTTACCCCATAGAAACGCGCATCTTGCACGCTAACCCCTTAAGTTATAGCAACGCCTTTTCTTTGCAAGTGGGAGTCAAAAACATTTCCAAATTCAGTCTAAACAAATGCGTTTTACGCCTAGAAGTCCTTAAAAACCCTCACAATTTTGTAGAAGAGCGAGCTTTTAAATGGTTTGTCAAAAAAAGCTATGAAAAAACCTTTAAAGAAAAGATTTTGCCTGAAGAATCCAAGGTCTTTTCATTCTTTATTGACGACTACCCTTATTCAAAAACGGCCCCCTATCAAGTTTCTTTGTTTTGTTTATAAAAAAGATAACATTCATTAAAAAGCGATTAAAAACGCTAAAAGCATAAATTTTTAAAATAGAGTTTTTTAAAGCCTGGATTCTAGCAAACGCTTCGTATAAGCGTGCTTAGGGTTGTCAAACACCTCTTCAATAGTGCCTGTTTCTACGACTTTCCCCTCACTCACCACTAACACCTTATCGCAAAAAGCTTTGATCACATCTAAATCATGGCTGATAAACAAATAGCTCAAATCCTGCTTTTCTTGTAAACCCAACAATAATTCCAACACGCTTTTTTGAATGCTCTTATCCAAAGCGGAAGTGGACTCATCTAAGAGAATGATTCTAGGTTTTAAAGCGATTGCTCTAGCGATCGCTACTCTTTGGCGTTCCCCACCGCTGAGTTCATAAGCGTAAAAGTTAAGCAATTCAGGGTTTAAACACACTTCTTCTAAACAAAGTTTTGCGAGATGGTGCCATTCTTCTTTGGAAGCTTTAGGGTAAGCAAAGCACAAAGCTTCTATTAAAATGCTTTGAATGCTTAAGCGAGGGTTTAATGAAGCGTAAGGGTCTTGAAACACCATTTGCAAGATCTTGCGGTAGGGTTTGAACGCCTTAGAATTTAAAGATCCCACGCTTTGGCCTAAAATCTTTTCTTCCCCGCTGTTTAGAGCGAGTTTTAAAAGCCCTAACGCTAGAGAGCTTTTCCCGCTCCCGCTTTCGCCAATGATGCCGATGTTTTCTTTAGCTTTGAGGGAAAAATTGACTGATGCGATAAGGGGCTTTTTTAAAGAAGATCTAAAGAAGCGTTTTTGCAAGTAATAAACGCTAAAATCTTTCACCTCTAAAAGCGTCTCATCTAGCGCTTTTAAGTTTTTAGCGGGCAAGTTTGAAGCCTGAATCAAGAGTTTTGAATATTCGTGCTTGGGGTCATTAAAAAGCTCTTTGGTGGAATTGGTTTCTACGATCTCGCCTTTTTTTAACACATAAACCCTATCAGCCAATCGTTTGACCGCCTTTAAATCATGGCTAATGAACAAAAGGGCGATGTTTTTTTCCACGCTCAATTGCTTGAGCAAGTCTAAAATCTGGTTTTGGATTTGTGCATCTAGTGCGGTGGTAGGCTCATCGCAAATAAGCAGTTTGGGCGCATTAATGATCCCCATAGCGATACACACCCTTTGGCACTGCCCACCGCTGAGCTCATAAGGGTAACGATCCAAAAATTTTTCATCTAATTGGACTTGTTTCATGGCGTTTAAAACTTGTTCTTTAAGGAGCGTTTGAGAAGCGTTTTTATGGTGTAAGAAATAGGCTTCACTCATTTGCTTGCCGATTTTATACAAGGGGTTTAGGCTGGATAGGGGGTCTTGAGCGATATAAGCGATAATATTCCCCCTTAAATGCTGCATAAATTCTTCGCTTTCTTTTAAAAGGTTGGTTGTTTCAAACAGCACTTCGCCATTATGGGGCTTGAATCTAGGGTTTAAACGCATGATGATATTAGCGATAGAGCTTTTCCCGCTCCCGCTCTCGCCCACGATCGCCACCCTTTCACCATAACTTAAAGAAATATTAATGTTTTGGAGCGAAAAATGAGGGTTTAAAACGCAGTTTAAGTTTTTGATTTCTAGCATGTAACCCCTTTATTTGAGCATGTTAGCGTTGAAAGCATCGCGCACCCCTTCGCCAATGAACACCAAAACAGAAAGCAACAAACTAATGGCTACAAACGCAACGATGGCTAAATGGGGCGTGGTGAGGTTATCCTTGCCTTGATTGACTAATTCGCCCAAACTCGCGCTCCCTATGGGCATGCCAAAACCCAAGAAATCCAAAGACACTAAAGTAGAAATACTGGCCGCCATTAAAAACGGCACATAAGTGATCGTCGCTACTAAAGCGTTGGGTAAAACATGGTAGAAAATGATTTTTAAATCATTCACCCCAAGCGCTCTAGCGGCTTTGGTGTAGTCCATATTCCTTGCTTTTAAAAACTCCGTGCGCACGACTTGAGAAAGCCCCATCCAGCTAAAGAGCAAGACTAAAAACAAGATGATCCAAAAATTAGAATTAAATGCGCTAGAAATCACAATGAGTAAAAAAAGCATAGGAATCGCGCTCCAAATCTCGCTCAACCTTTGCCCCACTAAATCCACTAACCCTCCATAATACCCCTGAAACGCTCCCAAACTCACGCCAATAAGAACGCTAAAAAGGGTGAGTAAAATCCCAAACACTAACGAAACCCGATAGCTATAAACCAGCCTGGCTAACACATCTCTGGCTTGATCGTCTGTGCCTAAAAGGTGTTTGAAGCTTGGGGGGGTGGGGGCAGGCGAGTCTAAATCCATAATGATCGTATCGTAGCTATAAGGGATGAGCGCATGGATGATGAAAGCGTCTTTTAAAAGCGTGTCTTTCACATAAGGATCGTTATAATCTGTAGGGGTGAAAAAATCGCCTCCAAACTCCACTTCCGCATAGTTTTTAAACATGGGGAAATACGCCTTATTGTCTTTATAGATGAATAAGGGGCGATCATTCACCCACAAGGGGGCTAAAAGAGAAAGCGCTAATAAAGCGATAAAAAGACAGAGCGAAAACACCGCCCGCTTATTCTTTTTAAAACTCAGAATGCGCATTTTAAACAAACTGCTCACGCTCAAACTCCCTTGATGAAAAACAATCCCTAAGATTATAATTAATTATGGGTAATACTAGCAAGAAAACGGGTTTGATCTATAAAGAAAGAGGATAAGCGTAATAATAATGGTGGAGTGTAGGGGGTTCGAACCCCTGACCTCAACGCTGCCAGCGTTGCGCTCTCCCAACTGAGCTAACACCCCAAGTAAAATTAAGCGAGCATTATAACATTTTGCTTAAAAGATGTCAATTTGATGCTTTTTTGAAACACTTAATAGCAAATTAAGAATGATTATCTTAAAATTAGGGAGTTTCTTTTATGGATTAAGTAAAATCACTTATCAAAGCCAAAGCAAAAAGGATATTTTTGAAAAACCACTCCTTTAAAAAAACGATCGCTCTTTCCTTACTAGCGGGCATGTCTTTGTGTAACGCTGAAGAAGATGGGGCGTTTTTTGTCATAGATTATCAAACGAGTTTGGCCAGACAGGAATTGAAAAATCCAGGCTTCACTCAAGCGCAAGAATTAAAGCAGTTGATTAGAGATGGGGCTGTGAGGTTGCAAACTTCTGCCATTCCCTTATCCTACTACTTGGATATTTTAGGGAATAAAACAAAAGCTCTTTTGAGTGGAAGCCTAAAAAACAATCCGCAACAGCAAAACGGACAACCCAACCAAGCCTTAGTCAATTTAGAGCAATCTCTAGGGATTTTAGGAAAGCTATTGGATCTATCCCAGCAATACGCTAATCAGGGTGTCGTTAAGCCTTTGGTGGTGGATGTAGGGAAAGAACAAATCGGTATCACGGATAGCATGCTCTTAGTGGCTCAAAACATCGTTTTAGCTTTAGGGCAAGTGGATTTGAGCAAAATCCAACAAAACAATAACGAGCAACTATACCAAAATATCATGAAAGTCATGCTTTTAGGCGCAAGCGGGACTAATGGAGCGTATAACGGCGTGAGCGTGGGCGATATTGCCACAGGCATGCAAAATTTTTCTTCGCAAACGGGCTTGATAGGGGCTAATTCTACGGTTAGCGAGATCAACGCTTTGATTAAGAGCGGGATTTCTTTGGATCGTGAGACTTTGAGGTTAGGGAGTTTTATTGAAAAAAATATCTGTAGCAGTGCATCGTCTTGTTTTAGTGGGAATCAGCTTATCTATAAGAAAGGGCTAGACAGAGTCATAAACATCATTAACGCGAGTTTAGGTCAGTTTGAATCTTCAGCTAGTTCTCTTTATAAGATTTCTTATATCCCTAACCTCTTTTCTCTCAAAGATTATCAGTCAGCGAGCATGAACGGCTTTGGGGCTAAGATGGGCTATAAACAATTTTTCACCCATAAGAAAAATGTTGGCTTAAGGTATTATGGGTTTTTGGATTATGGCTATGCGAACTTTGGCGATACGAATTTAAAAGTGGGAGCGAATCTTGTTACTTATGGGGTAGGAACGGATTTTTTATACAATGTGTATGAACGCTCTAGAAGGAGGGAAAGGACTACAATCGGCCTTTTCTTTGGCGCTCAAATTGCGGGGCAAACTTGGAGCACTAATGTAACGAACCTATTGAGCGGGCAAAGGCCTGATGTCAAGTCCAGTTCGTTCCAATTCTTGTTTGATTTGGGCGTGCGCACCAACTTTGCAAAAACCAATTTCAATAAGCACAGGCTAGACCAAGGGATAGAATTTGGGGTGAAAATCCCTGTTATCGCTCATAAATATTTCGCAACCCAAGGCTCAAGCGCGAGCTATATGAGGAATTTTAGCTTCTATGTGGGCTATTCAGTCGGTTTTTAAGGAAGGCTCTTGATGAAAAACACCAATACAAAAGAGATAAAGAATACAAGAATGAAAAAAGGTTATAGTCAATACCACGCACTCAAAAAAGGGCTTTTAAAAACCGCTCTGCTTTTTAGCCTTCCTTTAAGCATGGCGTTAGCTGAAGACGATGGCTTTTATATGGGAGTGGGCTATCAAATCGGTGGTGCGCAACAAAACATCAATAACAAAGGCAGCACTCTAAGGAATAATGTCATTGATGATTTCCGTCAAGTGGGCGTGGGTATGGCAGGGGGTAATGGGCTTTTAACCTTAGCGACAAACACGACCATGGACGCTCTTTTAGGGATAGGCAATCAAATTATTAACACTAATAAAGCTGTTGCTAACAATAACGCAGAATTAACCCAGTTTAAAAAAATACTCCCCCAAATTGAGCAACGCTTTGAAGCAGATAAAAACGCTTATAGCGTCCAAGCCTTGCAAGTGTATTTGAGTAATGTGTTGTATAACTTGGTTAATAATAATAATAATGGCAGTAATAATGGAGTGGTTCCTGAATACGTAGGGATTATAAAAGTTCTCTATGGCTCTCAAAGCGAATTTAGCCTCTTAGCCACCGAGAGCGTGGCGCTTTTAAACGCGCTCACAAGAGTGAATCTGGATAGTAATTCGGTGTTTTTAAAAGGGCTTTTAGCCCAAATGCAGCTTTTTAATGACACTTCTTCAGCAAAGCTAGGCCAGATCGCAGAGGGCTTGAATAAGAGCGGTGGTGCAGGAGCCATGCTCCAAAAGGATGTGAAAACCATTTCGGATCGAATCGCTACTTACCAAGAGAATTTAAAACAGCTAGGAGGAATGCTAAATAATTACGATGAGCCTTACTTGCCCCAATTTGGGCCAGGCACAAGCTCTCAGCATGGGGTTATTAATGGCTTTGGCATTCAAATGGGCTATAAGCAATTTTTTGGGAGCAAGAAGAATATAGGCTTACGGTATTACGCTTTCTTTGATTACGGCTTTACGCAATTAGGCAGTCTCAGCAGCGCTGTTAAGGCGAATATCTTTACTTATGGCGCTGGCACAGACTTTTTATGGAATATCTTCAGAAGGGTTTTTAGCGATCAATCTTTGAATGTGGGGGTGTTTGGGGGCATTCAAATAGCGGGTAACACTTGGGATAGCTCTTTAAGAAATCAGATTAAAGACTCGTTTAAAGAATACCCCACTCCCACGAATTTCCAATTTTTGTTTAATTTGGGCTTAAGGGCTCATTTTGCTAGCACCATGCACCGCCGGTTTTTGAGCGCGTCTCAAAGCATCCAGCATGGGATGGAATTTGGCGTGAAAATCCCAGCGATCAATCAAAGGTATTTGAGGGCCAATGGGGCTGATGTGGATTACAGGCGTTTGTATGCGTTCTATATCAATTACACGATAGGGTTTTAAGCTCTTTTTTAGAGCTTAAAGGGGCTTTTTACTTTTTTTTGGTATTCTAACAAGCTTTTAAACAATCCAATCTACTTTGTTTTAAGGATAATATTTTATGGCAGATGTCGTTGTGGGGATCCAGTGGGGAGATGAGGGGAAAGGAAAGATCGTTGATAGGATCGCTAAAGATTATGACTTTGTGGTGCGCTATCAAGGAGGGCATAATGCCGGGCATACCATTGTGCATAAGGGGGTTAAGCATTCTTTGCATTTAATGCCCTCAGGAGCGCTATACCCCAAATGCAAGAACATCATTTCTAGCGCGGTGGTCGTGAGTATTAAGGATTTGTGCGAAGAAATCAGTGCGTTTGAGGATTTAGAAAATCGTTTGTTTATTAGCGACAGAGCCCATGTGATCTTGCCTTATCATGCCAAAAAAGACGCTTTTAAAGAAAAATCTCAAAATATCGGTACGACTAAAAAAGGCATAGGCCCTTGTTATGAGGATAAAATGGCGAGGAGCGGGATAAGAATGGGGGATTTATTAGACGATGTCATATTAGAAGAGAAACTAAAAGCGCATTTCAAAGCCATTGAGCCTTTTAAAGAAGCGTATGATTTGGGCGAGGATTACGAAAAAGATTTGAGGGAGTATTTTAAAACTTACGCTCCAAAAATTTGCCCCTTTATCAAAGACACCACAAGCATGCTGATAGAAGCGAACCAAAAGGGTGAAAAAATCCTATTAGAAGGGGCGCAAGGCACGCTTTTAGACATTGATTTAGGGACTTACCCTTTTGTAACAAGCTCCAACACCACGAGCGCTAGTGCTTGCGTTAGCACCGGCTTAAACCCTAAAGCGATCAATGAAGTCATAGGCATCACGAAAGCCTACTCTACTCGTGTGGGTAATGGGCCTTTCCCTAGCGAAGACACTACACCCATGGGCGATCATTTAAGGACTAAGGGCGCGGAGTTTGGCACGACAACCAAGCGCCCAAGGCGTTGCGGGTGGCTGGATTTGGTGGCTTTAAAATACGCTTGCGCTTTGAATGGTTGCACGCAATTAGCCTTAATGAAATTAGATGTTTTGGACGGGATTGATGCGATTAAGGTGTGCGTGGCTTATGAAAGAAAGGGCGAAAGATTAGAGGCTTTCCCTAGCGATTTGAGAGATTGCGTGCCGATTTATCAAACTTTTAAAGGCTGGGAAAAAAGCGCGGGCGTGAGAAAATTAGACGATTTAGAGCCAAACGCTAGAGAGTATATCCGTTTTATTGAAAAAGAAGTGGGGGTGAAAATTGGCCTTATTTCTACAAGCCCTGAAAGAGAAGACACGATTTTTCTATGAAAAAATTCGCTTCTGTATTGGTGCAATTAAAAACCCTTGCGTTAGAAAAAATAGAGCAAAAGCTTGAAAGCAAGCGTTTAGAATTGCGGCAAAACGAGCGAGAAATTTTGGACAAACAAGCCCAATTGAGTGCGTTTAAAAACCCTGAGTTGGGGGGAATGAGCCTTTTTTTACAAACCCAGCAATTAAAAAGCGCTCTAAGATTGGAGATAGAATATTACCAACAAGAGGGCGAGAATTTAACTAAGGATTTAAAAATTTTAGAAAAAGATTATCTTTTGGCTAACCAGGAATTAGAAAAAGCTAAAATCATTTTAGAAAAGGAAAAGCAAAAAGAACAGAAAATTTTGGAAAAAAAAGAGCAGGCTCTTTTGGACGAAAACGCCATGATTTTACACTGGCAAAAAGAGGGTTTGCATGCGTAAAATCTTGTTAATGGGCTTGATTTTACAAGCGCTCTTTAGTGAAGAAGCCGCACAAGAATTGTTGCAATGCTCTGCGATTTTTGAATCTAAAAAAGCCGAATTAAAAGACGATTTGCGCCGATTGAGCGAAAAAGAGCAGTCTTTGAGGATCTTGCAAACCGAAAACGCCCGCCTTTTAGATGAAAAAAACGATCTGTTAAACCAAAAAGAAAAAGAAGTGGAAGAAAAACTGAAAAATTTAGCGGCTAAAGAAGAAGCCTTTAAAACCTTACAAACAGAAGAAAAGAAACGCCTTAAAAATTTGATAGAAGAAAATGAAGGCATTTTAAGAGAAATCAAGCAGGCTAAAGACAGCAAGATTGGCGAGACTTATTCTAAAATGAAAGATTCTAAATCGGCTCTGATTTTAGAAAATCTACCCACTCAAAACGCCTTAGAAATTTTAATGGCACTAAAACCCCAAGAATTAGGTAAAATTTTAGCCAAAATGGATCCTAAAAAAGCGGCGGCTTTGACAGAGTTGTGGCAAAAACCCCCAAAAGAAAATAAAGAAAATCAAAAAACCACAGATCCCACGCCCCCCACACCACCCACGCCTCCTAAAGAGCCAACCTTAAAAGATCCTAACACCAAAGAGCCTGCAGGGGTATGATGTTCATTGTAGCGGTTTTGATGCTGGCGTTTTTGATCTTTGTCCATGAGTTAGGGCATTTTATTATCGCTAGGATTTGTGGGGTGAAAGTAGAAGTGTTTAGCATTGGTTTTGGTAAAAAACTCTGTTTCTTTAAGCTTTTTGGCACGCAATTCGCTCTGTCTTTGATCCCGATTGGGGGCTATGTGAAATTAAAGGGCATGGATAAAGAAGAAAATGAAGAAAATGAAATTAATCAAGAGAATGATAGCTACGCGCAAAAAAGCCCTTTCCAAAAGCTATGGATACTATTTGGGGGGGCGTTTTTCAATTTTCTTTTTGCGATTTTAGTGTATTTTTTTCTGGCATTGAGCGGGGAAAAAGTCTTACTGCCCGTCATTGGCGATTTAGACAAAAACGCACTAGAGGCCGGGCTGTTAAAGGGGGATAAAATCCTTTCTATCAACCATCAAAAAATAGCGAGTTTTAGAGAGATTAGAGGCATAGTGGCGCGTTCTCAAGGCGAGTTAATTTTAGAAATAGAGCGAAACAACCGGATTTTAGAAAAACGCCTGACCCCCAAAATCGTGGCGGTAATAAGCGAATCTAATGATCCTAATGAAATCATCAAGTATAAAATAATAGGCATTAAACCGGACATGCAAAAAATGGGCGTTGTCTCTTATTCCGTGTTTCAAGCGTTTGAAAAGGCTTTGAGTCGGTTTAAAGAGGGCGTTGTTTTGATTGTGGATTCTTTAAGGCGTTTGATTGTGGGGAGCGCTTCAGTTAAAGAATTGAGTGGGGTAATAGGCATTGTGGGAGCGTTAAGCCATGCCAATAGCGTGAGCATGCTTTTGTTGTTTGGGGCGTTTTTGTCTATCAATTTAGGGATTTTAAATTTATTACCCATTCCAGCCTTAGATGGGGCGCAAATGCTAGGGGTCGTTTTTAAAAATATTTTTCATATCGCTTTGCCAACGCCCATACAAAATGCGTTGTGGCTAGCGGGGGTGGGGTTTTTGGTTTTTATCATGTTTTTAGGGCTTTTCAATGACATCACTCGTTTGCTATAAAAGGGGGAGTTGATGCATGTATTGAGCGTGAGCGAAATCAATGTGCAAATCAAAGCCCTTTTAGAAGCGACTTTTTTGCAAGTTAGGGTTCAAGGGGAAGTGAGTAATTTGACTATCCATAAGGTGAGCGGCCATGCGTATTTTTCGCTCAAAGACAGCCAGTCGGTTATTAAATGCGTGCTGTTTAAAGGGAACGCTAACAGGCTCAAATTCGCTTTAAAAGAAGGGCAGGAAGTGGTTGTTTTTGGGGGCATTAGCGTGTATGTTCCAAGGGGGGATTATCAAATCAATTGCTTTGAAATAGAGCCTAAAGATATAGGTTCATTAACCCTAGCTTTAGAACAATTGAAAGAAAAATTACGCCTTAAAGGCTATTTTGATGAAGCGAATAAATTACCCAAACCGCATTTTCCTAAACGAGTGGCAGTCATCACTTCTCAAAATTCAGCCGCTTGGGCGGACATGCAAAAGATCGCTTCCAAACGATGGCCGATATGCGAATTAGTCTGCATCAACACTTTAATGCAAGGGGAAGGGTGCGTTCAAAGCGTGGTGGAGAGCATCGCTTATGCGGATAGTTTTCATGACACAAGAAACGCTTTTGATGCGATTGTAATGGCTAGGGGTGGGGGGAGCATGGAGGATTTGTATTCTTTCAATGATGAAAAAATCGCTGATGCTCTGTATTTGGCTAAAACCTTCAGCATGTCAGCTATTGGGCATGAGAGCGATTTTTTATTGAGCGATTTAGTAGCGGATTTAAGGGCTTCTACGCCTTCAAACGCGATGGAGATTTTACTCCCTAGTAGCGATGAATGGTTGCAAAGACTTGATGGGTTTAATGTGAAATTGCGCCGCTCTTTTAAAACTTTGCTCCATCAAAAAAAGGCGCATTTAGAGCATTTAGCGGCTTCTTTGAAACGATTGAGTTTTGAAAACAAGCACCATTTAAACGCTTTAAAATTAGAGAAATTAACAATCGCTTTAGACAATAAAACCTTAGAATTTTTACGCCTTAAAAAAACGCTTTTAGAAAAAATCTCTACCCAACTATCCACAAGCCCTTTTTTACAAACTAAAACAGAGCGCTTAAACAGGCTAGAAAACGCCCTCAAACTCGCTTACGCAAATTTGAAACTACCCCAATTCGGGGCGTTTGTGAGCAAGAATGATCAAGCGATAGAATTAGAGGCATTAAAAGCGGGCGATAAAATTGAATTAAACAATGAAAAAGCCAGAGCGAGCGCTGAAATTTTGGGCGTGGATAGGGTGTAGGGGTTTGAAAAATAAGATTTAAGATAAAATAGATTTTGTTTTTAAAATTTCGTATTCACTTCTTTCAATGATTTTTTCTAAACGCAATAGCATGATGTTTGAAATCGTGTTTTGATACCCCTTGTTTTTTAAAACCACCCAAGCAGAAATCCCAAATATCTTTAGTGTTTGGGATGAATGCTTTAGTTCCGCTAGGAACTATATAAAAACCTTAAGTGAAACTAACCTTGATTTTCTATATACGCCTTGATAGT
>NZ_JACTCR010000020.1:0-36546 GCF_014496965.1 Helicobacter pylori | reverse complement strand
CGTATCAAAGCTTGTGGAGCTTCCTCTAACGGGGTTAGTTCTCAATATGGCAACATATTAGATCTAGCTAGTTATGGAGCTATGAAGCAAGAAAAAGCCCAATCGCTTTAGCGGTTGGGTAATTCACAAGAACGCTGTTTTACAGACAATGAATTGAACGACAATTTTGTAGGTATTAGAAGCATCAATAATGATTTGCAAATTTGTTTCCCACTAGGATTTGATGCAGGCGATGATAAAAACATTAGAGCAGATGTAAAAAAGCTCATTTCTATTCTTTTAGAATACAATAAAACAATTGCATGTGAAAATTTATTAAATAGTAAAAATGAGATTATAGGATCAAATTTTCCACTTACAGCATATAAAAATATCATAGAATATTTTTTATCGCATGGTTATTATGCAGAAAATAAAAGCTATTATGAAAATAACGCAAAAGGCAGGATAAATTTTTCCAAAACGATTAAGAAAAATAGACCTATTATTCAAACTTTTAACAATAAAAACTCTTTTGTTTATACTCGTTTTCAAGTTAAAAGGAAAATGGTAAATGAAAATGAATTGATAACAGCTATAAACAGATATTGTGTGCATGAAGCGTTTTCTAAATTTGGCTTTGTGTTTAGCTCATTTATGCCACCAAAATTTAACCTACCCACTGATAAAAATTATTGCATTTATCTGCTTGAAAACAAACTAAACAACACCTTTAGTGATGACAAGAAAATCCTTTTTCAATCCATGAAAAATATTCTTTTACAAGATGATAATATCTTGGATAAGACTGATTTTAAATTTGGAACATATCATTTTTATGTTGTTTGGGAAAAAATGATAGACAGAGCATTTGGTATAAAAAATAAAGAAGTTTATTTTCCTAAAACAAAATGGAATTTGCGGTGTTCTAATCAAAACCCTGATTATTTGTTGCAACCAGATAGCATCATGCTATTTGACGATAAGATTTACATATTAGATGCAAAATATTATAAATATGGCACAAGTGGAGTTGCAAGCGATTTACCCAATAGTGCATCCATAATAAAACAGATTGTTTATGGCGAATATGCGGCAAAACTAGAAATAAAAAAAGAGATTTACAATATCTTTTTAATGCCATTCAACAGATTTAACAATCCGCTAAAATTGGGTAATATTTTTGAAAATATAGGCTTTGCAAATGGAGAGTGGAGAGACAATCTAAAACAATATGAAAATATACAAGGAATTTTAATAGACACTAAATTTTTAATGCAAAATTATAATAAGAAATCCAATGATCTTTTAAAGTTACTAGCAAAAAATGTTGAAGAAACTAAAAATAATTTTTAAAAATTTTAATCAAAAATCAAATCTAAAACGATAGCAACAAAGCTTAAAACCTCCATTTTTCAATGAAAACAAACTTATAATGCGCGTTCTATATCATCAGCGTTTAAAGGGGTGTTGGCTTTTAAGAATTTTGATGCCTTTTGGCCCAAAATTTCTTTATAAAATTTAGGGTGTAAGCCAAGGTTGGGGCGTAAGGCTTTGATATTATCGCTAGTCAATGCTTCGCCTTTTTGAATGTCCTTAATGACGAATAAAGAGCGCGCAAAAAATCTTCGCTCCTCTAAAGTCTTTGGATTGATTTTTGGCTCTTCTTCGCCTAAGGCTAAAACGCTTTGCTTGATGGCTCCAACCATGCTTTTAAATTCGTTAAAATCCATGCTAAAAGCGCTGTCTGGGGTTTGTAAGGATTTGTTTAAAATGAAATGCTTTTCTATCATGCTCGCCCCTAAAGTGGTGGCTAAAATGGGGCAAAGAGAGCCAATCGTGTGATCGCTCAAGCCAAATTTAACGCCAAAGGTTTCGCCTAATTTAACCATGCTCAATAAATTAGCGTCTTCTATTTGGCTGGGATAAGCGCTCACGCATTTTAAAAGGGTGATGTCAAAATTATTCACTCCTCTGCATAATGAGATGGCGTCTTGTAATTCGGCGTGTGTGGCGATACCGCTAGAAAGGATAATGGGCTTTTGTGTGCGAGCGGCCTTTTCAATCAAGTCCAAATCAACGATTTCAAAACTAGCGATTTTATACATGGGGCAATTCAGGCTCTCTAAAAGCTCTAAAGCTTTTGAGCTAAAGGGCGAGCTAAAAATGCCTAAATCAAGCTTTCTAGCCAACTCAAACAATTCAGCATGCCACTCTAGGGGGGTAGAAGCCTTTTGATACAATTCATACAGATTTTCTTTATCCCATAAAGTGCCTTGAATGATGAAAGGATCTTCTTTAGAATTTAAAGTCATGCAGCTTGGCGTGTAGGTTTGGAGCTTGACAAAATCCGCGCCGCTTTCCTTAATGGCATGAAGGCTTTCTTTGGCTAGGTTTAAATCCTGGTTATGGTTAGCGCTCAATTCAGCGACAATTTTAGGGCGTTGTAACATTTTTATTTTTCCTTAATTAAAGATTCTTTTTCTAAGCGATAAACTTGAGAGCAAGTGAAGGCTAAATGCTCATCATGCGTGGCTAAGACTAACGCCCCTTCGTTTTCTGTAATGTAATTTTGCAGCATGCTGATGACTTGATTAGCGCTAGTGGTGTCTAAATTCCCGGTGGGTTCATCAGCGATAATGATTTGGGGTTTTTTAGAAAGCACTCTAGCGATGCTTAAGCGTTGTTGCTGGCCGCCACTCAATTCGCCCACGCCTTGTTTTAGGGTGTGGGCTATACCTAATTGTTCTAAAAGGGAATGATTTATTTCTTGCTTGGCTATAATTGAAGCGACTTGCAAGTTTTCTAAAGCGCTAAAACCCTTAAAAAGGTAATGCGATTGAAAAACGATGCCCACTTTTAAGCGCCGTAATTCCAAAAGCTTTTTGGAATTTAAGGCATAAATATCTTGGTGTTCTAACAAGCTGACTGTTCCGCTATCCGGTTTTAGCATGGTGGCTAAATGGCTTAAAAGCGTGCTTTTACCGCTCCCGCTCACGCCTAAAATCGCCAGGCTTTCTTTGGGTTTAATGTGCAAATTCACGCCATTATAAAGAGGTTTTTCAAAAGCATGAGAAATATCAATCGCTTTAATCATTATCGTTTCCTAAAAAGAATATCGCCCAATAAGCTAGGGCTTAAAATGTAAGAAGTTGAAAAATTCGCGCTGTGCAAGATGATTTTATCATAACGCCTTGCATAGTATTTTAAAAGCGTTCTTTGCAAGGTGGGTTCAATGCTTGGGCTAAACCATGCGTTATTGCTCATTAGGATAAAAACTTTTGAAGGGCTGTTTGAATAAGCGGCTTTGGAAGTGCCTTCATAGCAAATTAAAGGGCGAAAAGTAAAATCATTTAATGTAAAATCGCTGAAATGGGGAGCGTTGCGGTATAAATAAGCGCTCTCGCCAAAAAAGAGCTTTTCAAGGGGTTTTTGAAGAAACTCCGGTAAAGGCATTATCTCGCCAAAGGGGGCTAAGATCACTTTATCAGCGATTTGAACGCTTTTTTTAGAAAATAAAAACGAGCTGTTATAAAGGTTATAGCCTTGAGTTCGCAATGTCCCTATTAAAATAGCAATATTATCGCTTAAATCTTCTAGCTTAGCTTTAAAGGGGGAGTTTTCTAAAGCGATGGGGTAGGCGGTCTCTGGAAAAACAATCAGGGTTTTTTGCTTGCTTTGAGCGAGTTTGATTTCTTTAAGAATGTTGTTTTCAATATTGTTAAGGTAGTTTGAATCAAATTTTAAATCTTGGGGCGTTCTTGTAGAGACTAATTCAACATTTCCAACCTCTTTTAAATCGCTTGTTTTAAAGAAATGAAAATCCAACGCGCCAAGCAGCAATAAAACCCCTATCATTCTGTATTTTTTAAGATTTTGAGCACTCAAAAAAATGCAAGCTAAAAAAATAAGCCCTAAAGATAATTTATCCACCCTAAACACGCTATAAGAAAAAAAGCTATCCGGGACTAACCAATCAAATCCAAAAGGGTGGATAAAACTAGAGCCTAAAAAACTCAAAAGCCTGAAATAGGGGTTTTCAAAATAGAGCAACAAATAAAATAAAACCCCATAAACTAACGCTACTAAAACAATGATTAAGGGTAATAAGTAAGTGAAATCCGAGTAGCGAAAACTTAAAGCGCACCAATAAAACAATAACGCCCCCACGAAAAACCCTAAAGCAAAAGCGCTATTTCTGGGGGTTTTTAAAAACGCTAGCATGCTTAAAGGGGCTAGCAAACTTGTGAGCATGATAGTGATATAAGGGTTTTCAACCGCATAAGCGTCTAAAACAGCGTTCGCATACACGCTTGAAACAAACATGCATGCCAATAAAAAAGCGTTTTGATTGAACAGAATAAGACGCATGGCTAGATTTTGAAACCTTGAGATTGTTTTAGTGTATTATAGCTATATTTTAATTTAAGAATTTTAGATTGATTTTTTTAAGGGTAGTTTTTTTTAAGTTGTGTTATTATTTTCAAATTTCAAGCCTAAAGAGCGTGAATTGGCATGATTTAAGAATGATGGGTGTTTGTTTTAAAACGCTACGACTATCCTTATATGAGATAGAGATAATGAGAGAAAGGTTTGGGTTTAGGGTTTGAACTATATTGATTTGGCGTTACTTGTGGTAGTGGTAGCCTTTGGGATTAGGGGGTTTTATCATGGCTTCGTGAGTGAAATAGCAGCGACTTTGGGGATTGTGCTTGGCGTTTATTTGGCGTCTCGCTATTCTGTGGCTGTTGGGAATTTATTTTCAGAGCATTTGTATGATTTAAGAAATGAAACCATGACCAATCTCATTGGTTTTTTACTGGTGTTGGCGTCCATTTGGGTGTTTTTTTTAGCTCTTGGAGTGTTGCTAGGCAAGATGTTAGTCTTTAGCGGTCTAGGCATTATAGACAAGGCATTAGGGTTTATTTTTTCATGTTTGAAGACTTTTTTAGTGCTTTCTTTCATCCTTTATGCGCTCTCTAAAATGGATTTAATGAAAGACGCTAACGCCTATTTGCAAGAAAAGAGCGCTATTTTCCCCACCATGAAAAGCATCGCCAGTAAGATCATGCGCCTTGATGGCGTCAAACATGTGGAGAAAAACCTTAAAGACAACCTTGAAGAAATGAGCGATGAAGTTAAAAATAAAGAATCTATTGATAACGCCAAAGAATCTTTTAATAAGGCTACGGATAAGGGCGTAGAAGCTTTAAAAGAAAAGGCTAAAGATTTGCCTAAAAACATGCTAGAGCCAAAACACAATAAACCCAACCAAACCCCACCAATCCCAACCCCATCTAATAAAGAACCCCTATAAAGGCACAACATGTTTTCTAACCAATACATCCAACAACGCATCCATAAAGCCAATAGCTTGAGAGAAGAAGGCAAAAATCCTTATAAAAATGGCTTGAAACGGAGCCTTACCAACGCCGCTTTTTTAGAAAAATACGCTTATGTTAAGGATTTAGAAGAGCCTAAAGACAAAGAAAAATGCGAGAGCGTTGTAGGGAGGGTCAAGCTCTTGCGTTTAATGGGTAAGGCATGTTTTATTAAAATTGAAGATGAAAGCACGATTTTACAAGCTTATGTTTCGCAAAATGAATTGAACGATGAGTTTAAAAGCTTGAAAAAGCATTTAGAAGTGGGCGATATTGTGTTGGTGAAAGGTTTCCCTTTTGCTACCAAAACCGGTGAATTAAGCATTCATGCCCTAGAATTTCACATTTTAAGCAAAACCATCGTGCCTTTGCCTGAGAAATTTCATGGACTGAGCGATATAGAATTGCGTTACCGCCAGCGCTACTTGGATTTGATCGTCAATCCTGGCGTTAAAGACGTGTTTAAAAAGCGCAGTTTGATCGTCTCTAGCGTGCGGAAATTCTTTGAAATGGAAGGGTTTTTAGAAGTGGAAACCCCTATGATGCACCCCATTCCTGGCGGGGCGAACGCAAGGCCATTCATCACTTATCATAACGCCTTAGAAATTGAAAGGTATTTGAGAATCGCCCCAGAATTATACCTTAAACGCCTGATTGTGGGGGGTTTTGAGGCGGTGTTTGAAATCAATCGTAATTTCAGGAATGAGGGCATGGATCACAGCCATAACCCCGAATTCACGATGATTGAGTTTTACTGGGCGTATCACACTTATGAAGATTTGATTGAATTGAGCAAGAGGTTGTTTGACTACTTGCTAAAGACTTTAAATTTAGATTCAAAAATCATTTACAACGATATGGAAGTGGATTTCAATCAAACGAGCGTGATTTCCTATTTGGACGCTTTAGAAACGATAGGGGGCATTAGTAAGGGCATTTTAGAAAAAGAAGACAGGCTTTTAGCTTATTTGTTAGATCAAGGCATTAAAGTAGAGCCAAACCTCACTCATGGCAAATTGCTCGCTGAAGCGTTTGATCATTTTGTAGAGCATAAGCTCATTAACCCCACTTTTGTAACCGAATACCCTATTGAAATTAGCCCCCTAGCCAGACGCAACGATAGTAACCCTAATATTGCTGACAGGTTTGAATTGTTTATTGCAGGTAAAGAAATCGCTAACGGCTTTAGCGAGTTGAACGATCCTTTGGATCAACTAGAGCGCTTTAAAAATCAAGTGGCTGAAAAAGAAAAAGGCGATGAAGAAGCCCAATACATGGATGAAGATTACGTGTGGGCCCTAGCCCATGGAATGCCCCCCACTGCAGGGCAAGGCATAGGCATTGACCGATTAGTGATGCTACTCACTGGAGCTAAAAGCATTAAAGATGTGATTTTATTCCCAGCGATGCGTCCTGTTAAAAACGATTTTAATGTTGAGGGTGAAGAATAATGGCTTATTTTTTAGAACAAACGGATAGTGAAATCTTTGAGTTCATCGTTGAAGAATTTAAACGCCAAAATGAGCATTTAGAAATGATAGCGAGCGAGAATTACACTTTTCCTAGTGTCATGGAGGCTATGGGGAGCATTTTAACGAATAAATACGCTGAAGGCTATCCTAACAAGCGCTATTATGGAGGCTGTGAAGTGGTGGATAAAATAGAAAGCCTGGCCATAGAAAGGGCTAAAAAGCTTTTTAATTGCCAGTTTGCTAACGTGCAAGCGCATTCAGGCTCACAAGCCAATAACGCTGTCTATCACGCCCTTTTAAAGCCTTATGATAAGATTTTAGGCATGGATTTAAGCTGTGGAGGGCATTTAACGCATGGCGCTAAAGTGAGTTTAACCGGCAAGCATTACCAGAGCTTTTCTTATGGCGTGGGTTTGGATGGTTATATTGATTATGAAGAGATGCTAAAAATCGCTCAAAGCGTTAAGCCACAAATCATTGTGTGTGGGTTTTCGGCCTATCCAAGGGAGATTGATTTTAAGAAATTTAGGGAAATCGCTGATGCAGTGGGGGCGTTATTACTAGGCGATATAGCTCATGTGGCAGGGCTTGTGGTCGCTAATGAGCATGCCCATCCTTTCCCGCATTGCCATGTGGTTTCAAGCACCACTCATAAGACCTTAAGAGGGCCTAGAGGGGGGCTTATTTTAACTAATGATGAAGAGATAGCGGCTAAGATTGATAAAGCGATTTTTCCAGGAACTCAAGGCGGGCCTTTGATGCATGCGATCGCTGCTAAGGCGGTGGGGTTTAAAGAGAATCTAAAACCAGAATTTAAAGCTTACGCAAAATTAGTGAAATCTAACATGCAAGTTTTGGCTAAAGTATTAAAAGAAAAAAACCACAAATTAGTGAGCGGTGGCACTTCTAACCATTTGCTTTTAATGGATTTCTTAGATAAGCCTTATAGCGGGAAAGACGCTGATATTGCTTTAGGGAATGCTGGGATCACCGTGAATAAAAACACCATTCCTGGCGAAACGCGCAGCCCTTTTGTAACGAGCGGGATAAGGATTGGCTCAGCGGCATTGAGCGCAAGGGGCATGGGAGCTAAAGAATTTGAAACCATAGGGAATAAAATATCAGATATTTTGAATGATATTAATAATGTTAGTTTGCAATTGCATGTGAAAGAAGAATTGAAGGCCATGGCTAGTCAATTCCCTGTGTACCACCAACCTATTTTTTAAGGAAGCATGATGACGGAAATGGAATTAAAGCTCATTAAGATAGACACAAGCCATTATTTTGAAAAAAAACCAGGCTTGGGGGAGAGGGTGGATTATGCGGGTCGTTGTTATTATAATAAATTCCAAAGAATGAATGCCATGCTCACAAGCTCGCTCATTCAAAAGCATTTGAAAAGGGAAATAGAAATCGCGCACAACCTCATCTTGCGTAACGATAAGGTGGAAAACATCGTGTTTGATTATAACGGGAGGAGCCCAGAGCGTTTTTATCATAAGGCGCAGTTATTGCTTCGTGAAGAGGGTTTTATGAATTTTACCGCTTATAACACGAAAACGCCAGGGCATTTGCATTTGTATGTGCATAAGGGGCATACGGAATTGGGCGAGGGCGAGAGGTTGATTAAAACTTTGTCCATGAAATTAGCGCAAGGGTTGCCTAAAGAATGGAGAATATTCCCTAGCAACGAATGGCCTAAGGAATTTAATATTTTAGCTTTACCTTATGAAGTGTTTGCAAAAGAGCGAGGAAGCTCTTGGGCGAAGCATTTATAACCATTTTTGAAAGGATTTTTAATGTCAGAAAAAGAAAGACTGAATGAAGTGATCTTAGAAGAAGAGAATAATGGGAGCGGCACTAAAAAGGTGTTTTTGATCGTGGCTATAGCCATTATCATTTTGGCGGTGCTTTTAATGGTGTTTTGGAAAAGCACCAGAGTCGCTCCTAAAGAGACTTTTTTACAAACCGATAGCGGCATGCAAAAAATAGGCAACACTAAAGATGAGAAAAAAGACGATGAGTTTGAAAGCTTGAATATGGATTCTCCCAAACAAGAAGACAAGTTAGACAAAGTGGTGGATAATATTAAAAAACAAGAGAGTGAAAATTCTATGCCCATTCAAACCGATCAAGCTCAAATGGAGATGAAAGCAACAGAAGAAAAACAAGAATCTCAAAAAGAATTAAAAGCTGTTGAGCCTATTCCCATGAGCGCTCAAAAAGAATCTCAGGCTGTGGCTAAAAAAGAAACCCCCCACAAAAAGCCTAAAGTAGCACCAAAAGATAAAGAAGCACATAAAGATAAAGCTACGCATGCGGCTAAAAAAGAGCCTAAAGTTAAAAAAGAAGCCCATAAAGAAGTTTCTAAGAAAGCTAATTCTAAAACCAATCTTACTAAAGGGCATTATTTGCAAGTGGGGGTTTTTGCGCACACGCCCAACAAAGCGTTTTTGCAAGCGTTTAATCAATTCCCCCATAAAATTGAAGATAGGGGGGCTACTAAACGCTATCTCATAGGCCCTTATAAGAGCAAGCAAGAAGCCTTAATGCATGCCGATGAAGTCAGCAAGAAGATGACTAAACCGGTTGTCATAGAAGCGCGTTAAGGGCTTTGCGAACTTAAAAGAGTTACCTCTCTTTTAAGTTTATTTTTTAAAATCCCCTAGTTTTTTAATAAAGAATGCCCCCCAACACCGCTACAAACTCCCTAAAATTCGCATTTTGAGGAATCTTATGCTACAAGACAGATTTAGATATGGTTACTAGTGGGAAAATAACGGCGTAAAACTTAGAGTAGTTGTAGATAGGACAAAAGATAACCATTTAATTGTTGATTATTACTCAAACAGAAATCTAGTAGAAAATAAAGGTAACCCACATGCCGAACACGCAGAGAATAAATTAGACTTATATGAACTAGACATTAGCGAAAATGATTTAATAACGCAAGAATTAGCGGACAAAAAATTAGCAGATGAATTGTTTGAAAAAAGGCACTAACCCCCTTTAAGCCTCTTACAACCAATGCAAGCATCAAAATGAGTTGGTGCTGAAAGCAATGCAAAAAAATGACTAGAATGAAACGATTAAGGGTAGTCCAATTCATAGAAAAACAGCAAAATCTCAAAATAGCGATAAAACATCAATCATGAGCTTGAGCACTAGACATGCTTAATAAAACCAGTGTGTGGTGGGATTGCTATAAAAACAAATACAAGGAGCAAAAAACATTCAAGCTATCCTACAAGCCAAAGAGCGCTATCTCAATAGGTTTTTTAAAATTAGCTATAATCAAGGGTTTAAAAAAAGACATAATCCTTAAAAAAAGAGTTTGAACATGCTAGAAAAATTGATTGAAAGAGTGTTATTTGCCACTCGTTGGTTACTAGCCCCTTTGTGCATTGCCATGTCGTTAGTGCTGGTGGTTTTAGGCTATGTGTTCATGAAAGAGTTGTGGCACATGCTCAGCCATTTAGACACCATTAGTGAAACGGATTTGGTTTTATCAGCCTTAGGATTAGTGGATTTGTTGTTTATGGCCGGGCTTGTTTTAATGGTGTTGCTCGCCAGTTATGAAAGCTTTGTTTCTAAATTAGACAAGGTGGATGCCAGCGAAATCACTTGGCTAAAACACACGGATTTTAACGCCTTAAAGTTAAAGGTTTCCCTTTCCATTGTAGCCATTTCGGCGATTTTTTTGCTCAAACGCTACATGAGTTTAGAAGACGTTCTATCTAGCATTCCTAAAGACACGCCCCTATCGCATAACCCTATTTTTTGGCAAGTGGTGATCCATTTGGTGTTTGTGTGTTCAGCGCTTTTAACCGCTGTTACCAATAACATCGCTTTTTCGCAGAAAGAAAGGCATTGAAAGCGTTTAAAGTTCTCTTTCAGGAAGGACTTTAGACCATTCTTTAATCAAACGCAAAAAGAAAGAGGTATCAGGCGAGTTTTTTTCATGGATTAAGATGCCTTCTTCTGTAGCTTCCCAAATCACTCTGTGCCGATACAAGACTAAATGCCATGATTGTTGGGCATGATCTTTAAGCGACAAACGCACCCTTTTGGCAAAAGACGGGTTGTCAAACAAGACCGCGCTTTCAGTGTTAATATATGCAGAGCGCGGATCAATATTAAAACTCCCTAGAAGCGTTAGGGCATCGTCAAAAACAATTGTCTTGCCGTGTAAGGAATGTTTGGTGCTAAAGCGCCCTTTAATCTGGCGGTTGAAAAAATCGTTTCGTATTTCATAGACATTCGCGCCCATTCGCACTAATTTATTGCGATACCTTTCCCACGCCCCATAGACCACGATAGCGTCCGTAGATGAAAGGGAATTGGTAAGAATATTCAATTCAATCCCCTTAGAAATTTGATTTTTAAAGATTTTCATCATCTTTTTGCCTGGAATAAAATACGATGAAGCGATAAAAACGGAGTCTTTAGCGTTTTTAAGGGCTTTCTCAAAAGCGATTTTGATAGGCGAATACAAGGGCGTGTCAATTTTTTGGGGTGAATCGGCTAAAAAAATGGCATTCCCATAATAAATGGGGTATTGGTATTTTTGGAAGCGTTCTATAAAATCATTGACTTTTTTTTCAAACTGGTTTTTGTCTTCAGCGCTGATAGGGATTTTTTCATGGAGTTTAGCGATTTCTTTAGCGTTGTTTTTGAGTCTTTTATGGGTTCTTAGTAATGAAACAGGGATAGAGCGGTGGAATCTCCAATAGCGTTCAAAGCTTTCTTTGGCTTTTGAAGCAACCCCCCCAAAAAACAAAGCGTCTAAATCTAAAAAATTCGTGTCTAAATCGTTATCAAAATAATTGTCCCCAATGTTGCGCCCCCCTATAATGACAGCGAAATTATCCACAATAAAAAGCTTGTTGTGCATGCGTTTTTTAATGCGCTCATAATCCGCAAGCATTTCAAAATAACGCAGGCCTTTATTGCGGATATAGTAGGGGTTAAAGATTTTCACTTCAATGTTTTTATGGAAATTTAAAAGCATAATATCTGAAAAATCTGAATCTAACCCGTTGTCATCTAAAAGGATGCGCACTTTCACCCCACGATTGGCCGCATTTAAAAGTTCTTTAGCGATCACTTGAGAGGAAAGATCGTTCTTATAGATATAAGTTTGCATGTCAATGCTTTTTTGGCTCATTCTGATAAGACCCACTCTGTGCAATAAAGCGTCAAAGCCATCTTCTAAAAGAATGGCCGCGCTATGGTTAGGGTTTTCTTTTAAATTTTTAGCATACAAGCTCCCAATGGTGGTAGTGTAGGGGTCATAAGAGATAGGGGGGCTTGAAATGGGAGTTTTATAGACTAGCCCAAAACACCCATTAAAAAAAAAGACGCTTAGAATAACTAAAAAGATTTTCAAAAACGACCCAAAGAAATTAGCGGCTTTTACCCACTTTCAACATTCGGTTACGCAAAGTAGCGATACTGCTTTGCAAGGGTAATTCTTTAGGGCAAGTGTCATGGCAAGCGATCAAGCTCATGCACCCAAAAACGCCATCATCATCGCCAACTAATTCATAAAAATCGTCATCGCTTCTTTCATCGTGGCTGTCAATCATGAAACGCATGGCTCTGTTCATGCCAGCAGCTCCAATGAAATTAGGGCGCATGAGTTTGGTCCCACAAGAAGCGATACAGCACCCGCATTCAATGCACCTGTCTAGTTCAAAGACTTCTTGGGCTTCATCAGGCTCAATCCTTTTTTCCGGCTTAGTAATATCCACTTCTTCTTTAGAATGCGCCCAGCTTTCCACCCTTTTAGTCATATCGCTAAACCAATCGCCGGTATTCACGCTCAAATCTTTAATGAGCGTAAAACTGGGCATGGGCATGAGCGTAATCACCCCGCTTTCAAAGCTAGAAGTTAGGGTTTTACAAGCCAATCTCGGTCTCCCATTAACCATCATCGCGCAAGAGCCGCAAATCCCAGCACGGCACACAAAATCAAAGCTCAAATCCGGATCTTGATGCTCTCTAATGAGGTTTAAAGCGATAAAGAGCGTCATGGATGGCGTTTCTTTCAATTGATACTCTTTAAAATGCGGCTTACTCACCGCACTTTGAGGGTCAAATTTTAACACTCTAACTACAATCGTTCGTTCATTATCACTCATGGTGTTCTCCTTTTAGATTAGCGTTGTGTTGGTCTAATAAATCATGGACATTGAAAGAATACAAATGTTCCCCCCTAGCCCTGACTTCTTCATCTTCTAAACGCATGTTCCTGGCTTTGTATTTTTCTTGCAATTCAAAAGGCATGAGCGCGTGTTGGACTTCTATCCTGTCTTTTCCGAGCTTTTCTAATTCTAAAATCGTTTTTAAAATCTCAGCGTCGCGCTCTTCTTTTTTGGGGTGGGGGATGAAATTACCCTTTTTGCCATAGCCCCTAAAATCAGGGCTGATTTCCATTTTCATCACATCTAATTCTTCGTATTCAATCGTGGGCATGTCTTGCTCAGCGTTAGGCCAGCTCGCTAAAGTCCGATTAAGCCATTTTTCATCATCTCTTTTAGGGTAATCAATCCTTGTGTGAGCCCCTCTGCTTTCGGTGCGCAGTAACGCTCCTTGAGTGATACAAAGCGCGAGTTTGAGCATTTTTTTCGTGCGGTAAGCGTCTTCTAATTCAGGGTTATTGTGTAAAACCTTGTTTTTCACGCAAATGTTTTTGGAGCGCGCATAAAGCTCTTGCAATTCTTTAAGGGCTTCTTCTAGCCTTTTGCCTTCCCTAAAAACGCCCACTTTTTCATCCATGACTTCTTTCATGCGCTCTCTAATTTCATACACGTCTTCCTTGCCTTCATTATGCAATAAAAAGTGCATGTAATCCTGGCTTTCTTTAATGAAAGCTTCAACCTTTTGCGTGTTGATTTCAATTTGCGCTTCCAAACAATGCGACGCGAAATAATCCCCTATGATCATGCCAGCGACCACCGCTTCACTCACAGAATTTCCCCCCAAGCGGTTAAACCCATGCAAATCCCAACATGCCGCTTCACCTGCGCAAAACAAGCCTTTTAAATGGGTTTCGCCTTTAGGGTTTGTCCTAACCCCACCCATAGAATAGTGTTGCATGGGCTTTATGGGGATCCAGCCTTTTTGCTTAGCCATCGCTTGCCCGTATTCAGGCTCATTTGCGGGCATTCCTTGCATGTTGTCTTTGGTTTGCTCTTCGCTATCAGCCGGATCAATGCCCGCAAAAGTCATGGCTATATCGCGCACATCCCTTAAGTTTTTTTCCACATGGTTACGCCCTAAAATAGCAATATCCAGCCACACATGATCCCCATAAGGCGATTTGGCTCCATAGCCTTTTTGGATATGCTCTAAAATCCGCCTTGAGACCACATCCCTACTCGCAAGCTCTTTTTTCTCCGGCTCATAAGCGGGCATGAAGCGTCTGCCAAACTTGTCTCTTAAAACGCCGCCATCGCCCCTACAACCTTCAGTCATTAAAATCCCGCTTGGCACTAAAGCGGTAGGGTGGAATTGCACCGCTTCCATGTTGCCTAATTTAGCCACGCCGGTTTCTAAAGCGCTCGCCGCCCCGGCTCCGTCGCAAATCACGGCGTTAGTGGTGTGTTTATACACGCGCCCATAACCTCCGGTAGCTAAAAGCGTGCCTTTAGAAACATACGCTGAAATTTCGCCTGTGATCAAATCCCTTACCACCGCCCCATAACATTTATTATCATGATGAATGAAAGCGAGCATGTCCTTTCTGTCTTGAATATCCACTTTGTGGTGTAAGGCTTCGTTAGCGACCGCATAGAGCATGGTATGCCCTGTAGCATCAGCCGTAAAGCATGTGCGCCATTTTTTAGTGCCGCCAAAATCACGGCTTAAGATATAACCATGCCTGTCGTCTCTTTCAGTGATAGTTACATGCTCACCATTGACGACCGCAGGCCTATCGCCCTTTTTAATCCTAGTCCAAGGCACCCCCCAACTGGCCAATTCCCTAATGGCTTTAGGGGCAGTGGTTACAAACATCCTAGCCACTTGCTGATCGCACCCCCAATCGCTCCCTTTAACCGTGTCTAAAAAGTGCAAATCTTCATTATCGCCCTCGCTTTTTTTAGCGTTCGCAAGGCTCGCTTGCATGCCCCCTTGAGCGGCTGCCGAGTGCGAACGCCTGACAGGCACTAGGCTTAAAACGATGGTGTTTAAACCCTTTTGTTTGCATGCGATACTAGCCCTTAACCCAGCCAATCCGCCTCCAATAATTAGCGCATCACAATATGTTATTTTCATTTTCTACCCTTATTCTTTGTGGAATTTCCCATCAGCTTCTATGGCTTCTTGCATGGTTTTAATGCCATTGTCCTTATTTTCTAAACCTTTTTTAATGTAAGCCCCATAGGTGCAAAGCCCTAAAACAATAAAAAACACGCTCATCGCCCATTTGATCTTCCTCAAGCCTTGAATGCTCACGTTCTTAAACCACCCCCATTTGATCGCTAAGCGATACAACCCGATAGAGCCATGCAATTCTACGGCAAACAATAAGAAAATATACAAAAGCCAAAAGTTTTGCGTTACAAAACGATAGCTTGAGCCATGAGGCCCGATGCTTTCAGGCTCTGTGAGCATGACAAACAGGTGGATACTCGCTAAGAAAAACATCGCAAACCCGGTTAAAGCTTGGATAAACCACAAACTCGTATCGCCATGCTTCATCAAATGCTTATGGGTTTTAAAAACCTTGTATTGCCTGTAATTGATAGGGAATTTTCTCAAGGCTAAAAAAGCATGCGCGACCAAAATAAGAATAACCCCTGCTGCAACCACGCTCACAATAGCCGGCTCGCCCGCTTTCAAAAACAGGCTCCCTTCAAAAAATTTCGCCACTTTATACATGGCTTCATCGCTAATTAAGATACTAGAGACCAAAAACATGTGCGCTATCATAAAGAGCGCTAAAATCAAGCCTGTAGCGCTCTGTAAAAAATCCAGCTTAGCGTAAATACCGCTCTTTTTAAGCCCTTTACTAGCGCCATAATAACCCTCTATAATCTCTTCTTGTTGCATAGAAACTGCTCCTAAAAACTCAAAATTAACCTAAAATCGCTTGACGCAAAAACACTGCCTTAATTTTACTACATTTGAAATAATTTTTCTTATAAACAAAACCTAAATTGAGAAAAAATTCAATTTCAGGGGGCTATTGTTTAAAATTTACATTTTTGAATGCTATTAGGTATAATAAGGGATAGTTACCACCTAATAGAATAAGGATCATTCAATGACAAAAATTGCCATGGCTAATTTCAAATCCGCTATGCCTGTTTTTAAAAGCCATGCGTATTTAAAAGAATTAGAAAAAACTTTAAAGCCGCAGCATTTTGATAGGGTGTTTGTATTCCCTGATTTTTTGGGGTTATTGCCTAATTCGTTTTTGCATTTCACTTTAGGAGCGCAAAACGCTTACCCTAGAGATTGTGGGGCTTTTACTGGTGAAATCACTTCCAAGCATTTAGAAGAATTGAAAATCCACACGCTTTTAATAGGGCATAGCGAGAGGCGAGCGCTTTTAAAGGAAAGCCCTAGCTTTTTGAAAGAAAAGTTTGATTTTTTTAAAGGTAAAAATTTTAAAATTGTCTATTGTATTGGCGAAGATTTAACGACCAGAGAAAAGGGTTTTAAAGCTGTAAAGGAATTTTTAAGCGAGCAATTAGAAACTATTGATCTTAATTATTCCAATTTGATTGTGGCTTATGAGCCTATTTGGGCGATTGGCACCAAAAAAAGCGCGTCTTTAGAAGATATTTACCTCACGCATGGTTTTTTAAAGCAAATCTTAAGCCAAAAAACGCCCTTATTGTATGGGGGGAGCGTGAATGCGCAAAACGCTAAAGAAATTTTAGGGATTGATAGCGTGGATGGCTTATTGATCGGAAGTGCGTCTTTGGAATTAGAAAATTTTAAAACAATCATTTCATTTTTATAAAGGAAAATCATGGGATTTTTAAAAGGTAAAAAAGGGCTTATTGTAGGGGTGGCAAACAATAAATCCATCGCTTATGGGATCGCTCAATCTTGCTTCAATCAAGGAGCTACTTTGGCTTTCACTTATTTGAGTGAGAGCTTAGAAAAGCGCGTGAGGCCTATAGCGCAGGAATTGAATAGCCCCTATGTGTATGAATTGGATGTGAGCAAAGAAGAGCATTTCAAGTCGCTATATAATAGCGTTAAAAAGGATTTAGGCTCATTGGATTTTATCGTTCATAGCGTGGCCTTTGCCCCTAAAGAGGCTTTAGAGGGGAGCTTATTGGAAACTTCTAAAAGCGCGTTTAACACCGCTATGGAAATTTCTGTTTATTCTTTAATAGAGCTGACAAACACCCTAAAACCCTTATTGAATAACGGGGCGTCTGTTTTAACTTTAAGCTATTTGGGCAGCACCAAATACATGGCGCATTACAATGTGATGGGGTTGGCTAAAGCAGCCCTAGAGAGCGCGGTGCGTTATTTAGCGGTGGATTTAGGCAAGCATCATATAAGGGTGAATGCCCTATCGGCCGGGCCTATCAGGACGCTCGCTTCTAGCGGGATCGCTGATTTTAGGATGATTTTAAAATGGAATGAAATCAACGCCCCTTTAAGGAAAAATGTGAGTTTAGAAGAAGTGGGCAATGCCGGGATGTATCTGCTCTCTAGCTTGTCTAATGGGGTGAGTGGGGAAGTGCATTTTGTGGATGCTGGCTATCATGTGATGGGCATGGGGGCTGTGGAAGAAAAAGATAATAAAGCTACGCTGTTGTGGGATTTGCAGAACAATAAGGGGTATTGATGAAATTAAGCGAATTGTTGAGCGCCTATTCTATTGAAACGGAATTTTCAAACGATTTTGAAGTGCATGCTTTAGCGGAATTAAATAAGGCTACGCCTAATGATATTAGCTATATTGACCAAGTGCGTTACCTTAAACTTTTAAAAGATTCCAAAGCCGGAGCGGTGTTTATCCGTAAAAAAGAATCTTCTAAAGTGCCAAAACGCATGCAAGCTTTAGTCGTGGATAACCCGCATTTAGCTTTTGCTAAAGCTTCGCATGCCTTTAAAATCCCTTTTTTTAAAAACCCAGAAAGCGTGATTGAGCCTAAACATTTTGAAAAAGTAACAATCATGCCTAATGTTGTGATTGGAGAGGGCGTGGAAATTGGCGAAAACTCTTTGATTTATCCGGGCGTGGTGATCGCTGATGGGGTCAAAATCGGTAAAAATTGCGTTTTGTATCCTCGTGTCATTTTGTATCAAAACACGATTTTAGAAGACAATGTTACTATCCATGCAGGCAGTGTGATCGGAGGCGATGGCTTTGGTTATGCGCACACCGCTTTAGGAGAGCATGTCAAAATTGAGCATGTGGGGATTGTTAGGATTCAAAAAAATGTGGAAATTGGGGCTAACACGGCGATTGATAGGGCGGTGTTTGGCGAGACTTTGATTAAAGAGGGCGTTAAGATTGATAACCTGGTTCAAATCGGGCATAATTGCGTTTTAGGCGAACACAGCATCGTCGTTTCTCAAGTGGGCTTGAGCGGCTCTACAACCACCGGCCGTAATGTGGTTTTTGGCGGTCAAGTGGGCATTGGAGGGCATTTGCATGTGGGTGAATTCACTCAAATTGGGGGTAAAAGCGCGGTGGGTAAAGACTTGCCCCCTAATACCAATTTTGCCGGAGCGATCCCTGCTATGGAAATCCATGAGTGGCACCATTTCTTAGCCCATTTAAGAACGAATTTCAGGAAACAGCAAAAAACGAGTTTGTTGCAAAAAGCTAAAGGGTTTTTTAAGTCTTAAAGAATGAAATAAGCTATAACTACACCACCACCAAAAAACACGCCCAAGCCCCAAAAACTCGCATCTGTCTTTTTTAAGTTTTTAGCTTTTTGTCTGTCTCAAATAACATTTTTAAAAATAACGATTTTAGTATAGTTATTTTTTGCTTCATTTGTCAAGTGCTTTTAAGCTCCACGAATAAGGACTAATGCACATTATAGCGTGGTTTTGTGTTTCTTATAGTATCTTTTTAAAATATACTTGAATTTTTAAACATTTTAAAAATATTGAAAACATTTAAAAAATGTAACACACATTAAAAACACACACAAAAACAAGATTTCTTTTTAAATTGTTTAATAAATTTAAAAACACTAATTAAAATTTAAAAACATTATTAACACACCACACACACCGCAAGACCGCCACACCACACAAGCAACTAATAAAAAAATAAACCCCTAAAACATTATTAAGAAAATAGGGGTGCTTATTATTTGGGCTGTGGCGTGGCTTTTGAAAACACCGCTAAACCCAACACAAAAACACCGCATGGGGCTTCACTTCCTAAAATCGCCCACGATAAAGGCAAAACGCTACCCACACCGCCCACGATAAAGGCAAAACGCTAACAAACTATCCCGCGCTATTATCTTCGTTAATGCTACCCACACCGCCCACGCTATCGCTATCATCGCTACCATTAGCTAACGCTAATAAATCGCTCATGTTCATTTGCGCTAAATTAGTGTTTTGATGGCTTTCTACAACCTGGATCTGATCTTTGCCAAACAAACTAACGCCCGCATCAATGAAAAGTTTAGAAACCTTTTCAGCCGCTACGATAATGTTAGCGCTATCCTTTTCGTTATTGGTCAAGCTCGATCGCTTAATCATCTTAATCAGCTCACCTCTAGCCACCACCGCACAAAATAAGATCTGTTTTTTGATATAAGCGGTATTCATCGCTTTCAATAAGAGTTCGTCGCTCGTGGTTTCTGTGATCGCTTCTAAAACGATCGGATCTAAGTTCAAGTGATCTAAGCTTTGTTTTAACACTTCTTTAACTTCTTCTTTTTTCGTGTCTAAAAACAAATCCATGTTTTTTTCGGTCAATTTATCGCCTAAAATCTCTTTAATTTCTTTTTCTTCTAAGTCCTTCGTGATCCTTCTTTTCATCCAGGTTTGGCGTGTTTTAATGTACCTTAAATAATTTTCGTTCATTTTGTATTTTTTCGCTAGTTCTCTTATGCTCATGCCTAGCGTTTCATACATCGCTCTTATTTCATTGAAAATTTTCCTACTCGTCCATTCGCCTTGATTGGCCCACTTGTTAAGCGTTTGTCGGCTGATGTTGAATTTAGCGGCGATCTCGCCTTGCGTGGCTAAAGTATCCTCATAAGCTTCCCTAACCGCTCGCTTTAAATCTATCTGTGAAAGGGCTTCATTTTCTTTTTTTTCTTCTTCCATTATTGGCTTTCATTCTTTAGAGAATGTAATTATTTATAGAACTCTTATCTAAGCTTCTTTTTAAAGGAAGTTTATGAAGTTTTTTAAAATCCCTAAACTGCACTTAAATTCTAAAGAGTGCCAAGAAATGTTTTTAGACAATGTTAAATTTTCCAAAAAGACACAACAATTTTATTTCCAAAACTATCCAAATGTTAATGTAGAAATCTTTAGAAAAGTTGTTGAAGATAGGTTTTATAGCACTTTATTTGGTGGGGTTGGGGCTAGAAGGCTTTATAGGGAGCTTTGTGAGCTTGCACTAAGTTCAAAAAGCAATAAAATTGCATTAAGTAGGCACTATTACACACAAGTGCATCAGTGTGTAGATAGGTCTTTAAGAAACGCAATCAATGATTTAGAAGCTCAAGGGTTAATTGAAGCGGTAAAAAATAAGCCAGGCTATGTGTATGTCTATTTAAAAGACTTCACAAAAAATAAGGAGTTTCAAGGGAGTAAATTCAATAAAAACACTCTCTCTTCCCCTTTTTTTTTAAGAATTATTAACTTTTTACAAAAGAACGCACAAAGGCTAAAAAGCGTGAAGTATAGAATTAATAACCAAATTTGCGAGCTTAAAGAGATCGTTTTTAGTAAATTCAGACAATTTAACAACTTGCTTTTTAGTTTTAATCCTCTAAATGACACACAGACAATTTTTACGCTTAATTATAAAAGCTTGAGCAAAAAAGCACTCCCCAGTAACAAATGCCCTTATCAAAAAGCTATTGTATTGAAAAATTTACAAAGAGCTTTTAATAGATTGAGCGTTAAATCTAAAGATTTAAGAGTATGCGCATAAAGGCTTAGATTATGGCTTATGTAAAGAACGCTTTATACTTACCACTAGATAGCCTTCTAGAAAAAAATGGCTATAGATTTAACACACAAAAAAGCACTAAAATTTGGAAAGTTTATAGCAGCGACAATGAAAAGATTCTTGTAAGACAAAACGCTAATTTTCAATGGTTTTATTTAAACTGCGACAATAAAGCTGATAGCGGTAATATTATCAATTTTTGTAAGAACAGAAATTTAGACTTAATAGGTTTTACGCAAGGCTTAAGCGTAAATGATAACACCATAAAAGAAAATACTCTTAGACTAGCCAATAAAGAAGCGGATAAATCTAAAGAGCAACAAAAAATTATTGATAAATTCAATCAATTTGAGCTTTATGATTTAACTAATTCCAAAATGTTAGAAAAAAGAAAGCTTAAGGGTAATCTCTTTTTAGCCTATAACCACTCTTTAAAAAAAGACAAGCATAACAACATGTGTGTACCTAACTTCTTATATTCTAAAAATAGCCATTCTAATAAAATCATTTCTTACACTAGACGCTTAGAAAATCCTATGACTAGCTTAAATAATCAAGTATTAAGCAGACCTATCAATGCCTTAAATAAGGGGGAAAAAGGTATAGAAATGCTTGCCCCTAAGGATTTAAAGCCGATTAAAAATATTGTTTTGAGTGAAAGCATTATTGATAGCATGAGTTATTTGCAACTAAGAAAGCTCAATGCTTATGAAAGTATTCTATTAAGCTGTAACGGGCAATTTAATGCTGAGAAATTGGACGCTTTTTTAGAAAAATTATTGAGCGATATTGAGCAATCTAAAAGCAAAGAATACGCTGACTATCTTAAAAAGGCTCAGAGCTTTGAATTGTATAAAGGTGCTCAAACGAGAACTGAAAATAAAACTAGCATCACTAGAGATAATTTAACTATCCATTTTTCAAGGGCTAAATATCCTAGTAGCACAGATTTTATGCCAGCTAAAGATTGGGTCAATGAAAGTGTGAAAAGTTTAGATGAATTAGTTAGGGTGATTACAAACTACCATTATTCAAGCGCGATTTATAAGAATAACTATAGAAACACCCATAACACCAAAGGCTTTTCTAACTTGCTTATTTTTGATATAGATAATGACAAAGATAAGCCTAATATTAGCCTAGAAGAAACTAAAAGTCTCTTTAAAAAGCATGGCATAGAAACGCTTATTATCCCATCAAGAAACCATAATAAAGAAAAGCACGGACATATTGCTGAAAGATTTAGAATCATTATCCCTACACAACAACCTATAGGTCAAGATTTTAATTGTAACAATGATTTTAGTGCCTTTAACAATCTTTGCGCTAAGGCTTTGGGTATTTATGACTACATAGATAAAAAAGTTTCTGTGGATCAATCAAGGGCGTATTATAAAAGTCCTAATGACGCAACGCCTATTATTTTAAAAGGACGCATTATGGATTTAACCCATTTAAAACAACAAGCAATGAGTAATTTATTTACACAGAATACGCAAATTCAAACCACAGAGCCTGAGCCTGTGAATAAACCTGATTTGTCTTTAAATATTGTTTTAGCCTATGACAATGATAAAAATGGACAAGTCTATACACAGATTAGTGAAGAAATCATTTATAAGCATACAGGAAATATGCCTAATGTTTTTATCCCATATTCTAAGGATTGTAACGATGACTTAAAACTAGCCAATTTGATCGGTAATGATCATATCAATAATGAAATGATAAAAAACTTTTTAGAAAGAATAGAGAAACAATCTTTGTTTTTTGATGGTGAGAAAAAAGAAAAATTAGAAGCTCTTAAAAATGAGTGCTTAGCCTTATTGAAACCACAAGAACAAACAATCTCACAAAACGACACAAAAGAAAATGAAAAACCAATTCAAGGAGTAGATTATGAAATGTAAAAATTTCAAAGAAAGAGCTTTGTATTTTATGCTGTTAGCTATACCCAATTTATTGTTGGCAAATGGCACTGGCGTGTGGCAGTCTAATGCGTTACAAACAATCATCAATTTTACTAGCGGTCCTTTTATGAAAGCAATAGGTGCAATTATTGTGATTTGTGTGGGTATTTATGTAGTTAAAAACCTAGACAGGTTAGGAGAAATTGCGTGGAAATGTATAGGAATAATTTTAGCCACTATTGCTATTGCAAACGCCCAAACTATTGCCACTAAATTATTTGGAGTTGGGTGAATGATTTTAAATTATGTAGAGACCATCAATGTTAGAGAAATATCTAAAAAAGAGAAGTTTTTAAAGCTTAATATGAATAGTTGGATAATTTCTTTTTTGAGCGCTTCTTTCTTATTTGTGTGGTCTTTATTGTATGGCGTGGTGCTATTGGTAGCATTGGTAACAATGTTTTACATATTAGAATTTTTTGATGAAGATATTACAAACATTATCTTGGCAAACCTAACGCTAAAAAATGACACTAAAGAATATTATGCTTAAAGGGTTTTAAAAATGTTTCTTGGTTTAGAGGGTTTTAAAAGACTTATTTTTAATTTTTTAAATTTTTGTATTCCTAGCCAATATTCTTTAGTTCAAGAAAACAATATCAATGGGAAATTTGATGAAAAGTTTGTGTTAACGCATAAAGGAAAATTAGTAGGAGCAATATCTTTATGTGGAATAACTTATTCAAATTTTGACAAAGAAGAGGTGGCTACACGATTTTTATACAGAACACAAGCTTTGAATGAATTGATAGATGGTGTTACGCTAAGAATTGTTGCTAAACGAAGAGATGTAAAAACTCAAACCATTTACAACAAAGATGGTGTGAGCAAGTACGCTAAAAAAATTGTTAATGCCTATGAAAAAAATAAAGAATTTTATATCACAACCTACTATTTAATTATTGAAACAAAAAGTGTCAATATAAAAGGGCTTTTAGAAAAGTGGAAAGCTAAAATGACTACTGATAAATATAAAAACAATGATGAAGAAGAGCCATTAAAAGATAATCCTAAAAACTCATATAAAGTGAAAAAGAATGCAATAGAAAATAAAGAATTGCAAGATAAAGCAACTCTTCTATCTGAAATTTTAAATAAGATGAGTTCTGTATTAACAGACTTTGAGCCTAAATTTTTAAGTTCAGACGCTTTATTGAATTTATATGCCGAATATTGTAATGGTCATTATTGTGATTTTAAATACAAACAAGGACGATTAAGCGATGGTAATATCCAGTCTCATTTGTATTTTAAAAAAGACCACTTTATACACGACTTTAACGGAATAGAGACTTTTAAGCGTTTTATTGCTGTGAAAGCTTATGATGTGGATAATATCACTTCTTTGGCTTTATCTAATCTTTTATGTGAAAAATTTAGCTTAGATATTTTTCTTACTATAGAAACTATGGATAAAGAAAGAGCTTTGTTTTTCATTAGAGAGCGTAAAAAACGCTCTAAAAACATTAGCTATCAAAATATAGACGATTTAGAACAAATGGTTTCTACTGACAGGGCGCAAATACAAAAGGTTAGTTTATCAATTATGGTTTTTGCTAATTCCAAAAAAGAATTAGATGAAAAATCAATTATTGTATATAACACTTTGAAGAAAGAAGGCTTTTCAGCGGTTTTAGAAAGCATTAACATGCGTCCTATATTTTTTTCATTTTTTCCTGAAAGAAATTTTTTAAATTCACGCCTAAGACCTCAAACTAGTCAAAATATTGCTAGTTTGATTATGTTTGAAAAATACCAAGAAGGCTTTAAAGAAAATAGCTGGGGGGATTGTCCTGTTAGCGTGTTTAAAAATCAAAATGGATCGGCTCACTTTTTCAATTTTCAAGCTAAACAGGGTAAAGATAAAAATGATAATGTTGTAGGGCATACCATGATAATTGGTAGCACAGGAAGTGGTAAATCTACTTTTATTAGTTTTTTAATCGCCAATTTACTGACTAAATACGATATGAGCGTGGTAGCTCTTGACAGAATGAATGGATTAGAAATTATGACTGACTTTTTTGAAGGTCAATACAATACTGCTAATACAGATGGTGGTTTTTATATCAATCCTTTTAGTTTAAAAGACTCAGAAGAAAATAGGCAATTTCTGGCAAACTGGATTAAATTCATGCTTAACATTGATAGCGATAACCAACAAGATAATAAGGCTTCTCAGTCTATAGATAAGGTTATTAGAGATACTTATAATTATATGGGCGACCAGAAAAATCAAATCAACTTATTAGAAATTGCCAAAAATTTAGGATCTAGCGAACAAGATTTTAATGAGATTTTAAAATCACAAGGGGAAAAAATCTATTTTAAAAATTTTCAAGATTGTTTGGATTTTTCTAAAAGCCCTTTAAGCGTGATCAATATGGATGCTTTTGCTAATGATAAAAAACTTATGGGGCTAATTGCTATGTATTTGTTCCACAAATTGTTTTTTGAAGCAAAAGAACACAACAAACCTTTTTTTCTATTCATTGATGAAACTAAAGACTACATTATGCATCCTATAATGTTTGCCTATATCACTAACGCGCTCGCTCAAGCTAGAAAAATCAACGGAACACTTTGCATGGCGTTTCAAAAAATATCTCAAGTCAAAGAATTAGGCATTGATAAAGCAAAGAGTTTGATAGGCAACCTTTCTCAAGTGATTATCTACCCCACAAAAGATACTGATGAACTAATAGAATGTGGCGTCCCATTAAGCGATAGTGAAATCAATTTCTTGCACAACACGGATATGAGAGCCAGACAAGTACTAGTGAAAAATATCGTTACAAACGCTTCAGCTTTTATTGAAATTGATTTAAAAAAAGATTTGCAAGAACTACTTTATATCCTTGATAGCAATGCTGGTAATAGAAAAATCCTCAATGATCTTAAAAAAACAAACCAAGAAACTTACAAGGAAGAGTATTTAAAAACTAAAATGAAAAAAGAAAGCGAGAAAGTTCAATATGTATAAAAACTGCATATTTATCATAGAAAGTCCTAATAAAATCACTAAAATCAAAGAATTAACAGGAAGTTCATTTGTTTTTGCAACTGGTGGGCATTTTGTTGAGTTAGTCAATATTGAAGTGAATAAAGAATTTAACCCTATTTTTGAAATCAAAAAAAGCACGGATAAGAAAAAAGATAGATCCACTCATATCAACCACATGATCAATCAATGTAAAGACAAAGTGGTCTATATTGCTACTGACCCTGATAGAGAAGGTTATGGCATAGGTTATAAATTTTATGAAAAAATCAAAAATATAGCTAAAACAATTTATCGCACGGAGTTTCATGAAATCACAAAAAGCGGTGTGGAAAAAGGCTTGAACAATGCTGTGCTATTTTCTCAAAGCAATCTCAATCTCTATTATAGCTGGCTAGGTAGGATTGTAAGCGATCAATTTATAGGCTTTACTTTAACGCCTTATTTGCGCAAAAATATTAAGAATTTTGAAGTGAGTGCTGGTAGGGTTCAAACCCCTGCTCTTTCCATTTTAGTAGAATTAGACAAAAAAATCCAAGACTTTGAACAAAAGAATAATGATGAGAAATTAAGTTATAGCATAGAAGCTATTATTGATGCGCTAGGTTCTCAAATCTCTATTACTTTAGTAGAAGAGGATAAAAGGAAAGTGTTTGAGACTAAAGAATTAGCCCAAAATTTTTTAAATGACTTAAAAAACAATCTTAACCCATTAGCTTTTTTAGACGCAATAGAGCAAAAAGATAAAGAAAAAGCTCCACCTAAACCTTTCACCACTTCTAATCTTTTAAAAGATGGGGCTAGAATTTTAGGGATGGGAGTTAAGCAAATCCAAGAACACGCCCAAAAACTTTTTGAAGTTGGATTGATTACTTATATTCGCACCGATAGCGAATCATTAAGCAAAGAATATTTGCAAAAGCATGAAGAGTTTTTTGAAAGTATTTATCCTAGCGTGTATGAATACAGAGAATATAAGGCTGGTAAAAATTCACAAGCTGAAGCGCATGAGGCTATAAGAATTACACGCCCTCACTGCTATGAAGATCTTAAAAAAGTGTGTGAGGAACACAATATTACAGATATTGATGATTTAAAAGTCTATACGCTTATCTTTTTTAACACCATTTGTTCTCAAAGTAAAAACGCTATTTATGAAAACACAACTTTAAACTTTAAGGTAAAAACGCACAGCTTTAAATGCAGTTTTAGCCAACTCAAATCTAAAGGCTTTAAAGCGATTAAAGACTTAGAAGAAGAAAAGAAAGATGAAGAAGAGATTGAAAGCGATCTTGATTTTTCAAGCTTGCAATTAAAAACTCAAATGCCTATTTTAGATTTCAATATCAAAGAAATAAAAGCTAAAGCTCCTAGCCCTTATACTGAAAGCACTTTTATTGCAATGATGGAAACCTATGGCATAGGAAGACCTAGCACTTATACAAGTATATTTGAGACCTTGAAAAACAAAAATTACATCACATTAGAGGGCAAAAATAGAAAAATCACACCCACAGCTTTGGGTAAAAGCATCGTTGATTTCTTCTTAAATGATAGCCAAACGCAATGGATTGCTATTTCTAAAGTGGATGATAGTTTTACAAAAAAATTAGAAGAAATGCTAGATGTGATTATAAAAGATGGTAAAAGCGCTTATCTTGATTTAATGCAAAATATCCAAAAGAAATTAGGCACAGAAATTTCTAACTTATATAGAAATAATAGCAATAACAACGCTTCTGCTGCAAAAAAAGAAATGATACCTCCCACTGAAAAACAGCTTAATTTTGTAGAAACTATAGAAAAACTCTTCAAATAAAAGCTTCTGATATGATAAAAAAAGACAAGTTTGCGTGCATGAAGTTTATAGAAGAACATAGTCAAAAAATGCCTAAAAAGGATAAGTGATGGTATTAAAACTTGTATCTATTTGCTATGTAATAATTATTCTTATGGGTTGTTCCAATAAACAATATGAAATGTATAAAAGCCCTTGCGCGAACTTAGAAAATATTCAAAAAGGCTTTAAGGCATAAAATGGAAAAAGTTTGCATGAGTGCGTGGGGGTTGCCTAAGGTTTTAGAAGAAAGATTAAAAGAAAAATATGGCGATGATTGGGAAAAATATGTTAAGACTAAAGCAATAAACGAAGAAGAGCTTGAAGAACAAGTCAAATCTAAAGCCAAAGAGCAACAAAAGACACAAAGAGAAAGAAGACTCAATGGATTTTTAAAAAAAGTTGGCTTAAAAAAGCGTGATTTATTACAAAGCACTATGCTGTTTGATGGAGTCAAAGAAGCTGATGCGCTTTTTCAAGCAGAGCGTAAAATTGGCGATTGGATTTTTAGCAGTGCGGTGTTCTTTTTTGCTCTAGCTCTTATAGAAGCCATTATTATTGTATGCTTATTGCCCTTAAAAGAAAAAGTGCCTTATTGGGTAACCTTTTCAAACGCTACACAAAATTTTGCCATAGTCCAAAGAGCAGACAAGAGCATTCGTGCCAATCAAGCGCTCGTGAGACAATTGGTAGCATCTTATGTCAATAATAGAGAAAATATTTCAAGTATAAAAGAGCAAAACGAAATAGCTCACGAAACCATTAGGTTGCAAAGCGCATTTGAAGTATGGGATTTTTTTGAAAAACTTGTTTCTTATGAACATAGCATTTACACTAATGTAAATCTAACACGAAAAATTAGCATTATCAATATCGCTTTAATCAGTAAAACCCAAGCCAATATTGAAATATCCGCACAACTTTTTAATAAAGAAAAGTTAGAAAGCTTAAAGCGTTATAGAATAATTATGACCTTTGAATTTGAACCTATTGAAATTGATACAAAATCTGTTCCCTTAAACCCTACAGGCTTTATTGTTACAGGTTATGATGTGACTGAAATTGCGATTTTAAAAGATTTAGATGAGAAAAATAAAGTCAAAGATGATGGTGTGAAATCTAGGATTATCCATACCGAGAAAAAAGACCCTCACATGAGCCAGTATAAAGATGTTAAGGAACAATAATGGAAAAATTTACTCTATCGCTATTTTTGTATTGCGCTTTACTTAGCGCTGAAGAGGATATTTTTAGGAACAACACAAATGAAACTGATCTTACAAATTCTTTTGAACATGGCAAAGAAAACAACAATCTTATCCTAGCAAAATCTGATAGTTTAGAAAGTTTCAAAGAACAAGAAAACAAAGAAAAAGCCAAACAGCTTATGGATTTAAAGGCCCTACAGAGCGTGTATTTTTCTAAAAATAGAAAATTGCAAGACAATAATTTCAATGTCTTATATGTGGCAGGCAACACCAATAAAATCCGCTTGCGCTATGCGATGACCACTACTTTTATTTTTGATAATGATCCTATTATCTATGTGAGTTTAGGAGATCCTAGCGGTTTTGAACTCACTTATCCTACTAATGATCATTACGATTTGTCTAACATGCTAGTGATCAAGCCGTTACTTATAGGGGTGGATACGAACCTAACCGTAGTCGGAGCGAGCGGCACAATTTATACCTTTTACTTGTTTAGTACCACTTACACCAGCAAGTTTCAAAGCTATTTTTCAGTGTTTGTTTCTAATAAAAGATCTATTGGCAAGCTCAATATTTTGTCTAAGAGCGAGTTAGAAAAAAGGGAGCAAGAACAATTGGCTAAAACAGAAACAGATAACTTTAATAAACAAGATAAGCACAAGCTTGACTACAGAAAAATCAATTATGAGAGCAAGGAAATTGATGATGGCAAGTTTATAAGAATTGGAGATGAAGTCAATCACATTTTCATTGAAAAAGCTAAAATCAATCGTGGTTATTTGCAAAACCCCAAACACAAACGCACCTGGTGGAGTTTGTGGCTCTATAAAAAACCCAGTGATGACGCGCTTGATATAAAGGCGCTAGATGTCTTTGATGATGGCAAATACACTTATTTTAGATATGACAGGGATCAAGCCTTTTCAAAATTTCCTTACACCTATAAGGTTGTAGATGGGTATGATAATCCTATCAATAGCCGTGTGGTAGGGAATTACATTATTGCTGAAGACGTTTCTAAAAAATGGACTTTAAGGAGCGGTAAGGAATACGTGTGCGTGAGAAGAGACAAGCGCAAATACCAAAAGTCTAAGGACTTCATGCTTTTAAAAAGGCTTTTAGAGCAAGATGAAGCCATGAAAGCCAAACGAAACAACATGCATTTGATTGAAGACACTACGCCTCAACCTAAAAATGCCATTAGCGTAACGGAGTTGTTAACTCAAATCAAAAACCAAACTCCAAGCAAAGAATGCCGAGCCTTAAATGAAGAAGAAGTTAAAACTTTAGAAGAGGTTAAAAACATCATAAAAGCTCCTAAGCCTTTGCAAAAAGATTTGAAAAACAAGCTCAAAAAACACACCATCAAAACCCAGTATTGCGTGCCTATCCCTTATATTGAAAGACTAAAAACCACTGATGGTTTAGAGAAGCATCAAAAGGGGTTAAATAACACCAAAAAACAAAATCAAGCGAACCCTATTAAAGGGGATAAAGAAAACAAGAAATGAAAAAACTTCTTTTACTCTTGGAGCATAAGATCGTAAAAATTGGATTAATTATTGTGATTGTGTTAGTGGGTTTTTTTCTTTTTTATGAACAAGAAATCAAAGAAAAAGCTGTTAATGTTTCTCAAGGTAAATTCCCTACTTCGTCTTATTTGTTTCAAGCTTACGAAGGCATTAAGAATAAAATAGATGCTATCAATGAAGTGAAACCAAACGATGAAACTAAAAGCGTTAATGAGAATATAGAAAAAACACAAAAAGATTTAGATGTTTTTAAGCTATTGCCTATTTTTACAGGGTGTATATTTTATGAAGTTTATCAATTTGCCAAGAAAAGACCTAAGGTTTTCTTTACGATCTTATCCTTTTTAGTAGTGATTTGTGTCTTAATCTTTGTATTTAGGGGATTTTTAAGTGTAAAACTAACGCCATTTATGAAATATCTAAAAGGATTATTTTAAATGAGAGAAAAGTCCAAAACATTAAAAGATAAATTTAAAGATAAAACTAGCAATTTATTCCATAAGCTTAATAGCATTCAAAAAGACTATTACACTAAAATGCTTCCTAAGGCTTGCAAAGATGTCTTTACGCTAGGGTCTTCTAAAAGTTATCCTATGACTTTAAATTTTGACAAAGGTTTTTGTGTGGGGCTATATAAAGGTTTAAATTCGCTTAAGCCTACTTATTATGATGCTCCGCTTTCTACTTTAATCATCGCTCCTCCTGGAAGTGGTAAAACCGCAGCTGTGGCTGTTCCTAATCTTTTAAGCGTGCCTAGCTCTTGTGTGGTGTTAGATATTAAAGGGGAGTTATTTGATTTGACAGCTGGTTACAGACAACAAGTTCTAAAAAATAAAATTTTTGTATTTGATCCCTTAGGAAATGATAACACGCTTAAATTCAATCCGTTTGACAAACGCATCGTAGAAAAATTAGATTTTAACAGAAAGCGAAGGCTTGTAGATGAAGTGGGCAATACTATTTTTGCTGAAGATGGGGCAAATAAAGACCCCCATTGGACACAACAAGCTAAAAATTTATTTGTCTTTTACGCTCTTTATGATTTGTGCGTGCATAACACCAGTACCTTTTTTGAAATTGCAAGCGCTCCTATAAAAAATTATGTCCCTCTAATCAATCCACAAAGCCGATTTTATACTGAATTATATGAATGTCAAAGTAGCGATAGTGGTTTTGTTAAAGAGAATGGGCGTTATATGGCTAAAGTAGAAAATGGCGTTAAAAAAATGAAACCTAATGTCAATGTGGAATTGCTATGGTATAAACAAGTAGCCGAACAAGTCTATACTGACCCAGAAAATCCTAAAAATTATGATGGCTCTGTGAATCATTTAGAAAAAGACGATCAAGGCAATATTATAATGAAAGAGGGTATGTTAGACCCCATTATTAGAAACGAAGCGAACAGATGGGCTAAAGCAAATGACAAAGAGTTTGCGAGTATTAAATCAGTTTATAGCCGTTTTATGCAAGTCTTTACAAGCTATCAAGTTAAAAGCGCTACAGACAGCATGAGTTTTAAATACGAGGACTTAAGGACTGACAATATTTCACTCTATATTAAGATCGCTCAAACAGATATTGACACGCTCGCACCGCTTATCCGTATCCTTTTGGAAAGTATTGCTAAAAATCTTTTATTGAAAGAGAGTAAGAAATTTGAAGAAAGGGTTTATCTCTTTTTAGATGAATTTGTGCGTTTTGGTAAATTGCCTTTTTTGTTAGAAATGCCCGCATTGAGCAGAAGCTATGGTGTGGTTTTAATTTTTATCACGCAATCCAACGCTCTTATTGAAAAATATTATGGTAGAGAAGACGCAAGAATTGTTAATAGCACCGTGGCTTATAAAGTAATTTTCAAGATGGATGATTTAGAATACGCTAAGCAAGTGAGCGAAGAAATCGGCAAGATGACTAGAAAAACACGAAGCCACTCTACAGAAAAAGGACAGCTCATTACTGGAGGGACTTCTAGTATAGGAAAAGAAGCGTGGGACTTATTGAGCGCGCAAGACATCATGAATATTGATAAAGATGAAGTGATCATTTTAGTGAGCGGTCATAAGGCCAAACCCTTAAAATTAAAAGCGAATTATTATTTCAAAAACAAAGAATTACTCTCTCGTATTAACTGGGAAGTCAAACCCAATGAAGAAGTGTTTGATGAGTTAAAAAAGGATGTATGAATATTTTAATTGCTTTTTAAAAATCGCTTTCTGCAACTTTTTATCCTTGTTGTTAAAAGGAATACGCTGATTTATAGTGCAAACTTGCATGAGTAAGATTTAAAATAAAGATTAACATTTTTGTAGTGTGGCTTAGCACAACTTATTTTTAGAAATTAGCATGTTTTATTTTAAAGTTAGCGCGATTTAAATTAAAATTTAGCACGGATGGTTGTATGGATAAATTTTCTTGTATATTGTTTGATCACTTTTTAAATAGCTCGCTATGAGTGTCTAGACGCAATAAAACAAGTTCGTTTTCTTGTTTTTTGATTTCATAAATCAATAACAAGTTTGGCTTGACATGGCATTCTCTCAACCCTTTAAGATTGCCGCTCAAGGCGTGGTCACAATATTTTTGTTGGAGTGGCTTTTGTTCTTTTAGGCAATCAACAACGCTTGTAACATCGCTTTCTGTAATACGCCCAGACAAGATATGCTTATTAAAGTCTTTAAGAAAATCTTTCTTAGTTCTGACTTTAAGTATCATGCCTTTCTCTTTCTTGTCTTGCTATTTGTAAAAAATCATTGAAGTCTCCAAACGAAACATCGTATTCTGGGTCATCTTTTGAGTTAATCGTATTTAACAGGCTTTGTGTGGGTTCTTTTTCTTGAGAATGTTTTTGGGCTAAAACCTGTCTGATCATTTGTTCTTGCAATTCACACTCTTGGATTTTTTTTATCGCTTTATTTTTATCCCCTTCTGCCTTAAGCAATTGTTTTTCAATGGAGTTTAAAAAATGTTGCAGTTGCTTTTCATTGTATTGCGAGTAATCTGTAATAATATTTGGCATATTGAACTCCTTTTTAATGAACTCCTTTTTAATAAATGATAGTTAGTGCAACTTGTTTTCATTTTAGTGCAACTTGTCATAACCTTTAGCGTTATTTTCATTGATTCTTTCTCTCAATCAAAAATCGCACCCATTTCAACGCCTTTTATCTCCCCCTTTTTCTTGTCAAGATAGATTATAGCCCAAATTCTTGTAAAAAATTGGTTTGAAAAGAATCAATTGAAAGTTTTAAAATAAGTTTTTTTTGATTAAGTTTGATTTAAGAATATCTTAAAAGTGCGTGTTTTAGCCACCTGCAAGGTCAAATTGACTTCAATTTTTACGGAATTGAAGTGTTATCCTGCACTTTAAAAAGGGGGAATAATAATGTAGAATAAGATCTAAAAATTAAAACAAGCGGCAAAGTTTTTGGGAGAATAAAATTACAATAAAATGGCGTTAGAAAAAAGTTATAGTAAAGATTTTGAAAGCGATGAGCTTTTTGATTATGAGATCATCAAGCCCAAAAAGACGCTTAAGATACAATACACTTATACTAAACGCTATTGTGAAGAAGCAGAAAAGTTTGCTAAAAATTTAACCCAACTCACACAAGAAGAATTTATGCGTTTAAGAGAGCCGCAAAAACAAGTGGTCATCAAGAATATAGGCAACATGACACGCTTGCATTCAAAAAGGGCTATGGATTATATCGCTAAGCATGGCGAGTTGGTGAGAGATGAATTTTTTAGTGCAGTTGATTATGATGATATAGCAGAGCAATGGAATGAGCAATTTGAAAGAATATTAAAAAAGAATAGCCGTATTAAAAATTGCACTTTACATTTAGTGTTTAGCATTGATGAAAATTGTAATGAAAAAAATTTAAAAGTTTTGGAATTAAGCGTGTATCAAACACTCACTAACACGCTAGGTTATGATTATCCTTTTATAATAAAACTCCATGCACACCAAAACAATCCGCATGCGCATGTGATTATCAACAAAACTAACAAAATTACCAATAAGCAACTACGCTTTCATTCTAAAGACAGCTGTAAAGAGTTTTACCACACACTGAGAGAAACATTTAAAAATTATTTGTTTGCTAACTCAAAAGGCGAATTGCAATATTCTAACACGCCCAATATTCATAAGGCGATTAAAAGTATAGAAACAGAGTTAGATACGCTAGAAACACAAGCTAGAAACAATAAGAGTTTTAGGCATGAAAACTATTTTTATAAAGTTTTGGGCAGTGCGACTTTTCAAATAGAAAGTTTGAAAAAAAGAGAAAATGCCTTATCTGATCATTTAGATAGTCTAAAAAATCTATTAGAAAAAACACATTGGGAAAAAGAAAATTTCACGCCCCCTACAAATGAAAAAGAACTTAACAGGCAACTTAAAGAAATAAAATGGCTCAATAAAGAAACTCCAACTTCTAAAAACACTTATAAAAAAATTCAAAAATTAGCTGTCTGTAAAAGCCCTTTAATAAAAGATTATTTTTATACCATTAAAAAACTTTTTGCCACACAAAAAAAGATTATAGATTTAGAAAAAGATTATAAAGATTTAAGAGCCTTAAAGGAAGAATTTAGCAAAGATTTAGAAACTGATTTATCCCATTCAAAAAAACGCTTTGAGCTTTACACTAAATTAAAAAGCATGAGCAAAGTTTTCATAAGTAAGAGTATTGTTAAAAATTTAGAAAAAATTGCTTTAGATTTTAAAAGCGATAGACATAGTATTTCACAAAGAGCTTTTGAATTTTTTAGGTATATGAATTATCAAAATTTAAGCTTGACTGATAAAAGTAATATGTTTTTAGTAGCTAAGTTTTTTAAAGATAGTGCTTTACTTGTTAGTATTGCTCGGCTTGAAATAAAAAAGATAGATGATAACGTTAGAAATTCTAGCCCACAAGACAATTTGTTAGACAGACAGGCTTGGCTCAATCTTTTAGGACATTTAAAAAGACTTGAAGAGGAAAATTATTGTTTTGCTAAGAAAAGAAAAGAATTCTTAGAGACTAGAGCGATGGAGCTATCAAAAGATTTGAAATTTTTAACGCAAGCTAATGAAAATGATTTGCCCATTTATGAAAGAGGGCAAAGGGATAAAATCATCAAACGCTGTGAAAAATCGCTTAATTTTTTACAGAAAGAGTTGCAATGTTTTAAAACTTTATCAAAAAAAGCAAGTATAGCTTTAGAAAACTTGCAAAATAACCATCAAATCACAGCCATTGCACAAACCACACAAGAAAGCACAAACACGCTCAAAAAAATACCACTCAAAGATTTTAACAAAACTACTAATGAGCTTATAAACCCTAACAATAACTATGAAATGGATTTTTAAAACCATCCATAAAATTAAGTAACTTTACTTAGCGTATTTTTTAACCAACTCTTCTAAAGTGAAGCCTTTGTTATCGTCTCTCAATTGCTCTTTTTGGCATTGTGAAACATTTTGCTCCATTTCTTCTTTAGTGTTAGAAGTGTCTAAAAGGCAAGTTTTTAAGTCTTTTTGGTAATCTTGCATGAATTTGTCAAAGCGCTCTTTGTTGTTATAGATTTTGGCTTGCGATTGGGTGCAGCTCTCTTTAAGGCTGATAAACTCTTCTTTTTTGTGTTCGTTATGCTCCATGCAAATATCTGCAGCAAAAGCGATCAAGACACCTTTATTCTTTCTCAATAACCCCGCAGATTGAATAGCCATTTTATCCGCATCAATAAAAGGGCTTTGCTTTTCTAATTTAGGGTTCATATCCAAAGCGATTTCTTTCAAGCTCTTATTGTCTAAATGCGTTCTTTGGCAATGGGTGGATTTTTTATAAGGGCTTATAAAAACGCCATTCATCAGAGCGGCTTTTTCTAATTGGGGATCAATATTTTTAAAACCACCCAAGCAGAAATCCCAAATATCTTTAGTGTTTGGGATGAATGCTTTAGTTCCGCTAGGAACTATATAAAAACCTTAAGTGAAACTAACCTTGATTTTCTATATACGCCTTGATAGT
>NZ_JACTCR010000002.1:0-146183 GCF_014496965.1 Helicobacter pylori | reverse complement strand
CCATTGGTATTTTAACGCTCCGCTTAGAGTGGTGGCTAAACCTTGGCTTAAGTTCTTGGTGGTGGCTGGTTTTAAGCTTTCGGCGATCTTAGCGTCGTTTTTAAAAAGCTTATGAAAACCGCTCGCTATGTCAATGTATTCTTTAGCCTTGGGCGTAGTGAAAACGTCTTCTTTAAACTCGTTGAGTTTGTTGAAAAACTGCGTAGGGTGTGCTGTGGTGTTCTAGTGTATTAAATATTTAATAATAAAGTTAAATAAAACTTTTTGAGTATTAATATTTGATTGGAGCGAAGCCTTTCAATATTTTAAAAAGGCCAATCAAAAATATAAGGATAAAAGGCTAGTAAATCCTAAAACCATAAGTAATGTTAAACATTATATGACTCCTGTCAGAATACACATTGTGTGTTAAAGGTTGCGTGCCAGGCCCATTAGGATCGACTGGAACATACATGCCACAATACCCAATACAATAGCCTTTTTTGGTGATATTGCCATAATATTCTAGTTTTAAATCCATTCTAATATTATATTTATTAGAAAAATAACTCAAAAAGAGCGCGAGACTCCTTTCATCAGCCCTTGGGCTATCCGTCCAACGGCCTAAAATTTTCCAACTAAACCCTCTATATTGTGAGCCTACATACAAAAACCCGTTAATAACATCAGCACCAACGATATTGTTAATTTCTGCGTCATAAATACTATTTGTCCAAATGTTATACCCCAAAGGGTCGCCATAAATACCTATATCGCCATTAGCGTTACCGATATTTTTATAGACACTGCCCCCAAATTGCCACTTATTATAGTAAAAACGAGTGCGGAAGAAATAAGTTTGCCCGCTTTTTCCTAACGGCACTTGTTGGAAGAGGATAATATCATTCTGATTGGCTGGAGTGGCAAAAATGGGGAAAAACCCCACGAAAGTGCCTACAAAACGAAAGCCTTTATTGTTGAAATTAGGGTTGGTGTCATAAGTGATATTAATGCCTGGCGCATACATTCTTTGAAAGATCGCATAAAAATAAGGGTTGATTTTTAGGTTGTCTTTTTCATATTTCAAATCCGCAATCATTAAAGCCTTACCGCTTGTATAGTAGCGCCCAAAATACCAAAACCAGTCGCTTGACGCTGAAGCCCTAGCGTCTGAATACATCACCCTTAACCTGGTGTCTTTATATTTGACAAAGCCTTCAACCCCTTGAGTGTAAGAAGTGAACCAATCATACTCTTCAGCATCATAGCGCCCCCCTTTCACGCCAAAACTGAATTTGTCTTTTTTGTAGTTGTAGCTCAAAAAAGCGTTATGCACCATGGCTAAACGAGGTTTTTGCACTTGCAAACCACTATGCCCCGCATACCAACCAATGTATTGCCAAAAGATACCCGCCCCAAAAGGATCGGTCCTAGAGCCGGGCTGGCCATTAGGGATATTGTTGCCTTGATAGGCGGTAGAGTCATAGGGAAGCGCTGCCATCATAGCCCCCACTTCTGCTCTCAAACCCTTGTATAAGCCCATGCTCAAATTCAATTCGCCGAGTAAAGAAGTGTAGCTACCTGTAGGATAAATGTCTTTAGAAGGTTGGTATCTTTGGTTGTTAAAGCCAAACTTGGTATAGCTGCTCACCTTTCCAACAATACTCATGTTGAATTTATAAGCTTGAAGTTTGGATAAAAAAAGACCAGAAAAAAGCAAAAAAAATAGAGCGTAAAAAAAATATTTCTTAATTTCCAAAGCCCTAACTCCCAAAGATATTAAAATAAAAATGCAAAAAAAGGCATATCTAAGAGAATAGGGGAACTCCCTTAGAAACTATAACTGATGTGTGTCATCAAATGGCTTCTGTCTTGAGTAATGCTTTTTGCGATACCACCCATGTTTTGAGGGCCTTGCGCAAACGCCGAAGATTCAAACAAACCATTATTCAAGTTGAGCGGCTGACCGTTTGGCCCAAGGAAACCGGTTCCAGGGTTGTAACCCGCACGGATTTGGAACTCTAACCACACGAGTTTGAGACCCGCTTTAACATGTTTGCTGAACTGATAGTCTAAATACATACCGATACCATATTCCAATGCCCTTGGAGCGGTGGTGAAGCGCTGATAAACGCTCCAACTGAACTTACCATGCTTACCTCCACCTTTAACATACTCAGTGAACGCGTCAGCATCGGTAATGTTGTCAATCCCTGCAAACCCTAAGCTGTAGATGCCACCGACCCATTGTTCGATACCATCAAGAGCCACAGGGTTACCCCAAGTACCCAAGTTCATGTTAGGGTTACCGATGTTGAGATAAGCACCACCAACCACAAAGTAGTTGTTAATGTCTATATGGTGGTGCAAATAGAGCGTCGCACCACCAGGACCTTGCAAGCCACGCCACTTACCATTATCCAAGAACGGATCCCAAGTGTTATAACGAGCGGGTGCGTAACGGCCGTATTCAGCGTTATTCCAACGATAGTCATACAACACATAGAAAGTCGTTTTATTCCTTATACCTCTACCGCTAAACTCAGGATTGGTATCGTATTCTATTTTAGCACCGGGCAATGTACCTACCATTGGGATGAGATACACATAAGGGTGAATCATTAGATTCTTTGTAGGGCGATAAATAATACCGGCTTTATGAATACCCCAAGGCTTTTCACGATAAATGGGGAACAACCATTGACCATCAGCGATACCACGACCCCAAGAGCTAAAGAGCAAGAACTTCATCTTATTCGTGAGCTTGAAAGTCCCATAAAAACCTTGGAACAATTGGTAAATCCAATCCATTTGCTCCTGCTCAGTAACGTCAAAGCGCCCCATTACCATATGGACTCTATCGCTATCATAGGTGAGATTCGCTTTATAAACTTCATAGCGCCTTGAATGCCCGGGCAAATAAGCGTTAGCCGGATAGTAATTAGGGAACAAGCCGTTCCACTCACCCATATACATATAGCCAATACCTCTAGGGTCAATAATACCACCTGGCCCTTGCTGTTGCCACATTTTAGTCGCATTCATACAAAGACTCAAAGAATCCGTGCCACAAGAAGTTTTATCCCAATAGCTTGGGGGGGTAAAATCCTTTGCCCACCTATCATACCTAGTGTTATCATAAACTTGTCCGCCCAAAACACCGCCTACATTCACGGTCCATCCCCTACCTAAATGCACAGACCCCTCTAGCTTACCCGTAAGGTTAACAAAAGTCTCTGTAGGATAGATACCTTTAACAGGGTTAATAGGCGAACGGTTAAAACCCACTTTGGCGAAGTTGATAAAATCCCCATGCACTTCATAAGTAACCGCCCCTAATGAACCCGTAGTGAACAATAGTGGCAAGGTAAAACGCTTTAGCAATGTAGTCGCAGTAGCCGCAACTTTTCGTTTCTTTAATTTCATTCCTCTTCCTTACTTTACCTGAGAATAGATAAATTACTCTGTAAAAGTAATTGTAGCATAAAAGAATGTAGAATTAGTTGAAAATCAAGCTAATTTTTCTTAAAAATCACAAAATTTAAAACACAAGTTTATCCTTAAAAGCTCGCTCATCGCATGCAAATAGATAGGATAATCTTTTAATATCCTAATAAGATATTTAAAAAAGGCTTTTTTAAGGCTCAATAGGGAATTTACTGATACAATAAAAAGCATTGTTTTATATAAAAAATAATAATAAGGATCAAGAATGAAAAAAATTGGTTTGAGCTTGTGTTTGGTTTTTAGCTTGGGCTTTTTAAAAGCCCATGAAGTGAGCGCTGAAGAGATTGCGGATATTTTCTACAAACTCAACGCCAAAGAGCCTAAAATGAAAATCAACCACACTAAGGGGTTTTGCGCTAAAGGCGTGTTCCTCCCTAATGCGCAAGCAAAAAAGGATTTAGATGTGCCATTACTCAATGAAAAAGAAATCCCTGCGTCTGTAAGGTATTCTTTAGGAGGCGTGGCGATGGATGATAAAAGCAAAGTTAGGGGAATGGCGTTAAAATTAGAAAATCAAAACGCCAGCTGGACAATGGTGATGCTCAATACAGAAATCAATTTTGCCAAAAACCCTAACGAATTCGCCCAATTTTTTGAAATGAGAATCCCTAAAAATGGCAAGGTGGATGAAGCAAGAATCAAAAAGCTTTATGAAGAAGTCCCCTCTTATAGGAATTTTGCCGCTTACACCAAAACGATAGGGATTAGCTCAAGCGTGGCTAACACGCCTTATTATAGCGTGCATGCGTTCAAGTTTAAAGATAAGAAAGAAAAATTATTGCCTGCGAGATGGAAATTTGTGCCTAAAGACGGCATCAAGTATCTTAACCCCCAAGAATTAAAGCAAAAAGATTCAAATTATCTGCTTTCTTCATTCCAACAACACCTTAAAAATAAACCCATAGAATACCAAATGTATCTGGTGTTTGCGAATAAAAATGATGCCACCAACGACACAACCGCGCTTTGGAAAGGCAAACACAAGGAATTACTAATAGGGACATTGAAAGTTGAAAAATACGAAGGAATGGGTTGCAATAAAGATGTGTATTTCCCAGCCGATCTCCCTAAAGGCGTAGAAGCCCCTACTGATCCCTTATTCCAAATCAGGAATGAAGTTTATGGGATCACTTTTAATAGGAGGCAATAAAAAGGCTAAGGCAAATCAAAATATAAGTTGATTGAAAAAATGCGTTTTTATGGGTTTATGGGAGTGGGATTTTTGTTTAAAGCTTGAGCGCGCCCACTAAAACACTCGCTCCCTTATTTGAGACACACACTCACGCTGAATGTTGGGCAAAAATAACAAACATTCAATCCGCCTACCACATTTTAATGCTATTATCTTGTATTTTATTTAGGCCGTATTATGCTATTAGTTTTTATGAAAGCGGCTTATTTAGGTATTTCTGTAATTTTGTAATCAAAAAAGTTTTGCGAAATATTAAAAACGCTCTGCCCTTCCATTTGTTTTGTTGGCGGGTTATCCAATTCAAATCATTGTCTTTGATTTTAGAAATTTCTACGCACGCTACTTGCCCGTTAAACAGATCAAAATGCACCACAATGGTAGGAATTTTATCCGTTATCAAACGCCTTTTAGCTTCTAAAACTTTATGTTCTTTAATGTCATTGATCCCTTGAAACCCGCTTTGAACTTCTAGTAATAAATGATTGTCTAGCAAAAAATCGGCTTTAGGACTTCTTTTAAAGCTTTCTATGCTCTCAAAATTATCACCACCAAAAAATTTGATGGTTTCTTTTTGTGCACCAAAAAGACAAGCGATAAAACCCTTAAAAAACTCCGCTACTAAAAACCCACGCATCCAAGAAAAACAAACTTCTTCAGGCCTTCTGCCTTGATTATTCAGCTTATAAATAATATGAGTATCCACTATCTTTGAAAACACTCGCTCTATGGAGTTTTTAAAAAAGCATTCCAATTCATACTCATTATATTTAAAACAATAAACACTATTGATAGCGCTAAAAATTTCAATAAGCCTTTTTTTGAGCGCGTTTAAATAATTGAAATCAACGCAAGGTTGTATGTCTTTAGCGCCTAAAAATTCCTTAAACGCGTTTTGAGAATTAAAACCCAATAAATTTCTATAACCTTTAAAATCGTTATTATCAAACATTTTTACCCCTTAAAAAATCAAAGACAGCATGAGCGAGTGCTGCACTCAATAAAGGCGGCACGGCATTGCCAATTTGCAATCTTTTAGCGCTAGCGCTCCCACAGAATTTATAATTATCAGGAAAACTTTGCAATCTTGCCCCCTCTCTAATACTTAACGCTCTAGAGTCTCTTGGATGGATACACCTAGAACTGCTTGGAGTAGAAAAATTTCTTGTAATAGTGGGGGCTGGTTTTTCCCACCACATTTTGGCATAGGTATTAGTATAACCACTTTTGGGGCGTAAATTTTTGGGCAAATCATCTTTACTCTGTCCGTCTTTTAGCGTTTGCATGATTTTTATCAGTTTTTCATTGTTTTTAGGACTGCTATGCTCGCTTAATTCTTTAGAATTTCGCACAAATTCCAAAAAAACGTTATCCGCATTTTTAAGATAACCTAAAGCATCGCCATTTTCACCGCTTTGAATGGGTGGTAAATCCCCTAAAGCGTCTTTTAGAGAAAAATGCGTTTTTATGGGTTTAGGGAAGTGGAATTTTTGTTTAAAACTTTTATGTGTGCCTACTAAAATCACTCGCTCTCTCATTTGAGGCACACCATAATCTAGGGCGTTTAAAATGGCATGCTCTAAAATATAACCTCTCTCTTTAAAAGCGTTACAAATTCGTTGGAACAATTGCCCTTTTTGCATAGACATTAAACCCACCACATTTTCAAAAACAAATATTTTTGGTTTCACTAAATCTAAGATCCGCAAATATTCTTTAAACAGATTCGCTTTTTCATCCATTTTTCTTTTGCCAAGCGTGGAGTAGCTCTGGCATGGTGGTCCGCCTAATAGAATGTCAATTGAAACGCATGGCAAGTTGTGGCAATGAAGTTGTGCAATATCGCATAAAATGGTTTGTGCCTCTTTATGATTGGCTTGATAGCTTAAAATGGCATCTTTGTCTATATCGTTAGCCCATATTAATTCAAAATGAGAATGCACAGAAAAGCCATAGCTCAATCCTCCAGCACCACAAAAAATATCTGCTACTTTATACAAGTTTTATTTTTTCCTTTCATCTAAACCCACACTTTTTAAATGGAGTAAAACTTAAAGCCTTTTTTTGAGGTTGGGTTAAAACCAATTCAATCTTTTAAAGTTCTGCTAGGTTTGTCAATCGCTTTTCTATGAACAGCTTTTTCTCTGTTTTGAGCTTTTTGAGTGGTATTGGCATGCTCATCTTTAATATCATTTGGCCAATCTTTACCTTGCTCTCGCGCATTCCATTCGGGCAATGCGTCATTATTATTGTTTCTATAATCCGTCAGGCAAGCTTGCTCTAAAAGTTTATAGCTGATGCTTGCGTCTTTGATTGCACAAAAACCAAACAAGCCTTTCACTTGAGTTTCAAAATTAGGCTGATAAATCATGTAAAATTCTATTTTAGCCCCTGTGAGTATCGTATGGTAAAGAAAATACCACACACCAAAACTTCTAATACTAGGCCTCCCTTTGACTCCCCCATCTTTATAAATATTGAGCGTGCTTTTAATCCCACCATCCGCTTGAGAGCCACCGATTTTTTTAATCTCACCATCCACTACAATTAAATACACTCTAGCCACATTTTGAGTCAAAATATTTTGAGATAGAGATTGATTGTTTTCATCTTTTAAATCCTTAAGATAGTTGAAATTCAACTTTGTGCTGTCTTTCACGTATTCTACATCAGCGATTTTAAAGGCAGTTTTGACCTCGCTAATATGCATTTTTACTCCTTGATGATCAATAGCTCATGAGATTGTTTGACATGGTTATTATCGCCTCTTTCTAAGCGGTTTTTACCCATTCTGGTTTCGCCTTGTCCCATAGTGTATTGCCAAGATGGTTCTAAGATTTTAAAATCCTTATAGGCATTCCTTACCAATTCGCAGTCATTATAGCTTAAAATAAATGGCCCTTTATGCCTTTTTAGCATGTGAGCCAATACTTCATGTTTAAAACCATTGTGGTGGATAGGGAAATTACGCATAGGATAAATCCCCTTAAACATTTTAGAATTTTCTAACACATAAGGGGGGTCAAGATAGAAAAAATCATTAGGATAAGCGAGCAACACTTCTTCAAAACTAGAGCATTCCACCTTTAAACTAGGGGCGTTAAAATCTTTAATTTTTAAAAGGGTGTTTAGATAGCGTTGTTTATCGGTATAAATTTTATTCATCCACCCCAAAAATCCCGGCCCATAGCTTAAATTAAAGTTAAAGTAATAATCTCTAGCCAAAACTAAAGGGTCTAAAACGCATTCTTTTTTGTAATGGGCTTTTAACTCTTGTTTGATAATGTTGTAAGTTTCTTGCGTAGGTTCTAAAGAAAGCAAGCTGTTATAAAGAGCTTGTTTGTCTTTGAGCAGCGCTTGATAAAAATTCACTAAAATGTCAAAAATATCAAAGCCCAACACTTCTAAACCTAGCTCTGTTGTGCATGCAATTTCTACGCTCCCCCCACCTATAAAAGGGCTAATAATCCTACGCACACCATTAGGTATACACTCCACTATTAACCCTACGGCTAAAGACTTGCCCCCACCATATCTTAAAGGGGCTTTTATGTAGCGTTTGTAACGCCCATTATTAGAACGCAAATTGTGCAAAAAAATGTCTTTTTTGCTAGCGTTTTGGTTGAATAAATTCGCATGCATTCCAAAAAGTTTTATTTATTTCTTCGCCCTTTTCCTCATGTTGGGGTCTAAAATCTTTTTCCTGATCCTTAAATTCAAGGGGGTAACTTCTAAAATCTCATCTTCTTCAATCCATTCTAACGCCCTTTCTAACACCATAGTCCTAGGCGGGGTGAGTTTGATCGCATCATCGCTCCCACTCGCTCTCATGTTGGTTAAATGCTTGGATTTGATAGGGTTGACATCTAAATCATTATCCCGGCTGTGTTCGCCAATGACCATGCCCACATAAACCTTCGTTTGGGGGTTGATAAAAAGCACGCCTCTTTCTTGGATATTGAAAAGGGAAAAAGCGGTCGCTTCGCCATTTTCCATGCTAATGAGCGCCCCATTTTTGCGCGATTCCACGCTCCCGCTAAAAGGGCGGAATTCCAAAAAGCTATGATTCATCACGCCTTCGCCTTTAGTGTCGGTTAAAAACTCGCTCCTATAACCGATAAGCCCTCTTGCAGGAATTTCAAATTCTAATCTTGTATAGCCATCGCTCATGGGATTCATCGCCTTCATCTCGGCTTTTCTTTTGCCTAATCTCTCAATGATAGCCCCGCTAAAATCTTGGGGCGTGTCAATCACTAAATGTTCAAAAGGCTCGCATTTAACGCCATTTTCTTCTTTAATAATGACTTCAGGGCGTGAAATGCTAAACTCAAACCCTTCACGGCGTAAATTTTCAGCTAAAATGGTGATTTGCAATTCCCCACGCCCGCTCACTTTAAACTTGCCTTCGCCCATTTCTTCGCATTTCATAGCGATATTGGTTTGCATTTCTTTTAAGAGCCTGTCTTTCAATTTATTAGCAGTAACATGCTTTCCTTCTAACCCGGCTAAGGGCGAATCATTGACAGCGAAATACACGCTCATCGTAGGCTCTTCTAAATGCATGGGATCTAAAGGCATGGGGTTAGCAGGATCAACGACGCTATCGCCCACATCCATTGCGTTAAAGCCGGCAATCGCTACAATATCGCCCGCATAAGCGTTTTCAATCTCAGTCCTAGCCAACCCTAAAAAGCCTATAAGCTTAGTGATACGGCCATTTTCTTTACTCCCATCGCTTTTCATCAACAGCACGCTTTCATTCTTTTTAACCGAGCCATTAAACACTCTAGCGATACCGATTTTGCCCATATAATTGTCATAATCAAGCGTAAAAATTTGCATTTGCAAAGGCTCATCAACGCTCCCGCTAGGGCTTGGCACATGCTCTAAAATCGTTTCAAACAAAGGCTCTAAATTTTTCTTTTCATCGTCTAAACTTTTCATCGCATAGCCATCCCTAGCAGCGGCATACACCACAGGGAAATCCAATTGCTTATCGCTAGCCCCCATCGCTACGAACAAGTCAAAAACTTCATCCACCACTCTATCTGGTTCAGCGGCAGGCTTATCAATTTTATTCACCACCACAATAGGGCAAATCCCAAAACTCAAAGCCTTTTTAACCACGAATTTAGTTTGAGGCATGACCCCTTCTTGTGCATCCACTAGGAGAAGCACCCCATCCACCATTTTCAAAACGCGCTCCACTTCGCCCCCAAAATCAGCATGCCCAGGAGTGTCAATGATATTGATTTTAGTGTCTTTGTAATAAATAGCGGTGTTTTTAGACAGGATAGTGATGCCTCTTTCTCTTTCCAAATCATTGCTATCCATCACCCTTTCATCCACTTTTTCCCTCTCACTAAATGTGCCAGATTGAGAAAGTAAGCCATCTACTAGAGTGGTTTTCCCATGATCAACATGCGCGATTACAGCGATATTTCTAATATTTTTCATGAATGTCCTAACAAGCAAAATTGAAATTAGAAGTATAACACAATATTATAATAGCCCCAAATGGCGGAATTTTTTGGCTAAATCCTGTTCTATGAAATGGCTTTTATGGGCTTTTAGAAAATTCTCATTCCCACCATTAGGTGGCATGAAATCGTCATTATCCCTATAAAAAAAGATAAAATAATTTTTCTTTAAATAGTAAGCCAAATGGATTAAAAACGAATCCCCCCCTATATACAAATCGCTTTCTAAAATCAGGTTTTTAACTTCTTCTAAACTGGTTTTAGCACGATAATGAGTAACTTCATCTTTTAAAAAAGCGTATCGTTCTTCAAAATCTAAAAGCGTAACACAAAAGGGCTTTAAGAGTTTTAAAACGATTTTTAAATGCTCCAAAGAAATATTCCTATCATTTTCTCTTGTGAAAGGGTTGATTAAAATCTTTTTGGGGTTTTTTAAACTCATGGGATATAAAGGGTTATCAAAAACATGCCCATAAATTTGAGAGAACAACTCCTGGCGGTTTTGATAAACGTTTTTAATTTCTTTATTTGGAGTGGTTATGGAAACAAATGGGGCTAAAAGAGCGCTTCTAAAGTCTTGTTTTTCTAAAATCAAATGTTTGATTTTGTGCTTCTTAAGCGCTTTTAATAAACGCAAAAAATCCTTCATCGCCAAAAAAACGCCTTGTTTTTTAAGGTCATAAAAAGCGGGGACATTCTCAAAAACAGGAATGATTTCAAAATGTTTTTCGCATTCTAAAAGCTTGGCGATTTTTAAAGTCAAATGAGTGCCTAGGATTTTAAGGGGCTGTTGCTGCTTGAGAGCGATTTCTTTTAAAAGGCTAAGCGTGATAAGGTTATCCCCTAAAGCCAAAAGACAAGCGATGCGCATGGTTTTTCCTGATTGTGAAGTGTTTAGGGTCTTTTTTTTCTATCCCTAAATTTTTTAAATAAAATTTTTCATCAAAACTATTGTTAATAAATTGCGCAAATAGGGGCAAACATTCCAAATCTTTTCTTAAAATTTTATGCGTTTTAAAAAGCGATTCAAAAATGAATTGCATTAAATCGCTGTTTAACAATTCTTTTAACGCATGAGCGTCGATAGGAAAATTTTCTTTTAAAACAAACATGTTCGCGCTATTTAAAAAAAGGCGTTGCTTATTGTCATAAAAAAAGACCAGTTTTGAAGAAATGAATTTATACACGATTTTTTCTCTAGCCTGATAAAGGCTTAAGGGAGCGACTTGCTGGCAGTCTTTTAAATCAGCGTTAATGAATTGGCTAGGGGCTTTTAATCCGTCTTTTAAAATATCTGAACCCCTAAAAATAGGAATGGTATTTTTTTCTTGTTTGGGGTGTAATTTTTCTTTATTGTTACCTGTAACAATCCCTAAAGCAAAATGAGCGTTATTTTTTAAAGTCATATGGGGAATGGAAAAAAGGTGGTCTAAAATTTTATTTTCTTTGCTAGAGCAATGGATATTAAAAATCTTTTTAGGGTTGTTGAAAAAAGAAGAAGGCGATCGTTTGAATGGTTTATTTTGATAAAAACATGAGATTTTTTGATCCTTATTAGGGGTTTTTTTAAGCACCAAACCCACAGCCTTAGTCATTAGATTTTTAAAGGGTTTGTCAAAATCAATCAGGCTTCTCATTTGAAACTTTAAAGCCATTTCTCGCATTTTGTTAAACGCATCAATATTCAAACAACTTTCGGGTAATAATAGCCCCAAATGAGCGTTTTCTTTTAAGCAATTCAAACTCGCTACAAAAAAGAGCGATGCACTGTCTAGGCTTTGAGAGAGATTGAATTGCTGTTTGAAATTTTCTTTTTGGTTTTGGTTGTATTTCTTACCCCATGGCGGGTTAGTGAAAATGCAATCAAATTGCGGGGTGTGTTTTAAACTTAAAAAATCTTTTTGCATGATATTAGGGCAATCTAAATGATAACGCTCTTTAATACGCTTTTTAGTCAAAGTGACAGCAAAAGCGTCTGTATCATAGCCATAGATATTTTCAACCTTAAACCCCAGTTTTAAAGCATGCATGATAAAATTCCCACTCCCCACAGCCGGATCGCAAAAAATCGCTTGGGAGGTATCAAAATCTTTAGGGAGAGTGAAAAGTTGTTCTACTATCCTATTAGGAGTGTAGTAAATGCCTTCTAAATTTCTGGTGGTATTAGAAAGCTCTTCTTCATAATGAGAACCCAACTTTTCTAAATCAGAGCTATTTTCTAACATTTCTAGGTATTTTAAAATCAATTCTTGATGGTTATGCGCGCTTTTTAAGGATTTGTTAGCGTATTTGTTAAGCTTGTTTTTCCCTAAATGGTTGCGGCAAAAATCTAAAAAAGAACTCGTTTTCACATAAATTTTATGATCAATTTCTAGTTTCTCTAAAAGATTGGTTTTGATCCAATTATGCACGCTGCTATGAGAAACACTGATTAAATGAGCGATTTCTCCAACAGAAAGAGCGTTTGAAGGCATTTTCCCCCCTAAAAACTATAAACATAACTCACGTTAAACATGACAAGGCGTTTGAAAAAGAGGGAAGCGTTTAACCCCTTGCCATGCGTTTCATAAAAGGAATTGACCGCTAAGGGGATTTTTAAGCCCATTTCAAAGCCGTTATGCCTGTCCATATTCACACGAACCCCAAAATTCAAAGGGATCTGGAAAAAACTCGTGTGCATTTTAGCTTGATAATTAATCAAATAATTGTTGATAAAATCCGTTTCACTCACCCACATGCTCAAACCACTCCCTACCCACGAACTCCCCGCTAAAGCAAAGCCCGCATAAAAACCCACGCTAGAATGTTTTTGTGCATTATCAATGAAATTATACAGATAGTCTATTCCAAGCCCATAAAGGTGGTTATTCATTTTGCCCAAACCATCAAAGCCATTACCCACAAAACCAAAATTAGTATAACCATAGTCATAGAACAAGTAATAGCGAAACCCTTGATTTTTTTTCTTGGTAAAGAAATGCTTATAACCCACATTCAAAGCTACCCCATACATGCTTGAAATGTTTTTAGAATAAGAGTTAGGATCAAGCGCGTTTAGGGAATTTGAAATTTGAGCGATTTGAGAAGATAAAGAAGAAAGCATGCGGTTTTGAGATTGAATAAATTGCACTTCTAAATTTTTTAAGTTTTCTTCAAATTCTAAAGGGTTAGTGGTGGGTTCTTGTATTTTTTCTAACGCTTGGACCAGTTGTGGGTTAGATGCAACGCCACCGCTAAGCATCACGATTTTTTCAATATTTTCAAAGCTGGATTGGAGGTAGTATTTCTCAGCTTGCATTTCAGTAGGGGTTAATTCAGAATGGTTTTTCAAAGCGTTGTTGATATATGCAAAGGTTTTAGGCATGCTTGTGATTTCATTTTTAACTTGATTGAGTTTATCAATCTTATTTTGAGCGTTAGAAATGATTTGGATGCGTTCTTGATTCAAAAAAGGGTTATTGTGTTGGATTGCATGACTGATGGAATATTCAAACCCCACGCTCGCATACGCCCCATTTTCTTCAGCGATACAAAAAGATAAGAATAAAGATAAAGATAAAAATAAAGATGAGGGTAAAGATAAAGGAAATAAGGTTTTTTGAAATTGCATGGGTGATCCTAATCAAAAATAATCTCAATGATACACTAATTTTAATAGAAAAAAGTGAAACAATTTTTAAGCCATTTTTGAATACAATAAGAGCATTTTATTTTTAAGGTTAGAATAATGAGTTTGATCGTTACGCGCTTCGCTCCATCGCCCACTGGCTACCTCCACATAGGAGGCTTAAGGACAGCCATTTTTAATTATCTTTTTGCACGAGCCAATCAAGGAAAATTTTTTTTACGCATTGAAGACACGGATTTGAGCCGTAACTCCATAGAAGCGGCTAACGCCATTGTAGAAGCTTTCAAATGGGTGGGGCTAGAACACGATGGAGAAATCCTCTATCAATCCAAACGCTTTGAGATTTATAAAGAATACATTCAAAAACTCTTAGACGAAGACAAAGCCTATTATTGCTACATGAGTAAAGATGAATTGGACGCTTTGAGAGAAGAACAAAAAGCTAGGAAAGAAACCCCACGCTATGACAATCGTTATCGTGATTTTAAAGGCACGCCCCCTAAAGGCATAGAGCCTGTGGTAAGGATCAAAGTCCCTCAAAATGAAATCATTGTTTTTAATGATGGGGTTAAAGGCGAAGTGAAAGTGAACACTAACGAATTAGACGATTTTATTATCGCCAGGAGCGATGGGACGCCCACTTATAATTTTGTGGTTACTATTGATGACGCTTTAATGGGGATTACTGATGTGATTAGAGGCGATGATCACCTTTCTAACACCCCTAAACAAATCGTTCTCTATAAGGCTTTGAATTTTAAAATCCCTAATTTTTTCCATGTGCCGATGATTTTGAATGAAGAAGGGCAAAAACTAAGCAAACGCCATGGGGCCACTAATGTGATGGACTATCAAGAAATGGGTTATCTTAAGGAAGCTTTAGTGAATTTTTTAGCGCGTTTGGGGTGGAGCTATCAAGATAAAGAGGTTTTTAGCATGCAAGAATTATTGGAATGTTTTGACCCTAAAGATTTAAATTCTTCGCCCAGTTGCTTTAGCTGGCACAAGCTTAATTGGCTCAACGCTCATTATTTGAAAAACCAAAGCGCGCAGGAATTATTAAAACTTTTAAAGCCTTTTAGTTTTAGCGATCTTTCTCATTTAAACCCCGCTCAATTGGATCGCTTGTTGGACGTCCTCAAAGAAAGATCTCAAACCCTAAAAGAATTAGCCCTTAAAATAGATGAGGTTTTAATCGCCCCTGTGGAGTATGAAGAAAAGATTTTTAAAAAACTCAATCAAGCGCTCGTCATGCCCTTGTTAGAAAAGTTTAAGCTGGAATTAAATACAACCAATTTCAACGATGAAAGCGCGCTAGAAAACGCCATGCACCAAATCATTGAAGACGAAAAGATTAAAGCGGGTAGTTTCATGCAGCCTTTAAGATTGGCCCTTTTGGGTAAGGGAGGCGGGATAGGCCTTAAAGAAGCGCTTTTTATTTTAGGCAAAACAGAGAGCGTCAAAAGGATAGAGGCATTTTTGAAAAGCTAAAAAATTGACTCTGTTTTCATGGAACGCTGATAATAAAAGGGCTTGATTTTAGCGGTTATGATAAGAGCAATTCCCTAAAACTTCAGCGTTATTTCTAATACGAAAATGGGTGCATAAAGTTTGCATTTTTGAAAATAAGAGGGGTTTAAGAAAAAAATGAAAAAATATTTCTAAAATTTTTTGCTTTGATTGAAATCAAGCTTAAAAGTTGGGTTCGGACAATCTTTGGGCAAACTGATCGTTTGAGGAATGACCTCATAATGGCAATAATTTTCATCTTCAAAGAGAGGTTTTACCAATAAGCGGTTTGAAAAAAGCCGATTTTCTTGATTAGGATTGATAATGCCATTGTTTAAAAAGAGGAAAGTTCGCGCGAGTTTGGTTATTTCGTTTGGATCATGACTCACCAATAACACGCTTAAATTTTCACGCTTGATAAAATCAAGCAAACCTTGTTGCACTTCGTTTTTTAAGGCGTTATCTAGGGCGTTTAAAGGCTCATCTAAAAGCAATAGATTTTTGGCTGCGATTAAAGCTCTTGCTAAAGCGACTCGTTGGGCTTGCCCACCAGAGAGTTGAAGAATTTTTTGCTGGCTTAGATTTTCTAAACGCATTAAGCGTAACACTTCGTGGATTTTATTTTTATCTTTAGGGTGAGCAAAGGCGATGTTTTGATACACGTTTAAATGAGGGAATAGAGCGTAATCTTGAAACACAAAGCCGATTTTTCGTTGTTGTGGTTTTAAAAAAATCTTTTTTTGAGTGTCTAGCCATACTGAATGATTGACTTCAATATAGCCGCTACTCACTGCTTCAAGCCCCGCTAAAATGCGTAAAATCGTGCTTTTACCCGCTCCCGATTCTCCTAATAAAGCGACAACTTCTGCTTCTTTAATTTCTAAGTCTATATTCAAATCAAACGCGCCCCTAGATCCTAAAAGGCGTTTTTTAAACTGCGCTTTTATCATAAAAACGAGCTTTGTTTTTTATTCAAAAATAGGGTAACAAATAAGAGGCTAAAACTGATAAGCGTGAGCGTTAAGGCGTATTGGTGGGCTTTAGAATAATTGAGCGCTTCAGTTTCGTTAAAAATCGCAATGCTAGCCACTCTTGTTTCCCCTAATATATCACCCCCAAGCATCATCACCACGCCAAATTCTCCTATCGTGTGCGTAAAAGTTGTAATGATAGCCATCAACACACTGGGTTTGATGTTAGGGAGTAGGACGAAAAAAAGGGTGTAATATTCCCCTTTACCCAAGCTATAACTGGCTTCTTTTAAAGAAGCGGGCAAGGAAATTAACGCGCTTTTAATAGGGCTTACCATAAAGGGCAAGGAAAAAATCACGCTCCCTAAAATAAGCCCTTGGAAACTAAAAACGAGTTTCACGTTTAACACATCTTGTAAAAACGCTCCCAAAAAAGAAGAGGGCGAAAAGATTAAAAGAAGATAAAACCCTAGCACGCTTGGGGGTAAAACTAAAGGCATATACACAAGCGTTTCTGTTAAACTCGTTAAAAGATTGCGTTTAAGACTTAAAAAATAGCCTAAAAAAATCCCTATAGGGAGTAAAATGAGGGTGGTAATCAAAGCTAAAGAAAAGCTCAAACGCATGGTAATCAAAAACTCATGATCCATTATCCGCCTTTTTTAATGCGTTTCAATCCACGATATAGCCGTATTCTTTAAAGATAGCTCTAGCTCTAGGGCTGAATAAAAAATCTTTAAAAACTTTGGCTAAAGGGTTATTAGCCCCATTTTTAGTGATGATTAAGGCTTGTTCAATAGGGTTATAAAGGGCTTTATCAATGATGAAATAAGAGAGGTTTTTGTCTTTTTTATCCATCAAGGATAACGCTCCAAAGCCTATTTGAGCGTTTTTGGTGGCGACGAATTGATGGGCTTGAGAAATAGAAGCGCCATAAATGATTTTAGATTTAAGACTGGAAGCGAGTTTTAAACGATCCAAGACTTCCATACTGGCTTTTCCATAAGGGGCTAGTTTAGGATTAGCCATAGCGATATGTTTAATTTTAGGGTCTTTAAGAATTTCTAAAGAATCCATTTTTAGATTTTCACTCCATAAAACCAACATGCCTTTAGCATAGACTTCTTCTTTAAAAGGGGTTATTTTTTCATCATAAAGCTTTTTAGGTCTGGTCATATCTGCTGAAATGAATAAATCAAAAGGGGCGTTTTGAATGATTTGAGCGTAGAGTTTGCCTGAAGAATTAAAACTAATTCTAATAGCGTCTTTTGGGTGTTCTTTTTGAAATTCTTTAACAAGGGCTTTTAAAGCGCGCGTAAGATTAGCAGCAGCAGCGATTTTTAAATCCTGTGCCAACAGAGCGCTTGAAAAAAATACGATTAAAAAGGCAAACGCTTTGAAAGTATTTTTCATAGAACTCCCTTTTATTAAATGATTGGAGTTGGTGATTATACCTAATTTGTATCTTAAAAATTTGTATTTTAAAAGTTTGAGATGGTTTTGTGGGTCTATCCCGCTTATCCATATTTACTTATCTATGGATTTATGGATTTAATCAATATTTTCACTCTAAAACCATCAATCTTTGATAAAAAATTAAATCTTTTAGAAAAATAACCGATTTTAGGGTGTAACTTTAATTCAACAAGAAGGATTTATTATGATCAAAAGAATTGCTTGTATTTTAAGCTTGAGCACGAGTTTAGCGCTTGCTGGCGAAGTGAATGGCTTTTTTATGGGTGCGGGTTATCAGCAAGGTCGTTATGGCCCTTATAACAGCAATTACTCTGATTGGCGCCATGGCAATGATCTTTATGGTTTGAATTTCAAATTAGGTTTTGTAGGCTTTACCAATAAATGGTTTGGGGCTAGGGTGTATGGCTTTTTAGATTGGTTTAACACTTCAGGGACCGAACACACAAAAACCAATTTGCTCACCTATGGTGGCGGTGGCGATTTGATTGTCAATCTCATTCCTTTGGATAAATTCGCTCTAGGTCTTATTGGTGGCGTTCAGTTAGCCGGAAACACTTGGATGTTCCCTTATGATGTCAATCAAACGAGATTCCAGTTCTTATGGAATTTAGGCGGAAGAATGCGCATTGGGGATCGTAGTGCGTTTGAAGCGGGCGTGAAATTCCCTATGGTTAATCAGGGTAGCAAAGATGTAGGGCTTATCCGCTACTATTCTTGGTATGTGGATTATGTCTTCACTTTCTAATTTGTTCTTCCATTCGCTCTTCTTCATCAAATTAAGCCCTAGCCGATTCTTGAAAGGTTGGGGTTCAAAAATCTTTTTCATAAATAGAAAGTTTCCTTTAGTGCAGTATAATCCTAGCGTTTTAATTTTTATTTTACTAAATAGAGCGTTTGGTGTTTGCGTTTGAATATGGGTTTAGTAAGATTTAAATAATAAAATACTTATATATATTTGATAGATACTATTTTATTCTAGTGTTATTTAATGGCTCAATTTAATAAGATAGTTTCGCTTTTATTTCTTTAAAACAAATCGATTCTACTGGGGAAAGGTTTTTATGGAAAATAACACACTTTATATTGTTATTGCTGGCTTATGGCTTGCTGTGGGCTTTGGAATCTTTTTAAAGAAATTAGACATGCCTGTTATCATTGGTTACATTTGCACAGGAACGGTCTTAGCGGCTTTTTTTAAAATTAATGATTTTAATTTGTTGTCTGATATTGGTGAATTTGGTATCGTCTTTTTAATGTTTATGATAGGCATTGAGTTTAATTTTGACAAGCTCAAATCCATCAAACAAGAAGTGCTGGTTTTTGGGCTTTTACAGGTTATTTTATGCGCTTTAATCGCTTTTTTAGTGGGGTATTTTGTTTTGGGTCTTTCACCCATTTTTTCCCTTGTTTTAGGCATGGGGCTTTCGCTCTCTTCAACCGCTATTGTGCTGAAATTCTTTGAAGATTCCAAACAGCTTAGCACGCCCATGGGAAAGAGCGCGGTGGGGATTTTGATTTTCCAAGATATTGCAGCCATTCCCATGCTTTTAATTTTGACGATTCTAGGCAGTAAAGATTCTAATGTCAATTTACTCATTCTTAAAACCTTTATTTCAGCAGGGATTATTTTAGTTCTTTTATTATTGCCTGGAAAAAAAGGGGCTAATCTCATCTTAGAGCAAGCAAAAGACACGCGCTTGCCTGAAATTTTTATAGGCACGATTTTAGTGATTGTTTGCAGCGCGGCGGGGTTGAGCCATTTTTTTGGGTTTTCTATGTCTTTAGGAGCGTTCATTGTGGGCATGGCCGTTTCTAAATCGCGCTATAAAATCAATGTCCAAGAAGAATTTGCGCAATTAAAAAACCTCTTCTTAGCCCTTTTTTTCATTACGATAGGGATGCAAATTAATGTGAGTTTCTTTATAGAGAAGTTCTTTGTTGTCATCTTTTTACTCATTTTAGTGATGGGTTTTAAGACGGCTATCATTTATGCACTTTTGCGTTTTTTTAGAGATGCTAAAACTGCCATAAAAACCGCTCTTTCTTTGGCGCAAATCGGGGAATTTTCTTTTGTTATTTTCTTAAATTCAGGCTCGCACCAGCTCTTTAATTTGCAAGAAAAAAAAGGGATTCTTGGTTTTTTGCACCAAAAAAATATCTTAAGTATCGCTCAACATGACATCCACCAGCTCCTTATTTTGATGGTGGTCTTTTCTATGTTGGCAACCCCTTTTATTTTAAAATACCTAGAATCTATCGCTCAATTTATTTTGCACCAAAAGAGCCAAGAAAATGAGCCGGCTAAAAAATAATTGCGTAAAAACCAAATGATAAGTTTGCTTGTATTGTCAGTGTTATGTTAAAATACAAGCGTATTGAACTCAAACTATTAAATAAAGGGGGCTTTTATGAAAGAGCAAGAATGGGATTTAAGCGCTTTATTTGAAAATAAAGAAAGTGCAGAAGAATTTTTAAAAACCTTACAAACAGAAGCACAAGAATTTGAGAGTGCTTATCAAAACAACCTTAAGAACTTAGACGCTACAGGATTTGCCAACGCTCTTAAACATTACGAAGATTTGTCAGAAAAAATCTCTAAAGCGATGACTTACGCTCAATTACTTTTTGCTAAAAACACCAAAGAAGCGAAGTTTTATTCGCAATGCGAAATGGCTTGCACAAATATCCAACAGCACCTTTTATTCTTTGAAATTGAATTTAAGAATTTAGACGCCAAAAAACAACTCGCTTCCATTAAAAAATGCAAAGACCATGCTTTTTATTTGAACAATCTCATAGAAAGGAAAAAACACACCCTAAATTTAGACGAAGAAAAAATCGCTCTAGCCCTTTCACCTGTGGGAGTGGGTGCGTTTAGCCGTCTTTTTGATGAGCATTTTTCTTCTTTGAAAATCCCTTTTGAAGAGCAACATTTGAGCGAAGAAGAAATTTTAGCCCTCTTGCACAACCCCAAACGCAAGATCCGTAAAAAATCTCAAAAAGCTTTCAGTAAAGCGTTAGAAAAATCTCGCCCTTTGCTCACTTACATTTTAAACATGGTGCGAAAAGATTTGCTCATTGAAACTAGGCTAAGAAAATACGACAAAAAAGAAAGTTTCCGCCACATTGACAATCAGATCTCGCAAGAGAGCGTGGATAGCATGATAGAGATTGTGAACGCTAATTTTTCTTTAGTGCATCGTTACTACCATCAAAAAGCGCAAATTTTAGGGCATAAACTCAAAGATTACGATCGCTACGCTCCTTTAAACGATGAGAGCATCACCATGACGTACTCTCAAGCTTTAGAAGAAGTGCTTAAAACCCTTAAAGCCTTTAGCCCTGAATTTCACAAAATCGCTTCTAAAGCGATCAAAGAGGGCTGGGTGGATTCACACCCTAAAGATTTTAAGCAAGGCGGGGCTTTTAGCCATGGCGCAGTGCCTAGCGCTCACCCTTATGTGTTGTTAAACTACACAGGAAACCGCCGAGACGCTTTCACTATCGCTCATGAATTTGGGCATATGATCCACCAAGAATTGTCCAAAAAACAAGGCGTATTGAACATGGATACGCCCTTAACCACCGCAGAAACCGCTTCTGTCTTTTCTGAAATGCTGTTTTTTGAGCATTTGAAAAAGGGTTTGAAATCTGATGAACTCCTTTTCATGCTGGCAGGCAAACTAGAGGATATTTTTTCTACCCTTTTTAGGCAAGTGGTGATGACTAATTTTGAAAGAAGAATCCACGAAATGGATGAAGAATTAGACACCAAAGATTTTGATCAAATCTGGTTTGAAGAAAATCAAAGAATGTTTGAAAAGAGCGTGAAACTCACTAAAAACTACCATTTGTGGTGGAGCTATATCCCCCATTTTATCCATTCGCCTTTTTATTGCTACGCTTATAGTTACGGGCAGCTTTTAACTTTAGCGCTTTATGGGCTTTATAAAAAAAGCGACGCTAAAGAGTTTGTTAAAACTTACACGGAATTTTTGAGTTTAGGAGGGTCAAAAAGCCCTAAAGAATTAGTGTCCATGTTTGGCTTTGACATTGATAGCAAAGAATTTTGGGAAATTGGCATGCAAGAGGTGCGTCATTTGTTAGAAGAATTTGAAAGGTTGCTCGCATGCAAAGAGAATTAAGGCTTTTAAACAACAAGCATTGCATTGAATACTTGCAATTTCTGTCCAAAAACCATTTGAGTTTTAACCTTTTGTGCGAAAGAGATGCGATTGATTTTTCCCCCAAACTCCCTAAAGAAATTCATGAAAAATTCGGCGCGTTGGTGCTGTTTGTTTTAGCCGGATACACCTTAGAAAGCTTGATAATTGATGCAAAAAGCGTGCAGTTTGAAGCCGGGTTTGGCCCTAATAACATTGGCAGCGTGGTTCAAGTGGAAATTCCTGGCATCATTCAAATCCTTATCAAAGAAAAAAATGAAAATGCCGTTTTATTCAATCGTTGCGATTCGCTTGAATTGTTTCAAAAAGAAGAGCCAATCACACAAGAGCCAAAAAAAGACGAGCGGGAGTCTAAAGAATGGCTGGATTCTAAAGAGGCCCTTTTTTCCAATTCCAAAAACCGCGCGATTTTAGAAGATCTGCACAAAAGCTAAAGGACTGATTGATGAGCGTTTTGAAATTGCACATAAAAGTCTTTCGTTTTGAAACCAACAAAGATTACAACCCTGCTTATGAGTCTTATTTTTTAGAATACCAAGAAGATCAATACCTTTTGGATCTTTTAAAACAACTCAAAGGCGTGAGCTATAATGAAAATATCGCGCTTAAAATCAACCAAATTGCGGTGTTTGAAGACGCTAAAGTGAGCGATTTGGTGGCGTTTTTTTCTAAAGAATGGGTGCTAGATCCCCTATCCAAACGATACGCTTTAAAAGACTTGGTGATTGATGAAAAGGCGGTTTTAAAAAACTATGAAGATTTTTTCAAACAAGTCCCCTACATCACTAAAGGCGAAAAAGAAGAATTAGAAAAGTTTATCCAAATCAATTTTATCAACCCCCAAACAAACCCTAAATATCTAGGCGATGGCTTTTTCTTGTATGTTAAATGGCTGATGAAGCGCTACCCCACAGAGCGCAACCGGTTATTAGAGATGATTTCTCAGCCTGAAAGCGGCGTGATGAATTTTTTAAGCGTGGCGCATTACCTCTATAAAAACGATGACAACATTGACCATGAAATCTATGAATTGCAAGAAATCCTAACCAATTCCAAAATCAAGCCATGGAAAGATTTTTCTAAAAACCTTTTAAGCCTTTTTCAATACAATTCTAACCCCCCTAAAACGCCTAACCCCCCTAAAACTTGCACGCTCTTTAACGCTTATGCGAAGCATTTAAACGCGCAATCGCTTCTAAAAAGCGCCAAGCTCTATTTAGAAAAAATGGGGCAAAAAACCATTGATCTGCCTTTTTGTTATGATGGAGGCTATTATGGGAAGATTATAAGCACGCATGATTTTCTCACCGCTTGCGCGTATAATTTGGCTCTAGCCAAAGCCAATGGCGTTTCGCTCATTTTTTGCGAAGAAGATGCATATTTGAATATCTTGCATGCTAAAGAAGTTTTAGACAACAACCCTGAAATCATCGACTCCATTAATGAAAAATTGAAAAAATACCAGCTTGTTTATGAAAAAGGCGTTGAGATAGTCTATCTTAATGAGTGGGTTAATGAATTTTTGGCATGGGAATTGAAAAGCCCTTTTGATGCGTTTTTAGGGGCTGAATTTTCTCGCATCAAACAAAGCGATCATTTTTTCAATAAAATCCGTTTAAAAGCCCCCCATTTTTTAGAGTCTTTTCAAAATTACGCCCCCCTTTTAGAAGTCAATGAAATAAGCGGCTTACTCCAGTGCGCGCATTTACGCTATTTAGGGATTGATTTAGGGGCGGATTTTTTAATCGCGCATTCTTTAGGGCTTTTTCACGCTTTTGAAAATTTAAGCTTAAAAGCTTCAAAGATTTATAAAAGAGATAATGACAACACCCCCACTTTATTTTTACCTCAAATCGCGCTAATGGCTATGGGGGAAAAAAACACGCAAGCTTTAGGGCTTGATGTGCATTATCATAAGGTTACTTTCATTTAAAATGAACGCTTTTTTAAAACTCGCACTCGCTTCTTTGATGGGGGGGCTTTGGTATGCTTTCAATGGCGAAGGCTCTGAGATTGTCGCTATAGGGATTTTTTTATTGATCTTGTTTGTTTTTTTCATCCGCCCTGTGAGTTTCCAAGACCCAGAAAAACGAGAAGAATACATAGAACGGCTTAAAAAAAACCATGAGAGGAAAATGATCTTACAAGACAAGCAAAAAGAAGAGCAAATGCGTCTTTATCAAGCCAAAAAAGAGCGAGAGAGCAGGCAAAAACAAGATCTTAAAGAACAAATGAAAAAATACTCATAAAGGAAAAAAATGGAAATCATTTTATTAATTGTTGCGGCGGTTGTGTTGTTTTATTTTTACAACACCCTCAAAGAATATTTGAAAAACCCCCTAAACCCTAAAACCAAAACCGAAGAATACGACTTGAAAAATGACCCCTATTTGTTGGTGCAATCTAGCCCCCTAGACAAATTCAAGCAAACCCAAACAGGCGCGTATATGCGTCTTTTAAAGTTTTTAGACATTCAAAAAAACGCTTTGGATAACGCCTTAAGGACGCTTTTTATCAATGAATTAGAGCAACCCTTAAACAGCGAACAGCAAAATTTAGCCAAAGAGCTTCTCAATGAGCCTGTGGATAAAAAAGAAAATTTTGAATCCTTATGCCAAGAAATCGCCGACCACACGCATGGGGAATACACCAAACGCCTGAAATTAGTGGAATTTCTTATGTTATTAGCCTATGCTGATGGGGTTTTGGATAGCAAAGAAAAAGAATTGTTTTTAGATGTGGGGGCGTTTTTGCAGATAGACAATCAAGATTTTAACGAGCTTTATGATAATTTTGAACGCTTCAATTCAATAGAAATCCCTATGTCTTTAGAAGAAGCAAAAAATCTTTTTGAAATCCAAACCAATATAACCAAGCAAGATTTAGAGGAAAAAGCCCTAAATTTAAGCACCCCCTACTACCATAAAATGAACGACAACAAACGCTACAGCGAACAAGATTTTATCTCGTTGAAAAAGATCGCCCTCGCTTCCCAACTCTTAGAAAATGCTTTAAAAAACTCCTAAGGGGTTTTATGAAAAAGGCTATTGAATGCCCTTTTTAAAAGCCCTAGAATCTTTTGATGCACCCTTTTTAGAAAAAGAAATTTCAAAGCGTTTTAGGGATAATTTAGTTTTTTTCAAATCTTATAATCCCCATCTTTTTAACGCTCTCAATACGCCTTTTAAAAATTACCAATTGCTTTTTGAAAAAAACCACTTCAATCTCTTACACACACCCACAAACGCTTTAAGCTACCCTAAAAATCAAATGGTAGAAATCGCTTTTAACATGGCTTCTAACCCCCTAAATAATCCCAGATGGTCATTAGACAATAACCACCTCTCTTTAAATTATTTAAAAACTCAAAACAACCCCAAACTCCCCCTAACCCTTAAAGCCACGCATGCGATCTCAAACTTTTTAGATGATTATCAAACGCCTTGCTCTTTAAAGAAATTCTTACCCCCTACCATGATTTATGGCGTCTTGGACGGCTTGTTTTTGGCTATTTTACAGGATCAAAATTACCGCTTCCATTCGCTTTATTTGTTTGAAGAAAATTTAGATTTGTTTAAAATCAGCTGTTATTTTGCGCGTTATGAAGATTTGATTACAAAAGGGGCTAAACTCTTTATTGAAGGGTTTTTTAACCCTAATGAATTAAAAATGGATTTTTTGAAACGCCCTATCACGCATTCTTTTTTAAAGCTAGAAATCATGCCCTATAAAAGCGCTTTTAATTCACGCATGCGAGAAAACATTCAAAGCTATTACAAACAAGCTTTAAGGGGTTGGGGGAGTTTTGAAGATGAATTGCTAGGATTAAAAAACACGCTTAAAAACTTACCCTTATACCAAACTCTAAAAACCAAACCTAAAAAGATTAACGCCCCCATTTGCGTGGTGGGTAACGGGCCAAGCCTGGATTTATTGTTGGATTTTTTAAAAGAAAATGAAGATCATTTCATCATTTTTTCATGCGGAACCGCTTTAAAGCCTTTAAAAACACATGGCATCAAAGTGGATTTTCAAATAGAAGTGGAGCGCATAGACTATCTTAAAGAGATTTTAGAAAAAGCCCCCCTAGAAGACACCCCCTTAATAGGGGCTAACATGCTCAATCCTAACGCTTTTAATGTGGCCAAAGAAGCGTTAATGTTTATGCGTGGGGGGAGCGCTTGCGCGTATATAAGCCCTTTAAATATAGAATACGCAGCGCCTTTTGTGGGCAATGCCGGGGTGGCTTTAGCGAGTTTGATGAGCGATGAAATTTATTTGTGCGCTTTAGATTGCGCTTATATCAAAGGGTTTAAAAAGCACGCTCAAAATTCCTATTACGAAAATGAAAAAGAAATTGACCCTTCGTCTTTAATCAGCGTAGAGGGTAATTTTAAAGGTTATGAAACTTTTAGCGACTCGCTTTTTTTGCTCTCTAAAGAAAGGATTGAAGAAGCCCTTAATTATTACCAGCCTAAAAAAGTCTATAATTTAAGTTATGGGGCTAAAATCAAGCATGCCGTTAGCCTCAATCATTCTCAAGTAAAATTGAAACATTCCAACAAACAAGAAGCTATCGCTCATATTAAAAGCATGTTTAGCCCTAAAAGTAACCATGCTAAGGATTTAAAAAATTTACAAAAAAATCTGATCAGTTTTAAAGAGAATTTTTTCATGCGTTTAAACACGCCTTGCAAAACCAAGCAAGAAATATTTGAATGGGTGGATAGCTTGAATGGATTTTGCCAAACAACAAGCGCTAAAACCCCCACTATAGGCATTTTATTTGAAGGGAGTATCGCTCATATCTTACAAAGCGTTCTGATCGTTTCATTGCATCTTAACGAAAATGAGCTTACGCATTTCACCAACCACTCTCAAAACACCTTAAAACAATTCCTTAAAAAAGCTTGTTTGTTATTGCAAATGCGACTCAAACAACCATGATTTTTATTTTTACATTATAATAACAACCTTCAATCAAAGGGATGCTCATGCCACACAATGAAATCACAAGGGTTCAAGTCCCTGCCTTAATGCATTTAGCCAAGTTGGGCTATGATTTTATTCCCACTAATTCTAAGCCTAACCTAGACACGGCCACTAATATTTTAACAGATAGTTTCACTCAAGCGTTTGAGCGATTAAACCCCACTAAAAACGCACAAGATTCGCTTACTGAAATGAAAAAACGCTTGAATTATGATGATTTAGGCAAAAGCTTTTATGAATACTTGCTCAAAAGCGAGCGTCAAATCATAGACTTTGATAACCCTAACAACAATCTTTATGAAATGATGGCTGAATTACCCTACAAATCCTTTAGGCCTGACATCACCCTTTTTATCAATGGCTTGCCTTTGGTGAATATAGAAGTTAAACAGCCTTACGCCGGAAAGGCATTAAAGAAGAAAGAGATCGCCACATCAAACGCTATGAAAACCCCGAAAACAAAGTTTTTTATAACCTTGCACAAATTTGGCTCTTTAGCGATAACTTGCCCTATGATGAAAACAACCCCAATCAAGGCGCGTTTTATAGCGCTTCTTATTCGCCCATTTTCCAACGCTTTGTTGAAGCTGATAAGCTAGATATTACCCCCCCCTCCGAAAAAATGATCAAAACCATCAAAACCACAAATCGCTTGAAGAAATTCAAAAAAGCGTCTTAAACGAATTTAACCTTAAAGACACCGACTGCCCAAAAAGCCCTAAAGACACCCCCACAAACGCCCTTTTAACTTCGTTTTGCTCTCCAAAAAGGCTTTGCTTTATCCTAAAATACGGCATCAGTTTCTTAAAAGAAAAATCAGAGTTTAAAAAACACATTTGGCGTTATGCACAGATGTTTGCGAGCTTGAATGTTTTAAAAGAATTGCAAAAGCATTATGAAAATAACCCCAAAGACCCCCTAAAAGGCATCATTTGGCACACGCAAGGCAGTGGTAAAACCGCCTTAACCTATCATTTAACCAAACTCATAAAAGACTTTTTTAGCCCACTAGGGAAAAAGACTAAATTTTATTTTATTGTGGATAGGTTGGATTTATTAGAGCAAGCCAAAAACGAGTTTTTAAAAAGAGGCCTTCAAGCGCATGAGGCAGAAAATAAAGAGGGTTTGAGCCAAAAATTAAAAAGCTCTAGCGTGTTTGAAAACCCTCAAGGGAATGATGAAATCATCGTTGTGAATATCCAAAAATTCCAAGCCCCCAATGAAGACTCCTCTCATAGCGCTCCTAAAGAAATTATTTCTAAAACAGACTTGCAAGAATCCATTCAAAACAGCCACGATTTACAAAGGGTGTTTATCATAGATGAAGCCCACAGGAGCTACGATCCTAAAGGTTGTTTTTACGCTAATTTGATAGAATGCGACAAGACAGCGATTAAAATCGCCCTCACAGGCACGCCCCTATTAGAAGACAACACGCAAGATAAAGCCACTAAAAAAACTTTTGGCAACTACTTGCACACCTATTCTTACACAGAATCCATTAAAGACGCCCACACCCTAACACTCCAGTTAGAAACCATTGAAACGAGCTACAAAGAAAAACTACAAGAAATCTATCGCCTTTTACAAGAAAGCATCATTATTGAAGACATAGAGGTTAAAAAAGAAACGATTTTTAATGATGAGAAATACATTAAAGAAATGCTCTCTTATATCATTAGAGATTTATTGAAATTCAGACAACTGAATGACGACAACGAACACTTAAAAGCCATGGTGGTTTGTTTTTCAAGCAAGCAAGCTAGATTAGCTAATTTTCTTTTTAATGAAGTCCAAGAAGAAGTCTTACAAAAAAACCCCAACCTAAGGATTTTAAACAAACTCAAATCTAGCCTGATTTTGCATGATGAGCAAGAAGTCAAAGAAAAGATTTATTCTTTCAAACATGAAGATACGGATATAGCCTTTGTGTTTAACATGCTTTTAACCGGCTTTGATTCACCCAATCTCAAGCGCCTTTATATCCACAGAGAGTTAAAAGATCACAATTTACTCCAAGCCCTAGCCAGAGTGAATCGCCCCTATAACAACATGTCTTTTGGCTACCTTATAGATTTTGTAGGGATTCAAGAAAATTTTGACAAAACGACTGATGATTATTTGAAAGAGTTAAACCAATTCAATCAAAGCGATCCTAATATCAAAGACAATCTCAAAGACATGTTTGCGGATCGTAAGGTTTTAGAAAAAGACATTAAAAACGCCTATAACGATCTTTTTGATTACCCCATTGATAATATAGAGGACATGACTAACGCCATTGTGAATATGAGCGGCATTGACGAGTTACAAAAAGTTTCACACGCTATCAACACGCTCAAAGAACGCTACAATTTAATCCGCACTTCTAATGATGAAAAAATCCTTTCATTAAAAGAAAAAATTGATATTGAAAAGATCAATAAAATCTCTTCAACGCTTCATAAAAAAGCCAAACACCTCCATGCGTTAAAAAATATCAATGAGCCTAAAAACCCAAACGATTTAATCATTTTAGAAGACCTCATCGCTCTTTTAGACTTTAAAATAGCGTATAAAGAAAGCAAAGAATTACACTTCAAAGAAAGCGAAGAAATTAGCGCCAAACAAAAGCAAGCTAAAGAGATTTTAGAAACAATCCCGGATCAAAAAGATAAAGAAATCCAAAAGATTTATAAAGACTTTTCAAAACTGCTCCAAACGCCCGCAACAAGCCAGAATTTTGAGGAGATTTCTCATTCTTATAGCGCGATCATTTCACAACTCAAACAACACAACCAACAAACCACCCACTTATTAAATAAATACGATAATGCTCTAGCTTATGCGATCACGCACAAGCGCCTCCACGAACGCCTCCACGAACGCCTCATGAAAGAAAACATTTCTGACCAAGCGGGAATTTTCACGATTTTAAGCGCCTTAAAAAGCGCTATTGATGAGCGTATTTCTAAGCGTCAAGAAATCTTAAACGAAGAATACCACCTAAAAAATGCCATAAAACTAGAATTAAGGAACGCTTTCAAAGAAAACCCCTCCTTAAAAGATTTAGAAAAAGAAAAAGAATTTATCATTCAAACCCTTTTTAACGAGCTACAAAACCACCATCAAGGAAATTCGCATGCCTAATAACGCTTTATTGCAAATCAAACAAAACACCCTCAATCTCATTGATGATTTAAAAGTCATTTGCGCGAGTTTTGGTTTAGGGAACGACGGCAACGAATACAAGATTATCACACAATGCTTTTTGTATAAATTCTTATGCGATAAGTTTGAATTCCTTTTTGAACAAGAATTTCCTAACCAAACAATACAAGATTACAAAGACTTTAACGAAGAAGAAAAAGAAGATTTTTTTATTACCTTAATTGATAAAAGACTCCCCAAACTAGCCTATGATGATCTTTTAAGCTATCTTTTTGAAAAACATTTTAACGATAACGATTTGCACCTAAAGCTAGATATTATTTTTAATCGTATTTCTAGCAATAATGCCGAGCTTTTCAACACCAAAAGCACGGATGAAACCAATATCGCCCTATTTGAAAGCATCTCACAATACATTAATGAAGAGTCTAAAAGGGCTAATTTCACCAGAGTTTTACTAGACAAACTCAAAAATTTTGATTTCAAACAAGCTTTTTTAAACCTGCAAAACCAGCAAGGCTATGATTTTTTCGCCCCCATTTTTGAATACTTACTCAAAGATTACAATAACGCCGGAGGAGGCAAATACGCCGAATACTACACCCCTTTAAGCATCGCTAGCATCATTGCTAAGCTTTTAGTTAATGAGCCAACTAAAAATGTCAAAATCTATGACCCAAGTGCAGGCACAGGAACGCTTTTAATGGCATTAGCCCACCAAATAGGCACGGATTCTTGCACCCTTTATGCCCAAGACATTTCGCAAAAATCCTTAAAAATGCTCAAACTCAACCTCATTTTAAACGACTTGACCCACTCTTTAAAATACGCCATTGAGGGAAACACTTTAACCAACCCCTACCATTCTAAAGAATGCAAAGGGAAAATGGATTACATCGTGAGTAACCCCCCTTTCAAGCTAGATTTTTCCAACGAGCATGCCGAAATTTCGCAAAACAAAAACGATTTTTTCTTAGGCGTGCCTAATATCCCTAAAAACGATAAAAGCAAAATGCCCATTTACACGCTCTTTTTCCAGCATTGCTTGAACATGCTTAGCGATAAGGGTAAGGGGGCTATAGTCGTGCCAACCGGATTCATTAGCGCTAAAAGCGGGGTAGAAAATAAGATTGTCAGGCATTTAGTGGATAAAAAGCTCGTTTATGGGGTGATTTGCATGCCCAGTCAAGTTTTTGCCAACACCGGCACTAATGTGAGCATCATCTTTTTTAAAAAAACGCCAAGCGCAAATGAAGTGGTTTTGATTGACGCTTCCAAACTCGGCGAAGAATACACCGAAAACAAAAACAAAAAAACGCGCTTAAGAGGGAGCGATATTGATTTGATTTTAGAAACTTTTCAAAATAAAACCCAAAAAGCGGATTTTTGCGCTCTGGTTTCTTTTGATGAAATCACAGAAAAAAATTATTCTCTAAACCCCGGGCAGTATTTCACTATAGAAGACACAAGCGAGAAAATAAGCCAAGCAGAGTTTGAAAACTTAATGCAACAATATTCAAGCGAATTGACAAGCCTTTTTGATGAAAGCCAGAGCTTGCAACAAGAAATTTTAGAAACTTTAAAAGGGGTTAGGTTTGAGTGAGTGGCAAACATTTTGTTTAAAAGATTTAGGAAAAATAGTCGGTGGCGCTACCCCATCTACCAATAACCCCAAAAACTATGGCAATAAAATTGCTTGGATTACCCCTAAAGATTTATCCACTTTACAAGGGCGTTACATTAAAAAAGGCAGCCGTAGCATTTCACGCTTAGGATTTAAATCATGCTCTTGTGTATTACTCCCAAAACATGCCATTTTATTTTCTTCAAGAGCTCCCATAGGTTATGTGGCTATTGCCAAAAAAAGGCTATGCACCAATCAAGATTTTAAAAGCATTATCCCTAACAAAAAAATTTATTTTGAATTTTTATACTACTTACTAAAGTATCATAAAAACAATTTTATAAACATGGGTGAAGGAACTACTATTAAAGGAATTTATAATATTGCTTTAGGTCTGTTTAAAGTTAAGATACCCCCTACTTATTACGAACAACAAAAAATCGCCCGCACGCTTTCTATCCTAGATCAAAAAATTGAAAACAACCACAAAATCAATGAGCTTTTACACAACCTCGCTCATAAAGTCTATGAATATTATTTCAAATACAAACCTAAAAATGCAAAGCTAGAACAAATTATTATTGAAAATCCTAAATCTAGTATTATGGTTAAAAACGCCCAAAAAACCCAAGATAAATACCCCTTTTTTACAAGCGGAGATAATATCTTATCCTATCCTAAAGCGATCATTGATGGCAGAAATTGCTTTTTAAACACTGGAGGTAATGCTGGTATTAAATTTTATGTAGGCAAAGCTTCTTATTCAACGGATACTTGGTGTATTGGCGCTAACGAATTTAGCGACTATTTATATTTACTGCTTTCAAGCATAAAAACCTATATCAATCAAAGCTTTTTTCAAGGAACTAGCCTTAAACACTTACAAAAAAATTTGCTTAAAAAATATCCTATTTACATGCCGTCCGTGCATGAAATTAAAAAATTTAATCAAATTATTATGCCTCTACTCACGCTTATATCCATTAACACAAGAACTTCTAAAAAATTAGAACAAATCAGGGACTTTCTACTCCCCCTACTCTTAAAACAACAAGTCAAACCAAAATGAAAAATCTTATAGTAAAACTCATTTCCTTAAGGGGATAGGGGGTATTTTGCGATAATACCCCCTTAACCCCCTTAAGAAACCCCCTAACCCCCAAGACCGCTTTTTCAATAAGCTATCGCTTGACTAGCGTCAAGCTCTTTTATATTTTTATTTTAAAAAATGCTTTTAGCATTTTTTAGGTTTTTGTGTCTAACCCACAACAAATAAAAACCAAAAATAAGCAATAACTAAGAAAACTTATATTAAAATACCCCTTTTTGATTGCGGAGTATGGCGCAGCCTGATTAGCGCGCACCCTTGGGGTGGGTGAGGTCGTGGGTTTGAATCCCGCTACTCCGACCATGACTTTTTAAAAAAGCTTCAATCATTATCATTTCATTATATAATCACACCAAACAAACTGATTTTTAAACATGATGATTAAAGGATTTCTATTGAATCGTTTCTTTAACCGAGAGCTTTCATGGTTAGCTTTTAACACAAGGGTTTTAAACGAAGCCAAAGATGAGAGCTTGCCTTTATTAGAGCGCTTGAAATTTTTAGCCATTTATGACACGAATTTAGACGAATTTTACATGATAAGAGCGGCAGGGCTTAAACAACTCTATGAGCATAAAATCGCCTCTAAAGGCATTGATGGCGCAAGCCCTGAAGAACAATTAGAAAAAATCAAGCATTATTTAGCGCATGAAATTGAAGAAAGGGAGTTAGAATTCCAAAAAATCCAAGCCCTACTCTTCAAAAAAGGGCTTTGTATCACCCCCTATAATGAATTGAATTTGGAGCAAAAAGCTAAGGCTAAAACCTATTTTAAAGAGCAACTTTATGCGTTAGTTTTGCCTTTTAAGTTGGATTCTTCGCACACTTTCCCGCCTTTAGCGAATTTGACTTTCGCGCTTTTTGCCCGCATTAAAGACAAAGAAACCCAAACCATCTCCTATGCGCTCATCAAACTCCCCTCTTTTATCTTCCGTTTTGTAGAGCTAGAAAAAGGCTTGTTTGTGCTGGCTGAAGAAATCGTAGAAGCGCATTTAGAAGAATTGTTTTTAGAGCATGAGATTTTAGATTGCATGGCGTTTAGGGTAACTTGCGATGCGGATATTGCCATCACTGAAGATGAAGCGCATGATTATGCGGATTTGATGAGTAAGAGTTTAAGGAAACGCAATCAAGGCGAAATCGTGCGCTTGCAAACCCAAAAAGGGAGTCAAGAGCTTTTAAAAACCCTTTTAGCGTCTTTAAGGAGTTTTCAAACCCACTCTTACAAAAAGCACAAACTCACCGGCATGCATGCCTATAAAAGCGCGATCATGCTCAATTTAGGGGATTTGTGGGAATTGGTCAATCATAGCGATTTTAAAGCGCTTAAATCGCCCAATTTCACGCCCAAAATCCACCCTCATTTCAATGAAAACGATCTCTTTAAATCCATAGAAAAGCAAGATCTGTTGCTGTTCCACCCGTATGAAAGTTTTGAGCCTGTGATTGATCTAATAGAGCAAGCCGCTAGCGATCCCACCACCCTTTCTATCAAAATGACGCTTTATCGTGTGGGCAAGCATTCCCCCATTGTCAAAGCCTTAATTGAAGCGGCGAGTAAGATTCAAGTGAGCGTTTTAGTGGAATTAAAAGCGCGCTTTGATGAAGAGAGCAATCTGCATTGGGCAAAAGCTTTAGAAAGGGCGGGCGCGTTAGTCGTTTATGGCGTTTTCAAACTCAAAGTGCATGCTAAAATGCTAGTGATCACTAAAAAAACAGACAACCAATTACGCCATTTCACCCATTTAAGCACGGGCAATTACAACCCTTTGAGCGCTAAAATCTATACCGATGTGAGTTTTTTTAGCGCTAAAAATGAAATCGCTAACGACATTATCAAGCTTTTCCATTCCTTGCTCACTAGTAGCGCGACTAATAGCGCATTAGAAACGCTTTTTATGGCGCCCAAACAGATCAAGCCTAAAATCATTACACTCATTCAAAATGAAATGAATCGCCAACAAGAAGGCTATATCATTTTAAAAGCCAACGCCCTAGTAGATAGCGAAATCATTGAATGGCTCTATCAAGCCTCTCAAAAAGGGGTTAAAATTGATCTCATTATTAGAGGGATTTGCTGTTTAAAGCCCCAAGTCAAGGGATTGAGCGAAAATATCAGGGTGTATTCTATTGTGGGGAAATATTTAGAACATGCGCGCATTTATTATTTTAAACATGAGAATATCTATTTTTCTAGCGCGGATTTAATGCCCAGAAATTTAGAAAGGCGCGTGGAATTGCTTGTCCCGGCCACAAACCCAAAGATCGCTAATAAATTGTTGCATATTTTAGAAATCCAATTGAAAGACACCCTAAAACGCTATGAGTTAAATTCTAAAGGCCGTTATATTAAAGTTTCAAACCCTAACGATCCTTTAAATTCACAAGATTATTTTGAAAAACAAGCCCTTAAAACCTTTTAAGGGTTATTGTTCAAATCATAAAAGATAAGGATTTAAATGCTTTATTCGTTATTAAAAAAATATCTTTTTAGCCTAGACGCTGAAGACGCACATGAAAAAGTGTGTAAAATTTTAAGAATGCTTTCTTCATCGCCCTTTTTGTGTGGTTTGATTGATTCTCAATGGGGTTATAAAAACCCAAAGCTTGAAAATGAAATTTTAGGCTTGCATTTCCCTAACCCTTTAGGATTAGCCGCCGGTTTTGATAAAAATATCTCCATGCTCAGGGCTTTAATCGCTTTTGGGTTTGGCTATTTAGAAGCAGGCACTCTCACCAATGAAGCGCAAGTGGGGAATGAAAGGCCAAGGCTTTTTAGGCACATTGAAGAAGAGTCCTTGCAAAATGCGATGGGGTTTAATAATCATGGGGCAATTTTAGCAGCGAGATCGTTCAATCGCTTCGCCCCTTATAAAACCCCTATTGGCATCAATTTAGGCAAAAACAAACGCATAGAGCAAGCGCATGCCCTAAAAGATTACAAGGCGGTTTTAAATAAATGTTTAAACATTGGCGATTATTACACCTTCAACCTTTCTTCGCCCAACACCCCTAATTTAAGGGATTTGCAAAACAAAGCGTTTGTGAATGAGCTTTTTTGCATGGCGAAAGAAATGACCCATAAGCCTTTATTTTTAAAAATCGCCCCGGATTTAGAAATAGATGGCATGCTAGAAGTGGTCAATAGCGCTATTGAAGCAGGAGTGCATGGAATCATTGCGACTAACACCACGATTGATAAAAGCCTGGTGTTCGCTCCTAAAGAAATGGGGGGCTTGAGCGGGAAATGTTTGACTAAAAAAAGCCGTGAAATCTTTAAAGAACTGGCTAAAGCTTTTTTTAATAAAAGCGTTCTTGTTTCTGTGGGGGGGATTAGCGATGCCAAAGAAGCTTATGAAAGGATTAAAATGGGAGCGAGTCTGTTACAAATTTATAGCGCTTTTATTTACAATGGGCCAAATTTATGCCAAAATATTCTTAAAGATTTGGTAAAATTACTCCAAAAAGATGGATTTTTGAGCGTCAAAGAGGCTATAGGAGCGGATTTAAGATGAGATATTTTTCTGTTAAAAGACTTTTGAGGCTTAGTTCTGTCTTGTTAGTCACTTTAGGAGCGAGCATGCACGCACAATCTTACTTACCCAAACATGAGAGTATTACTTTAAAAAATGGGTTGCAAGTCGTAAGCGTCCCCCTAGAAAATAAAACCGGGGTTATAGAAGTGGATGTGCTTTATAAAGTCGGCTCTAGGAACGAAGTCATGGGCAAGAGCGGGATCGCTCACATGTTAGAGCATTTGAATTTTAAAAGCACCAAAAACCTTAAAGCCGGCGAATTTGATAAAATCGTTAAGCGTTTTGGGGGCGTGAGTAACGCTTCTACGAGCTTTGATATTACACGCTATTTCATTAAAACCAGTCAGGCTAACCTAGATAAATCTTTAGAATTGTTCGCTGAAACCATGGGTTCTTTGAATTTAAAAGAAGATGAGTTTTTACCTGAGCGTCAAGTGGTCGCTGAAGAAAGGCGATGGCGCACTGATAATTCCCCTATCGGCATGCTTTATTTCCGCTTTTTTAACACCGCTTATGTCTATCACCCCTACCATTGGACGCCCATTGGTTTTATGGACGATATTCAAAACTGGACTTTAAAAGACATTAAAAAATTCCATTCGCTCTATTATCAGCCTAAAAACGCTATCGTTTTAGTGGTGGGCGATGTCAATTCCCAAAAGGTTTTTGAATTGACTAAAAAGCATTTTGAATCCTTAAAAAACCTTGATGAAAAGGCTATCCCCACCCCTTACATGAAAGAGCCTAAGCAAGATGGGGCAAGAACGGCAGTCGTGCATAAAGATGGGGTCCATTTAGAATGGGTAGCGTTAGGGTATAAAGTGCCTGCTTTCAAGCATAAAGATCAAGTCGCCCTAGACGCGTTAAGCAAGCTTTTAGGCGAAGGCAAAAGCTCGTGGTTACAAAGCGAATTAGTGGATAAAAAACGCCTAGCCTCTCAAGCTTTCTCGCACAACATGCAATTACAAGATGAAAGCGTGTTTTTATTCATCGCTGGGGGTAATCCTAATATCAAAGCTGAAGCCTTACAAAAAGAAATCGTAGCGCTTTTAGAAAAGCTTAAAAAAGGTGAAATCACTCAAGCGGAATTAGACAAGATCAAAATCAATCAAAAAGCTGATTTTATTTCTAATTTAGAAAGTTCTAGCGATGTGGCGGGGCTTTTTGCGGACTATCTAGTGCAAAACGATCTTCAAGGCTTGACCGATTATCAGCAACAATTTTTGGATTTGAAAGTGAGCGATTTGGTGCGTGTGGCTAATGAATATTTTAAAGACGCCCAATCAACCACCGTGTTTTTGAAACCTTAAAAGAGCCTTATAACATGCAATTTCATTCATCTAGCGCGTTAATTACGCCTTTTAAAAAAGATTTGAGCGTTGATGAGGCCGCTTATGAAACCTTGATCAAGCGCCAAATTTTTCAAGGCATGGACGCATGCGTGCCTGTTGGCACGACAGGAGAATCCGCCACGCTCACCCACAAAGAGCATATGCGTTGCATTGAAATCGCCATAGAGACTTGCAAAAGCACTAAAACGCCTTCCAATTCACGCATGAAAGTGTTAGCCGGCGTGGGCAGTAACGCCACGAGCGAGTCGCTTTCTTTAGCAAAGTTCGCTCAAAAAATCGGCACGGATGCGATTTTATGCGTAAGCCCTTATTATAACCGCCCCACCCAGCAAGGCTTGTTTGAACATTATAAAACTATCGCTCAATCAGTGGAAATCCCTGTCATGCTTTATGATGTGCCAAGCCGCACAGGCGTGTCTATTGAAGTCCCAACCGCCCTCAAACTCTTTAGAGAAGTCCCTAACATTAAAGCCATTAAGGAAGCGTCTGGCTCTTTGAAAAGAGTAACAGAATTGCATTACTATGAAAAAGATTTTAAAATTTTTAGCGGGGAAGATTCGCTCAACCACTCTATCATGTTTTCAGGGGGGTGCGGCGTGATTTCAGTGACCGGTAATTTAATGCCCAATTTGATTTCGCAAATGGTCAATTGCGCGCTCAAATTTGAATACCAACAAGCCCTAGAAATCCAAAATAAGCTTTTCCATTTGCACCAAGCCCTTTTTGTAGAAACGAATCCTATCCCTATTAAAATGGCTATGCATTTAGCCGGCTTGATTGAAAACCCAAGCTACAGACTGCCTTTAGTGGCCCCAAGCAAGGAAACGATTCAACTTTTAGAAAAAACTTTACAACAATATGAGGTAATTGCATGAACAATTCCAATCACATGAAAAATAAAACCCTAGTGATCAGCGGCGCGACTAGAGGGATTGGCAAGGCGATACTGTATCGCTTCGCTCAAAGCGGCGTGAATATCGCTTTCACTTACAATAAAAATGTTGAAGAAGCCAACAAAATTATAGAAGATGTGGAGCAAAAATATTCCATTAAAGCCAAAGCCTACCCTCTCAATGTTTTAGAGCCTGAGCAATACACAGAGCTTTTCAAGCAAATTGACGCTGATTTTGACAGAGTGGATTTTTTTATTTCTAACGCTATTATTTACGGGCGTTCTGTCGTGGGCGGATTTGCACCGTTCATGCGATTAAAACCTAAGGGGTTGAACAATATTTATACAGCCACTGTGTTAGCGTTTGTGGTGGGGGCTCAAGAAGCGGCAAAACGCATGCAAAAAATAGGCGGTGGGGCGATCGTGAGCTTAAGCTCTACCGGGAATTTAGTCTATATGCCTAATTACGCCGGGCATGGCAATTCTAAAAACGCCGTAGAAACCATAGTCAAATACGCTGCCGTTGATTTAGGCGAGTTTAACATTAGAGTGAATGCAGTGAGTGGCGGGCCTATTGATACGGACGCTTTGAAAGCCTTCCCTGATTATGTGGAGATTAAAGAAAAAGTAGAAGAGCAATCGCCCCTAAAACGCATGGGCAATCCTAACGATCTAGCCGGAGCGGCTTATTTTTTATGCGATGAAACCCAAAGCGGTTGGCTTACAGGGCAAACAATCGTTGTAGATGGCGGGACTACTTTTAAATAAAGATTTTTCTTGCAAAACATTATCCACATCCACCAAAACAAAGAGTTGCAATTCATTAAAAAATGCTTGTTGTGCTATTTTTTCGCCCCTTTGTGTGGGGCTATCTTGCTAGCGCTTTTTCTTGTTTCAAGCGGGGCTAAATCGTTTCAAGTTTCTAATCTCTTTAATAACCAACTAACTTATATCGTTTTATTGTCTCTTTTTTTGTGCGTGCTTGGGTTTATTGCCGGAGCGATTGGTTTTTACAGGCTTTCTAAAATCACACGCCATCTGAGTTTTTTTGAAAATTTTGCTTTCAGTTTTTTAGCGCTGATTTTATGCGCCCTTTTAAGCTATCTTATCCCTAACGCCAGTAACGCTCTTTCGCTAATCGGTAATGGCGTTTCTATTTTCTATTTGCACAAACTCTATAGAGAATTGAGCCTTTACACGCAAGAAAGGTTTTTTTTAAGCGGGTTTAGGTTATTGCTTTTTAGTTTCATGTTGGCTCTTTTAGGGATTTTAGTGCAAGCGTTAGTTATCCTTTTTTTAACGATCGCTGTGGTTTTAATGTGTGTGGCGCTTGGGTTTTTAGGGCGCGCGTTTTTGAATTTTTCACAAGTCTTTTTGAAAGCATGAAAATTTTAAAACTCCTGCCTAATTTTTTGACGATTTTACGCATTGTCTTATCCTTATTTTTATTATTTTTATTGTTAAACACACGCACTTATTTTAGTTTTTTAACCCCCTTTCACATCAATATGATCTCTTCATTGGTTTTTTTGTTTGCCGCACTCACGGATTTATTGGACGGCTACATCGCTAGAAGCTATAAAGCCAAATCGCGCTTTGGGGAAATCTTTGACCCTTTAGCGGATAAAATCCTTATTTTGAGCGCGTTTTTAGGGTTAGTCCATTTGGATCGTGTGAATGCGTGGATCCCGTTTGTGATTTTAGGGCGTGAATTTTTTATTTCAGGGCTTAGAGTCTTAGCCGCTAATGAAAAAAAGGATATTCCTGTCAATGCACTAGGCAAGTATAAAACCGTGTCTCAAGTCGTGGCGATTGGCGCTTTATTAGCCAATTTAACTTACTCCTATGCACTTGTGGCCATAGCGGTTTTTTTAACCCTTTATTCGGGGATAGATTACACGATTAAATATTATAAATCTTAAGTTTTAGATTGATTTTATAATACTGATAATAAAAAACACAAAAGAATTGATGCCAGTCAAGTGATAGCTTTTTAAGAAAACGAGTTTAATAAAGTAACCAAAACCCCATTTTTTAAAAAATTAAAAATATTAAAATTTAATAAGGCTTATCCAATTTGATTAAAACAAATCCTTATTTTTATTTAAAAAAAATCATTTTATTTTATTTTTGTTATAATTCAAGCTATTTTTATTTTCAATCTAAGGAGGTGTCGCATGGACAATCAAAAGATAACGCATCAAAATACCACGCAAAAACAAGGCGAGCTTAAAAGAGACATGAAAATGCGCCATCTCTTGATGATTGCCTTTGGGGGAGCGATCGGCACAGGGCTTTTTGTAGGCACTGGGGGTAATATTGCGAGCGCTGGCCCTTTAGGGACCTTGATCGCTTATTGTTTTGGAGGGCTTGTGGTTTATTGCATCATGCTCTCTTTAGGCGAATTGGCTAGCGTTTATCCCACTACGGGAAGCTTTGGGGATTATGCGGCTAAATTCATAGGCCCTGGCACGGGCTATATGGTTTTTTGGATGTATTGGCTTGGCTGGGTGATCACGGTGGCGTTAGAATACATCGCTATAGGCATGCTCATGCAACGCTGGTTTGCAAGTATTCCTATCCATTATTGGGTGATCTTGTGCATTGCGTTGGTTTTTTTATTGAACTTTTTTTCGGTTAAAATTTTTGCTGAAGGCGAGTTTTTCTTCAGCCTGATTAAAGTTTTAGCGGTGATCGCTTTTATAGGCATTGGCGCGATTGGGATTATTTATCAAATCTATTTGCATGGGTTTAGTTCTATTTTTGATAATTTCCATTTTGGCGATAAGGGGTTTTTCCCTAATGGGAGCGCAGCGGTTTTTTCTGCTATGCTCGCTGTCATTTTTGCCTTCACTGGCACAGAAGTCATTGGGGTAGCTGTAGGCGAGACTAAAAACGCTAGCGAAGTGATGCCTAAAGCGATTAAAGCGACTTTGTGGCGGATCGTCTTTTTCTTTTTAGGCTCTGTGTTTGTCATTTCTGTTTTTTTACCCATGAATGATTCTTCTATCGCGCAAAGCCCCTTTGTGAGCGTTTTAGAGCGCATCAACTTGCCCTTTATTGGCATGGGTATCCCTTATGTGGCTGATATAATGAACGCTGTTATCATTACGGCGATGTTTTCTACCGCTAATTCAGGGCTTTATGGAGCGAGCCGCATGATTTATGGGCTGTCCAAACAAAAGATGTTTTTTAAGGTTTTTTCCCAGCTCAACCGACAAGGTACGCCCACTTATGCGATGTTTTTTTCCCTTTCTTTTTCCCTCATAGGGCTTTTAGTCCAAATTTATGCCAAAGAAAATGTCGTGGAAGCTTTGATTAATGTGATCAGTTTCACGGTGATTATCGTGTGGGTTAGCGTGTCCATTTCGCAATATTCTTTCCGCAAGCAATACTTAAAAGCCGGGCATTCTTTAGAGGATTTGCCTTATAAAGCCCCTTTCCTGCCCTTTTTGCAACTCATAGGGATCACTGGGTGTATTATCGGCGTGATCGGTTCGGCTATGGATAAGGATCAACGCATCGGGATGATTTTAACGATTATTTTTGCTGTTGTGTGTTACATTGGATACTATTTTACACAAAAAGCTAATGAAAATAACAAAAAAGATTTGATATAATCTTTTTTTAATTTTGAAGTTTAGCACATTTTAAGGAAGTAACCATGATGAAAAAAACCCTTTTTATCTCTTTGGCTTTAGCGTTAAGCTTGAATGCGGGCAATATCCAAATCCAAAACATGCCCAAAGTGAAAGAGCGAATAAGCGTCCCTTCTAAAGAGGATACGATCTATTCTTACCACGATTCTATTAAGGATTCTATTAAAGCGGTGGTGAATATCTCTACTGAAAAGAAGATTAAAAACAACTTTATAGGTGGCGGTGTGTTTAACGACCCCTTTTTCCAACAATTTTTCGGGGATTTGGGCGGTATGATCCCTAAAGAAAGAATGGAAAGGGCTTTAGGCAGCGGCGTCATCATCTCTAAAGATGGCTATATTGTGACGAATAACCATGTGATTGATGGCGCGGATAAGATTAAAGTGACCATTCCAGGGAGCAATAAAGAATATTCCGCCACTTTAGTAGGCACCGATTCTGAAAGCGATTTAGCGGTGATTCGCATCACTAAAGACAATTTACCCACGATCAAATTCTCTGATTCTAATGATATTTTAGTGGGCGATTTGGTTTTTGCGATCGGTAACCCTTTTGGCGTGGGTGAAAGCGTTACTCAAGGCATTGTTTCAGCACTCAATAAAAGCGGGATTGGGATCAACAGCTATGAAAATTTCATTCAAACAGACGCTTCTATCAATCCTGGAAATTCCGGCGGTGCTTTAATTGACAGCCGTGGAGGGTTAGTGGGGATCAATACCGCTATTATCTCTAAAACTGGGGGCAACCACGGCATTGGCTTTGCCATCCCCTCTAACATGGTTAAAGATATTGTAACCCAGCTCATTAAAACCGGTAAGATTGAGAGAGGTTACTTGGGCGTGGGCTTGCAAGATTTGAGTGGCGATTTGCAAAATTCTTATGACAATAAAGAAGGGGCGGTAGTCATTAGCGTAGAAAAAGACTCTCCGGCTAAAAAAGCAGGGATTTTGGTGTGGGATTTGATCACCGAAGTCAATGGCAAAAAAGTTAAAAACACGAACGAATTAAGGAATCTAATCGGCTCCATGCTACCCAATCAAAGAGTAACCTTAAAAGTCATTAGAGACAAAAAAGAACGCGCTTTCACCCTCACCCTAGCTGAAAGGAAAAACCCTAACAAAAAAGAAACCATTTCTGCTCAAAACGGCGTGCAAGGCCAATTGAACGGGCTTCAAGTAGAAGATTTAACCCAAAAAACCAAAAGGTCTATGCGTTTGAGCGATGACGTTCAAGGGGTTTTAGTCTCTCAAGTGAATGAAAATTCCCCAGCAGAGCAAGCCGGCTTCAGGCAAGGCAACATCATCACAAAAATTGAAGAGATTGAAGTGAAAAGCGTTGCGGATTTTAACCATGCTTTAGAAAAATATAAAGGCAAACCCAAACGATTCTTAGTTTTAGACTTGAACCAAGGTTATAGAATCATTTTGGTGAAATGATAGGGGTGGGTTGTTAATCGCATGTCCTTGATTAGAGTGAATGGGGAAGCTTTTAAACTCTCTTTGGAAAGTTTAGAAGAAGATCCTTTTGAAACTAAAGAAACGCTAGAAACGCTTATTAAACAAACGAGCGTTGTTTTATTGGCCGCTGGGGAGTCTAAGCGTTTTTCTCAAACGATTAAAAAACAATGGTTGCGCTCTCACCACACCCCCTTATGGCTCAGCGTGTATGAAAGCTTTAAAGAAGCCCTAGACTTTAAAGAAATCATTTTAGTTGTAAGCGAATTGGATTATGTTTATATCCAACGCCATTACCCCAAAATCAAGCTTATAAAAGGCGGGGCATCAAGGCAAGAATCCGTGCGTAACGCTTTAAAAGTAATTGATAGCGCTTACACGCTCACCAGCGATGTGGCTAGGGGTTTAGCCAATATGGAAGCGCTTAAAAGTTTGTTTTTAACCCTCCAACAAACGAGTCATTATTGCATCGCTCTTTACTTGCCTTGCTATGACACAGCGATCTATTATAATGAGGCTTTGGATAGAGAAGCGATCAAACTCATTCAAACCCCGCAATTAAGCCACACCAAAACGCTCCAATCAGCCCTAAATCAAGGGGATTTTAAAGATGAAAGCAGCGCGATTTTACAAGCTTTCCCTGATCGTGTGAGCTATATTGAAGGCAGTAAGGATTTGCACAAACTCACCACAAGCAGCGATTTAAAGTTTTTTACGCCTTTTTTTAACCCAGCAAAGGACACTTTTATCGGCATGGGCTTTGATACGCATGCGTTCATTAAAGATAAACCTATGGTTTTAGGAGGGGTTGTTTTGGATTGCGGGTTTGGGTTAAAGGCTCATAGCGATGGCGATGCTTTGTTGCATGCGGTTATTGATGCGATTTTAGGGGCGATTAAAGGGGGGGATATTGGCGAATGGTTCCCTGATAATGACCCCAAATACAAAAACGCTTCTTCTGAAAAGCTTTTAAAAATCGTGTTGGATTTTTCACAAAGCATTGGGTTTGAATTGTATGAAATGGGGGCGACTATCTTTAGCGAAATCCCTAAAATCACTCCTTACAAACCGGCGATTTTAGAGAATTTGAGCCAACTTTTGGGTTTAGAAAAATCTCAAATCAGCTTGAAAGCCACCACTATGGAAAAAATGGGGTTCATTGGCAAACAAGAAGGGCTGTTAGTCCAAGCGCATGTGAGCATGCGTTATAAGCAAAAACTTTAAAATGTGATAAAAGGAACGATTAATGAAAATCTTAATCATTGAAGACGATTTAGCGCTAGCTAGGAGTATCTCTCATAATTTGCATGATTTGGGGCATTTTTGCGAGATCATCTCTAGCATTTCAGAAGAAAATAAAGAGCCTTATGATGTGATTTTGGTTTCTTCTAAAGTTTGCACTCAAGGGCGTTGCGAACATTTTGTGCGTTATAATTCCAAGCAAATCATTATCATGATGGCTTCGCATGTCAATGAAGATGGCGTGAATAAACCCATTCAAGCGGGAGCGAGAGATTATATTCTAAAACCTTTTAAAATGGATGAATTGTTGCGTAAGATCCAATACCACAAAGCCTACCAAGAAATGACCGCTCGCCTAGGATTTTATGAAAATTACTTAGACTTTATCCATGCGGAATTGCCCTTGCCTAAAGATTTTTCTTACCGGCCGCCCTTTATCATCCACACGCCCTCTCAAGAGCTTGCGAACGCTTATTTATTGCAATACGCTAAAGAAAGGCAAATGGATTTTTCTTTTTTCTCTCTAAAGGATACCACTTGGAAAGAACTATACAAAAATAAAGACAAACTAGAACGCCCTTTTTACATCATGCATTTAGAAGAGCTTAAAAAAGATGAGCAATTGAAATTGTTAGAATTGGCCCGTTCATGTCCTATTGTTTTGTCCTATACCCATAAAGAACCCCTAGAATTTCCTAAAATTGTGAGCATTGAATGCGGCAACAAACCCCTATCTTTGTTTAGCAACCACACGACTTTCCTTTCCATTCAAGAATATGAAAGAGAAGCGATCAGGCATTTTTCTTCTACTTGCACCGATACAGAATTGGCTAACAAGCTTGGCATTAGCCGCAAAAGCCTTTGGGAAAAACGCCGGAAGTATAACTTACCGCGCAAATAAAAGAAAATCCTTAAGCCCTGTTTTCATTGGGTGTTGATCATAAAATGTAAAAATGCCAAAAGCGTTTTTACAATCAAATACAATCAAAAGAGCTAAAGCAAGCGATAACCTCTCAAAATTTAGCGTATTTAATGAGAATAGAGCTAATTATCATTAAAATAACTTATTATTTGCTATATATTTGCTATAATAGTTTAGCTTTTAAAAAAGAGAAATTCAACTTAAGGATTAACCATTAGACAAGCGTTTAACAAGGCAAGGTTTGCACATTCAAAAACCCTTTTACTAGACATTGATTGCGTGATCCCTAATATTGTTAGGCGTTTGCTCTCTAATAAAACGCTCCCTAAAAGATTCGCCGCTTGCAGCTTGCAAGAAGTGGGCATAATCTTTCTTACCACTCAAATTTTATCCATCATGCGCAAAACCCGTTGCTCTAAAACGCTTTTTTTTATCACTAGGGGCAGAGAGAGTTTCCGCTACCAACTGTGCGATCATTACAAACAAAAACGCCACCAATTTGATGAAGATTTTAGATCTCTTTTAAAAGCTCTAAAGATCGCTTTAGTGGAAAAATACCCTCTAAAAAAAGGGGCTAGAATCCAGGGCGAACATTGTTTTGAATATGAAGCCGATGATATTATCTCTTTTTATAAAAAGAAAGACCCCCAAAATTATGTGATAGCCAGCATGGATAAGGATATTTTGTATTCCAATAGAGGCTCTCATTTCAACCTCAAAACCAACGCTTTTTTTAATGTGAGTCGAAAAGAGGCTCATTTTTTTGCTTATTATCAGTGCGTTGTGGGGGATAAGGGGGATAATATTAAAGGGGTTAAAGGGATTGGCGGCTTCAACTATAAAGATTTTTTAAACGAAGACGCTAAAGAGCATGAATTGTGGGAGCAAATCATTCAAGCGTTCAAAATCAAAGAAGATTTGAGCGATAGCGAAGCCAAAGAAAAGGCTCTATTAAACATGCGTTTAGTCAATATGCACCAGATGACCCACCATGGCGTGATCAAACTATGGGAGCCTGAGTTTAAAAAAGCTTTTTTCCCTAAAAAACCCCAAAGACCTGATTTTAAAAGAATTTCTTAAAACAAAAAATTATCGCTTACTTGTGGCAAGCTCTTTGCTATTGATTGTTGGCATTTAAAACAAAAACTTCCCAAAAAAGACAAAAGAACTATCTCCAAGGCTTTTTCTCATGGCTTTAGAATTATAAGCATACACATACCCCCCACCCATATCAAAAGACAAACTCCTATAAGTCCAAACCCTAAAACTGCTCATCAAAGAATATTCTTGATAATCTCCAAAAGCCACCATTGCGTCTAAACGCACCCTTTTAGTTTTAAGCCCTAAAAAAACATAGCCTGAAATGCTAGAATTAGCAAAATAAATCGCTGGCACGCCGGGCGCGTTGATCCCACGGCCATAGAATTTAGTCCTGTCATTAAAAGTCCATAGATAGCCCTTATTGTTTCTTGCCGGAACGATATAAAAACCCGTTCCAAAATTAAAAATTTGGTATTTAAAAGTTTGATCGATCAAAAACAAGCCGGCATTTTTAGCGCTTGTTGCCGCATCAGTGTTGCCGTATTGATACATGCCATGCACTAGAGTGCGCGAAGTGAAACCCTTAGCTAAAGAAGCGTCATACTCCAACTTACCCCCCACCTGCACTAAAACATTTTGAGTGGGCAAAGGCAAGCGGGTGTCCGTTAAAATAAAAGGAACGAATGTCAAATTTTTATTTTTGTATTCTGCGCCCAAAACAAACACTTCCCCCCCTACATACAAGCGTTTAGACACAGGATCATAAGACGCTAGAGCGTTTAGGGAAGTAGCGATCCGATTCCCTTGCTCTTTATTGATCTGATGCCCGTTATAAAGCATGCTATCCATAAAAATCCCAAAATAACGCATGGAATTTTGCTTAAAAGCCACAGAAACCCCTTGAATATTGCCCCCTATCCAATCAAAATCCACAAAATCGGTATTGAAACGCCCTAAAGCGATTTTAAAACGCTGGTTAGTGTATTGAAGATACGCATCAGAAACATCGCCAGCGCTCAAATAAGGTTTAACATTGTTAGGGTTACCAAAAAAATTCCCTAGACTGATGTAAAGGTTAGCCAAACGCTGTTTGTTATAAATATTCCAAGCCCCAATCGCTCCAATGCCAAAGGACCACCCATTGCTATAAGAAAAATCCACCCCAAGGCGCGCTAAAGCCCCTACATAGCTGTGAGGGTTTTTTTGCGCCCCTTGATTATACAATAGCCCCAGATAGCCAAAAGGTTTGACGGCGATTTCTAAAGCTTTCAAAGACAGACCATTTAAAAAAAGGATCCATAACGCTAAATAATAATATCTTTTCTTATTTTTCTTGTATTGCATTAAAAACTCATCGTGGATTTAAACTCAATATTTTAGTTAAAATTCCTTTTAATTGCGCTGAAACGGGTTTAAAATCTCAATGACCACTAAACATTATCAATAAACTTGATTGACTAACACTAAAGATTTATGATAGTATTCTAATAAAACTATTTTAAAGGTGATCCATGAGCAAGAGTTTATACCAAACTTTAAACGTGAGCGAAAACGCCAGCCAAGATGAAATCAAAAAATCCTACCGCCGTTTAGCTAGGCAATACCATCCGGATTTGAATAAAACCAAAGAAGCCGAAGAAAAATTCAAAGAAATCAACGCCGCTTATGAAATTTTAAGCGACGAAGAAAAACGCCGCCAATACGATCAATTTGGCGACAACATGTTTGGGGGGCAGAATTTCAGCGATTTTGCCAGAAGCCGCAGCGCTAGTGAAGATTTAGACGATATTTTAAGCTCTATTTTTGGGAAGGGAGGCTTTTCGCAAAGATTTTCTCAAAATTCGCAAGGCTTTTCTGGCTTTAATTTTTCTAATTTTTCTAATTTCGCCCCTGAAAATTTAGACATGACCGTTACTTTAAATGTCTCTGTTTTAGATACCCTTTTAGGCAATAAAAAACAAGTGAGCGTCAATAACGAGACTTTTAGCCTTAAAATCCCTATCGGCGTAGAAGAGGGCGAAAAAATCAGGGTTCGCAACAAGGGGAAAATGGGGCGAACGGGTAGGGGCGATTTGCTCTTGCAGATCCATATTGAAGAAGATGAAATGTATAGGCGCGAAAAAGACGATATTATCCAAATCTTTGATTTGCCCTTAAAGACGGCTCTTTTTGGAGGGAAGATTGAAATCGCCACTTGGCATAAAACCTTAACCCTAACCATTCCCCCTAACACCAAAGCGATGCAAAAATTCCGCATTAAAGACAAAGGGATCAAAAACAGAAAAACTTCGCATGTGGGGGATTTGTATTTGCAAGCTCGTTTGATTTTGCCTAAAACTGAAACGCTTTCTAATGAGTTGAAAGCGTTATTAGAAAAAGAATTGTAAGGAGGAATCGTGTGCGATTATGATGAACCGCTTTATTTGATAAGCGTCGTGGCTAAAATCTTAGGCGTGCACCCTCAAACCTTGCGCCAATATGAAAAAGAGGGTTTGATAGAGCCTAGCAGGACTGATGGGAAAATGCGCTTGTATTCCCAACGAGACATGGACAAAATCAAAACGATTTTACGCCTTACAAGGGATATGGGGGTTAATCTGGCTGGCGTGGATATTATCTTGCGTTTAAAAGAAAAGCTTGATGAGTTAGACAACCTGAATAAAGAATTGCAAGACGCTCTGCAAAAACACTCTAAAAACAACAAAACCCCAACGAAAAATTTAAACACCCCTACGAATTTTTACGAATTGATTTTATTTAAAAAATGAGCCTGACTTCGCTTTTAAACCCCACAAGCCTAGAAGATTTTTTAGGCCAAGAGCATTTAATAGGGAAAGACACCCCCTTATTTAAAACCTTACAATCCAAACACTTCCCCCATGCCTTTTTCTATGGCCCTCCTGGCGTGGGTAAAACAAGCCTGGCTCAAATCATCGCTCGCTCCCTAGAGCGCCCCATTCTTTTGTTTAATGCGACGGATTTCAAATTAGAGGATTTACGCCTTAAGCTTAAAAATTACCAAAACACCCTTTTAAAGCCCGTTGTTTTTATTGATGAAACCCACAGATTGAATAAAACCCAACAAGAATTTTTATTCCCCATTATGGAAAAAAATCACGCTTTAATCTTAGGGGCTAGCACGCAAGATCCTAATTACAGCCTAAGCCATGCGATCCGCTCAAGAAGTTTTATTTTTGAATTAACCCCCCTAAAAAAGAGCGATTTAGACAAGCTTTGCACTAAAGCTTTAACATTGCTCAAAAAACAAATAGAGCCTAGCGCTAAAACTTATCTTTTGAATAACAGCGCTGGCGATGCCAGAGCGTTATTAAACCTTTTAGATTTGAGCGCTAAAATAGAAGATCCTATCACTTTAAAAACCCTACAATCCTTACGGCCTCATAGCCTAAATGACGGATCTTATAGCGATGATACGCATTATAATCTTACTAGCGCTTTAATCAAGTCTTTAAGAGGTAGCGATGAAAACGCTTCCATCTATTATCTGGCGCGCTTGATTGCTGGCGGGGAAAACCCGGAATTTATCGCCAGAAGGCTGGTGATTTTTGCGAGCGAAGATATTGGTAACGCTAACCCGAACGCCCTTAATTTAGCCGCTTCTTGCTTGTTTTCAGTCAAACAAATCGGCTACCCTGAAGCGCGTATCATTTTAAGCCAGTGCGTGATTTATCTGGCTTGTTCGCCTAAGTCTAACACGGCCTATAGAGCGATCAATCAGGCTTTGGATTCTATTCAAAAGGGCTTACTCTACCCTATTCCTAAACACCTGCTGCCTAACGCTAAAGACTATCTTTACCCACATGATTATAACGGCTATGTCAAACAAGATTATTTAGAAAAACCCCTAAATCTGGTTTCTTCTCAAGGCATAGGGTTTGAAAAAACCCTTTTAGAATGGCTCGATAAAATAAGAAATTGATCTTATAAGTTGCATTAAAATGCGATAATAGTAATAAAAAATCAACATTTTTTGATTGAATTAAAATAATAATGAGTTTTATCTATGGTTCATCGCATTATTATTGTATAATAATATTCTAGTTATAAAAATCATTTTACGGACAAGGGAAATATCAGCATGAGAAGATTAGAAACTTTAGAATCCATTTTAGAGCGCTTGAGGATGTCTATCAAAAAAAACGGACTCAAAAATTCAAAACAAAGAGAAGAAGTGGTGAGCGTTTTGTACCGCAGCGGCACACACCTAAGCCCTGAAGAAATCACGCACTCTATCCGCCAAAAAGACAAAAACACCAGCATTTCTTCCGTGTATCGCATTTTAAATTTCTTAGAAAAAGAAAATTTTATCTGCGTTTTAGAGACTTCAAAAAGCGGCCGGCGTTATGAAATTGCGGCTAAAGAGCACCATGATCACATCATTTGTTTGCATTGCGGTAAGATCATTGAATTCGCAGACCCTGAAATTGAACACCGCCAGAATGAAGTCGTTAAAAAATACCAAGCCAAGTTGATTAGCCATGACATGAAAATGTTTGTGTGGTGCAAAGAATGCCAAGAGAGCGATGATTAAAAAAATTTAAAGAAGCTAGCTTAAATAGGGCTATCTTTAAGGGTTTTAAGGACTTCGTCCAAGTTAAAACGCTTGAGCTTTAGATTTTTGATTTCTTCATCGCTCAAGCGTTTCCAAGTGAAAGTCTTGCCGACATACCCCCATTTATCATAGCTTGAAGTGAATTCCAAATCCCCGTTTGAATTTTGAGTGACTCTCACATGGTAGGTCTTGCCGTCATAAAAATTATACGCCTTACCGCCTTTATAAGATCGTTCCCCAACCTTAATCAAATCGCTTAAAAACACCACGCCTTTATCGCTGCGATTCCTTAGCTTTGGGTTAGGATTGAGTTTGTCTTTTTTGGCTTTAGAGCCATCCACATCAGAAATACCATAGGCATAGAACTTCCCATTATGCTCAAAAAACTCCACAAAAGAGCTTTTCATGTATAAAAATTCCTGAGTTTGATAAACTCCAGGCAACTCTACAGCCCCTAAAAAACAACAAAAAACTATAACAAGACTCACCAATTTCATAATTTTAATTTGATCAATCCTTTAGGCATTTTAACGACCGCTTTAAAAATCGGCTCTTCCCTATATTTTTCAAAAGACTCTCCATAGAACCTCAACGCATGCGCATCGTTTTCCAAAAAAATAGCCAGCATGCCCGCATGCAAACGCAAAAAAGAAGCTTCACTGACTGGCTCATAAACGATCAAATCTCTTTTTTCATTATAAGGGGTTTTAATGACAGCCCTATTTATATCTACCACCTTAGCCCCCTCAACGCCTTTGATGATCAATTGGAAATCCACATATTGTCGGTGGCTTTCAAAAAAGCCTTTCTCGCCCTCTTTAGCATGCTCTAAACAATAGCTCTGCTCTATGCTAAAAATGCCATGCCCTAAAGGCGCTTGAAATTCTGTATTAATAGCGAGGTTTAAAACCCTTTGATTAGCTTCACTACCCTTTTGCATGACATCTTGCAAATACCCATGCAAAATTTCTAATTCTTGCGTTTTTTTAAACAAATGCCCAAGCGAGCCTAATTCCCCAAAAACAGCCATAATTCCTTCCTTCTTTACTTTAAAATGGTTTAATTTTTCAGTTGCTCTAATCGTTCCTTTTTAGTGCCAATATCCGTGATTTGAATGCCAAAATTCCCATCCACGATCACCACTTCGCCCTTAGCGATCACCTTATCATCTACGAGGATTTCTAAAGGGTCATTCACCAATTGATCCAACTCCACCACGCTCCCTATATCCATAGAAACCACATCTTTTAAAATCATCTTTTTTTGCCCGATTCGCACCTTAACGTTCAATTTCACATCTAAAAGCATGCTGATATTGCGGATTTCTATATTTTCTAAAGACGCGTCGTGGGTTTTAGTCTCTTCAGTAGCGCTCTTTGTCGTTTCTTCTTTTTCTTCTTTATGCGTTTTTTCAAATTGGCCCTCAAACGCTGAAGTGATCAATAAAACGATTTGGCTTTCTTTGATGGCTTCCATTTTAAAAGAAAACACCATCGCCTTAGCGTAATCTTCTTTTTTAGGAAGCTCCTTAGCGATTTCAGCGTTCGTGGTGGTGAAATTGAGTTTAGGGAGCAATTCTTGAGATTTCAAGCTTGTAGCGATCGCGCCAAAAATATTAGAAGCCATTTCTTTAAAAGCGTCTAAATCGTCATTATCCATTTCTTCCTTACTCGCCCCCTCACCTCCTAGCATCAAATCGCTCAAAGCGGTAACTAAATCTACCGGAGCCAGTAATTCAATAGGACTTTCATTTTTTTCAATCGCGCTAATCTTAACCCTTGCATAAGGCAGGCTGATTAAACTCGCTTCTTCATTGTTAGAAACTTCTTTTTCTAATCCCACGCTTGGAGCCTTACCCACTAACCCTTCTAAAGTAGAGACAACCTCTTGAATAAAAATTTTAATAAAATCTTGCATTTCTCACTCTTCTTCTATTTTCATAATATCGCCCACTTTGCCTCTGCGCTGTTCTTCTAGCATTTCTAAAATTTCTTTAGTGCGTTCTTTTTCGCTATAAACCACTTCTTTAATTTGAATGGTTTTCCTATACCCTTGAAACCCCACGCTCGCTAAATAACGCTTTTTTTTATGCACATACACGCTCACTTCATCATTAGCGACTTTATTCAACCGGATAGTATCCCCCACATCTAAATCCAGCATTTCTTTCAAGCTCAATTCCACCGCGCCCAAAAACACCATCATATCCACGCTCACCCCACTCAATAGCGCTTGCAATTCCTTATTACGGCTCTTTTTGGAGTTCGTTTCTGAAAGCATGAAATCCCTACTCCCCATTTTAGAAAGAATGCTCTCAATGGAAATCACCGGGTAGCAAATATTCATCATCCCACGACTATGACCGATGATAATCTCTAAAACCACCATGATAGAAATTTCATTTTGAGCGACGATTTGAACCACATTCGCGCTGGATTCTTTAGCGTCAATGGTAGGATACATCTCCACCACAGGCGACCACACTTCTTTTAAAATTTGCATCACCTGGCGTAAAATCGTGTCCAATAAATTCAATTCAATATCGCTAAACTCCCTATTTTGATCATACGCGCTCCCCTTGCCCCCTAATAGTCTGTCAATCATAGGGAAAGCGATGCTAGGATTAATTTCTAAAACCCCCGTTCCCCCCATAGGTTTCATGGAAAAGACATTAAAACTCGTAGGGCTAGGCAAACTCATCAAAAATTCACCATAAGTCATTTGATCCACGCTATGGAGCTGGATTTCTACAATAGAACGCATGATAGAAGAGACTTGACTGGAAAGATTCCTAGCCATTTTGTCATGGATACTCCTAAAAGAGCGCAATTGCTCCTTACTCACACGATTAGGGCGCTTGAAATCATAGAGGGTTACACTGCGTTGGGGGATAATATCTTTTTTTTGGACATTTTGAATATCCACATTCTCATCAACGACTTCTAAAAGCGCATCAATTTCTTCTTGGCTTAAAATATCAGCCATGATTCACTCCTAAGGATTGGCGCACCTTTTTAATCACTTCTTTGATGATTTGAGAAATGCGCGATTCAGTAATGCCTAAAATCTCTTTAATCTCGCTCAAATTCAACTCTTCAAAGTAATAGAGCTGGATAAGGATTTGCTCTCTTTCGCTCATTTGATTCAATACTTTTTGGACATGCTCTAACAACTCTTCTGCTTCAATCTTTTGAGTGATTTCATCTTGCTCAATCGCATTGAATTGCTCATCTATTGGCACTAACGCATAAATATCTGAAGCCGTTTTGGCTTCTCTAATCTTTTCAATATTTTCACCTAAAGCTTCTGCTAAATGCTCATCGCTAGGCTCTTTCCCATGCTCATTAAGGTATTTGGTGATTTCAGCATCAATGCTTTTAATCAGCTTCCTGCTAGAGCGAGAAATCACGTCTAAAGAGCGCAAGTAATCTAACATCGCCCCATTGACACGAGTCTTCGCATACCCCCAAAAAGAATCGTTTAACGCGCTCTCATAACGCCTGGCTAATTTAATCAATTCTTCAGTGCCAATAGAAACCAGATCGTTAAAATCAATAGAGCTGGGCAAGCGCTCTTTTAAACGAAACGCCATGGCACGCACGGCTGGTAAATACTGGATAGCGAGCGCGTCTTGATGGTGGTGTTGTTGCTTGTCATAGGCGTTCAAAACCTTTTCTATACTTTTTTCGCTCGCTTCAGTTTTTTGAATTTCTTTGGGCATTCTATTTTCCATCATCAAAATCATAATTTCTAATGTAATTTAAAATACTAGCCACTTCTTTTTCTCTGTTTTTAAACTCATGGTTGAAACGAAGCAAACTCTCTTCAGTGCCTTTTTTGTCAAAAAGACAAATATCTAAATCCGTGCAAGCGATAAAAATAGACGCGAACAATAAGGCGATCAAATACCCCCCAAGCGTGGATAACACCGTCCATAATAGAATGCTCTCTGGCTCATTGAATTTCAACACCGAAAACACTAACCCTAAGAAAAACCCCACCACAACAGAAAAATGGATAAAATTTTGAACTTTCATCAGCCTACCCCAAATACTTTAAAAGCCTTTTAAAAAAGCTTTTTAAACCTTCTTTTGGTATTTCTAAAGTGCCGGTTTCTAATTTAGAAACTAAAAGGCTCGCTATCTGGTCAATGGATTGCGAAAACAAATCGTTAGGGGCTATTTTCCTCAAAATCTTTCGCTCTCTCACATAGCGTTTCAATAAGGAGCTGTTTTCAATCGCCCCTAAATAGTGCAATTCTAATGAAGTGATATTGTTTTTAGCCACCTTGAATAGCCTTTCATAAGTCGCCCTGCCTTCTTTAGGTTGGGCTACCATGTTAGCGATAAGGAACAATTCGTCTTTATTTTTAGAGTTGATTTTAATGCATGCATACGCATCGGTAATCGCTGATGGATCTGGTGTGGTGATAATCACCACGCAATCGCTCGCATTCAAAAACGCTTGTGTAGTGGCTCCAATCCCAGCGCCTGTATCAATCACAATATAATCTAAAGAGCTTAAAACCCCCTCTTCATCTACGAATCGATCCAAAGCTTCCGCGCCGCTAATGTATTTTAAAATTTCTTCACCGCTATCCCCAGGGATTAAGCAAAGCCCGGGTTCAATCTCGCAAATGATTTCTTGCAATTTGGCTTCGCCTTTTAAGGCATGCAAGATATTTTTATGGGTTTTCACCCCAAAAATGACATCCAAATTCGCTAAACCAATATCCGCATCAAACACCCCTACCTTATAACCTTTCTTGTATAAAGAGTAAGCTAAATTAGCGCTAATGTTGGATTTCCCCACGCCTCCCTTACCGCTTGTGATAGCGATGAATTTGGTATTCCCCTTATTATCAAAAAAACTTTTGGGGTTTTTAAGATTCATCAAATTATCCAAACGGCTCGCTTGATTGTTCATGCTTGTTCCTTATTAGGGTTACTAAAGCCATCTAGCATGCAATCCACTAAATACTCATTAGTAGCCACTTTCAAATCCATAGGCACTTCCTGCCCGATAGAAAGATAACTGATAGGCTTTTGGCTTTCATGCACTAAAGAAAACAAATTCCCTAACCCCCTACTCTCATCTAATTTCGTAAAGATTAAAGTGTCAATCCCTAACACCCCAAAAGAATCATAAATATCTTTCATGTCTTCATACTTAGTGGTAACTGAAAGCACTAAGGACACATCAATATTATAACCCCCATCTATAAACTCTTTCAAACCGGCAATTTTTTCCTTATCGTATTGCGAATGCCCTGTCGTATCCACTAAAATAAAATCGCAGTATTCCAAAGCTTCAATTTCTTTAGCAAAATCCTTAGCGTCAATCACCGCTTCTATACTCATTTTCATTTTATTAGCATACCAACTCAATTGCTCTAAAGCCCCAATGCGATAATTGTCTAAAGTGATAATGCCCACCTTGTATTTTTTAGCTAGCATTCTAGAATAGCGCGCGGCCAATTTAGCCAAAGTCGTCGTTTTCCCCACGCCTGTTGGCCCTACAAGCATTAAAATGCGTTTTTGCCTCAAATTCAAATCTTCAGGGCGGCACAAGATCATTTTACGCAACACTTCTCTAAAATAGCGCTTGATCGTTACGGAATTTTCCCTCATGCGTAAAGGCATCAATTCCAAGCTCAATTGCATGATCTCATCTAAATGGCTGGATTTCATCCCGCTTTGTTTGGCTAGTTTGTAAATTTCTGCAAATTCTTGAGGGATATTGACAGAATTGGGGTTTTTCTCATCCCAAAACATGTTTTGAATGAGTTTTAAGCTGTCTCTGATTTTACTTAATTGCGCATTAATATCTTTAATTTCTTCTTCTTGTTTGACTTCTCTTTTTTCTCTTTCTTTTTTATGGTTGGCTTCATCTTTTAAGGCTTGCAACAAAGCGTCCTGTTTATTAGCCTCTAAGGGCGTATCTTCTAACGGAGCGTCTTTTTCTAAAGGGGTCTTATTTTTTGAAAAACTATAGTTGCGCTGATTAGATGAAACCCCAGCGAGTTTGCGCATTTCTTCCACAGTGCTTGAAAGCTGCATGACCACGTCTTCTTCATTCAATTCTTCATCATACAAACTCTCTGGAATGAGGGGGGCTTTTTTGTTTTCGCTCTCTTCTTCAACCGCCACAACGATTTCATAAAGCCCAGAAGAAGTGAGCGTTTTTTTACGGATTTCTTGGGTTTTAAACACCAGCGTATCCACCCCATGGTGGCTTTGAGCGATCTTTAAAGCTTCAGCGGCCGTTTCCCCGCTATAAGTATAGAATTTCACCACTCTTCTCTTTTAAAAAGGATTTGTTGCAAAGTTAAAGGCACTAACACCGAATCCCTTTCACTCCATTTAGGGTGAGGTAAAGTCAAATCATTCTGCCTCAAAATGACTTGATTGAAAGCGATAATATCAATATCCAAAGTTCTTGGAGCGTCTTTAAAATCGCGCTTCCTTGCACGCCCAAAACGCCTTTCTATATAAAACACTAGAGCAAAAAAATGGCGCAAACTTAAAGATGTTTTAAGGATAATCGTAGCATTGTAAAAGTTAGGTTGATTAGTGTAACCAAAAGGCGGATTGATATAAATCGGCGAAGAAAAAATTTTCCCGATTCTACTATGATTTTTAAAATATAAAAAACAATTTTTTAATATTTTTAAAGGATTTTTAAGATTAGATCCCAACCCTAAAACCACTCTGTTAGAAAAATCAAGCCTTTTTTTAAAAAGGCTTGGGAAAAAGCGGTTAGTAAGGATCTCTCGCATCACAAAAGCTCGGCCCTAGAATTTTTAATCACCACTAAATCTTCAATGCGCACCCCAAAAAATCCAGGGATATAAATCCCAGGCTCTACAGAAAACACCATGCCATCTTCTAAAATGGTTCCACTGCGCGATGAAATATAGGGAAGCTCATGAATGTCTAAGCCAATGCCATGCCCGGTGCTGTGAGTGAAATACTGCCCATAACCATAATCGCTAATCACTCCCCTAGCCAAGCTGTCCGCTTCTTTACCGGTCATGCCCGCTCTAATGCCTGAAATAGCCTTTTCTTGCGCTTCTTTCACAATGTCATAAATCTTTTGACGCTCTTTATCCTTGAAACTCTGCTCCCTTTTGAACACAAAGTCTTTAGGGTCAAAAAAAGCCGTGCGAGTCCTATCCGAGCAATAGCGTTCGTATTTGATCCCCATATCCAAAAGAATGCTATGATCCGCTTTTAAAAAATCCTTTGCGCTAGGCAAAGCATGGGGCTTGCTCGCGTTCGCATTCAAGGCTAAAATAGGCTCAAAACTCAGATCATAAACCCCCTCTTTAGTCAAAAAGTCCTTAACCTTATGCTGCAAATACCGCTCGCTCAATAATTCTTTTTCATCAAAAATCTTTTTCACATACTCGGCAAAATTTTCAAAAGCTTCAACATTCAACGCTTGAGATTTTTTGAGAAGTTGGATCTCATGCTCGTTTTTAATGATGCGTTTTTGGCGGTGGTAACTAGGCACGCCCTCTAAAACAACCTTATTCCCAACCGCTAAATCCAAACATTTGTAGGTTTGTAAATTCACTTGATTGGGGTCAAAAAAGAGCTTTTTAACCGAACTCTTTGTAATCAAATCAATCGCGCTTTGGACTAAATCGCTGGATTCTATTACTTCCGCTAAAACGCCATTTTTAGGCTGAATGCTTTCTTTAGCTTCTTGGGTGTAGCGAGAATCAGTGATAAAAAACGAGCGATCGTCTAATTGCAAAAACAAAGCGTTATCGCAACTATAAGTGCATTCAAAAAACATCGCGTTTTCATTGAGCGTGAAATGGGCGTCTCTTTCTAATCCTCTCATCAGTAACCCCCTTTTATTTTTGATTATTAATAGGGTTATTAGGGTTATTAGGGTTGTTTTTTTGGGCTTCTTGGAACGCTTTCATCTCGGCTAAAATATTCACCATTGCCATTAAAGCCATGTTGTAACCAAGCGGGCCAAATCCCATGATCACGCCTCCACAAGCCGCTCCGGTGTAAGAATTTTTCCTGAATTCTTCTCTGGCTTGAATGTTAGTGAGATGCACTTCAATAACGGGTTTGCCCGCTAGCATGATCGCATCCGCAATCGCAATAGAAGTGTGCGAAAACGCTCCAGGGTTAATGATAATCCCCTCATAATCGCTGCCCACGCTCTCTTGGATTTTGTCAATGATTTCGCCCTCAAAATTGGTTTGAAAAAACTCTAATTCCACATCCAAATTGCCTTGTTTAACGAAAGTTTGCATGATTTCATGGATTTGGTCTAAGGTTACCATGCCATAAAGTCTTGGGTCTCTGTGTCCTAACATGTTTAAATTAGGCCCTTGAATCACTAAAATTTTCATTATTTCTCCTTGTTTTAATATGGAATGAGACTGCATTATAGCATAAGTTTTTATCTTACCCCTTAAATCCCCCTAAGAACGCATCGCAAGAAACTACCGCTTGACTAGCGTTAAGCCCTTTGATGATAAAAAGCGCTTTTATCCTTTTTTACAAAAACAGCCATCATGACCATTCCTGCAAAAAAACTTCCCGTAATGAAGAAATCAAAGGGGTCAAACCCGATGCCAAAAATAAGATAAAAGGCGAGTGTCATTAGTATAAAAAACGATATTAAAGAGTTTTGCTTTATCCCGCTCCAAAAAATCTTTACAATGACTAACAAGAAAAAAAGCCAAATCAAAAAGCCTATGATCCCCCTAGTGGCTAAGACATGAATGATTTGATTGTCGTATCTTTCATAACAAAGAATCAAATCTTTTGCCCTATAAGACTGCGATAGAGATAAAATCTCTTCTAACCTCTGGCATTTCTCGCTAGCGGCCATGCCAAAAAAGGGTCTTAAACGCAAAACCGTTAGGGCTTCTTTCCAGCGCTCCAAACGCCACCCGATACTGCTATCAGCGTCCTTTTTAGCGTAGCGTTTCAAATCTTCTTCAAAGCTTTGGTTTTGAACCCTAGATTGCTCTATTGCCCCCCTTTTTTCTAAAGCGTTACTCCCCACATACAAAGCGCTCAAAACAAGACTCACAGCGATCATATAACCCAATGGTTTGAGCGATTTTTTGGCGTATAAAATAAAGCAAGACAGGATCAAAAAAGTAGCTACAAAAGCGATTGTCGCGCTCCTTGTAGCGCTTAAAATAACGACTAAAAACCCCACGAAAACAGAAAGAGTGAAAAAAAGTTTTTCTTTTTGATTTTGCGAATAAAGCGCGTAAATATAACAGCCTAAAATGGAAACGCTCACTAAAACCACATACTCCTTAACCGTGCTAAACCCTTGCGCTCTGGGCATGTTAAAATAAATTTTTTGCACTAATGAAAGCAAGCCGTTGATGAAATTTGCCACAGCCATGCTATAAAAAAGGATTTTTTGATTCAATTTGATTCTTAAACGGCTAGAAAAAAGCAAGCATAACGCCCCGCAAGCGTAAGTTAAGGACATGTTTAGAGCGAATAAATTGTAGCGGAAAGTTTGGCTATCATACATGTTAAACATGTTAGGGAAGATGCTTAAAAACACCCCTAAAAAAGCCAGAGTGAGCCATTTAAAGGGCATGGTTTTTAAATAATTAATCGTGAAGATTTCTTTCAAAGACGCTTGGAAACAACACCTAAGAAACAAAAAAACCATTAAAACAATCAACAAGACTTGCGTTAAAGGCTTTTTAAACGAAGTGAGAAAAAAAAGGGCAAAAATCAGAGTGAAAACAGAGTCCGCACTAAAAAAGGCCTTCAAACGCTCTTTCAACACAAACTCGCCACACCCTAAAACCGATAAAATTATCTGTCTTTAATGCCTAACTTTTCAATCAAAACCACATAACGTGCATGGTTAGTGCGTTTGATGTATTTCAACAAGTTGCGTCTTTGAGCGACTAATTTTAAAAGCCCTAAACGACTGGAATGATCTTTAGGGTTAGTTTTTAAATGCTCGGTTAAAAGCCTGATCCTTTCATTCAACAACGCCACTTGCACCTCACAAGAACCCGTATCGTTTTCCTTAGTGGCAAACGCCTTAATGATTTCTTGTTTTTTCTCCAGATTCAAAGCCATAACGACCTCCTAATTGGTAATTTAATAAAGATCGCATTATAGCGTAAAATAAGCTTTTTTGTGTCATACTTTTAAACTTTATATTATAATAAGAGACAAACACACCTACCAAAATTAAGGCATTGATTTTAGATTATGGCAAACGAACGCTCCAAATTAGCTTTTAAAAAGACTTTCCCTGTCTTTAAACGCTTCTTGCAATCCAAAGACTTAGCCCTTGTGGTCTTTGTGATAGCGATTTTAGCGATCATTATCGTGCCGTTACCGCCTTTTGTGTTGGATTTTTTACTCACGATTTCTATCGCGCTATCGGTGTTGATCATTTTAATCGGGCTTTATATTGACAAGCCTACTGATTTTAGCGCTTTCCCCACTTTATTGCTCATTGTAACCTTATACCGCTTGGCTTTAAATGTGGCGACCACTAGAATGATTTTAACCCAAGGCTATAAAGGGCCTAGCGCGGTGAGCGATATTATCACGGCGTTTGGGGAATTTAGCGTGAGCGGGAATTATGTGATTGGGGCGATTATCTTTAGTATTTTAGTGCTGGTGAATCTATTAGTGGTTACCAATGGTTCTACTCGGGTGACTGAAGTGAGGGCGCGATTCGCTCTAGACGCTATGCCAGGAAAGCAAATGGCGATTGATGCGGACTTGAATTCAGGGCTGATTGATGATAAGGAAGCCAAAAAACGGCGTGCCGCTCTAAGCCAAGAAGCGGATTTTTATGGCGCGATGGATGGCGCGTCTAAATTCGTCAAAGGCGATGCGATCGCTTCTATCATTATCACGCTTATCAATATCATTGGAGGGTTTTTAGTGGGCGTGTTTCAAAGGGATATGAGCTTGAGCTTTAGCGCTAGCACTTTCACTATCCTAACCATTGGCGATGGGCTTGTGGGGCAAATCCCTGCTTTAATCATTGCGACAGCGACTGGTATCGTCGCCACTCGTACCACGCAAAACGAAGAAGAGGACTTTGCTTCTAAACTCATCACACAGCTCACCAATAAAAGCAAAACTTTAGTGATTGTGGGGGCGATTTTATTGCTTTTTGCCACCATTCCTGGACTCCCTACCTTTTCTTTAGCGTTTGTAGGGACTCTCTTTTTATTCATCGCATGGCTGATTAGCAGGGAGGGAAAAGACGGATTACTCACTAAATTAGAAAATTATTTGAGTCAAAAATTCGGCTTGGATTTGAGCGAAAAACCCCACAGCTCCAAAATCAAACCCCACGCCCCCACCACAAGGGCTAAAACCCAAGAAGAGCTTAAAAGAGAAGAAGAGCAAGCGATTGATGAAGTGTTAAAAATTGAATTTTTAGAATTGGCTTTAGGCTATCAGCTCATCAGCTTAGCGGACATGAAACAAGGGGGCGATTTGTTAGAAAGGATTAGGGGTATTAGAAAAAAGATAGCGAGCGATTATGGCTTTTTGATGCCTCAAATTAGGATTAGGGATAATTTACAGCTCCCCCCAACGCATTATGAAATCAAGCTTAAGGGCATTGTGATTGGTGAGGGCATGGTGATGCCAGATAAGTTTTTAGCCATGAATACCGGTTTTGTGAATAAAGAAATTGAAGGAATTCCTACTAAAGAGCCGGCTTTTGGAATGGACGCTTTATGGATTGAAACTAAAAATAAAGAAGAAGCCATTATCCAAGGCTATACCATTATTGATCCAAGCACCGTTATTGCGACGCACACCAGCGAATTAGTGAAAAAATACGCTGAAGATTTTATCACTAAAGACGAAGTGAAATCCCTTTTAGAGCGCTTGGCCAAAGACTATCCTACGATTGTAGAAGAGAGTAAAAAAATCCCCACCGGTGCGATCCGATCAGTTTTGCAAGCCTTGTTGCATGAAAAAATCCCCATTAAAGACATGCTCACTATTTTAGAAACGATTACCGATATTGCCCCATTGGTTCAAAACGATGTGAATATCTTAACCGAACAAGTGAGGGCGAGGCTTTCTAGAGTGATCACTAACGCTTTTAAATCTGAAGACGGGCGTTTGAAATTTTTAACCTTTTCTACCGATAGCGAACAATTTTTGCTTAATAAATTGCGAGAAAATGGCACTTCTAAGAGTCTGCTGCTCAATGTGGGCGAATTGCAAAAACTTATTGAAGTGGTTTCTGAAGAGGCTATGAAAGTCTTGCAAAAAGGGATCGCTCCGGTGATTTTGATCGTAGAGCCTAATTTAAGAAAAGCCCTTTCTAATCAAATGGAGCAGGCCAGGATTGATGTGATCGTGCTAAGCCATGCTGAATTGGATCCTAACTCTAATTTTGAAGCCTTAGGCACGATCCATATTAACTTTTAATGGATAAATAATGGATAAAAAAGGAGAATGATGCAAGTTTATCACCTTTCACACATTGATTTAGACGGCTATGCATGCCAGCTTGTTTCAAAACAATTTTTTAAAAATATCCAATGCTATAACGCTAATTACGGGCGTGAAGTTTCAGCGAGAATTTATGAAATTCTAAACGCAATCGCTCAATCTAAAGAGAGTGAATTCCTTATTTTGATTAGCGATTTGAATTTGAATTTAAACGAAGCGCAGTATTTGCAAGATAAAATCCAAGAACACCGCTTGCAAAATAAAAACATTCAAATCCAGCTTTTAGATCACCATATCAGCGGTAAGGAAGTGGCTGAGAGTTTCCATTGGTATTTTTTAGACACGAACTGTTGCGCGACTAAAATCGTGTATGAGTTTTTGAAAAAGCATTATGCGATTTTAGAGCCAAAAAACACAGCATGGCTAGAGCCTTTAGTGGAAATGGTCAATTCTGTGGATATTTGGGACACGCAAGGTTATGGCTTTGAATTAGGCAAGGTGTGCATGCGCATGATTAACCAAAGCTCTGAATTGAATCGTTTCATGTTTGATGATGAAAACCGCGATTATAAATTAAAGCTTTTAGAAGAAGTTAAAAACTATTTGTTTTTAGAAAATGCCCCTGTAGCCTATGATAATGATTTGTTCAAACTTAAAAAAATCGCTTTAGGGGGCGATCCTGATGCAGAAACGATGGACAATATCTCTTCAAACGCGCAAACGCATTTGCTCTCTTTAAAAAAGCATGATTGCAGCGTTTATTACCAAGATAAAAAAGGGTTTTTAAGTTATTCTATGGGGGGTATTAGCGTGTTGGCTAACCTTTTTTTAACGCAAAATCCGGATTTTGATTTTTATATAGATGTGAATTCTAAAGGGAATGTGAGCTTAAGGGCGAATGGGAATTGCGATGTGTGCGAACTCAGTCAAATGTGTTTTAATGGGGGCGGGCATAGGAATGCGAGCGGAGGCAAGATTGATGGCTTTAGGGAGAGTTTCAATTATAGGGATATTAAAGAACAAATTGAAGAAATCTTCAATAACGCTTAAAACTAAGCTGTTTGTAAAAAGCGTTGGTTATAAAAACTAAGAGTTTAAAACTCTTTTTGATAAGGTTTAAAAATTTTCATCCCATCGTTTTATAGCAAAAACTCATTTCTTTAAGGGAATGAGGGATATTTTAAAAACTATCCCCCTACACCCCCCTAACCCCCAAAAGACCGCTTAAAAAGTTATCGCTTGATTTTCGTAAGCTCTCTTAATAATTTGATTATAAAAAATGCTTTTTAATATTTTTAGGTTTTTTAATCCGTAATCACAGCCAATAGTGGTTTAGATTATCTCTCTATGTTATTGTTTTTGTGTTGCGGGTATTTGGAGCATGTTAGGGTTTGGGGTAATAGCGGGTGGTTATCTTAAAAACGAGATGGCCAACCATGAAATGATTAGTCATAGTTTTAATGGTTCTCGCAACGCCACTACACTAAAATTTTAGTGCAAGCTAGAGTTTAGGTAGCGTTTTCTTTGTGTATTTTTCTTGTATCCCATAAAAATCCCACAAAAATAAGACTTTTTCAATATCCAATGAAAACAGAGCCAAAGTTTGCATTTTTGTGTTTTGATGGGTATTTAGATCCATGAATTGATACGAATCTATTTTAGTGTTTTTTAACCAAAATACCCTACCAATCGCAGATAAAATGATTATGCCCCCTAGCTCAACACCAACATGATATGAGTGCCTCTACTATCGTTATTAAAATATTTGATTTTACCCGCTCCACACCCTCATTCTAATCTATTTTTAGCAAAAAGAATTTATTCTTCACACGCCGGTTTTGGGTAGCAAAAACGATAGCCTCTGCGTCTCACGGTTTCAACCGTGGAAATCCCCAAGGGTTTATCCATTTTTTGGCGGATTTGATTGATAGCCACTTCAATGACATTAGGGGTAACCATCTCAGGCTCTTCCCAAATAGCGTCTAAAAGTTGTTCTTTGGAGACGATTTGATCCCTATGTCTGGCAAGATGGGTCAGCACTTCAAAAGGCTTCCCTTTAACTTCAACTTCACGCCCCTTGTAAATAATCTTTTCTTCATCAGGGCTAATGGTCAAATCCCCAATTTCAATCACATTAGAGCCCCAAAACCTCAAACGAGCCTCAATCCTTGCGACTAAAGCCTTAATGCTGCGATAAGGCTTAGCGATGTAATCGTCCGCACCCTGCTCAAACGCATGGACTTCTTCTTCGCTTGTAGGGTTATCAGAAGAAACTAAAACAACAATAGAAGAATGCTTTTCCTTGATTCTAGAAACAAAACTTAAAGCATTTTTATCGCTAACCATAACCAAGTCATAATTCCTAATATCCATAAGATATTCCCCATCCTCTAAACTCTCTGTTACATCAGCCATAAAGCCTTTAACATTTAAGCCTTTTTCAATTTCTCCACCCAAAACAGAATTTTTTTCAATCAGTAGAACGCGCATGGTGTATGGACTCCTGCATTTAAGAGTAATTCAAACACTGATTATATCATAAATTTAAATTAGTTTAAGAAAATTTTAATAAAAGCTTTAGTTAAAATCAGGCTCTTTTGTATTTGGTTGTTGGTTGTAAAAAATGCCTTTAAGCGTTTTTTATGGATAATTTTTAAAATCATTTGCCAAAAATCACCATTTTATTGTATAATTGCAAATCCAACCATTCCTTATGGTTTGGTTGGCACCGCTAAGATTGAAGGGTCACCTCCCCCTCCTTTCCCTTTGTCTTGGCGGTTGTTTTTTAACTCCTTGTTTTAATCCTTATTTTTAACCGCTTGATTACGATTTTAAGATTTTGTTCAACTAAGCTTGATTTTTAGGTAAAAGCCTAAGGTATGCGATCTCGCTAGGGGCTAAAAACCTTAAAGGAACACCCCAATACCCTGCCCCACTGCTCACATAAATTTGAGTGGTGCCGCTGTGCTTGTATAAACCATATAAATAGGTTTGCGCTAACTTGACTAAAAGGCTAAAGGGAAAGATTTGCCCTGCATGGGTATGCCCTGAAAGCACTAAATCTACAGAGTGGCTTTCTTTGAGGCTTCTAATTTGTTTGGGCTGGTGGGCTAAAAGGATCGTGGGCTTACTACTATCACGCTTTTTTAAAGCTTTGTCAATATCAGGGGCAAAATTTTGACGCTTCCTTGCGAAATAATCATACACACCGCACAAATTGATCCCCCCTAAATGCACGCACTCATTCCCTAAAATCGTCAAATTAAGCGTATTAAGAAACGATAAAATCGGTTCTATGCCATGATAATACTCATGATTTCCTGGCACATAAAAAGTGCCATGCGTGCTTTTAAGGTTGTTTAAAGGCAGTAAAAAAGATTTGACTTTTTCAATGTTTTCATCCACTAAATCCCCCCCAATCAGCACCATATCCACTTCTTTTTGATTGACTTCTTCTACAATGTAATCAACAAAATCTTTTTGCAACAAACTCCCCACATGCATGTCTGTGAGTAAAATAATCTTTAATTCTTTATCCAGCTTGTCTAAATAAATAGGGGTTTCTTTGATTTTAGGGCGGGCCAACCCTTCATAAAACCCACGCCAAAAATACCCTAATAACGCCAGATAAAACCCTAACTTTAAAAAGTTTTTTAAACCTTTACGCCTTGAAGGTAAGAAATCTATTTTTTCTATGGAGTAGGAAAACCCGTAAAAACTCAAAGAAAAAACAAACACAATAAAAGACACAAACGAACATGCTGAAGTCAAAACAAACAAATGGCTAGGCATAATATTTCTATAAAAAGCAAAAGCCACCTCGCCTACGCTCAAAAGGATAAAAAACCATAAATAAGCGTGTTGAGAGATTTTCTTTAAGGTTAAAAACGACTTCAACATCCTAAAAGAACTATAATTCAAAAGACACAAAACCAATAAAAACGCTATGGAGATCAGCATACCACCCTTTTTGTAGTCATAATGTTCTACTATATTAGCATATTAACGCTAATATCCCCTTAGGGCTAATATCCTATTTAACGCCTCATCATTCTCAGTAGTTTTTTATAATCCAAATTATTCTTACGATTAACGCTATTTTTAATATTCAAAAAATAATCTCACCACTCAAAAAGCGTTTTAACTTTTTTTAAATCCTTATACTCCACGCTTTTAATAGCGTGATCCTCTAATTCAAAATCCGCGCTCAAATCGTTAGCGTCTTTAAGGACCGCTTGAAAGCTTTCTTTATTTGTGAGTTTGACTTCCACTTTTTCGCCTAAAGAAAGCTTGAAATGTTTGGGGTTTTTAAGCGTTCTTTCTAACCCCATAGAGCTCACTTCCAAAACATAAGCGTCTTGAATAAAATCGCACACATCTAATAAAGGCGAAATCACCTCGCTCACTTGTTGGCAAATATCCAAGCTAACCGCCCCATTAGGGTTTTTAAGGCTCACTCTTAAAACATGCTGCTCATTTTCTTTAACCAAACTCACATCATAAAGCAAGTATCCCAAGCTTTCAATCACGCCCTCTATTTTCTCTTCTATTCTTTTAGTCATTATCTTTCCCTTTAGCGATTTCATTAAATATGGCGTCTAGGCGGAGCTGCTTTTCTAAACTATTGTCTAAAACAAAACTGAGTTTTGGGCATTTAAACCACCCGCTCGCTTGCAAAACAAACTGCCTGATCAAGCCCTCAGCTTTTTTCAATTTAGAAAGGATTTTATGATCTGATGAAAGCACAAACACCAAAGCGTGGTGTTTCCCTTTAGAGCATTCCACCTTAGTAACGCTTAAAGAATTCAATTCGCCATCATTCAAACTCGCTAAAGCTTCTTGCAACAATTCTAAAAGATTGGATTCTAAGCGTTCTTTATGAGCATTCATTAGAGGGTTCTTTTTTTATGGATTTCTTTATAGGTTTCAAACACATCGCCCACTTTAATTTCATTATAATTTTCTAACATGATCCCGCACTCATAGCCCTTAGAAACTTCTTTCACATCGTCTTTAAAGCGTTTCAAAGAAAGGATTTCGCCGGTATGAATCACCACGCCATCCCTAATCAAACGCGCCTTAATGCCACGAGCGATCACCCCATCGCTCACCACACACCCGGCTATCGTGCCTACTTTAGGGATATTAAAGGTTTCTCTCACTTCCGCTTGTCCGGTATGCTCTTCTTCAATGATAGGACTCATCAAGCCTAATAACAACGATCGCATTTCTTCAATCAAGGCATAAATCACCGTGTAAGTTTTAATGCTCACATTGTATTCTTTAGCCTTATTTTTCACATTACCAGTGGGGCGGATGTTAAAGCCTAAAATCACCGCATGCTCACTGCTAGAAACCAGGCTCAAATCATTCTCAGTAATGCCCCCCACCCCTGAGTGGATCACTTGAATCGCTACTTCTTCGTTATTAAGCTCCAACAGGCTGTTCTTGATGGCCTCTAGGCTTCCTTGCGTATCCGCTTTAATGACTACAGGAATATTTTTCAATTCCTTATTAGCGACCATTTCTGAAAGCTCATCAAAAGACACTTTAGTGCTTTTACTCAACGCTTTTTGGCGTAAATAAGTCGCCCTCTTTTGAGCTTGCAAGCGTGCGATAGAATCGTTTTCTACCCCTATTAAAACAGATCCCGCAGGCGGCACTTCGCTCAAGCCTGTGATGAGAGCCACCATAGAGGGTTTTAAATTTTGAATGCTCTTGCCTTGATCGTCAGTCATCGTTCTTACTTTACCAAACGCCGTTTCGGCAAAAAAACTATCCCCCACGCTCAAAGTCCCGCTTTGGACAATCACAGTGGCCACTGCCCCACGCCCTTTTTCCACGCTCCCTTCTAAAACAACCGCTCTAGCGCTGCCCTCTTCTATGGCTTTCAATTCCATAATATCCGCTTGGATAAGAATGGTTTCTAACAGATTGTCAATGCCATCGCCCGTTTTAGCTGAAACAGGGATAAACTCATGCTCTCCGCCCCAATCCACAGGGTTATAGCCAAGCTCAGCGCATTCGGCTTTGAGTTTGTCCGGATTCACATTAGGCTTATCCATTTTATTCATCGCAAAAATCACAGGCACATTAGCGGCCTTTGCATGCTCTAACGCTTCAATAGTCTGCTGCTTCACGCCATCATCAGCCGCTATCACAATCACTGCAATATCTGTTACTTGAGCCCCACGATTACGCATCTGGCTAAAGGCTTCATGCCCTGGAGTGTCAATGAAAGACACCCATTTGTTATTTTTTTCTACCATGTAAGCGCCAATGTGCTGAGTGATCCCCCCAGCTTCCGTGTGAGCGACTCTTTTATCACGGATTTTATCCAGTAGTGAAGTTTTACCATGATCCACATGCCCCATGATAGTAACCACAGGCGGGCGCTCTTTTTTCACCCCCTCTAGCACTTCTTCTACTTCAAATTCTTCTAAAGTGTTTTGAACAGAAATTTCTAAATGGAACTCTTCGGCTAAAATTTCTATGCTATCCTTATCCAAAAAGTCGTTTTTAGTTACCATAAGCCCTAAATTAAAGAGGGTTTTAATCACATCAGCCAGATTCAAATTCGCTTTTTGCGCGAATTCATACACGCGCACTTCTTCAGGGATTGCAATCGCGCTTTGGATCACTTTTTGGCTGTTATCGTTACGGAATACGCGCTTTTTCTTGGATTGTCGTTTGATCCCGCCCTCATTCATCCAAGGGTTTTTCCTTTGGACGCGCACCCTATCGTTGATATTTTGGCGTGCTTCTTTTTCTTCTTCTTCCTTATTGAGGTTATCTTGTTCATGCAAATCAAACAATAAGATTTCATCGGTTTCATCATCATAAATATCATTGTCCTTAAAATCCCTTACATCGCTAAAATCAATTTTATGGGATTTGTTGTTTTTGGCGGTGGGGGTGGCTTTGGGCTTACTGGGTTTTTTAGTTTTTTTAGTCTCTTGCTTGTCTTTTTCTTGCCATTCTTTTTTAATGTCTTCAAAAATAGCCGCCGCGCTTTGAGTGGGTTTTTTGCTTTCTGTTACGCTGTTTTCAATTTCATTTTCTGTTTCATCGTTGCGTTTAATCACCCTAAAACCCGTGTATCTTTTAATATTCTCATGGCGTTTGATCTCTTGCTCTTGCTTTTTAACTTCGCTGATTTCTTTTTTAGCGTTGCTGACATTACTAGCACTGTTAGCGTTGCTTTGGGTGAGCTTGTTTAGGGCTTCTCGGCTTTTTTGGATTTCTTGGAGCTTTTGCTTGGCTTTTTCTATTTGAGAGTGGCTAACCGCTTTAGGGGTGTTTTCTACAGGGGGCGTTTGGTTTTCAAAAGTGTTGACAATCTCTATTCCTTTCTTTTTGATAATAGGCGCAGGAACTTCTTTTTTCTTTTCTTTAGTTTTTTTGGGCTTTGGCTGGCTTTTTGTTTCTTCTTTTTTAGGCGTTTTGGAAGCCTTTTTAGCAAGCGGCTTAGACGCTACGGCTGTATTCAAATCGTCTTTATTGTCTTGTTCAAGATTTTTAGCGGGTTGATTGGCTTGTATTTGTTCTTTAATGCCATCCACAATGTATTTGTATAGCTTACCGGCTTGCTCTGGGGTCATTTTAGAATTTGTCTTAAGCTCTAAACCAATGTCTTTGGCTTGCTCGATCACGTTTTTAAGCTCTTTTTGAGTCTTACCAAGCTCGGTTACAAATTTTTTTAAATCAACCATATCACTCATGCTATGCTTCTCTCCTTAATCCAATTAATAACATTTTTGGTATCTTTTGGGGCGTTCTTTATTTTTGAAATCGCTTTCAACAACTTTTTTTCTCCATTTTTCAAACAATTTTCACACACATAAAAACTACGACCTTTGCCATCAAACTCCACAATTTGATTTTCAAAGCTTTTCAAACGCAACAAATCCTTTTGAGGTTGGCGCATTCTGCACGCCACACACATGCGGATTTTAATTTCAGTCTTTCTCAATAAGGACTCCATCATTGTCAAAATCTAAAACCGCTACCCTAAATTTAGGGAATTTCTTGCTCAAAACCTGCTTTAATTTAGGGGCGTCTTCTTCATAACACATGTTAAAAAACGACGAACCGCTCCCTGAAAGCGTGCTCATTAAGGCGTTATTTTCTAAAGCGAGCTTTTGGATCGCAAACAACACGGGATAAGTTTGCATGCGCTTATACTGGTGCATCCTGTCTTTAGCGCAACAACGCAATAAATCCCACTTCCCTTGCGCAATCGCCATCGTCATCAAACTCGCATGCGAAAGGTTAAACACGCTTTCTTGCACGCTGTAACGCTTGGGCAAAAGGTGGCGCGATTGCTTGGTAGAAACGGCCCTATTAGGGATCACCATCACCGCTTTTAAAAAAGAAGGGATTTTGGTTTTTAGACTTATCACTTTCTTTTTTTCCACAAACGCCGCATTATACCCTCCAAACACCGCCGGAGTGATATTATCCGGGTGGTTTTCATAAATTAAAGCGGTATTGACAATATTTTCTCTATCAAAAGCAAACCCTAAAAACGCAAACGCTGAAGCGACCGCCCCCACAATCATCGCCGAGCTAGACCCCATGCCCCTTGTAATAGGGACTTTATTATGCAATAAAAATTTAAACGAGCCGTCATTCCCATGCTTTTTTAAAATCTCATAAAACACTTTAGTGAAAATATTGTTGGTTAAAAACTTAGGGATCCCCTCACCCTCCCCAACCAATTTCACCGCATGGAAGCTGCTAGGCTCAATAAAAAAACGATTGCGTAAATTCAAACTCAAACCCAAGCAATCAAAACCGGGGCCTAAATTCGCACTTGTTGCAGGAACACTCACTACCAAATTTTAAACCCCTATTGTTGATACCCTTTCATTTTTAAAACTAGCATTATACACTAAATAGGAGGCAAAATGTAAAACGGCGTGTTCAATTGGGTGAATTTGTCTTTCTCTAAAAAAGAGGGCAGCTTGAAATCTTTTGGCACAATTTTCAAATCCTTAAAATCGATCAAGCTTTCCCTTTCTTTTGAAACAAAGTATTTATTGGCATACGCCAAAATGGGCGTGTTGTCGTTAAAATCAAAGCCTGTGGTGGAATAGAGTTCAAAGTCATGGACTAAAGCCAAAGTGTGTAAGAAAACATGCGTGAGTTTTAGGCTAGTGAAACTCCCTGGCCCTTTAGCGTAATAAACCCCTTTAATCGCCGGTAAAGTAGGGTTTTTAAAATCTTCAAATAATTGCGAAAAAACTTCCACTAAAGCCTCGCTTGTTTTTGCTTTAGAAGTGTAAGAAGTGCATAAAAAATTGTTTTGATACACCCCAAGCAAGACCTTCTCGCCTAAAGAGATAAGCGCTAAATCCAATTCCAAAAAATAAACCCTAATTCAGGATTAAGCGAAAGCCTTTTGCAACGCAAATTCTTTAGCCGGATCTGTAGCGATCAAAACCTCGTAATTTTTAGCGTCCGCTAAAATGGCTTTAACCAACATGGAATTGAGCTTATGACTCCCTGAAAAAGAAGTGTATTTGCCCATCACAGGCATGCCCAAAACCATTAGATCCCCCATAGCGTCTAAAATCTTGTGGCACACGAATTCCTTTTCGCATCTCAAACCCTCTTTATTCAAAATGCTGTTTTCATCCAGCACGATGCAATTATTCAAGCTCCCCCCTTTAGCCAAACCAATGGATCGCAAGTAATTCACTTCTTGCAAAAACCCAAAGGTGCGAGCTTTAGCGACTTGCTCTTTGTAAGCGGTTTTACTAAAAACGAAATGGTGGGCTTGCTTGGCGATAACCGGATGGTTAAAATCAATCGCAAAATTCAAAGAAAGCTGGCTGTCTGGCTCAATTTTAACAAATTTATCGCCCTCTCTAACCTCAACGGCTTGCTTGATTTCCATCACTTTTTTAGGAGCGTCTAATTCTTTAATCCCTGCTTCATCTAAAAGCATACAATAAGTCAAAGCACTCCCATCCATGATAGGGATCTCTTCGTTATCCACAGAGATTTTAAGATTGTCAATACCATACGCATGGACAGCTGAAAGCAAATGTTCAATCGTAGAAATTCTAGCGTTATCCTTACCCAACACGGTTGCCATTTTGGTATCCACGATGTTTTCAGGTTTTAAGGGGAGCTTCACGCCCAAATCAGAGCGGTAAAAAACAATGCCTTGATTTTCTTCTAAAGGCTCTAAAACAAGCTTCACAGGAACGCCCTTGTGTAAGCCTATCCCTACTAATTCCACAGAGTGGTTAATGGTTGTTTGTTTCATAATACTTCCTTTATGTCTAGTATATCGTCATTTTTAGTGATTATTTTAATATTTTTATTTACCAAAAGCCGTTCAACCTCTTTTAGAGATAAAATTTTATTTTGAAAAACGATTTGAGCGTTCTTGACTTCTTTCAAAATCAAGCACTCTCCAAAGCACACAATCGCCCCTTCACAAACCCCATAAACTGACACACAGCCTTCTGAAATAATCTTGGCTCCATTGTGGATATTGCCCAAAAAAATAAGATGATTAGCACTATAAATCTCTTCCCCACTCCTAATATTACGCTCATAAATCGTTGTTTTAGGTTCTGTTTTAGAATGATTGGGTGTTGGATGATTGGTTTCTTCTTTTATAGACATGGTTTTGATATGACGCCCGTTTAAAGGGCGATTCGTTTCTAAAAACAAAAGTTGGTGTTTGTGCAAAATGGCTTTGACTTCTGGTTCAATATCATATTTAAATATAATAAGAAAATACTGCAAAAGGGCATGGTTTTTTTCTAAAAATCCTATGACCGCTTCAGGCTCTTGCTTTTCAATTTCAAACGCATGCACATTTTTTTGATTCGTTTTTAACATGACTATCCTTTCATTAAAAGCCGTTTGGCTTGCTCTATGGGGGCGATGATATTGGTTTTTATCCATTGCTCATTAAGCCATTCATTGGGCCGGACAAACACCCCTTGCAAAAGCATCCCTAAATGCAACCCGCTCCCTAATTTCAAACCACTACTCCCCACGCTTTTATCATCTTTTAAATGGGCTAAAAAAACGCACAAACCTAACCCATAGCAATTGATTAAACTATTACCATAAAAATCGAACTCCCCCTTAAAAACCCTCTTCACCGATGGATCAAACGCTAAAGATAAATCCTTACTGGGCATCAAATCCACCCCTAAATGCAAGAATTTAAACAACACCTGATTATCCTTTAAAAACCGCCGATTTTCTAAAAAATTGCTTATCATTTTAAAAGATCCATTCAAGGGTTTTAGCGCTTGAAAATGGGAAAAATCCTTATCAAAATCCCCTTGCTCTAAAGCGATCTTTTGGATTTTTTCTAAATCTTTTAAGCGCACGTTGGAAAACATTTCCAATAAAGTTTGCTCAGTGTGATTTTGAAATTTTTCTTGCTTTGCAATCTTATCTTTTAAGGCGCTTAAGTCTATATCTTTTTCCCTCAAACGATGGGTTTTTCGTTTGAACAATAAAGGGGTGGTATTAGAGTTATAAGCTTTATCTTTAGCGACAATGAACGCCTTAAAATCCTTATTTTTATAAGACCAAGGCACTAGAGCGATAAAAACATTACGCTGTTTGAATTCTACAAGCCTGAAAGCTTTAAAATCCTTTTTTTTGACGTGCACAAACGCTTGAGACAAATTCTTATCCAAAGCTTCAAAGACAACTACCGCGCTCCCTCCATAAGCGATGCTTGGGGAACGAGATAAAATCGTGATTAAGGGTTTTATCGTATCAATACACACTTCTTGTTTGAAAGACGCCTTATTGCCATTGAAAAAATTAGCATAGCTCCAATCATTAGCTTGAATTTCATATAAAAGGCACTTGTCTTCTAACCCCATGATTTCAGGCCTAATTAAAGGCACTTCTAAAGACTTGGGTTTATCCAATACCAGACTTTCTTTTTTATATAAGATCAAATTGTCTTTTGTGGTTACTTTTATCTCATAGCGTTTGATGCCCTTTGGGGCTGCTATTTTAATCTTAATGGGTTTTTTTAGATCCCAAAAAAGCGCTTCATTATTGTCATTGAGCACACCCTCTTTGTTGCTTAAACTAAAACTTAAAGCTTTGGTTTTTGTGATTAAAGCGTTAAAAATCAAATAACCCCCTAAAATCAAAACGACTAACGCTAAAATTTTAAACCCTAACCCCAAAATCAAGCCTCAAAAAATGAACGCATAATTCACTAATAAAAAACTGGATCGCTTGAACTGGTTGTTAGCCGAAACCAACAAACGCTCATCATCTTCTTTATTTTGATAAACCGCTCCCTCTTCCACTCCCATTCTCAAATAGCTAATCGGTAATTTTGTGCCAATCTCTAAGCGGTGTTTCCTATAAAGCGTTAAACTCACGCCCACATTAAAAGTGTAATCCACTTCAATCAAAGATTTCCATAAAAAATTAGGGCTTGAATAGCCCCCCACCACCAAATTCCTCCCGTTTTGATTAGGCTTGTCTTGATAGAGCATAAGCCCTATCCCAAAACCCGCATAAATGCCTAAAAAATGCTTTTTAGTCTTAAAATCTAAAGGCATATCAAATAATAAATCCGTATTCATAGCCCCTAAAACATAAAAAAACGAGCCTACATGTTGCTTGAGCGCATTTTCTTTTAACGCTCCACCCCCAAGCAATAAATCCCCATAAAATCGTGTCCCAAAATAAGGCACAAAGTATTTTTGATACCCGAATTTAGCGCTAATCATAGAAACAGGAGCGTTAATATTGATATTGTTTTTAAACGCGCTAGGGGCATTCGCGCCATATCTGTCTAACATTTCCCCTTGATAAGACAAGTTAAGTTCCCCATAAGCATACCCACCCCCTAAAAAAACCCCACTCTTATCATCGGCTATGGAAAAAGATTTGAGCAATTTTTCTTTTTTCTTGGAGGAAATTTTAGGATAAGATCGATCAATATATTCTTCTTCAAACTTATCCTTATTTATCTCTTTATTTATCTCTTGGGGCGAAACCCCTTTTTCGGTGAGTTGTTGCTTTAAATGGTTTATTTTTTCGTCTAATTGTTGGTTTTCTTCTTCTAAATTGTCATAATCTGCCGCTTGAAGTCCCAGTATGAGCACGATATGAATCAAACAATATTTAAATTTCAACATCTTAGCCTTTACAATAAATAGTTGTAACTAATATAATAAATATTAGTGCTTTTAAAATAATATAAAAAGGTTTGCGAAGTTTCTTTTAAGGGAGGCATTTTTAAGGCTAATTCAAAGCGGTGTTTGAGGTTAAGCGTCATGCTCACCCCTAAATTTAACACTAACCCAAAAGCGTTAGGCTGTGAATACCCTTTAACCTCTTTTAGATTTTGATACATCCCATTCCACCCCACTCCAACGCCTCCAAATATCCCTAACGCAAACCTTTTTTCTTTGTCAATAGGCTTATCCATCAACAGATCAATATTCAAGCTTGCGGTTTGATAAGAGGCTAAAGAATCGTTTTTAAACCCTTTCATCGCCCCCCCTAAATATTCCCCATAAAAGCGTAAGGCGCTAATCCCGTTAGCAAAATACTTTTGATACCCACTCCTTAATCCATACAACAAAGGAGAAGCTTGAATGTTGTTTAAAGGTTCAAAGCTCTCATAAGATCGAGCGTAAGAATGAGCGTTAATGCCTATATCGCCAAGAATTACGCCTATAAAAAAACCGCTCTTATTTTTAGCCATTCGTTGGAATAAGATGGATTCATTTTTTTCATGCAATTCCCCTTTGAGCATGTAAAGCTGGCGTTTTTTCTTATGGATTTCTTCAAGCAGGCTTTTTTCATCAATCTTTTTTGCAATCCCCTTTTCTTCTTTAAACTCTAGCGTTTGGGCGCGTTTTTCTTCCAAAAGAACGGGAGCGTCTTTAGGGGTGTTTTCTTCAGTCGTGTTCGTTTCAGTCATGTTTTCTTTGGTGATATTCTCTTCAGCGTGCAAGCTTAAAATAAAACCAAAGCATAAAATGAGATTTCTTATTTTTTTAGAACACATATTGATACCCAATGCTTGCTATAGCTCCCCACCAAGTCTCTTTTGAAGAATTGGATTGTAAAAAAGGGAAATTATTTAAAATTTTAAATTCAAATTCAATGCGGTTTTTTTCTAATACCGTTAGAGCCAATCCTGCGTTAAAAGACATCCCCCATTCCGCCGTATAATTCACCCCATGCGCTACAACCCCCAAGCCTAAACCCATATACCCCCCCATATAAAGGTATTTCCCCACAAAAGGCAAAGGAAAGTCTAATAAAAAATCCCCATTCAGCATAACCGATTGAAACCCCACGCTCCCAAAGCCCGCTTTTTTAGGAGCCCCTCCATAATATTGGATATAAATGCGCCTGCCAATAATATTGGGCTTAACCAAGCGTGCAAAAAACGACGGCCTAAAGGTTTGATAGCCAAAACGCAAGCCGTAAGCGAACAAATAATTTAAAATATTCCCGGTGATACTGGAGCTATTGGTTTTGACCATGATTTCATGGTTATAAAAAAACCCGGTATTGATCCCTAAAATAAGCCCGCTTTTAGCGTTCGCCCTCTTTAAATCTCTGATTAATTCTTCAACTTCTTTGTCTTCATAGGCTTTATAATACTTGATATACTTGTAGTATTTGGGGTCTAGGGTGTCATAATCAAGCGCATTCAATCCTGCACAAAATCCCATTAAAGACCATAAAATAGCTCGTTTTTTAAGACCCAAAATCGCCAAATCCCTTGAATTGTTTGTTAAAAGTTTCTTTCAATTATACTAAAATAATTAAAATGACCGGTTAAAATGGAGTAAAATTTTTACCCACCTAACAAAGTCATGCTACAATGCCACTATATTTAACACTTAGGATTTTTAATGAGCATGCAAACCGCCCCAATTAAAAAAATCACCCTTAGTCACCTCCAAGCTAAAAAAAATCAAGAAAAAATCATCGCCATCACCGCTTATGACGCACTGTTCGCTCAAATATTTGATCCGCTAGTGGATGTGATTTTAGTGGGCGATAGTTTGAACATGAGTTTTTTCAATCAAAACGACACTTTAAGCGCGAGTGTAAAAATGATGCTCTATCACACCAAAGCCGTGTGCACGGGTGCTAAGACTCCTTTTATCATCACAGACATGCCCTTTGGAAGCTATAAAGATGAAAAAACAGCCCTAAAAAACGCCATTAGGGTTTATAAAGAAACCCAAGCGAGCGCGATCAAATTAGAGGGAGGGAAAGAAAAAGCGAAACTGGTTAAAACGCTCACTAATGAGGGCGTTATTGTGGTAGGGCATATTGGCTTGATGCCTCAATTCGTGCGTCTTGATGGGGGCTATAAGATTAAGGGCAAAAATGAAGAGCAACAAAAAAAGCTTTTAGAAGACGCCTTGAGTTTAGAAGAAGCCGGAGTGGGTTTGTTGGTTTTAGAGGGCATAACCACCCCTATCGCTCAAACGATCACGCAAAAAATCAAAATCCCCACGATCGGCATAGGGAGCGGCAAGGATTGCGACGGGCAGATTTTAGTGTGGAGCGATATGTTAGGCTTTTTTGATAGCTTTAAGCCTAAATTCGTGCGAGAATACCTTAAAGGGAAAGAATTGGTTCAAAACGCTATCAAGCAATACGCTGATGATGTGAAAAAGGGAAACTTCCCTAACGAATTAGAAAGTTATCATTAAATGAAAGAACGGATAGTCAATTTAGAAACTTTGGATTTTGAAACTTCTCAAGAAGTGAGTTTGCGCCCTAGTCTTTGGGAAGATTTTATCGGTCAAGAAAAGATTAAAAGCAACTTGCAAATTTCTATTTGCGCGGCTAAAAAACGCCAAGAAAGTTTGGATCACATGCTCTTTTTTGGCCCGCCCGGTTTGGGTAAAACTTCAATCAGCCATATCATCGCTAAAGAAATGGAAACCAATATCAAAATCACCGCCGCTCCCATGATAGAAAAAAGCGGTGATTTAGCCGCCATTTTGACTAATTTGCAAGCTAAAGACATTCTTTTTATTGATGAAATCCACCGGCTTAGCCCAGCGATTGAAGAGGTTTTATACCCGGCTATGGAAGATTTTAGACTGGATATTATCATAGGCTCAGGCCCGGCCGCTCAAACTATTAAAATTGATTTACCCCCTTTCACCCTTATTGGCGCTACCACTAGAGCCGGAATGCTCTCTAACCCCTTAAGAGACAGATTTGGCATGAGTTTTAGAATGCAATTTTATAGCCCTAGCGAACTTTCCCTCATCATCAAAAAAGCCGCTGCCAAACTCAACCAAGACATCAAAGAAGAAAGCGCTGATGAAATCGCTAAAAGGAGCAGAGGCACACCAAGGATCGCTTTAAGGCTTTTGAAAAGGGTGCGCGATTTTGCGCTCGTTAAAAATTCAAGCTTAATGGATTTAAGCATCACTTTGCATGCTTTGAATGAATTAGGCGTGAATGAATTGGGCTTTGATGAAGCGGATTTGGCGTATTTATCTTTGTTAGCTAACGCTCAAGGACGACCGGTAGGTTTGAACACGATTGCAGCGTCTATGAGAGAAGATGAAGGCACGATTGAAGACGTGATTGAGCCTTTTTTACTCGCTAATGGTTATTTGGAGCGCACGGCTAAAGGCAGAATCGCCACGCCTAAAACCCATGCGCTTTTAAAAATCCCCACTTTAAACCCCCAAACTTTATTTTAATCTTGTTTAGAAAGAAAATTACACTACAATAACGATAAAATTTTAAAGGGTGTGAAAGTAGATCATTATGTTTGGCATGGGCTTTTTTGAAATCCTTGTGGTGTTGATTGTAGCGATTATTTTTTTAGGGCCAGAAAAATTCCCCCAAGCTGTCGTGGATATGGTGAAATTTTTTCGCGCGGTTAAAAAAACGCTCAATGACGCTAAGGACACTTTAGATAAAGAAATCAATATTGAAGAAATCAAAAAAGAAACCTTAGAGTATCAAAAACTCTTTGAAAACAAAGTGGAGAGTCTTAAAGGCGTTAAGATTGAAGAATTAGAAGACGCTAAAATAACTGCAGAAAATGAGATTAAAAGCATTCAGGATTTGATGCAAGATTACAAACAAAGCCTAGAAGACAACGCACCCCCTAACCATTCCAATAAAGAAGTTTCTAATGAAGAAGCCTTAAATAAAGAAGTTTCAAGCGATGAACCTCTTAAAGAAGTCCAATTAACAACTGATAACAACGCCAAAGAACACGACAAAGAAAAAGAGCATGTTTGAAGATTTAAAACCGCATTTACAGGAATTAAGAAAGCGTTTGATGGTTTCTGTAGGAACGATTTTAGTGGCGTTTTTGGGGTGCTTTCATTTTTGGAAAAATATTTTTGAATTTGTTAAAAATTCTTATAAAGGCACGCTCATTCAGCTCTCCCCTATTGAAGGGGTCATGGTAGCGGTTAAAATCAGTTTTTCAGCCGCTATCGTCATTTCCATGCCCATTATTTTTTGGCAATTGTGGCTCTTTATCGCTCCAGGCCTTTATAAGAATGAAAAAAAAGTGATTTTGCCTTTTGTGTTTTTTGGGAGCGGCATGTTTTTAATTGGGGCGGCGTTTTCTTATTATGTGGTGTTTCCTTTCATCATTGAATACTTAGCCACTTTTGGGAGCGATGTGTTTGCGGCTAATATTTCTGCGTCCAGTTACGTGAGCTTTTTCACACGCTTGATTTTAGGCTTTGGCGTGGCGTTTGAACTGCCTGTTTTGGCGTATTTTTTAGCCAAAGTGGGCTTGATTACCGATGCGAGCTTGAAAGCGTATTTCAAATACGCTATTGTAGTGATTTTTATTGTAGCAGCTATTATCACTCCCCCTGATGTGGTGAGTCAAATCTTTATGGCGTTACCCTTAGTGGGGCTTTATGGGCTTTCTATTTTAATTGCAAAAATGGTCAATCCGGCTCCTAAAGACGACGAAAGCGATCACGAAAATAACACCAAAGAGAATTAGTTGAAAGAATTTGATTTAGAAAGCTATGATTATCATTTGCCTAAGGAATTGATCGCAAACTACCCCGTTTTGCCCAAAGAAAGGGCTAAACTACTCGTCTATGAAAGGCGTTCGCAAACAATCACGCACACCACTTTTGAGCATGTTTTAGACTTTTTCCCTAAAAACGCCCTTGTGGTGTTGAACGACACTAAAGTGATTAAAGCCAGGCTTTTTGGATCTAAGCATGCCTTTTTGCCATCAAAAACGACCGAAGTGTTTTTCCACCGCTTTTTTAAAAATAATACCGCCCTGACTCAAATCAAGGGCAAGATCAAAGTGGGGGACAAAATCTTTTTTGATGCAAATTATCACGCTGAAGTCTTGGAATTGCTTCATAACGGCCAGCGCTTGATCGCTTTTTATGACAATCAAACCCCCTTAAATCAAGAAAATATCTTAAAACTTTTAGAGCAATACGGGCATATGCCCTTACCCCCTTATATTAAAAGAGCGGATGAAGGTTTGGATGCACATGAATACCAGAGCGTGTTCGCTAAACACATCGGCGCGGTGGCTGCCCCTACAGCGTCATTGCATTTTTCTCAAAATACCTTAGAAAAATTATTGAAAGATTTCAAGCACGCTTTTTTGACCTTGCATGTGGGGGCCGGGACTTTTCTTGGCGTAGAAACTAAGGATATTAGAGAGCATCAAATCCATACAGAAGTTTTGCATATTCCTAAAAAGAGCCAAGAAATTTTGCAAGAATCCCAAGAGGTTTTATGCATCGGCACGACCGCTTTAAGGAGCGTGGAATACTTCAAACGCTTAAAAAACCCTAATCAAGAATCGTTTGAATGCGACATATTCTTGCATCTTGCTAACCCTATTCAATATGTTAATCATTTGCTCACTAATTTCCATTTGCCCAAATCAAGCCTTTTAATGCTTGTGAGCGCAATGATAGGCTTAGAAAAAACCAAAGAAATCTACAAAATAGCCATAGAAAAGAAGTATCGTTTTTATTCTTATGGCGATGGGATGCTGATTTTATGAACCCCTTATTGCAAGATTATGCACGCATCCTTTTAGAATGGAATCAAACGCACAACTTGAGCGGTGCAAAAAATTTAAGCGAGTTAGAACCCCAGATCACAGACGCTCTAAAACCCTTAGAATTTATCAAAGATTTTAAAAGCTGCTTGGATATTGGGAGCGGAGCAGGACTTCCTGCTATCCCTTTAGCCCTTGAAAAACCTGAAGTCAAATTCATTCTTTTAGAGCCAAGAATAAAAAGAGCGGCTTTTTTAAACTACCTTAAAAGCGTTTTGCCTTTAAAAAATATTGAAATCATTAAAAAGCGTTTAGAAGATTATCAAAATCTTTTACAAGTGGATTTAATCACTTCTAGAGCGGTCGCTAGCTCTTCTTTTTTGATAGAAAAAAGCCAACGCTTCCTAAAAGATAAGGGGTATTTTTTATTTTATAAAGGCGAGCAGTTAAAAGATGAAATCGCTTGTGAAGACACTGAATGTTTTGTGCATCAAAAACGAGTTTATTTTTACAAATCAAAGGAAAGTTTATGTTAAGAATTTTAATCCCCCTACTCATTATCGTGTGGGTTTTATGGCGTTTGTTTTTGAGACAAAAACCCCTTAAAGACAACCACTCTTACACGCAACAAACCCCTAAAGAATTAGAAGATCACATGATTGTATGCTCTAAATGCCAAACCTATGTCTCTAGCAAAGACGCTATTTATAGCGGGGCGGTAGCCTATTGCAGTGAAACTTGTTTGAAGGATAAGAGATAAATATGCTTATTTTAGGACACCCTTTAATCCCTAGCGATCGTTTTATTTTCATTAAAAACACCGATGCTATTCATTCCAGCGCCAATAACGATATAGTGTGTTTTGAAGCACACCCAAAAAATTTGGAATTAGCTAAGTATTGCTGTGAAAATGGCGTCCATTTTAGCGTGATCTTTTTATCGCACAAGATAGAAACGGACGCCTTTTTTTTATTCAACGCTTTCAAACCGCTCTATTGTATTTTTAAGGATATTAAGCAAGCCATACTCGCCCAACAACACGCCACTAATTACTTATTAGATAGCAAAATCTTGTTTTCTATGGATTTAAACGATACAGAGTCGTGGGAAATTTGCGCTAAAAATCAAATAGATGGCGTGATTTCTAAAGATTCACTCCTTTTAAAATAAGCCCTTTTTAAACAAATCTTAGTTATAATAAGCCCCTTTTAAGGGGAGATGTCCGAGTGGTTGAAGGAGCACGCCTGGAACGCGTGTAAGGTGCAAGCCTTCGAGGGTTCGAATCCCTCTCTCTCCGCCATTTAAAAATGCCACGAATGCGAAACAAAAAACAAAAAGCTCCTTTCAAACAAGCTACGCCTTTCAGGGGTTAGAAAGATTTTCATGCCAATTTCCACATCCACCTTATGATACAAAACGATCGTGCGAAACTGCACCCCAAATTTCCCGATAGCCCTAAAATAAGTGTTGTGAAAATTGAAATCTTTTAATGAATCCCAAGTATTCACCACCAAATCTTTGACTTTATTGTTGAGTATCCATGTGTTGGCGGCCAGTTGCAAGCCAAAGAAAAAAGCCCAGCGGTTGATAGGGTTTTTAGCGTAAGCGACCATGAAATCCCCTCCCACCCCATAAGTGAACATGTTCGCTTGCAAAGTAGAGTCATTATTAAAAAGCACATTACCATAATCTATAAAGAAATAATACCTAGAATAAGCCCAATCGTTTTTAGGATTCACTTCATAGCCTTGAAGGATTGAAGCCCCTTGTAAAAGCTTGTTGGTGTTTAAAGGGCGCATAAATACCGTGCCTATTTGATAAGAAGAAGACATGTAACTCAAATTTTCAGCATTTAAAATATTTAAAAAACTTATACCCAGTATTAAAATTCTTAAATAATACACTTACTTGTAAAATCCTTGTCTTTCTTTTTTCAAACCATCCAATGACCCTTTATCGCACTCAAAAGTTATTTTATTACTTTTAAACTATTATGATAGCAAACAAACTGAATTTTTTTACAAATGAGAACACTCATTAAACGCTCCATTTAGCCAATGATTATTGTCGGTCAAGGTAATTTTAATCAAAACATGCTATTATTTGGAATGATTTATTATTATAAGGCGTTAGAGACGCTTTGGCGTTTAAAAAGAGCCTAATTTAAATGCAATCTTAAAAGGAGAAGCACTTTGAAACTACTAGTAGTAGATGATAGCTCAACTATGAGAAGAATTATTAAAAATACACTTTCACGCTTAGGCTATGAAGATGTTTTAGAAGCTGAGCATGGAGTGGAAGCTTGGGAGAAACTAGACGCTAATGCGGACACTAAGGTGCTTATTACAGATTGGAACATGCCTGAAATGAACGGGTTGGATCTCGTTAAAAAGGTGCGCTCCGATAGCCGTTTTAAAGAAATCCCTATTATTATGATCACCACAGAGGGCGGTAAGGCTGAAGTCATTACGGCTTTGAAAGCGGGCGTGAATAACTACATTGTGAAGCCTTTTACCCCCCAAGTTTTGAAAGAAAAATTAGAGGTTGTTTTAGGGACAAACGATTGAGTGTTAAAGCCAATGTATTATGAGTTTTTCTTTATCTTCCCTAAGGAGCAAGAGCTTTTTGAGAGCTTTCTTTTAGACACTACGCACCTAGCCTTAGAAGAATCAAGCTTAGAAAGTTTAAAAGCGTTTGACGATAAAGAAACCATTGAATTTATAAGCCAATCCAATTGGCATTATTTCGCCACTCATGATCTTTTAAAAGAACATTTAAAAGAAAAACCCCCGCATCTCAAAAATTTCGTTATTTTACGCTCTCAAAAGGATTTGAATCACTCGCTCATTCCAGCATTAGAAGCGTTTTGTTTGAACTTAAAGCAAAACTTGCAAAGCGAGTTTGATTTTTTCTACCTTTCACGCAATTTGGCTTCAAAAGACTGGCTAGAAGCCTACAAACAAGCTGTTTTGCCGGTGCAATGCGCCAAATTTTACATACACCCTAGCTGGCATCAAAAACCAAGCCATGCCGCTATAGACGATTGCATAATGATCGATCCGGCTTTGGCCTTTGGATCAGGCCATCATGAAAGCACTTCTATGTGTTTGGAATTGCTCTCTAACCTTGATTTAAAACGCAAAAACGCTTTAGATGTGGGCTGTGGGAGCGGGATTTTAAGCATCGCCCTAAAAAAACAAGGCGTTAGCGCTTTAGTAGCTTGCGATACGGATAGTTTAGCCGTTGAAGAGACTCTAAAAAATTTTAGCCTGAATGAAATACCCCTATTAGCACAAGATAAAGTCATTTATGGATCTACGCAAAAAATTGAAGGGCGTTTTGATATCATTGTGGCGAATCTTGTCGCTGATGTGATCAAGAGTTTGTATAGTGAATTTGTGCGGCTTTGTAACCACACTCTTATTTTATCAGGGATTTTAGAAACCCATTTAAACTCTGTTTTACAGATCTATTATAATGGGTTTGAGGTTTTAGAGCAACGAAAGCGTAACGAATGGGTCGCTCTAAAATTGCTTAAAAAACAATCAATAAATTAAGGATTATAATGAAACCAACGAACGAACCTAAAAAACCTTTTTTTCAAAGTCCCATTGTCCTTGCGGTTCTTGGAGGGATTTTACTCATCTTTTTTCTACGCTCTTTCAATTCTGATGGCAGTTTTTCGGACAATTTCTTAGCTTCTAGCACTAAAAATGTGAGCTATCATGAAATCAAACAGCTCATCAGCAATAATGAAGTGGAAAATGTGAGTATCGGTCAAACTTTGATCAAAGCCAGCCATAAAGATGGTAATAATCGTGTGATTTATATCGCTAAACGAGTGCCTGATTTGACCTTAGTGCCTTTGTTAGACGAGAAGAAAATCAATTATTCTGGTTTTAGCGAGTCTAACTTTTTTACCGACATGCTAGGGTGGCTCATGCCTATTTTAGTGATTTTAGGGCTATGGATGTTTATGGCAAACCGCATGCAAAAAAATATGGGTGGGGGTATTTTTGGCATGGGGAGCGCGAAAAAACTCATTAACGCTGAAAAACCTAATGTGCGTTTTAATGACATGGCGGGCAATGAAGAAGCCAAAGAAGAGGTGGTAGAAATCGTAGATTTTTTAAAATACCCCGAACGATACGCCAATTTAGGGGCTAAAATCCCTAAAGGCGTGTTATTAGTAGGGCCTCCAGGAACCGGTAAAACTCTTTTAGCCAAAGCGGTAGCCGGCGAAGCGCATGTGCCGTTTTTCTCTATGGGAGGGAGCAGTTTCATTGAAATGTTTGTGGGCTTAGGGGCAAGCAGGGTTAGGGATTTGTTTGAAACCGCTAAAAAACAAGCCCCTAGCATCATTTTTATTGATGAAATTGATGCCATAGGTAAAAGCCGAGCGGCAGGAGGCATGATAAGTGGGAATGATGAAAGAGAGCAAACCTTAAACCAGCTCTTAGCCGAAATGGATGGTTTTGGGAGCGAAAATGCGCCTGTAATTGTCTTAGCCGCAACGAACCGCCCTGAAATCTTAGATCCGGCCTTAATGCGTCCAGGACGCTTTGACAGGCAGGTTTTAGTGGACAAGCCTGATTTTAATGGCAGGGTAGAAATCTTAAAAGTGCATATTAAAGGCGTGAAACTCGCTAACGATGTGAATTTGCAAGAAGTCGCCAAACTCACTGCAGGGCTTGCAGGAGCGGATTTAGCGAATATCATCAATGAAGCCGCGCTTTTAGCAGGAAGAAACAACCAAAAAGAAGTCAGGCAGCAACATTTAAAAGAAGCGGTTGAAAGAGGGATTGCAGGGTTAGAAAAGAAAAGTAGGCGCATCAGTCCTAAGGAAAAGAAGATCGTCGCCTACCATGAAAGCGGGCATGCCGTGATTTCTGAAATGACTAAAGGGAGCGCTAGGGTGAATAAAGTCTCTATCATTCCAAGGGGTATGGCGGCTTTGGGCTACACCCTTAACACGCCCGAAGAAAACAAATACTTGATGCAAAAACACGAACTCATCGCTGAAATTGATGTGCTTTTAGGCGGAAGAGCGGCTGAAGATGTCTTTTTGGAAGAAATTTCTACCGGTGCGAGCAACGATTTAGAAAGGGCGACTGATATTATTAAAGGCATGGTGAGTTACTACGGCATGAGCAGTGTCAGTGGGCTTATGGTGTTAGAAAAACAGCGGAACGCCTTTTTGGGAGGTGGTTATGGAAGCAGTAGGGAATTTAGCGAAAAAACCGCAGAAGAAATGGATCTTTTCATTAAAAATTTGCTAGAAGAGCGCTATGAGCATGTCAAACAAACCTTGAGCGACTATAGAGAAGCGATTGAAATCATGGTCAAAGAATTGTTTGACAAAGAAGTCATTACAGGCGAAAGGGTGCGTGAAATCATCAGCGAATACGAGACCGCCAATAATTTAGAAAGCCGTTTGATCCCTTTAGAAGAGCAAGCGAGTTAAGAGTGCTAGCTTACAAACAGATTTTTGATAAGGGTTTAAAGCCTTATTACAAACATTCTGTTTGTTTAAAGTTTTTTTTTAGGTTTTGTTTTCTAAAAACTCATGCTTACCAACAGCGTTATAAAGCGTTTGCTCTAACGCTCTTTTTTTGTGAGTTTTTTAGTGCTTGTAAAATTTTTATTCCCATAATGGATTTTAAAATCGTTTTTATTCCTATTCTAAAAGCCAAGTTAAAAAGAATCTCTAATGCCTATTAACCCTCTCTATCTTTTCCCCAATCTTTTCACCGCTAGCAGTATTTTTTTAGGCATGATGAGTATTTTTTACGCTTCCAGTTACCAATTTGTCATGGCATGCTGGTTAGTGGTAGCGAGTCTTATTTTAGACGGACTTGATGGGCGTGTCGCAAGGCTTACCAACACCACCAGCAAGTTTGGTATTGAATTTGACTCCTTAGCTGATGTAATCGCTTTTGGAGTCGCCCCAAGCCTTATTACTTACTTTTATGTGGGGTATAATTTTGGGCGCATAGGTATGGCAGTGAGCGCGTTGTTTGTGATTTTTGGAGCGATACGATTGGCGCGATTCAATATCAGCACCAACACAAGCGACCCCTATTCTTTCATCGGTATCCCCATTCCTGCGGCGGCGGTATTGGTGGTGCTTTGCGTGTTATTAGATAATAAATACCATTTCTTAGAAGGCAATACCGAAAAGTTATTTTTAGGCTTTATTGTTTTACTAGGGGTGCTTATGGTGAGCAATATCCGCTACCCTAATTTTAAAAAAGTCAAGTGGAATCTCAAGCTTTTCATCTTAGTGTTGATTTTTTTATCGTTAGTGTTTGTGCGCCCTTTAGAGGCTTTGAGCGTGTTTATGGGGCTGTATTTGATTTATGGCATCATTCGGTGGCTATTTTTAATGGTAAAAATTATTTTTAATAAAAATAAAAGCGCATGAAAGAATCTTTTTACATAGAGGGAATGACTTGCACGGCGTGTTCTAGTGGGATTGAACGCTCTTTGGGGCGTAAGAGTTTTGTGAAAAAAATAGAAGTGAGCCTTTTAAATAAGAGTGCTAACATTGAATTTAACGAAAACGAAACCAATTTAGACGAAATTTTTAAACTCATTGAAAAACTGGGCTATAGCCCTAAAAAAACTCTAGCGGAAGAAAAAAAAGAATTTTTTAGCCCTAATGTTAAATTAGCGTTGGCGGTTATTTTTACGCTTTTTGTGGTGTATCTTTCTATGGGGGCGATGCTTAGTCCTAGCCTTTTACCTGAAAGCTTGCTTACGATTAACAACCATAGTAATTTTTTAAACGCTTGCTTACAGCTTATAGGCACGCTCATTGTCATGCATTGGGGGAGGGATTTTTACATTCAAGGGTTTAAAGCCTTATGGCACAGACAACCCAACATGAGCAGCCTTATCGCCATAGGCACAAGCGCTGCCTTAATTTCAAGCCTGTGGCAATTGTATTTGGTCTATGCCAATCATTATACCGATCAGTGGTCTTATGGGCATTATTACTTTGAAAGCGTGTGCGTGATTTTAATGTTTGTGATGGTGGGCAAACGCATTGAAAATGTTTCTAAAGACAAAGCCTTAGACGCTATGCAAGCCTTGATGAAAAACGCCCCAAAAACCGCCCTTAAAATGCACAATAACCAACAGATTGAAGTTTTAGTGGATAGCATTGTGGTTGGGGATATTCTAAAAGTCCTCCCTGGAAGCACGATTGCGGTGGATGGTGAAATCATAGAGGGCGAAGGGGAATTAGATGAGAGCATGTTAAGCGGTGAAGCGTTGCCGGTTTATAAAAAAGTCGGCGATAAAGTCTTTTCAGGGACATTCAATAGCCACACGAGTTTTTTAATGAAAGCCACGCAAAATAACAAAAACAGCACCTTGTCTCAAATTATAGAAATGATCCATAACGCTCAAAGCTCAAAGGCAGAGATTTCTCGCTTAGCGGATAAGGTTTCAAGCGTGTTTGTGCCAAGCGTGATCGCTATCGCTGTTTTAGCGTTTGTGGTGTGGCTCATCATCGCGCCTAAGCCTGATTTTTGGTGGAATTTTGGCACCGCTTTAGAAGTGTTTGTATCGGTTTTAGTGATTTCTTGCCCTTGCGCTTTAGGATTGGCTACGCCTATGAGCATTTTAGTAGCGAATCAAAAAGCGAGTTCTTTAGGCTTATTTTTTAAAGACGCTAAAAGTTTAGAAAAAGCAAGGCTAGTCAATACGATCGTTTTTGATAAAACCGGCACGCTCACTAACGGCAAGCCTGTCGTTAAAAGCGTTCATTCTAAGATAGAATTATTAGAGTTATTGAGTTTAGTGGGCAGTATTGAAAAGAGCAGCGAACATGTCATTGCTAAAGGGATTGTAGAATACGCAAAAGAGAATAACGCCCCCTTAAAAGAAATGAGCGAGGTTAAAGTGAAAACGGGCTTTGGCATCAGCGCTAAAGTAGATTATCAAGGCGCTAAAGAAATCATCAAAGTGGGTAACAGCGAATTTTTTAACCCTATTAACACGCTAGAAATTAAAGAAAACGGGATTTTAGTGTTTGTGGGTAGAGCGATCAATGAAAAAGAAGACGAGCTTTTAGGGGCGTTTGTTTTAGAGGATTTGCCCAAAAAAGGCGTGAAAGAACATATCGCCCAAATCAAAAATTTAGGCATTAACACTTTTCTTTTGAGTGGGGACAATAGGGAAAATGTCCAAAAATGCGCGCTTGAATTAGGGATTGATGGTTATATCAGTAACGCTAAACCACAAGACAAGCTCAACAAGATTAAAGAGCTTAAGGAAAAAGGGCGGATCGTTATGATGGTGGGCGATGGCTTGAATGACGCCCCTAGCCTTGCTATGAGCGATGTGGCGGTGGTGATGGCTAAGGGGAGCGATGTGAGCGTGCAAGCAGCGGATATTGTAAGCTTTAATAACGACATTAAATCGGTTTATAGCGCGATTAAATTAAGCCAAGCGACCATTAAAAATATCAAAGAAAATTTGTTTTGGGCTTTTTGTTATAATAGTGTGTTTATCCCTTTAGCTTGTGGGGTTCTTTATAAGGCTAATATCATGTTAAGCCCGGCGATTGCGGGTTTAGCGATGAGCTTAAGCTCTGTGAGTGTGGTCTTAAACTCCCAAAGGCTAAGGAATTTTAAAATTAAGGATCATTGAATGAAAGTTACTTTTCAGGTGCCAAGCATTACTTGCAACCATTGCGTGGATAAGATTGAAAAATTTGTGGGCGAAATTGAAGGCGTGAGCTTTATTGATGCGAGCGTGGAAAAAAAGAGCGTGGTTGTAGAATTTGACGCTCCAGCGACACAGGATTTGATTAAGGAAGCCTTATTGGATGCGGGGCAAGAAGTGGTGTGATATAGAGTTAGCGGATTAATGTTAAAAGTGGTTTAGTATAAAAATAATCCAAATACCGCAACATGCAAAAGGGTTGTTGTCTTTTAACGCTTGGGTTTGTTTGAGTGTTTTTGCAACCGCTAGAAAAGGGGAGGAGTTTTAGGTAATAACACTCGTAATCTAAAATCAAAAAGAAGCTATCAAATACCAAAGGATAAGCATGGGCATCAAAGAAAAAGAAATTGAGCTTGAAACCTTGAAGCGTGAAATCGCGCAAGCGGAAGCGAGTTTGGAACAGGATTTCATTAAGCACATGGTGGATAAGACTAACGAGAAAGTGGAAGATTTGTTTTTTAGTAACAAGCCGGAGTTTTATCGGTTTGTTTTCACGGAGCAAAACAACTATCTAAGAGAAAAGCTAACGGACAAAGTGGGCAGAGCGATGGATTTAAGCGATGAAATCCAAAGAGACAAAACAGAAAACGAATCTTTAGAAAATGGCGCGAAATTCAAAAAGAGGTTTGTGTTTGAATTGCAAAATGATTTAATATTTTTGAGAACAAAAAGGAATACCTATAGTGCTAAAACCGAGCATGAAAATTTTCAAGAAAGATTGTTAGCGGCTAAAGACACTTTTAGATTGATCAAAGCAAATGATTTTAAAACTAAAATTTACCCCTATCAAATCATCCTACGCTTAAAAACAAAACACACCATTGTTTTTAGATGGTTGAAAAAAGAAATCATCAAACGCTTTGTTAAAAAAGATCTTTTCACCGAGACCCTATCCATAAAAATAACGGATAAAAAAGGGCGAAAATACGCCTTAATCGCAAACTATAACCATGCAAGCGATATTATTGAGCTAATGCTTGATGATAAAACCTACACCACCACCCTCTACTATCAAAAACCGCTTTTTGACCTGATTAAAAATTCTAATTTTAATTTGACAATCAAAGACAACACACTAGAAATAAATCAAGCTAAAAACGCCTATTCGTTTAAAGCGAAAAATACCAAAACCCTTGAATATTAAAAGGCAATGGATTTACCATTCCTACACAAATTTCACTAAGATCATTCCGCTAAACGCGTTGTTTTTATAAAATTCTATGCGATAGATCCTTTCTTGCTTGTCTAATGAAAAGCGTTTTTGAAAATCTTTAAATTTAATCGTATAGCCCGCTTCGTTAGGCTTACTTTCATTAGAAACGCTAAAGCCAATCACATTCGCGCGGATATTGTCCATAGCATGGATATAAAAACTCTCTTTCACTTCAACCACGCTCCCTATTTTAACCATTTGATCCTTATTGTCAATTTGCATTTTCACTTCTTCTAAAGAATGATCAAACTCTATGTAAAAGGGCGATAGTCGTGTCATGAGCTTGTTGCCGTATTTTAAAAACACTTCTTGCTTATTTTTGACTAGCCCCACAATGTAAGCGTTACTCTCTATGGGGATTTGTGGGATTTTAGTGTTGTGGGGTAAGGGGAAATGGTTGAGTTTAGGGCGTAAGTTAAAAAGAGGCATTTTAGGCAGAGAGCCGATTTTTGCCCATAAGTTTTTATCATTGATTAGGGCATGCACGCTGTTAGGGTTAAGCTCAAAATCGCGCTTAAAAGGGATATTAAGCTGGTTGAGTAAGCCCTCAATGGCTTGCAAATGGTAAAACACCCTTGATGCTAAAGGGAGTTCTTTGCTGGCTTCATTGGCAAAAGCGCTCTTTTTTTGATTGATCGCATAAAAAGTCAGGGCTTTTTGCATTTCTGTATCGCCTTGCACGGTGCGCGTGTTTTTTAAATGATACTCTTCAATGGGGTGCAATAAATGGGCGTTGATGCTCTCAATCGTATTGTTTGCAAAAGCAAGCAAGTTAGGGAATTTCGCCCCCTTAACCTCATCTTGATCAATAATAAAGCAATTCCCCCAGCGCTTAGGATTAAGCATTGCATCAATATAAATAGGGCGATAATACCCACCGCCATCATGCAAGTGCAAGACGGCATCTATAGTGGGTTTTGCGATCAAGGATTTGATTTCTTGGATGGTGGGATATTCAGGGTCATTCTTGTCTAAAGCGGCAAATTTGCGGTTCATATCCCCATACAAGCCCCTATGATTTCTTAACATGGAAGGCTTATTCAATACGGGAACCACTTCCACCAAGCCTTTTAAAACGCTATAGTGCATTAAAAACAAATTAGCTGCATTAAACCCTCCAGGCTCATCGCCTTGAATCCCTGCTAAAAGCAACAAATGGGGGGCTTTGTCCCTATCCTCTACATTTGTAGGGGCTTTTTCTATCGTTTCTATCGCATGCAAAAACACCCAAGAATACAAGCCCCACACCAAAAGCCATATTTTTTTCATCCAATCTCTCTACTATTTAAAACTAAAAGATCGCTAATTATACCTAAAAACCTTTTTAAGGGTGTTTTTTGAAGTTTCCATAAAAAAGGAACGAAAAATGCTTGTGATCGTTTAATTCTATTTAAAAGGTTTTTTATGGATATTTTAAAAACTCTTCAAAAGCATTTGGGCGATGTTGAAACAAGCGATTTCAAAACCAATGCGATAGAAAAATCCCAACAAATCGCTAAATTCAGTAGGGACATGAAAAATATAAACGAGAGCGTTGGGGCGTTGCAAATCTTGCAAATCGCTTGCAAAAAACTCCTGAATAAGAGCATGGGTTTGGAAGATAAAGACACTTTGCAAGCTTCTATCATTAAACAGGAATTGCGAGAAATTGTAGAAAATTGCCAGTTTTTAGCCTCCCCTTTGTTTGACACTCAGCTCAACATTGCCATTAACGATGAGGTTTTTTCCATGATTGTGGCTAATCCTTTGGATTTATTGGAAAATGCGGGCGGGTTTCAAGCTTATTTGGAAGAAAAATTAAACGAAATTAAGGAATTATTAGGTTATTTGAGCGAAAGCCTTTCAAACCCTAAAGCTTTCATGCCAAAACAAAGTTTTTCAAATAAAAGCCTTAAAGATTTGTTGAGCGATAATTTGAGGGCTTAAAATCTAGCCCTCTAATTTAGAAAATTTGATTTTCCATAAAAAGAATGAGCCTAAAAACGCTATCACAAATAAGCCCACCAAGTAATAGCCCAAGTCTGTAAATTCCAGGCTTTGTAGGGCGCTTAAAAGGCGGTTTTCAAATTTTAAATGGAGTTTCTCGCTAACGACTTGAAAAAGCTCAATTAACCCGATAAAAAGCGCGATAAACACGCTTAAAGCGGTGATGGAGATGTTGTAGTAGATTTTCCTTAAAGGGGTTTTGAACGCCCAATCATACGCCTTGAGCATGAACGCCCCATCTAAAGTGTCAAACAAACTCATGCCAGCGGCAAAAAGAATGGGTAAAGAGAGCATGCCCACCACACTCACTTTAATCGCGCTGCTAGAGAGGGCCAAAAGCGCGATTTCACTAGCGGTATCAAAGCCTAGCCCAAAAAGAAAGCCCACAGGATAAATATGCCACGACTTGGAAACGAAATTAAATAAGGGTTTAAAAAAGCGATTGAGTAAGCCCCTACTCGTTAAGAGCCGTTCAATCTCTTCGTTTTGTTGCTGGCTCAAGCTTTCATTAGAATGCGATTTTTTGAAGATTTTTAATAGATCTATTAAAATAATCGCATTCAATAGCCCTATAATGAGCAAAAAAAGCCCTGAAACTAAAGTCCCCACTACCCCCCCTATTTCTTCTAGCATCGGCGTATGCTCTTTAGCCCAAGCGATCGCAAACGCGCTGATGATGGTCATTAAAATCACCACGCTTGAATGCCCCATAGAAAAGTAAAACCCCACGCCATAGGCGTTTTTGCCTTGTTGGGTGAGCTTTCTAATGGTGTTGTCTATGCAAGCGATGTGATCCGCATCAAACGCATGCTTTGCCCCGAGCATGTAAGCCATAGACGCCGCCGCATAAAACGAAGCGTTATTGGCCATAAAGAGCAACGCCAAACCTAACGCATGCAAGAACACAATCGCTAAAAAATAAGGAAACCACAATTTCACCGCGCACCTTTTGTAAAAATAGTATTTTTTAAATAATTGTAATATATTTTGTTAAATTAGAAAATCTTAAGTTTTGTTTTTTGTTTATTTTCTGCTAATTGCCCTAGAAAATTTTTAAGGGGAATGAGAGAATTCGAGTTAAAATCAATCGCTTCTTTTAGTTTTTCATATTCTTCTTTGTGTTTTTCCTTTATTTTACCTTTATCATCAATAAGGCATTTTTCTTGCTTCTTGCTATTTGTATCCCAATTGTATTGGAAAAATTTTTCTAGTTCAAACACTTCTAAATAGGCATACAGCATATTTTTTCTTATGTTTTTAATCGGTTCATGATGTTCTTTATTTTTAATGCATTCTAAGTATGATTCAAAACATTTAAGAAATTCATCATGTTTAGCAATTTTTAATAACGGGGTTTCTAAATCACCATCATCTTGATTGTTAGGGAATAAAAAGATTTGTTCTTCTGAAATAGTTTGTTCAGTTTGTTTAGTTTGTTTCGTTTTTGATACGACTTTTAAAATCTCTTTTTTATTACTCTTATAGTTATCCGCATCAAAAATGATAAGTGTTTTATCGTATTTTTCAATTTCAAGCAATCGTTTAGATAGGTTATCTTTTCCTTTTATATTATTGCACCTTAAAATTTTTGATTGGAAAATCTTCTAGAAAATACAGATAAACTTCTAAAAACACCTTATCGCTTGGACCTTCTACAAAAATCAGTATTTCTTTATCTGCCATTGAATGATCCTAATCTTAGTATGATGCTTTAGCCAAAAAGATTCTCTTCATTTTCAAAATAATATTCTAAATTTTCTCCATAATAAGGCTCTGCAACGATTGAACCATTGTATTGTTCTAAGCAAAACAACTTAGTTTGATGCGCAAAATCCTTTTCTCTGATAACTTGATCTAAAATTTCTATAAATTCTTGGTTGTGGGTAGTCATAAACACTTGCAAATTACCATCTTTGTTGTCGTTGATAAAATCAATAACACACCTTAATAATAATTTCATGCGAGAAAAGTGTAAGCCATTCTCCACTTCATCAATATAAATCATTTTTGCGTTATCAGCCATTAAAGCGCTTACAATATACAAATATTTAATCAAACCATCACCAAATACAGATAATGGGATTTTTTCTTTTATACCTTTCACTTTTAATTTGAGTTGGTTGTTGGCACTAAATCTGATGGCTTGAATACTTTTATCAAATTGATTAAGCCTTTCATTTAATTCTTTTTCTAATTGGTTTTCATCAAGAATCTTACGCATTGCTTGAATGATATTAGGATCCATAATATGGATAGCATTAGGGTTCATAATATCTCGCTTTCGTGCAACATCGCTAGGCGTTATGATAGCAGTGCTTTCAAAGGGTAGAAGTTCTTGCAATTGACTGGGTTCAAAATTCTTAAATTGCCTGTTGTAGCCTGACTGATTAGGAATTGGTGGGAAATTATAAGCTTTAGTAATATTTAAATGATCGTTATAGATTTCTTCATTATTTTTTTTAAGAGTGAAATTAAGCTGAGAGAGCATTTGAGTTTGTTCTGCTGTAGGTATTATTTGCGACTCTATTACCTTTTGGTTTTCACTGGCTATGAATTTTATTTGCAAGTCCAAGGTCTGATTGTTGTCTAAAGTTGTAACAATTTGTATTTCTTTCTCGGTGTCTAAACCATAAAACATCAAGTTTTTTGATTCTGTTGTTAAAGGCTCTTTGCGTATATTGTCATAAATTTCCGTTATATTAGCGCATGGGTGCATGGATTTTCCTACTAAACAATACAACGCTTCTAACAAATTAGATTTACCCACATTGTTCCCACCAGTAATAATGTTGAGTTTGGTAAAACCATCAATTTGAGTGTCCTTAAAAGTCTTAAAATTTTTAATGCGAACAGACTGAATCATTGAACCCCTTTATCCAAACAAAAATTGATGCTAAATTTTCACATTATAGCGCATGCGATTACGAAAAAATTTAATAGGAAATAAATAAGAAATCATAAAAATAAAAGCATTATATAAATTATCTTGCTTGGATTAGTTTTTCCCACCCAAAAATTTGACCCATTCGTCTCTATCAATCAAAAGCACTTCATTAGCTTGAGCCAGTTTTTGAGCGGCTTGCGTGAAGTAGCTATTGGTGATCACGCAGGCTTTTTCGCAAGCGTAATAAGCTTTAGAAGAGACCACCTCTTGAATGGCTTTGGGCGAAACTTTGTGCGAGTAGCGTTTGGCTTGAACTGCCCATTTGACGCCGTCTTTTTCTGCAATCAAATCCGCTCCATAATCGCCGCTTTTTTGAGTGATTGTAACTGCAAAACCTTTGGAAGTGAAAAAGATTTTGGAATATTCTTCAAATTCAAAGCCGTTCATGGCGTCTATTTTTTGCAAAATGCGTTTGAGTTGGCGCTCTTTATACGAAGAAATAACGCCTTGAAATAACACTAACATGGAAAAAACGCCAAGAAGCGCTAACAATTTTAAAAGCAAATCGTTAGCCGAAGTTACTAATTTCAATTCTAGAGATTTTTCCAACAAAACATGCCAAGTTAAATAAATCCCTACCGAAAACAAAACAACAAAAATAAAGAATAAAACCTTTTTCATGCCCTAAAGCCACTCGGTATTTTCTATAGCGTTCAAACGCTTTTCTAAACCTTCCATAAGAGAATAGTAAGCCTTATTAAGGGCCTTGATTAAAGCGTTATGATAGGATTTGTCTTCTTGGGGAAAAAGAGAGGGGTTATCGCCCAAACGATTAGCGTAATAAACAGGCACGCTGAGAGCAGTGGGGATTAAAAGGGTGTCAAACGGGCAAGCGGTTTGCGGGACGCATTCTAAAATCAAGCTCGCTTGAAGGTTTAAAAAACGCATGACAGATTTAGGGTCAGTGTTAGGCTCAATAGTCTTTTTAAGCCTTTCTTTAATGGCTTTTAAATCTTTAGGACTCTCTTCAAAAGAAAAAAAAACATTACCCGAAACATTGAAAGTGAGAGCGCTTTTATCTTTTAAAAAATAAGCGATTTGTTGGGTGAGCGCTTTTTTAAATTCTTTTTGGTAAAAGGGCGGCACAAAATGGGCGTTAAAAAAGATTTTAGGGGGGTTTAAAGTGGAAGCGGTTTTTAAAGTGCTGTTTTTGGGGTAATCTTTATATTTTAAGTGGAGCGTTGTTTTGTTGAAAAACTGACACCCTAGTAAAATAAAAACAACACCAACGCTTAAAACCCTTAACATTCTATCAAACGCCCATGCTCTAATTTCACATGCTTAGTGGCTAATTTAAGCGTGCTTGGGTTGTGCGAGATGAGAATGATCAAGCGGTTTTGTTTCAATTCCAAAATGCTTTGCTTAACACTCTCTTCTGTGTGATTGTCTAAAGCGGAAGTGGCTTCATCAAAGATTAAAACTTGAGCGTCTTTATACAAAGCTCTTGCAATGGCGATCCTTTGGCGTTGGCCACCGCTAAGGTTAGCGCCAAATTCATCTAAAACGCTCTCTATCCCATGAGGCATTTTTTCCACAAAATCTAAGGCTTGGGCTTTTTTTAGGCATTCTTTGATTTTTATTTCATCAATTTCTAAGCCATACGCCACATTTTCAGCCACGCTCCCGTTAAAAATAAACACCCTTTGAGTGACAACGCTAATCTTTTCCCTCAAGGATTTTTGAGTGATGCTCTCTATTTTTTGATCATTGATGAAAATTTCGCCCTTGCTTGGCTCATAAAGGCGTAAAATTAAATTCACTAACGAACTTTTACCGCTCCCGCTTTCGCCTTTTAAAGCGATGATTTCATTTTGCTGGAATTTTAAACTAATATCGCTTAAAACATAACGCTCTTGATCTTCTAGCGCATAAGCCAGCCATACTTTTTTAAACTCTATGGTGTGTATGGCGTTATTTAGCGTCAATTCCCCATCAACAATAACCGGCTCTCTTTCTAAAATCTCATGGATCCTGTCGCTAGCGACTAAGGCTTCTTGAAAATTAGAAACGATCCTAGTTAGGCGTTTGATCGGCGTATAGAGCATAAAAAGGGCCGTGATGAAAGAAAAAAACGCCCCCACGCTAATATGCCCCCTAATCACTTCATTCCCCCCTAAATAAATCACTAGCGCTATAGCGATAGAGCCTAAAAACTCCATTAAAGGCGAAGAAATTTCAGCCACGGCGATGTTTTTGATACCGATTTTAAAAAACGCTTCATTTTCTTTCACAAAAGCCTTATGCTCTAACTTTTCGCCATTAGAGATTTTAATCGCTTCCACATTGTTAAAGACTTCACTCAAACGAGCGGTGATTTTGGCGTTACTCTCTTGATGGGATTTAGCGAGTTTTTTAACCTTACGAATGATTTTACTAATAGGAATGGCCGCTAGCGGCATGATCACTAGCCCCACTAACGCTAATTTAGGGCTTTGATAGATCACCACCCCCACTAACCCGACAATCGTTAGCCCCTCTCTTAGGCTCTCTGAAAGATAGTTGGACAAACTCGCTCTGATCAAACCTATATCATTGGTGATCCTTGCGATCAATTCGCCCTTTTTAGTCTTGTTAAAAAAATCCATTTCCATTTTTAGAAGGCTTTCTAACATGGCGTTGCGTATTTTTTTGACAATATCAAGCCCGATAAAGTTGGTGAAATAAGTGCCAACATAGATGCCCCCACTCTTACCCAAATACGCCAAAATCACTAAAAAAGGTAGGATTTTGAGCATGTGAGTGTCTTTATTGATAAAAATTTCATCTAAAGTGGGCTTGACCAAATAAGTCCCCCAAGCCGTGCTTAAAGCCACCACTAAAGAAGAAAATAAAACCACTATAAAACTTTTATAATGTTCTTTAAGGTATTTAGAATAACGCCTGAAAAAGAGTTTCAAATGCTTAACCTTTGGATTTGATTGAACTCTTATTATAGTGTTTTTATTAAGGGATTTTTAACGCTTTAATAAACAGCTTAAAGCGATTGATTAGAATTTGGCGCTAAGGGTTGTCATCAAATGGCTTCTGTCTGAATAAAGCGCTTTAGAGCCGGGCGTGGGCCTGTAACTCCCTACCGTAAAGCCTGAATGCGTCATCACGCCCAAATATTCTAATTTCACGCTCGCTGTCAAACTCTTACTGATCTTATAACCCACATTAACAGCCGCGCTCGCTTCATTGGCTAAAGCACCGCTAGTCCAACGCCATAAAGTCCCCCACAGCCATTTTTTATGCACGCCTCCACCAAAAACCCAGCCAGAGACGGCATCAGCGGTTACCACATGGCTTAAGGCTTGCCCTATATCATAAACGCTATTGGTCCAAAAATCAATGCCTAAAGGGTTTCCTGTCGTGCCTATGTAAGCGTTTGCGTTTTTCCACACTTTATAAAACGCTCCCCCAAAATTAAATTCATTGTAATCAAATCGTTGCCTAATGAGCAGGCTTTGCCCAGCGGTGCCCGCTTTCACAGCGTAACGATAAGTATCCCTTTTAAGGGGGGCATGGACAGGGAGCAAAATATAAGCCTTCGTTTCGGATCTAAAGCCCACGCCATCAAAATTAGGGTTACTATCATAGCCTACAGCCACCCCAGGGCTATAATAAGTCCCGGGGGAAAATTGGAAAAAAGGGCTAACGCTAACCCCTTTCCTTTCATAAGTGTAATCCACTAAATGGATACCATAATTTAGAGTGCGCCCGTTTTTAATCACGGTTCTTGGAGAATAGAAATCATAAATCCACTCCCCATAAGCGAACGCCCTACCCCATGAGCTAAACCACCATAATTTGTGGCTCCCCTCATTTTTATCCTTAACTTTAGCGCTGATTTCAAAGCCTTGCGTGTAACCGCTCATATAAGGAGCATTGGATTGATAACGCCCTCCTTTAGCCACAAAAATATCCTTATAGCGGTATTCTAAAAAAGCGTTATTCATCAAGTAATTACGGCGGATTTTATTAGCCCTAGCGTTCCCGCATGCTATAGAATCAATCACCTTGCCATCAGATCCAAGTGCGCACTCATGGATACTCGTGCCATCAAGCAAGGCTCTTTTACCCCCTAAATAGCCATCCCAATAACCAATGTAGTTATAAATAACCGATCCGCCTTGATTGAATTTCGTGCTGTCATAAGCAATCCCACCGATTGTGCCGCCGACTTTTCCCTCTAAAACATGCCCTTGATCTTTAAGGCTTTTGGATAAAAAATCCGCATAAATATTGCCCTGACCCACAGCGGTTACAAAAGTCTCTGTAGGATAAATCCCCCTAGCTATGTCAATCTTTTTCTTATTAAAGCCAACCTTAGAAAAGGACTCCGCCAAAACTTCAATTTTATAATCAAACGCTTGCACAGAAGCGTTCAAACTCAAAACGTATAACCCACAAAAAACTTTATTCTTTAAAGGCGCGCTATTTTTCATTTTTTCCCTTTTAATAGCCAATACATCTTAAAGACTATACAATTCTTAACTGATCTAAAAAACAAAGAAGCATAATCAAGCTATTTATTTACTTTTAATTAACTCAACTATTTTAGATTATAACGAAATTTTTTTAGTTTCATCATAAAATGAGATAGGGTAAATCAAAATTTAATCAAAGTGGGGTTTTTGCACCGTTTTACAATCAAACCCACTTTTTTAATATGAAAGTTCTTATATTGATTTTAAACAATGCTAAAAGCCTTTTTTAAGTTTTTTAAACTTAATTTATTAATAAAAACTCCAACACCGCCATGCGCATCGCCACGCCATTTTTGACTTGCTCTAAAACTTTAGATCGCTTGTCTTCTAACACTGCGCTTTCTATATCAATATCCCTATGCACCGGGCCTGGGTGTAAAATAATGACCTCTTTATTTTTAGTGTGATCATCTAGGCGTTTTTGGGTGATGCAATAAGCGTTGCCGTAATCTTTCAAGCTCGCAAAAATGGGTGCGTTGTGCCGTTCGGTTTGGGTCCTCAAGCTCATTAAAATGTCAGCAAATCCTATCGCTTCTTCAATGTTATGCGTCGTTTTTAAAGGAGTGATAGGGAGCATGGAGCTTGGAGCGCACAGCATGATCTCAAGCCCTAGCCTTTGGAGTAATTTAATGTTGCTATTAGCCACTCTTGAATTTTTCACATCGCCTATGAAAGCGATTTTCTTCCCTTTTAGATTTTCCAAACTGCCAAAATGCCGATAAAGGGTGAGCAAGTCTAATAAGGCTTGGGTAGGGTGAGCGCTTGTGCCGCTTCCTGCGTTAATCAAGGGGCATTGTGAAAATTCAGCCAATTTAAAAGGCGCGCTTGAAAAAGCATGCCGTGTGATGATAGCGTCAGGCTGCATGGCATGGATATTTTTAAAAGTGTCTATTAAAGTTTCACCCTTTGAAGTGGAGCTTGTTTGCATGTTTAATTTCACTATTTTTGCCCCTAACCTCAAGCTTGCGATTTCAAAACTAGACACCGTTCTGGTGGAATTTTCAAAAAATAAAGCCACGATGATTTTATCTTGCATTTTTTCTTTTGTCTCTAAAGACACGGCGTTAAAATCGTTCGCATAAACGCTCGCTTTGTTCAATAAAAGCTTGATTTCATCCAAGCTTAAATCGCTGGTTTGGAGCAAGTGTCGGCATTTTTTTGGCATAAAACCCCCTTTTAGTTATAATATCGATTTTATTTTAGCTAAAAATGGCATGGGTTTTAGCAAGGAATGAGCTTGAAAAATCTCTCAATACTTCTGGTGTTTTTATTCTTTTGTTTGGGGTGTGTGAGCAATTTCAATGAAGACACCTACACGCTAGACTTAGTTTTAGAAAAAAAGATCCAAGCCAGCAGGAAAGGCGAAATCACCAAAGATAATGTGCCTATCATCACGGCTATCGCTACGCATTTAAACGATGTGGATAGCGGCACTTACTATGATCATGAGTATTTTTTAGTGGAGATTTTCACGCAAAATAACGACTGGATAGATGATGGCTATATTTCTTATGAACTTTTTGGCACAAAACCTATAGGCTCAGAGCCTTTATGGGTGCGAGAAATCACAAGAGATGAATTTGATGGCATTTTAGAAACCACGAACCGGTGGAGCCGAGCTTTTCTACTCGCTTTTAACAAATTGGATTATTTAGCGGTACAAGAAGCCAAACTAGAGCTTGATGCCTATAGTTTAGGCAAAATTGTTTTTAATTTCGCTTATCAAGTCCCCTTGCCTCAATTTTAATGCGCCTAGATTACGCCCTATTCAACCAGCATTTAGCAAATAGCAGAGAAAAAGCTAAAGCGTTGGTTTTAAAAAATCAGGTTTTAGTCAATAAAGTAGTCATCTCTAAACCCTCTTTTATCGTTAAAGAGGGTGATCAAATTGAACTCATCGCTCCCAATCTATTCGTTAGCAGGGCTGGGGAAAAATTAGGGGCTTTTTTAGAAGATCATTTTATAGATTTTAAAGAAAAGGTTGTTTTAGACGTGGGAGCGAGTAAGGGAGGCTTTAGTCAAGTGGCTCTTTTAAAAGGGGCTAAAAAGGTGCTTTGCGTGGATGTGGGGAAAATGCAATTAGATGAAAGTTTGAAAAACGACCAGCGCATAGAATGTTACGAAGAATGCGATATTAGAGGGTTTAAAACGCCAGAAAAAATTGATTTAGTGCTTTGTGATGTGAGCTTTATTTCTTTATATTGTATTTTAGAAGCGATTTTGCCTTTAAGCGGTGAATTTTTAGCGCTTTTCAAACCGCAATTTGAAGTGGGCAAAGCAGTAAAACGCAATAAAAAGGGGGTGGTAATGGATAAAGAAGCCATTTTGAACGCTTTAGAAAACTTTAAAAACCATTTAAAAACAAAGGATTTTCAAATCTTAACGATCCAAGAAAGCTTAGTGAAAGGGAAAAACGGGAATGTTGAATTTTTTATCCATTTCAAGCGAGCCTGAGATTAAAAGCCTAGCTATCGGTAAATTTGATGGCTTGCATTTAGGGCATCAAGCCCTTTTTAAGGAATTAAAAGATCCCAAAGCCCTTTTAATCATAGAAAAAAAGCATTACACTAAAGGCTATTTAACCCCCCTAAAATACCGCGCCAAACTCGTTAAGATGCCTTTATTTTTTGTGTATTTAGAAGAAATTTCACAATTAAACGCCCTAGATTTTTTAGAGCTTTTAAAAAAGAAATTCCCCAACTTAGAACGCCTGGTCGTAGGCTATGATTTCAGGTTTGGGCATGGGAGGCAAAATGACGCTTTATTTTTAAAAGAGCGTTTTGAAAAAACCATTATTGTGCCTGAAGTGAAAGTCCAAAACATTAGCGTGCATTCTAAGATGATCAAACTAGCCCTAAGTCATGGCGACTTGCTTTTAGCTAACAAGCTTTTAGGCAGGCCTTATGAAGTGTGCGGGGAAGTCATTAGTGATCAAGGTTTAGGGCATAAAGAATTAGCGCCCACTTTAAATATCAAAACCAAAGATTTTATCCTCCCTAGTTTTGGGGTGTATGCGAGTTTAGTGAAAATAAAAGATCAGATTTATCAAAAAAGCGTGAGTTTTATAGGCAATCGCTTAAGCACCGATCACAATTTCGCCATAGAATGCCATGTTCTTGATACTATCATAGAAAACCCGCCCAAAGAAATCGCTTTGCGTTGGGTTCAAAAAATACGAGACAACATGCGTTTTAATTCTTTAAAAGAGCTTAAAAATCAGATCCAACAAGACATCTTAATGGCCAAAGAGATTTTGAGATAATTTGTGTTAAAATGGCTCTTAAAAACCTTAAAAATGGAAAAATTTGATGCGATTGAGTAACGCTGACTTAGAACGATTAAAAAGCATGGCGAACACGCTTCGTTTTTTATGCGCGGACATGATAGATAAGGCTAATAGCGGGCATCCGGGCGTGTGCTTGGGATTAGCTGATGTGATGGTGGTTTTAAGCTTGCACCTTAATATAAACCCCACTAACCCTAAATGGCTCAATAGGGACAGGTTGGTTTTTAGTGGGGGGCATGCGAGCGCGTTAGCGTATAGTTTGTTGCATTTGTGGGGCTTTGATTTGAGTTTAGACGATCTAAAGCGTTTCAGGCAATTACACTCTAAAACCCCAGGACACCCCGAATTGCACCACACCGAAGGCATTGAAATCACCACAGGCCCTTTGGGGCAAGGTTTTGCTAACGCTGTGGGCTTTAGCATGGCGAGTCAATACGCTCAAACCCTTTTAGATAAAGAAGTGATTTCTCATAAAGTCTATTGCTTGTGTGGGGATGGGGATTTGCAAGAAGGCATTAGCTATGAGAGCGCTTCTTTGGCCGGGCACCTTCGCCTTGATAACCTCATTGTGATTTATGATAGTAATCAGATAAGCATTGAAGGCGCTATTAATATTAGTTTTAGCGAACAGGTTAAAACGCGTTTTTTAGCGCAAAATTGGGAAGTGCTAGAATGCGATGGGCATGACTATCAAGCGATTCACAATGCTTTAGAAGAAGCCAAAAAATCCACCAAACCCACGCTTTTAATCGCTCATACGATTATTGGTAAGGGGGCTATTGGTTTAGAGGGGAGTGAAAAAACGCATGGCTCGCCTTTAAATAAAGAAGTGTTAAAACAATCCAAAGAAAACGCTCAAATCAACCCTGATGAAAGCTTTATCATTGGCCCAAAAAACAAAATGCATTTTGAAGAAGTGAAAGTTAGGGGCGTTAGCTTAGAAGCCTTATGGGAAAAGTCCTTAAGCCCTAAAACAAAAGAAAAGATCCATGCGTTAAAGAATTTTGATTTTAACGCCATCCATTACCCCACCTTTAAAAAAGGCGAATCTCTAGCCACGAGAGTGAGTAACGGCATGATTTTAAACGCTATCGCCAAAGAATGCGAGGGCTTTTTAGGGGGAAGTGCGGATTTAGCCCCCTCTAATAACACGCATTTAAAACATTCTGGCGATTTCCCTTTAGGGCAAAACTTGCATTTTGGGATCAGAGAGCATGCCATGGGGGCTATCACTAACGCTTTAGCGGCGTATGGCTTGTTTTTGCCTTTTTGTGCGACCTTTTTTGTGTTTAGCGATTATTTAATGCCCAGCATTCGTTTGAGCGCTTTAATGAAATTAAAAGCCCTTTTTATCTTCACGCATGACAGCATTGGCGTGGGCGAAGACGGAGCGACGCACCAGCCCATAGAACAATTGAGCCATTTACGCGCTTTGCCACACTTCTATGCTTTCAGGCCTAGCGATGCTTTTGAAAATACGGCTTGCATGCAAGTAGCGTTAAGTTTGAACGCTCCTAGCGCTCTTATTTTATCGCGCCAGAATTTGCCCGTGCTTGATGAGGTTTCTAAAGAGCAGGTTTTAAAAGGGGCGTATGTTAAACACCACTCTAAAGATCCCATTATCACGCTTGTTGCGAGTGGGAGCGAAGTCTCTTTAGCTTTAGAGAGCGCTAAGATTTTAGAGCGAGAAAATATCCCCACTCAAGTGGTGAGCGCGCCATGTTTTGACTTGTTGGTAGAGCAAGATGAAAGCTATTTTAAAGAACTCTTTAAGGGCAAAGTCTTAATCGTTGAAGCGAGCCGCGCGATAGAGTGGTATCGTTTTGCGGATAAAATCATTGGCATGGATTCTTTTGGGAGTTCGGCAAAGGGCGATAAACTCTTTGAAAAATTTGGCTTTAGCGTTGAAAATGTTACCGCTCAAGCGAAAAGGTTACTCAGTGCATGAATTTAGAAAAACTTTTTTTAGAAAAATCCCCCTTGTTTGTTTTTAGCTCCACTAGGCGTTTAAAACATTTCTATTTAGAGCAAGGCGAAGGGTTTTTGCCTAGCGCGATGAGCATGGAGAGTTTTTTTGAACAGGCTTTTTACATCCCTAATCAAAAGAAAATCCCTAACAACGCGCGCCAAATCTTAATGATAGACACCATTAAAGCCATCGCTAAGGAAAAAAAATCCGTGCTTGAAGGGCTTTTGCTTTTTGAAAACAGCTTTTTAGGGTATTTGGAAAGCACTTCTTTTTTGTTTGATTTGTTTGATGAGTTAAGCTCCGCTTGTATCAAACTCAATGAACTTTCTTTTAAAGACATTTACTTGGATTATGAAAAGCATTTAGAAGTCTTAGAAATGATTTATGATCGCTATGTTAAAAAGCTAGAAGAATTAGGCTTTTATGACAAAATCATGCAAAAAAAACCCGCAATTTTAAAAGAATTTTTTGAGCATTTTTCCTCCATTGAATGGCATTTAGACGGCTTTATGAGCGTTTTTGAAAGGCAATGCTTATTAGAAGTGGCTGAGTTAGTGCCTATCACTTTACACTTATCTTGCGACAAATACAACCAAAAATTCTTGGAATTTTTGAATCTCAAGTTAGAGACAGATTGCGATTATTCCATTGATTTTAAAACCCAAAAGATCCTTTCTCAAACTTTCAATGATCAAAAAATAGAGCCAAAGCTCTACGCCAACTCCAGTTATTTAAAACAAAGCGCTTTAGTTTTACAAACCACAGAAGAATATTTGCAAAAAGATAACGACCCTAATAAAATGGCGATCATCACGCCTAATGCGGATTTTTTACCTTTTTTAAAACTTTTAGACCAAAACAACAATTTGAATTTTGCGATGGGTTTAGGGGCTAAAAACAGCCCTTATTATACAGAGCTTGTCAAAATCTTAGAAGATTTAGAAACAAGCGGTTTTGATTTGAGTGCATCGCCTTTATTGGATTTGGAAAATCTCACACTCCCGCTTTTAGAACAACAAAGCTCTAAAGAAAAAGCACCGTTAAAAGAAGCGCATTCTCAAATCATGCATCAGTATCATCTTTTAAAAGACACGCTTAAAAACTACAGCCTTAGAGATTTATTGCATTTGTATTTGCAAGAATTTGAAGCCAATTTCCGCTTAGACGATTCTAGTGGGGGCAAAATACGAGTCATGGACACTTTAGAGACAAGGGGCATGCAATTTGATAAAATCGTTATTGTGGATTTTAATGAAACCTGTGTGCCAAGCCTTAAAGATTGCGATTTGTTTTTAAATTCTGCCTTAAGAAAATCGCTCAACCTCCCCACTTTATTGGATAAGAAAAATTTGCAAAAACACTATTACTACCAGCTCTTTAAAAACTCTAAAGAAATAACACTTTCTTATATAGAGAGCGAAACTTCAAAAGCCTCTAACATGCTTTTAGAGTTGGATTTGCATATAGAGCCTATTAAAGACGCTTACACGCTTTTTGAAACAAGCCCTATTAAAGAGTATCAAGAAGAAGAAATCAAAGCCGCTATCCCTAAAGATTTTAGCTTTAGTGCTAGCTCATTAAACGCTTTTTTAACTTGCAAACGCCGTTTTTATTACCACTACATGAAGCGCTTCAAAGAAACCCCTAAAGATGAAAGTAATAGCACTGTGGGCAGTTTGATCCATGAACTTTTAAAAGAAGCTTATGAAAAAGATAAAACCCCCCATTCATTAGAAGAAAGGCTCATTTGGCTGTTAGAAACAAGAGAAAACGTTACCCCTAAAGAGCGTTTAGACACTCTTGTAGCGCTCAAAAAAATCCAAGCTTTTTATCTTAAAGAAAAAGAACGCTTTAACGCAAAAATCAAAATCCTTGATCTTGAAAAAAGCTTTGAAACGATTATTCAAGGCGTTATTTTTAAAGGGCGCATAGACAGGATTGACAAAACGGCTGACAATGAGATCGTTCTATTAGATTACAAATTCAAAAACGATTTGAAATTAGACAACATGAGTAAAACACAAAGAGGAGGCTTAAGCCCCATAGAAATCGCTCAAATCAGCACCGATTATCAAATGGCCATCTATGCGTTTGCCCTTAAAAATCTGGGTTACAAAGAGCCTATAAAAGCCTTTTTTTATGATTTAAGAAAGGGCGAGTTACTAGAAGAAGACGAGCTTACTTTGCAGGCTAAAATGGATCATTTGGAATTTTCTCTTATCCCCAAGCTCAAACAAGAAATTGTTTTTGAAAAAACTTTAGAGGCTAAAGATTGTGAATATTGCTCTTTTAAAGACATGTGCAACCGATGAAATCTAAAAAACTTTATTTAGCTTTAATCATAGGGGTTTTATTAGCGTTTTTAACCCTATCTTCATGGCTAGGCAATAGCGGTTTAGTGGGGCGTTTTGGGGTGTGGTTTGCCGCAATCAATAAAAAATATTTTGGGTATCTTTCATTGATTAATTTACCCTATTTAGCGTGGGTTTTATTCCTTTTATACAAGACTAAAAACCCTTTTACAGAAATCGTTTTAGAAAAAACTTTAGGGCATCTATTAGGCATTTTATCTTTGCTCTTTTTGCAATCTAGCCTATTGAATCAAGGGGAAATCGGCAACAGCGCGCGTTTGTTTTTACGCCCTTTTATAGGGGACTTTGGGCTTTATGCACTGATAATGCTTATGGTAGTTATTTCTTATTTGATTTTATTCAAACTGCCCCCTAAAAGCGTTTTTTATCCTTATATAAACAAAACGCAAAACCTTTTAAAAGAGATTTATCAACAATGCTTACAAGCCTTTAGCCCTAATTTTAGCCCAAAAAAAGAGGGTTTTGAAAACACCCCATCAGATTCTCAAAAAAAAGAAACCAACAACGACAAAAAAAAAGAAAACCTCAAAGAAAACCTTATTGATGAAAACCACAAAACCCCTAACGAAGAATCGTTTTTAGCGATCCCTACCCCCTATAACACGACTTTAAACGATCTAGAGCCGCAAGAAGGCTTAGTCCAAATTTCCTCCCACCCCCCTACCCATTACACCATTTACCCTAAAAAAAACCGATTTGATGACTTATCCAACCCCACTAACCCCACTTTAAAAGAAACTAAACAAGAAACTAAAGAAAGAGAACCCACGCCCACAAAAGAAACTCTTACGCCCACCACGCCCAAACCTGCCACACTCAAACCTATCATGTCAGCACCCGTCATGCCCGCATCTGCACCCAACACAGAAAATGACAACAAAACAGAAAACCAAAAAACCCCCAACCACCCTAAAAAAGAAGAAAGCCCACAAGAAAACGTGCAAGAAGAAATGATAAAAGAAAATATAGAAGAAAAAGAAAATCTCAAAGAAGAAGAAAAAGAAACACAAAACGCTCCAAGCTTTAGCCCACTAACCCCCACAAGCACTAAAAAACCCGTTATGGTTAAAGAATTGAGCGAAAATAAAGAGATATTAGACGGGTTAGATTATGGCGAAGTGCAAAAACCCAAAGATTATGAGCTTCCCACCACGCAATTATTGAATGCGGTTTGTTTGAAAGACACTTCTTTAGACGAAAACGAGATTGACCAAAAAATCCAGGATTTATTGAGCAAACTGCGCACCTTTAAAATTGATGGCGATATTATCCGCACTTATTCAGGCCCTATTGTAACCACTTTTGAATTCCGCCCAGCCCCTAGCGTTAAGGTGAGCCGTATTTTAGGCTTGAGCGATGATTTAGCGATGACTTTATGCGCTGAATCCATTCGCATTCAAGCCCCTATTAAAGGTAAAGATGTCGTTGGCATTGAAATCCCTAACAGCCAAAGCCAAATTATTTATTTAAGAGAAATTTTAGAGAGCGAATTGTTTCAAAAATCCAGCTCGCCCTTAACCCTAGCTTTAGGCAAAGACATTGTGGGTAACCCTTTCATCACGGATTTAAAAAAGCTCCCCCACTTGCTCATCGCCGGCACGACAGGAAGCGGTAAGAGCGTGGGCGTGAATGCGATGATTTTATCCTTACTTTATAAAAACCCCCCTGATCAACTCAAATTAGTGATGATCGATCCTAAAATGGTGGAATTTAGCATTTATGCGGACATCCCCCATTTACTCACGCCCATTATCACCGACCCTAAAAAAGCTATCGGGGCTTTACAAAGCGTGGCTAAAGAAATGGAACGCCGATACTCTTTAATGAGCGAATACAAGGTTAAAACCATTGATTCTTACAATGAACAAGCTAAAAACAATGGCTTTGAAGCGTTTCCTTATTTGATTGTGGTGATTGATGAATTAGCGGATTTGATGATGACAGGAGGCAAAGAAGCGGAGTTTCCTATCGCTAGAATCGCTCAAATGGGGCGAGCGAGCGGCTTGCACCTCATTGTAGCGACCCAACGCCCGAGCGTGGATGTCGTAACCGGCTTGATTAAAACCAATTTGCCTTCAAGGGTGAGTTTTAGGGTAGGCACTAAGATTGATTCTAAAGTGATTTTAGACACCGATGGGGCGCAAAGCTTGCTAGGAAGGGGCGATATGCTCTTTACCCCCCCAGGAACAAACGGGTTAGTGCGCTTGCATGCCCCCTTTGCCACTGAAGATGAAATCAAAAAAATCGTGGATTTTATTAAAGCCCAAAAAGAGGTGGAATATGATAAAGATTTCTTGCTAGAAGAATCGCGCATGCCTTTAGACACCCCTAACTATCAAGGCGATGACATTCTAGAAAGGGCTAAAGCGGTGATTTTAGAAAAAAAGATCACTTCTACGAGTTTTTTACAACGCCAATTAAAAATCGGCTACAACCAAGCCGCCACCATTACTGACGAATTAGAAGCTCAAGGCTTTCTATCCCCAAGAAACGCTAAAGGCAACAGAGAGATTTTGCAAAATTTTTAGGTTTTGTTTCCATTGAATGTTGGTAATAAAAATATTGTTTTTAATTTTTAGAATTTTTTGAACTTTATTTAATAGTTTTATTTTAAAATTCATTTTCTTAAGGGGATAGGGGCTATTTTGAAATCATTCTCCCCTAAAAACCCCAACTAAATCCCCCAAAAGACCGCTTTAAAAAGTTACCGCCCGCTTTTCGCAAGCCCTTTATTATTGGATTGTAAAAAATGCCTTTGCACATTTTTTAGATTTTATCACCAACGCTTCATTAAAAACAAAAACTTTTCTCAATAACACAAACACCATAATCCTTTCATTTATTAATCAAATATTATCTGTGTATTCCCTAACTCCTAGTAAAATCACCTAAAAATTTCATGTTCAAGGATAACCATGGACCCCCAGATCCAACCAACCACTAAAAAACCCTTAAAATCCCTTTTAGCCGCTAGTTCAGGTAATTTAGTGGAATGGTATGATTTTTACGCTTATGCGTTCCTTGCCCCTTATTTCGCTAAGGAATTTACCCACACTAACGACCCCACTCTAGCGCTCATCTCAGCTTTTTTGGTTTTCATGCTAGGGTTTTTCATGCGTCCTTTGGGGAGTTTGTTTTTTGGTAAATTGGGGGATAAAAAGGGGCGTAAAACTTCCATGGTGTATTCCATTATCCTTATGGCGCTAGGCTCTTTCATGCTCGCATTGCTCCCCACTAAAGAAATCGTAGGGGAATGGGCGTTTTTGTTTTTATTGTTAGCCAGGCTTTTACAGGGCTTTAGCGTGGGAGGCGAATATGGCGTGGTCGCCACTTACCTCTCTGAATTAGGCAAGAATGGCAAAAAAGGTTTTTATGGCTCTTTCCAATATGTAACTTTAGTTGGAGGGCAACTCTTAGCTATTTTTTCGCTCTTTATCGTTGAAAACATTTACACGCATGAGCAAATCAGCGCGTTTGCTTGGCGTTATTTATTCGCTTTAGGGGGTATATTAGCCCTACTCTCGCTCTTTTTGAGAAATATCATGGAAGAAACCATGGATAATGAAGCGACTCCCCAAAAAGAGACTAATGTAAAAGAAACCCGTATCAAAGAAACCCAAAGAGGCAGTTTAAAGGAATTACTCAACCATAAAAAAGCCTTAATGATAGTCTTTGGGCTAACTATGGGAGGGAGTTTGTGTTTTTATACTTTTACGGTGTATTTAAAAATCTTTTTAACCAACAGCTCATCATTCAGCTCTAAAGAAAGCAGTTTTATCATGCTTTTAGCGCTCTCTTATTTTATCTTGTTTCAACCCTTGTGCGGGATGTTGGCTGATAAAATCAAGCGCACCCAAATGCTGATGGTTTTTGCTATCGCAGGGCTTATTGTAACGCCCGTTGTCTTTTATGGCATCAAGCATGCTAGTGGCGTGTATGAAGCCCTATTTTATGAAATGCTTGCATTGAGCGCGATGAGTTTTTACACTTGCATTGCTGGGGTCGTTAAAGCGGAATTATTCCCTGAACATGTGCGAGCGCTTGGCGTGGGTTTAGCCTATGCGATTGCAAATGCGCTTTTTGGAGGGAGTGCGAGTTATGTAGCGTTGCAATTCAAACAACATGGTTTTGAATGGGGGTTTGTGGGCTATGTCATGTTTAGTATTGTTATCTTTATGGTTATGGTTATCATATTCCCTAAAAAAACCTACTTGGAATAAATCCTGGTTTTTATTTAATTTTTGCTATAATTTTTCCTTTTAAAAGGATTCTTGCATGCAAAATGGGTATTATGCAGCCACGGGAGCTATGGCGACACAATTTAACCGCTTGGATTTAACCTCTAATAATTTAGCTAATTTAAACACCAACGGCTTTAAAAGAGACGATGCGATTACAGGCGATTTTTTAAGGCTTTACCAACAATACCGAGAGCAACTGCCCTTAGAAGATCAAACCAAAGCGAGCGCGAAGTATTTAAACCGCAACCTCAATCGTGTGCCTATTCTATCAGAAATCTATACGGATAGGAGTCTTGGCGCGTTTGAAGAAACGCATAACCCCCTAGATTTTGCCCTAACAAGCCCTAACCTCTATTTTGCGATACAAACTGATGAGGGCGTCGCCTATACCAGAGATGGGCATTTTAGCGTGGATAAAGACGGCTTTTTGGTAACTCTTAATGGCTTTAGGGTGCTTTCTCGTTCGGGCTTGAACGAAAAAGGAGGGATCATGCTCATGCCTAACGCTGAAATTGAAGTGGATCAAAATGGTGGAATCACTTTTAGGGATAATGAAGCCCAAATTCAAGCGGGCGCGTTGGCTTTAGTGAGTTTTAGCGAACCTAAAAATCTTAAAAAAATAGGGCAAAACCTTTATACTTATCAGGGCGAAGGCGTCCATCAAGTCTCTGACTCTGGCGCGTTAAGACAATCCATGCTAGAAAAAAGCAATATCAATGCGGTGCGTGAGATGAGCGCTTTGATTGAAATCAACCGCTTTTTGGACATGTATTCTAAAGTGCTAAAAACCCATCAAGATGACATGAACGCTGAAGCGATCAACAAACTCGCCACAAAAGCTTAAAAGCGAATGGTTTAGGATTGTTTTTGGCTTGCGAGTCTTCAAAAATTTCTTTTGCCTCTTTAACTTGTGAAAAATTTCCATGCATGCGTGTGTTTGCATGTTTATTTTTTCTTTTTTATTGTTCAGTTCGTTGTGGCTTTTGTGTTTTAAACTCGTTTGTGATAGGATCTAATCCCATTAAGGTTTGAGACGCTATTGCCGTCTCTGTAATGGTTAGGGAGTGTCCCAATGGTCTCTAACTCCCTTAATGTTTTTATCGCCCCGTTAAAATCAAGCTTTTTTATTATCCACTTGATTATCAACGCTCATTTTAGAATAGAGCCATTCCAAAAGCTTGTAAAAATTTTCTTTCTTTTTCCACTAAGTTAGAGTTTAAGGGCAAGTCATTTTTTAAAGCGCTTGTATAGGCGGTGTGTGAACGAGAGCTTTTGTTTTTAAAGTCCAATTTGATTTTGTCTTTTTAACATAACCAACACTATATGATTAAAGAGATCTTTTTTCTTGTTTGTGAATGTAATTTTATACTTTTACTCCAACGCCAAGTCAATCAAAATTTGCCAATTCTCTTTATAGTGTTGGAGTTGCGACAAGCTCTTTGTGTTGTCCCATTCTTGTGTGTCTTCAATAGGGATAATATAGCATTCGCTCGTGCGAGTGTCTATCCCTAAAATCAAATCGCAATCTTTTTTGGTGTATTTGTAAGTGCGTTTAGGGGCATTCCTATCAATTTGAACCCCACTCCTATAGCCCCCTGTAAAATTCAAAGTTATTTTATTTGCCCTATTAAGTGGTATTCTAAAATGCTTTTTTGCTTTCTCTCGCATGCCTTAAACTCTAAATGTTTTAAGGGGTTAGCAATGGATAAAAGATAGGGTTTTTCACTTAAATTCAGCACAACTACAAGCACATAATCATGGCTATAAGTTTGCGCTTGATCGTATTCTTTTTGGGTCAATCTCAATGCCCCTTGCTTTTCTCTAATCCCCTTAACTTCCACTAAAAACGCCTGCTTGTTGGTTTGAATGTAGAAGTCATACCCATCACCAAAAAGACGCATGTCTTTTAAACTCCCACAAGAAAACACTTCTATATTTTTATAGTGGTTTAAAAAATACAATTCGGCTTCTAAGCCTGTTTCTTGCATGCTTTTATAACGAGTTTTAAGGTAAGCGTTAGGGGTAACGCCTAAATCTTTGATTCCGTATTGTTCTTGCAAAAACCATTTCACAATATGGCTAAAACCCTTAACGCTTTCATTTCCAAACAAACTATCAATCCATAATTTTCTATGGATATAGGCATCGCCTTTTTGCCACCAGCCTTTGCGTTTATTAAGAAAAAAATAATCAAATAAATCCATGCGATTTTTGATAACGCCAGTCGTTTTAGCCAAGCCGATTTGGACGCAATATTCAAAAAAAGCATTTTTAGTAGAAAAACCAAATTCTTTAATAAAGTCATTATCAAATTTTGCCAAAGCATAGCCTATGAGATTTAAAATTTCATAGTTCTTGTGTTTTGCCATAGAAGTTAAATCGCCTAATCAATCTTTAATATCGCTAAAAACGCTTCTTGGGGAAGTTCCACCTTACCGATAGCCTTCATGCGTTTCTTACCCTCTTTTTGCTTTTCTAAGAGTTTTCTTTTTCGTGTAATATCGCCCCCATAGCACTTAGCCGTTACATTCTTACCGACAGATTTAATCGTCTCCCTGGCGATGATTTTATTCCCCACGCTCGCTTGGATAGCGACTTCAAAAAGCTGTCTTGGGATAAGCTCTTTCATCGCTTCCACTAAAGCGCGCCCTTTTTCATACGCCTTATTCTTATCTATAATGATAGAAAGCGCATCCACCACATCGCCTGCCACCCTCACGTCTAATTTCACCAAGTTAGCCTCTCTGTTTTCTATAGGCTCATAATCAAAGCTCGCATACCCTTTCGTGCAAGATTTGAGCTTGTCATAAAAATCCATCACAATTTCATTACTCGGCAAGGAATAAGTGAGCATGACACGAGACTGGTTTAAATATTCCATTTTTTCTTGAATGCCTCTTTTATTGTTCAATAACTGCATTAAATTACCCAAAAATTCACTCGGCGTGATGATCGTCGCCCTCACAAAAGGCTCTTTGATGCAAGCGATATGGTTTTCAGGGGGCAATTCGCTAGGGTTTTGGACGTATTTGATGCTATTATCGGTTAAATGCACTTCATACACCACCGTGGGAGCGGTAGCGATTAAGTTAAGGCCAAATTCCCTTTCCAGCCTTTCTTTGATCACTTCCATGTGCAATAGCCCTAAAAAGCCCACCCTAAAGCCAAAACCAAGCGCCACGGAGCTTTCAGGCTCAAAATTTAAAGCGCAATCGTTAAGCTGGAGTTTTAATAGCGCTTCTCTTAAATCTTCAAACCGGTCCGTTTCTATAGGGTAAAGCCCCGCAAAAACAAAGGGTTTGGCCGGCATAAAGCCCTCAATGGGTTTAGGGGTAGGGTTTTTAGCGTCTGTGAGCGTATCGCCCACCGCAATATCAGTAACGCTCTTTAGCCCCAAACTCACAATGCCAATCTCGCCGCATTCTAAACTCTTGGTGGGGATTTTTTTCAAAGGGTTAGGGTAGTATAGCCCTAAAACGCCATGTTTTTTACCCGTCCCCATCACTAAAATTTCCTGCTCTGTGTTGATGCTCCCATCCATGATACGCACCAACGCTAACGCCCCTAAATAATTGTCAAACCATGAATCATAAATGAGTGCTTTTAAAGGAGCGTTAGGATCACCGCCAGGGGCAGGAATGGTCGTAATGATCTTTTCTAACAAATCTTTAATGCCAAGCTTAGCTTTAGCACTCACTTCATTAGCGCTAGAGCAATCAATCCCTATCGTGTCTTCTATATCCTGTTTGACTTCTAAAACATTCGCATTAGGCAAATCAATTTTATTGATCACCGGTAAAATTTCTAAATTGTTATCTAAAGCGATGTAAGTGTTGGCGATGGTTTGCGCTTCCACGCCTTGAGTGGCATCCACCACTAATAACGCCCCTTCACACGAACACAAAGAGCGAGACACTTCATAGCTAAAATCCACATGCCCTGGGGTGTCAATGAGGTTTAAAACATAATCCTCCCCCTTAAAAGTGTAATTTAAGCGCACGCTTTGAGCCTTAATCGTAATGCCCCTTTCTTTTTCAATATCCATAGTGTCCATCACTTGGCTAGTCATTTCTCTGTTGCTGATAGCGTTGCATTCAGCGATCAAACAATCCGCTAAGGTGCTTTTACCATGGTCAATGTGAGCGATAATGGAAAAATTGCGGATATTCTTCATTGGCACTTTTGATTTCATCTCTCTTGTCCTAAATCTTTTAAAATAGCGTCAGTCAAACTCTCTGTGTCTAAGCCTAAGGATTTTTCCACTAAAGCGGTGTTCCCATGCATGATAAATTCATCAGTGATTTCAAAGCTTTTAACAGGCTTCAAAATATTTTGTTCGCTCAAAAACTCTAAAATCGCGCTAGCCACCCCCCCAAGCTTGTAATTATCGCTAAAAACATAGAGCTTTTGATAAGGGGCAATAATCGCGCTTAAATTGTGATCTAAGGGCTTTAAAAACCTGAGATCCAAAAGCGCGCACTCTATATTTTTTTCTTTTAAAGCCAGTTGGACCAAATGCGCCCGCCCCACGCCATTACCATAGCCTATGAGTAAAATTTCGCCCTCTTTTTTCAACAATTCGCTTCGCCCTAAAACAAAACCGCTAGGCTCAAAAACCCCCTCTTTTAACGCAAACGACCCCCTAGGGTAGCGGAACGCGCAAGGGCTTGAATCATGCTCATTGGCAAAATACACGGCGTTTTTTAAAGTCTCATTGTCTCGTGGGGCAAAAATGACCATGTTAGGGATAGAGCGCAAATACGACACGTCTAAAAGCCCTTGGTGCGTCTCGCCATCTTCGCCCACAATCCCAGCCCTATCAATAGCTAATTTAATCGGTAAGCTAGAAATGCAAGCGTCATGCACAATAGAATCATAAGCCCTCTGCAAAAAAGTAGAATAAATACTCACAAAAGGCTTAAACCCCTCTTTAGCCATAGCGCTGCTAGAAGTTAGGGCGTGTTGTTCGGCGATAGCGACATCAAAAAAGCGCAAAGGGTAAGCGTCAATAAGTTTGTCTAACCCTGTGCCGCTAGGCATCGCCGCAGTTATGCCTACGATTTTTTCATCTTTTTTGGCTAATTCTAAAAGGGTGTTAGAATACGCTTCAGTGGGCGATAAAGTCGCGCTTTTGGATTTTTTAGACAAGCCGGTATCCAAATCAAAAGGCCCTACCCCATGCCATTTTTCATAGCGCCCTTCAGCGATCTTATAACCCTTGCCCTTTAAGGTTTGCGCATGGATTAGCACCGGTTCTTTAAGCTCTTTGGCTAATTTCAAGGTTTCAATAATCGCGCCTAAATCATGCCCATTAATAGGCCCTATATAATTAATGCCCAATTCTTCAAAAAACACGCCCGGGGTGATGAGTTTAAAAGATTCTTCAAAACGGCTCGCTAAGTAATTCACGCTTTCAGGTAAGGTGCTTAAGATCTTTTTAACTTTAGAGCGGAAAGACTGATAAAACGGGCCTTTCATCAGCTGGCTAAGGGCTTTGGATAAAGCGCCAATAGGCGTGCTGATACTCATTTCATTATCGTTCAAAATCATGATCATGGGGTATTTCCTATCGCCCAGTTCGTTTAAGGCTTCATAAAAAATCCCTGCGCTAATACTGCCATCGCCTAATAAAGCTATAGGCATGCCTAGCGTTTGTTTCAAACGAAAGGCTTTAGCCACCCCCACGCCTATAGACACAGAGGTGGAGCTATGTCCGGCGATGAAATAATCGTATGCGCTCTCGCTGGGTTTAGTAAAGCCGCTCAAACCTTGAAACTGCCTCAAAGTGCTAAAGCTTTCAAAGCGCCCGGTTAAGAGTTTGTGGGCGTAAGCTTGGTGCGAAGTGTCAAAAATAAAAGGGTTTTTTTGGCAATCAAATAAGGCATGCATGCCCACAATCAGCTCCACAGCCCCTAAAGAAGAGCTTAAATGCCCCCCATTAGCACTCACCACTTCTAAAATACGATTCCGCAGCGTTTGACACACCAACTCCAAGCCTGCAATATCATTAGGGTTTAAATCAAAAGTTTTATTTTGCAAAATCACACCTTAAAATTATCCAACACGCTTTCTTTGAGCGTTTTAAAGCGCTCCATTAAATTCCCATCAAGGCTCCCGTTAGAGCTAGTGATCATAACGCCTCCTTTAGAAATAGCCTCATTGCTCTCCAATTTGATTTTGGAAGCGTTTTGCAAACGCTCGTTTAAATAAGGGTAATCCAAGGGATTGACTTTTAAATGAATATCCGTTGCGTCTAAAACATTTTTTAAAAGCTCTTCAGCTAAAGCGAGGGCCACTTTCTGGCTGTTGTCTTCCACTTCCTTAAGGATCACTTCTTTAGCTATATCTATCGCAATCGCGCTCAATTCCTTTTCTAAAGCCATTAAATGATTTTCTGAGCTTTTCATTTTTTCATCTAAAGCGGTGATCGCATGCAAAAGCTGGTTTTTTTCTTCATTCACGCTGTGAGTGAGTTCGTTACGCATTTTTTCTTCGCCCTCTTTAAAGCCGATTTTATAGCCATCGTTTTTAGCGTTTTCAATCAAAACTTTGCTCTCTTCTTGGGCTTTTTCAAATTGCATTTGCAATTTCACTAAATGGCTTGAAAGCTCGTCGGTTTTTTTCAACAAGCAATCAATCAAATCGTTTTCTATCGCTTTTTTTTCCAAAGGCTCTTCTAGGTTAGGCGTTTCTAAAGACGCGCCATTAGGATTAGTTTTAGGGGGTAAATTTGCCATGCTCTTAAATTCATATTTTTGAATGTCATGCTTATTCAAATGGTCTTTTTGGATCAAGTTTTTACGGCTATTCAATGACATCTTCCTCTTCACCGGTTTGGATCACGCCTTTTTCTTGCAAGCTCTGCACGATTTCAATGATCTTTCTTTGGGCCACATCCACGTCTTTGATTTTGACCGCCCCTAAATACTGCATTTCTTCTACAAATTGCTCTGCAGCCCTACTGCTCATGTTGTTTAAGAATTTATCGGTTAAATCTTGGGTAGAAGTTTTTAAGGCTAAAGACAAATCTTTTTTATCCGCCACTTTTAAAATCTCTCTGATAGCGAAATTGTCTAGTTTGGCTATATCTTCAAAAGTGAACATCATTTCTTTAATCGCGCCGGCGAGTTTGTTATCCACGCTTTCAATGCGAGCGAGCGTGGTTTTAGCGCTCTTTTGGCCCAAGCGGTTAAAGATTTCAGCCACCGCTCTCAAACCGCCCACTTCAATTTTATAGCTGGTGAGCGATTCTAGTTTGTTTTCTAACACCGTGGAAACCCTTTTAACCACTTGGGGCGATATTTCGCCTAAATTCGCCATTCTAATGGAGATTTCCGCTTTCATTTCATCAGGGAAATAGCTCAAAGTTTCAGCCGCATTAGGGGCTTCCATGTGGGCCAAAATCAAGGCGATGGTTTGAGGGTGTTCGTTAATGATGAAATCAGCGAGTTGTTGGGGCTTGATTTTGCCTAAATAAGCGAAGTTTTTTTGCGTTTGCAAGCTTTTAGTGAGCTTGTCCATCACTTTTCTGGCTTCTTCACTCCCCAAAGTCCTGGTTAAAAGCTCTCTAGCGTATTCCAAACCGCCGGTATTGATGTATTGGTTAGATTGAAAGATCGCAAAAAATTCCTCTAAAACCGCCGCGCCGATTTGCTTGTCCGTGCCGTTTAATTGCACGATTTGCTTAGAAATCTCTGTAATGGAGTCAATGTCTAAATGCCTTAAAATCTCGCCCGTGGTGTCTTCGCCCACTTGAATGAGTAAAATGGCGATTTTTTCACTCATGGAGAGTTCATCTAATTGAGCCTTTTGTTTGGGGGTGAGCTTGGTTGCCATTTTTAACCTTTTTTAACCTTTCGCACTGTCTGAAGAGATTTCATCTTTGATTAAGAGTTTAAAAAGCGTGGCGATTTCATCAGGGCGCTCTTTAAGGGTTCCTCTAATCTTTTCTAAAATAATTTCATATCTTACTTCTTCTTCGCTAAAGCTTGCATTAAGCCCTAATTGATCTTCTACTTTTTTCCTCAAATCGCCGAGTTTGTTCAACTCATCTTCTTCTTCATCCATTTCTTCAAACATGGATTTCACTTCCTTATCTTCATCAGGCACCACTTCCAGCATGCGTTCGCTGAAAGGCACGATCACTTTTTTATAGAAAATAAATAGCACTATAAACACCAAAATATACTTGATTAAAGGCGTGAATGAGCCTAAGATTTTTTGAGTTTTATGCATGATTTTTTCGCTCAAAGTGGCGTTGTCAATCATAGGCGCCATAGGGTTAAACTCAAAATTACTCACCGCCACATCATCGCCTCTATTTTGATTATAACCAATGGCTTGTTTGACTAAAGCGTTGATTTTTTTAAGCGATTCATCGCTCAAAGGCTCGTATTCTAAAGTATTTGCCCCGTCTTTGAGCGCGATTTTATACTTGCCATCCACCACAACCGCCGCATTCAAACGCACTAAAGTACCAAACTCGCCCTTGATCTCGCTAATGGTTTTACCCACTTCATAATTGGTCGTGTTTTGAGACTTTTCGTATTTTTCTGGCTCTTTATTGTCCTTCAATCCTTGCACAGGCCCGATATTGCTCACAACTCCCGGCACACCGCCAACTTGTTTTTTAGGAGCGCCTTCTTTTTTTTCTTCTAAATTTTGCTCGCTCCTTACGACATTATTGGGATCAAAAGTCTCTTTGGTGCTTTTCTTTTGGCTGAAATCAAACTCCGCATTGACCCTTGCGACCACCTTGTTTTTACCCCCCACAATAGGGGCTAAAATATTGACGATCTTATTTTCTAAAATGTTTTCAAAATTTTGTTTGTAGCGCAATTGCTCTAGGGCTAATTCTTTGGAGTTTTCTAATATATCGCCCTCGCCTATTGATTCGCCGTTTTCATTCACGATTTTCACGTTTTCTATCGTGAGTTTAGGCACAGCTGCAGCGATTAAATTTTTAATCCCTAAAATTTGAGTGGGTGAAAGCTTCATGTCAGGCTTAAGCTTGAGCATCACCGAAGCGCTAGGAGGGACTTCTTTAGCCACAAACACGCTGTCTTTAGGGATTGCAATATGCACATTGGCTTTAAGAATGGGGTTTAAACTTTCAATCGTGCGCGACAATTCGCCCTCAATGGCGCGAATGAGTTTGATGTTTTGATCAAAATCAGTCGCCCCAAAGTCTTTAGTGTCAAAGATTTCAAAGCCCACTTTACTCGTTTTAGGGATCCCTTGAGAAGCCAGAGTGATCCTTTCTTCATACACTTTATCTTTAGGGATGAGAATGGTGTCGTCTTTTAAGACTTTATAAGGGATTTGGTTTTGCTGGAGGTGCTGTAAGATTAGAGCGTTATCGCTAGAATCCAATCTTTCAAATAAAACCCCATAACCCCCTTGCGCGTAGTCTTTTTCTTTAAAAGGATAGAGCAACAAAAACACAAGCAAAGCAGTGATCAAAACCCCCGCTGCGATCAGGGCGATTTTTTGCTTTTTATTGAGCTTGATGAAAAAATCAACAATCCGTTGCAATAATACCTTTAAATCCAATATTAAAACCTTGATAAAATTTTCATTCTTTTAAGCCGTTCGCTTAGATCTTTTGGAACACGCTCAAGTAAATCCCTATGGAAAAACAAGCCCCTAACGCCCCTAAACAAACCCCTCCTAAAATACTGCTAAAAGACACCCCTAAAACAATGAGTGCTAAGCCTATTAAAAGAATCAAACCAAGCAAACTATAAGAGAGGATGTTTTGAAATATTTGATGCGCGATGAAATGGGGTATCAATAAGATAAGCAACCCGTAAAATAGCGTCAAAGAGAGCGCAATAGCGCTAGGGAAATTAGCGCTGTGCGAAAGCCATTGAAAAGAATGCAAAAAAAGGTGCTTTAAAGATTTTAAAAGGGCTTCAAATAAGATCACGCTTAGCACAAACCACACCCCAAGCGCTAAATTTCTGCGATACAGGCTTAAAAACACCCCCACCAACAAGCTCAAAGGTAACACGAATTGAGAAGAACCTAAAAAAACAACGCGTTGGAGCGTTTGATCTAAAATAGGGTTAGAAGAATTTGAACGCATCAAGCTAAAAATGGCGTTATCCATTGAATTAGCGTAATCAAAAAGAACCAAGCCAAAAATAAGGATAAAAAACGCGCTAAAAACGCCCCCTAAAAGAAACAGGGTTTTAACTTGCAGTAAGAAAAATGGTTTGGGTTGTGTGGAAACATTTTTGAAAGAATTTTCAGCCATTATTTAAAACCCTTTTTTTAGTAGTTCATTCAAAATTGATATTATACGCCAACGAATTTTAAAATTGCTCTTAAAAGTTTTAAGACAATGAAGTTTAAACACATAAAAGCTTTTCATTTTAATCAAACCTAGCTAATAAGAAACTGAAATTGTTTTTTTTTTTTTTTTGAAATCGCTTTAATTTTTGCCCTTTTTTAAAGCTTTTTAACCCTTTTTAGACTACAATTTTAAGAAGTAAAAATCAAAGGAACGCAATAACTTATGGATAGAGCCAAATTTATATTCGTTACAGGGGGCGTGTTAAGCTCTCTAGGGAAAGGGATTTCATCTTCTTCAATCGCTACGCTTTTACAGCATTGCAATTATCAGGTTTCCATTTTGAAGATTGATCCTTATATTAATATTGATCCAGGCACCATGAGCCCTTTAGAGCATGGGGAAGTGTTTGTAACTAGCGATGGTGCTGAAACGGATTTAGACATAGGGCATTATGAACGCTTTTTGAACAGGAATTTAACGAGGTTGAATAATTTCACTACCGGGCAGATTTTTTCAAGCGTGATAGAAAACGAAAGGAAAGGGGAATATTTAGGCAAGACCATTCAAATCGTCCCCCATGTAACCGATGAAATCAAAAGGCGCATTAAAAGCGCGGCTAAGGGGTTGGATTTTTTAATCGTGGAAGTGGGCGGAACCGTGGGCGATATGGAGGGCATGTTTTATTTGGAAGCGATCCGCCAGCTTAAACTGGAATTAGGGAATGAAAAAGTCATCAATGTGCATGTAACCTTGATCCCCTATATCCAAACCACTAACGAACTAAAAACCAAACCCACGCAACACTCTGTCCAGGAATTACGGCGTCTTGGTGTAACCCCTCAAATCATTTTGGCGCGATCGCCTAAGCCTTTGGATAAAGAATTGAAAAAGAAAATCGCTTTGAGTTGCGATGTGGAGCAAGACAGCGTGATTGTCGCCACAGACACTAAAAGCATTTACGCATGCCCCATTCTTTTCTTGCAAGAAGGCATTTTAACCCCCATTGCCAGACGCTTTAATTTGAATAAATTACACCCCAAAATGGCGGCTTGGAACACTTTAGTAGAAAAGATTATCACTCCTAAACACAAAGTCAAAATTGGTTTTGTGGGCAAGTATTTAAGCTTAAAAGAATCTTATAAATCCTTGATTGAAGCCCTAATCCATGCGGGCGCGCATTTGGATGTGCAAGTCAATATTGAATGGTTGGATAGCGAGAATTTTAATGAAAAGACGGATTTAGAGGGCGTTGATGCGATTTTAGTGCCGGGGGGCTTTGGAGAAAGGGGGATTGAGGGCAAAATTTGCGCCATTCAAAGGGCTAGGTTAGAAAAACTCCCCTTTTTAGGGATTTGTTTGGGCATGCAATTAGCGATCGTTGAATTTTGCAGGAATGTTTTAGGCTTAAAAGGGGCTAACTCTACGGAGTTTAACCAACGCTGCGAATACCCTGTGGTGTATTTGATTGAAGATTTTATGGATCAAAACCACCAAAAACAGGTGCGCACCTATAATTCGCCATTGGGTGGCACCATGCGATTAGGCGAATACGAATGCGAAATCATGCCTAACAGTTTGCTAGAAAAAGCCTATAAAAAGCCTAATATTAAAGAAAGGCACCGCCATCGTTATGAAATCAACCCCAAATACCGCCAAGAGTGGGAAAATAAAGGCTTGAAAGTGGTGGGTTTTGGGGCGAACCATTTGATTGAAGCGATTGAATTAGAAGATCACCCGTTCTTTGTGGGGGTGCAATTCCACCCAGAATTCACTTCCAGGTTGCAAAGCCCTAACCCTATCATTTTGGATTTCATTAAGAGTGCTCTTCATAAATCCTAATCTAAAGAATGAAACAAAAGCTTAAAGCTCAAATCAAAGAGCGAGTGGCTTCTATCGCCTATAATGAAAAAGGGTTTCCTAGCCCCTTTTTGTTTAAAGACTTGAAAAAAGCCGCGCTCAAAATCATAGAAGCCATGCGTGCAAACACAGAAATTTTAGTGGTGGGCGATTATGACGCTGACGGCGTGATTAGCTCTGCTATCATGGCAAAATTTTTTGAAAGTTTAAACTACAAGCATGTCCGCATTGCAATCCCTAATCGCTTCATGGATGGCTATGGGATTTCTAAAAAATTTTTAGAAAAACACCACACCCCTTTGATCATCACGGTGGATAACGGGATCAACGCCTTTGAGGCCGCTCAATTTTGCAAGGAAAAAAATTACACCCTAATCATTACCGATCACCATTGCTTACACCATGATAAAATTCCAGACGCTTATGCGGTGATCAACCCCAAGCGACCGGATTGTGATTTTATCCAAAAGGAAGTGTGCGGGGCGTTGGTGGCGTTTTATTTGTGCTATGGAATCCACCAACTTTTAGGAAAAGAAAAAAGCCATTCTAGTGAATTGTTGTGTTTAGCGGGCGTGGCGACTATTGCTGACATGATGCCTTTGACTTTTTTTAACCGCTTTTTGGTTTCTAAAGCCTTGTATTTTTTGCAAAAAGAATCCTTAGGGGCGATGGGGTTTTTACGCCAAAGAGAAGTTTTTAGAAAACGCTCTTTAAAAGCGAGCGATATTTCTTTTAATATCGCCCCTTTAATCAACTCCGCAGGGCGCATGCAAGACGCTAAAATAGCCCTGGATTTTTTAAGCGCGAATAATTTTCAAGATGGCTATTCTTTGTATGAACGCTTGAAAGCATGCAATACGAAACGCAAAATGATCCAACAGCAGGTTTTTGAAGAAGCCTTTAAGCATGCGATGGTTGGAGAAAAAATCATCATCGCTTTTAAGGATAATTGGCATGAAGGCGTGCTTGGGATTGTGGCTTCAAAATTAGTGGAAGCCACCCAAAAGCCAAGCCTGGTTTTTACTTTTAAAGAAGGGGTGTATAAAGGGAGCGGACGCAGTTCTCCAAATATTGACTTGATTGACGCTTTGAATGGGGTTTCTTCTTTATTACTCGGCTATGGAGGGCATAGGCAAGCTTGCGGTTTGAGCGTTGGAAAAAACAATATCGTCTCGCTCTTTGAAACTTTAGAAAATTTTGATTTTAAAGTCTTGCCTTTTTGTGAAAAAGAACCCCCTTTAACGCTCAAATTAAAAGACATTGACAGAGAGCTTTTAGAGATTATAGAAGCGGGCGAACCTTATGGGCAAGAAAACCCTGAACCCCTATTCCAAGCAAGAAATTTAGAAGTCATAGAAGAAAAAATCATTAAAGAAAGCCACCAGATTTTGCGTTTTAAGGATAAAGAATGCGTCAAAGAGGCTATTTATTTTAACGCTGAGCGGTTTTTGAAAGCGGGTGAAAAGGTGAGCGTGCTTTTTAGCGTGGAATTAGATGAGTGTTCTAATGAGCCTAAAATGTTTGTTAAAAGTTTATTATAGTGCCTTTTGTTGAAGAAGAATTTGAAATTTTAAAACCCACCAAAGCCTTGTTTTTGGTGCGCGATGTTTTAAAATGCTCTCTAAAAGAAGCCCAACGGCACCTTGACAAGCAACGCTTAAAACAAAACCAACAAGCCGTGCGTAAATCTCAAATCATTCAAGGGGTCGTTCGTTTGATTTATTTCAAGCCTAATGAAAAACAAGAAAAGCTTGTTTTTGAGACTAAGGATTTTGGCGTGTTTGACAAACCCGCTCAAGTCTATACCCACCCTAAAGGCTATTTTTACCATGAAAGCTTATTAGATTGTATCCAATCGCATTTGGGTAAAAACGCCCACCCAGCCCACAGATTGGACTATGAAACGAGCGGGTTAGTTTTAGCGGGTAAAACCTTACAAAGCACCAAAGATTTAAAAGCGCTTTTCATGCAAAAAAAAGTGAAAAAAACTTATTTAGCGCTAGCGCATGGGTTGGTGGATAAAAGTATCATCATAGACAAACCCATTCTAACGCCACAAAACATTCAAAAAGATTTGCGCATTCGATCTCAAATTTCTCCTTTAGGCAAGCCTTCAATTACCCTTGTTGAGCCTTTAAGCTACAACCCTTTTTTGGATATAAGCTTGCTTAAAATAACCCCACTCACCGGGCGCACGCACCAGATCCGCTTGCATTTAAGCAGCGTGGATCACAGGATCGTGGGCGAGGGGCTTTATGGGGTGGCAGATGAAAACGCCAGAGAATACCTTCAATTGAAGCGTGAAAATAACGCCCCAACCCTCATGCTCCATGCTGCTAGTTTAGAGTTTGAATTTAAAGGGGCGATCTACAAAATCGCTTCCCCAATGCCTGAACGCTTCATGCCTTTTTTAAAAGATTGACCCCCATTTTTTATTGATTATCCCCTGATTATTTTTATTGATTATTTTTATTGGGGGGTTTTTTGATTAAGGTTTTCTGCGCCCTTTAAATAAACCCTCTTGAATGTTTTCTTCGGTCAATAAGCTAAAGCGCTCCACACTCTTTCAATCCCCCTTATCCTTTCTAGCTTTCAATTCCTCTTGTTTTTTAAGAATCATTTCTTCGGTAATACTAGAAAGCTTGTCTTTATGGTTTTCATCATTAGAATCTTCTTTGTGGTGGGACTCTTCTTGTTTTTTTGAAATGATTTCTTCGGCGATGCTAGAGAGTTTTTCCGCATTTTTGGTGTCTTTGTAGTTGGAGCGGTTTTTTAAATTCTCTCTGATTTGCCTTTTTCTTTGAATGAGCGCAAACATTTTTTGGCTGAATTGGTAGCATTTGCGCGCGCTTATGACAATCACGCCCCACTTGATTAGTAAAGCGATTAAAAGCCAAATAAAAGAGCTAGAAGTGTCCAATAAAAACTGGCGCACATCGCTATAAACCCAAATATCCACTAAAATAACCAACAGAGTGATCAAAATAGAAAATACAATGCTTTTAAACCTAAAAAGCCACGCCACTATCACAAACCCTCTCGTGTGCCTGTGGGCTAACAGCCAACGCTCATTCTTTTCGCTAAAAAAATTCATCAAACCAGAAATTACGCTATTTTTCTTGTTCATTGTCGCCCTTTTCCCAAACTTCTTTAAAATGCTTGGTGGTTTTTTCTTGTTTTTCTTTCAATTCTTTAGCGTGGATTTGCTCTAACAACCTTTTTTCTTCAGCTTCAAACATGATTTTTAATTCTTCTTCATTAAAATCGCTCAGTTGCATATTCTCTTTTATCAAGCGTTTTTCCACGATTTTAACCGCTTGCTCCCTGATTTTTTGAGATTTTTCTTTAAAAAGCACTCGTTTGGTTTTTTGAAACGCTTCATTAGAATTTTTGTGGATCGTTTGTTTGCAAAAATCTAAAAAATCCTTGACTTGATGCATAATTTTCATGGTTATCCGTTTTTAAAGAGTTTTTAAGACTAATGACCCTTAAAAGGATACCAAAAAAAGATTAAAACTCCCTAGTAAATGTCTTCTTAAAAGAATAGGTGGCATTTTGGCGATGCTCTTAACCCCCTAAAATAGGGCTTTTGCGGGATAGTTTCTAGGTGAGGCTATCGCATGTTTTTTGTCCCTTATTTCAATTCTTTGAGTATCTCGCATGCCTTTTGACTTCCTAATTTGCAGGCTTTAGAGTAAAATTGAGCGGCTTTTGTTAAGTTTTTTTCCACCCCTTGACCATATTCATACAGCATTCCTAAAGCACCACACCCAAAACTATTATTTAACTCACAACCTTTAGAGTAAAATTGAGCGGCTTTTATTGAGTCCTGTTTCACCCCATCCCCACTTCTATATAGATCCCCTAAAAAACTACACCCCCAACCATTATTCAAATCGCATGCTTTAGAATAAAGATAAGCGGCTTTTATTAAGTCTTTTTCTACGCCTTCCCCATAATAATATAACGCCCCTAAATCCTTACACCCCAAACCATTATTCAAATCGCATGCTTTAGAGTAAAATTGAGCGGCTTTTGTTAAGTTTTTTTCTACGACTTGATCATTTTCATACAGCATCCCTAAAGAACCACACCCCCTACCATCTTTCAAATCGCATGCTTTAGAGTAAAATTGAGCGGCTTTTGTTAAGTTTTTTTCCACCCCTTGACCATATTCATACAGCATTCCTAAACTACCACACCCCCCACTATTATTCAAATCGCATGCTTTCTCAAACAGAGCAAGAGCTTTTTTAAAGTCTTTTTCTACTCCTTCTCCATAATAATATAGACGCCCTAAATTAAAACACCCATCACCATCTTTTAACCCACACGCTTTAGTGTAAAGTTGAGCGGCTTTTATTAAGTTTTTTTCTACGCCTTTTCCATCATCATATAGATCCCCTAAAGCACCACACCCCCCACCATAGTTTAAATTACAAGCTTTTTCAAAGTATTTTTTAGCTTGAGTAAAATCTTTCGCTTCACTACTCTTTACACCCAAATCAAAAAGCTCTTCAGGGTTTGGCTCTGCCATTAACCCCCCCCCCCCAATAAACACACAACACAAGCATAAAACCCTGCAAATAGCCTTTTTGAAACTTTCTAACATGACGCTCTCCCTTTTATTAAAAAATTTAGACTTTATTATAATCAAATATTGATGACTAAAACCTTTTAATTTTCATAAATGGGGTTTTAGTTGTTTTGTTTTACAATAAAAATCATAAGGAGATAGGAATATTTTGCGTTTAATCCCCCTAACCCAAAAAGAGTGCTTGTAAAAAATACCTTTGAGCATTTTTTATATTAGAACTTTATCCCTAATGATTTTTTAAAACCTGCTGGCAATAGCGCTCTAAAATCCTACAAGCGCTCAAAGAGTCTAACCGGCCGTCTTTGGTAGCGAGCCGCTTATTTTTCTTACCCAAATGCTCTAAATTATCATAAGCTTCTATACTAGAGTTATCTTCATTGATAAAAACGATTTCGCCCTTAAAATCTACAAGCTTGATAAAATGCTCAATGCGGGCGTGGGTGTCCGCATAGCTTTCATTGGGTTTGCCCACCACTAGCACTTGAATGTTTTTTTCCCTCAATAAATCGCTCAAATCCCTAGAGGCCTGATTCCTGTTGTGGCGTAAAATCGCTTCTAAAGGCAAGACAACGCCGTTTAAAAGCGCAGCGATTCCAATGCGTTTTAGCCCCACATCGCACGCTAAAATCACGCTAACACCACAATGTGATTGATGCGCTTGATCTTACCCAACAGCTCGTATTCTAAAAGCTTATCCCCAAATTTGAGATACGCTTCTTCATAGCTAGGGTTTTTCGCACAATATTCTAAAAATTCATCTTTCATTTCAGGCATTTCTTTTAAATGGTGGTCTTTTAAAAGGGTGTTTATAAAATTTTGAATATTAAATATCCCTTGAGCCTGCCCTTTTTCTAAAAGCTCATTAGTGCCGTCGCTCTCATTCAGGCGTTGGGGTAAAACAAACAAGGGTTTTTGGTATTTCTGGGCTAATCTCGCGCTGCTCATAGAGCCGCTTTTTAAATCCGCTTGGGGGATAATGACCGCATCGCTTAAAGCGATCACCAGGCGGTTTCTCGCTAAAAAAGAGCCTTTAATGGGCATGAAATCCTTTTCATATTCGCTTAAAATCAAGCCGTTTTGCGCGATTTCTTGGATCACTTTATGGTTGTTCGTAGGATAAATGAAATCCAAACTGCAAGGCGAAAGCATGATCGTTTTTGGCAAGGCGTTTTCTTGAGCGATAATATCCACGCCTAACGCTCCCCCGCTCACAATAACCGCGCCATTTTTAGCAAGCTCTCTGGCTAGAGTGATCGTGTGTTGCTTGCTGTAAGGGGTGGGTCTTCTTGTGCCTATGATCGCCACTTTTAAAGGCGTTTCTAAAAGCTTGGTATCGCCCACACAATAGAGTTTTTTAGGGGGGTCTTTGAGAATGTCAAAGGCTTTAGGGATATCCTCTAGCGTGCTGTATTGGAAATGGCTTTTCATTTTAAACTATTTAGGCAATATAATTTCTACTTCAATCGTTTCCACGCTCTGGTTGCTATCAAGGGTTTTGAAATGGATGTCTGAAGATTTAGTGTATTTTTGAATGACGGCAATGATTTCTTTACGCATCTCTTCCATGTAGGGTAAATTTAAGGTGCGCTCTTTGGCTAGAATCAATTTTAATCGGTCTGTTGCGGTAGCCGCGCTCCCTTTGTTTTTAAAAAAATCAAACAAACTCATGAAAATATCCCTTTTAACGCGCTAAAAAAACCTTTTTTAGCCTTAAATTCCACATATTCCACTTCTTCGCCTAAAATCCGTCTGGTGATGCGTTGGTAAGCCTTCGCGCTCTCGCAGTCCGTGCGAATCACCGGCTCGCCCTTGTTGGTCGCTGAAATGATATGGCTGTCTTCAGGAATGATCCCAATTAAAGGCAAGCACAAAATCTTAAGCACTTCTTCTATAGAAATCATCTCGCCATTTGCCACTAATTCAGGTTTTAAGCGATTGATTATTAAATGCTTATGCACTTCTTCGCCCCTTTTGGCCCGATTAGACTTCGCGTCAATAATGCCAATCACCCTATCGCTATCCCTTAAGGAACTCACTTCCGGCGTTACCACCACTAACGCCATGTCCGCATGCAAAATCGCATGCTCAAAACCGCTTTCAATCCCAGCCGGTGAGTCAATCAAAATATAGTCAAAATCCGCCCTTAAAGCGTTGATCAAAATCGCTACTTTTTCCTTATCTAAAATATTTTTATCCTTACTTTGTGAGGCCGCTAAAAAAGAAAGGTTTTTAGTCTTTTTATCCGTGATCAAAGCCTGCGAAAGGTTGCAATTTTTTTCCATCACATCCACCACATCATAAACAATGCGATTTTCTAAGCCTAAAATCATGTCCAAATTCCTAAGGCCTATGTCAAAATCAACCGCTACGACTTTTTTACCGCTCTCAGCAAGTCCGATCGCTAAATTAGCCGTCGTGGTGCTTTTGCCCACGCCCCCCTTGCCTGAAGTGATAGTAACTACTATTGCCATATTTATTCCTTTTATTTTAATGATTTATTTTTTATGGTTGAATGGGGCGCGTAAAATTTCCCCAATTTGTTCTATTTTCGTCTCTTTAAGGGCTTTCCTCTCTGTGTTTAACCTGGGGTAATTCAAGCTCTTTTCTAGTAAAAAATCCTTAGCGAACGAGCCGTTTTGAATCTTTTTTAAAATTTTTTGCATGCGTTTTTCTAGCAGATTTCCCATAGGTTCTCTAGCTTTAATCGCCCCGAATTCAGCGGTGTTAGAAATGTGTTTCCTTAAGCCCTCTACCCCCTTATAATGCAATAAATCCGCCACTAATTTCACTTCATGCACGCATTCAAAATAGGCTAATTCTTCAGGGTATCCTGCCTTAATTAAAGTTTCAAACCCCATCCTCACAATCGCTTCTAACCCCCCGCACAAAACCGCTTGCTCGCCGAATAAATCGCTCTCGCATTCTTCTTTAAAGCTCGTTTCTAAAACCCCCATTCTCCCTCCGCCCATCGCTTTGGCATAACTTAAAGCCACCGCTTTAGCGTTATTTTTTGAACTTTCTTGCTCTATGGCGATCAAATGGTATAAGCCCCTATTTTTAAGGTATTCTTCTCTTAAAGCGCTCCCTGGCCCTTTTGGCGCGACTAAAATCGCGCCCACGCCTTTTGGAATAATGACTTGATTGAAATGCACGCTAAAACCATGAGCAAAGCCTACAATCTGCCCCTCTTTTAAAAAAGGGATCACTTCTTTTTCTAACACTTCCTTATGCAATTCATCCGGAAGTAACGCCATGATCACATCCGATTGTTGGACTAATTCCTTGACTCCTAGCACCTCAAAACCCTCTGCCTTTGCTTTTGAAACGCTCAAACTCCCTTGATACAAGCCAATACGCGCCTTTACTTTAGAGTCCCTCAAATTGAGTGCTTGGGCTTCTCCTTGTGCGCCATAACCAATAATGCCCACTTGTAAGGATTGGATAACGCCTAAATCAATGTCTTTATCATAATAAATGGGTAATGCCAAAATCAAATCTCCTAGCGTGTTTAAGCAAGTATTTATTTTACCATAATGGGAGCGATAATGTTTAAAAACATGCAGAATGTTAAAAAATGGTGTGCTCGGAGGGATTCAAACCCCCGACCTACAGGACCGCAACCTGTTGCTCTATTCAGCTGAGCTACGAGCACTTTTAAAGGAGTGAAACGATAATTATAGCAAGAAAAACTAATTTTTCACTTAAGCAGTGCGTTTTTTCTATTATAATTTAAGGCATGCAAAAAGATTACCAAAAACTCATCGTTTATTTATGCGATTTTTTAGAAAAAGAAACGCAAAAACGCGGCTTTAAAAAAGTCGTTTACGGGCTGAGCGGGGGGCTAGATAGCGCGGTCGTTGGGGTGCTGTGCCAAAAGGTTTTTAAAGAAAACGCCCATGCCCTTTTAATGCCCTCTTCAGTTTCCATGCCAGAAAGTAAAACAGACGCCCTAGATTTGTGCGAAACATTTTCTATCCCCTATACAGAATATTCTATCGCTCCCTATGATGCCATCTTTGACTCTCATTTCAAAGACGCAAGCCTTACTAGAAAGGGGAATTTTTGCGCAAGATTACGCATGGCTTTTTTATACGATTATTCTTTAAAAAGCGATTCTTTAGTCATCGGCACGAGCAATAAAAGCGAAAGGATGCTAGGCTATGGCACTTTATTTGGGGATTTGGCGTGCGCGATTAACCCGATTGGGGAATTATTTAAAACCGAAGTTTATGAACTCGCTTGCCATTTGAATATCCCTAAAAAGATTTTAAATAAGCCCCCTAGCGCGGATTTATTTGTAGGGCAAAGCGATGAAAAGGATTTGGGCTATCCTTATAGCGTGATCGATCCTTTATTAAAAGATATTGAAGCGTTATTCCAAACAAAGCCCATCCATTTAGAAGCGCTCACTCAATTGGGTTATGATGAAATTTTAGTGAAAAGCATCATAAGCCGTGTCCAAAAAAACGCTTTCAAATTGGAATTACCCACTATCGCCAGACGATTTAACCCTAAATGAAAAGCGATAAACCCTTTTTAGAACGCTATTTTTATGACCCCACTCTTTTACAAAAGGGGTTGATTTTTGCGCTCTATCCTTTTTCTTTAATTTATCAATGCATTGCCACAATTAAACGAAAAACCGCTAAAAAGCATGATTTTAAAATCCCCATTATCAGCATAGGCAACTTGATCGCTGGGGGAAGCGGTAAAACGCCCTTTATTTTAGAAATCGCTCCAAGATACCAAGAAGTGGCGGTTGTTTCTAGGGGGTATCAACGGGATTCTAAAGGCTTGGTGGTGGTGAGCGTTAAAGGAAATATTTTAGTTTCTCAAAAAACAGCGGGCGATGAAGCCTATCTTTTAGCCTTAAATTTAAAACAAGCGAGCGTGATTGTGAGCGAAAAAAGGGAGCTAGGCGTTTTAAAAGCCCTTGAATTAGGATCAAAAATCGTGTTTTTAGACGATGGTTTTAGGTTTAATTTTAACCAATTCAATGCGCTTTTAAAACCCAAAGTCCCCCCCTACTACCCCTTTTGTTTGCCTAGCGGGTTGTATAGAGAAAGTATTAATAGCTATAAAGAAGCCCATTTAGTCGTTACAGAAGATAAGGATTATAAAAGAATCACCTCTATCGCCCACCCCACCAAACGCATGCTTTTAGTAACGGCTATCGCTAATCCTAGCAGGCTTGATGCGTTTTTACCCAAAGAAGTGGTTAAAAAATTGTATTTTAGAGACCATGCCCCTTTTGATTTGAATCTTTTAGAAAAAGAGTTTTATCAAAATAACGCCACTTCCTTATTGGTTACTTCAAAAGATCGCGTCAAATTACAAGATTGTAAATTGCCTTTAAGCGTGCTGGATTTAAAACTAGAAATTTGCCCTAAAGTTTTAGAAGAGATTGATCACTATATCCTTTCTTATCCTTGTAATACAAAAGAACGTCTATAAATTCCTTATCTTTAGAGATAAAGCCTTTCAAACGCCCCTCTAACTCATAATGGTTTTTCTCATAAAAAGCGATCGCTTTATGATTAGTCTCCATCACTTCTAAGTGCAAAGAATTTAATTGAAACTCTTCAAAAGCGATGCGTTCTAAGGTTTTTAAAATAGTCCCCCCCTTATTTTTCAAAAAAGGGTTTTTATAAATCCCCAAATACCCATGCTTATGAAAAAAATTGATTTTAGTGATAGAGCCAACCCCTAAATAAACGCCCTCTTCTTTAAACAAAAAATAGCGGTGGCTAGGCGAATTTTTTAAATCTTCTATGAATTGCAAATGCGTTTTTAAAGAAATAAAAGCGCTATACATCCATAAGGCAGTGTTTGGGTGGTTGCGAAACTCTAAAACCAACAATTTTTCTTCATCGTTTAAACGCACAAAATCAATCGCTTGGATATTTTTATAAGAATAATTTTTTTTCAAATTTCTAAAAACTCCCTTAATGCGCCCTCTAATTCACCCCCAAAGGCTAGGGTTTTTGCCCAAGCTTGATCTTTTTGAATTTGTAAATTTTCAAAATCTTTAGCCAGAGTTTTTAAACTCGTTTGTTTGAAGATGCCTGAATTCTCAAATTCTTGGCTTTGAACGATCTGATTAGAAGCGATGGGAAGGATAAGAGAGGGCGTTTGAGAAAGGGCCAATTCATAGAGAGTTTGGCCCGCAGCGCTAATAGCGCAAGCGCAAAATTTCATCAAAGAACTGAACTCTAAAGGGCTTAAAGGGCTGTAATAGCGCGTGTTTTTGGGAGGGTTTTTAGGCGTATAAGGTGAAATGATATGCAAATGCATGCCCTTATTTTCTAAAATTTTGACTATCTCTTCAAGCGTTTTTTGCTCGCTCCCCCCTAGAGTGATCAACACTTCTTTATTTTCTGTATTGATAGGGCGCTCATAAACAAAACGAATATCAACAGGGTAAAATTCCGCCCCCAAATAATACTGATAATCTTTTGATAAATAATGGTAGTGTTTTAAAGCGTTCAGCGTGAAATTCATGATCTTAGTATTTTTGGGGTAAAACCCCTTAGCATGCTCTTTATCTTCTATGACCATAAGGCTTTTGGCTTTTTCTTTTAAAAGATAAAAATCCTTTGAATTTAAACAATAGCTGTCTGTAATCAAAAAATCATCATTGCCAACACCCTCTAAAAAAGCGCTTATATTATTGCACTTATATAGATAAAGATCCGCTTTGACCCCTAATTTTTCTATACAAGAAAGGATTTTTTCACAACGCCTCACATGCCCTAAACCGCTTGTTAAAAAATAATCGCACAAAATTTTTACTGGCATGCGTTTTTCAAACGGCTGTATTTGAGCTTGGCTAATTCTAAATCTTCTAAAGTGTCAATATCTTGGACTTCTAAGGGCGATAATTCTAAAGCGATAGAATTTGGGCTAAAAATAGGCCGCATTTCTTTAAAGGCTTGAGCCTTCCCCATATAAAACAATCCTGCGTCATGATAGAGCGTTTTTAAATCTTGCGTGCGCGTGTTTAAATGCTCTTTAAACGCCATTTGAACGCCGTTTTCAAGGCTAAAAGAACGATAGGGCGAAGCGCTAAAGGGAGAGCATGTGAAAACATAATCCGTATTTTGATTGTGTTTTAAAGTTTCAAAAGCGTTTCTTAAATGCTTTTCTTGTAAAAATACTGAAGTGCCATACAAATAACACGCAATATCTTCATCTTTTAACTTTAATTCTTTCATGTGGTAGGCCATCACTTCTAAAGTCGTAGCCCTGTCGTCCGCTAAAACTTTAGGGCGTAAATTCAAAAAACTCGCCCCATAATTTTTAGCTAAATGAACATACTCCATGCTATCGCTAGAGATAAACACCTTTTCAAAGAGCTTGGAATTTAGCGCCGCTTCAATGGGGTAAGCGAGCATGGGTTTATTGAAAAAATCAATAATGTTTTTATTTTTGATCCTTTTACTGGAACTTCTGGCTAAAACAATAGCGATCGCTCTCATGCTAGGCTTTGCTCTTTTTAATAAGGCATTTGGGTTTCCATCGCATCAGCAGCGAATTTCTTTTTATTGGAATCGCTCAAATGCCCTAAATTCGTGTATTCAATCTTAGCGTCGGCTAAAAACTTGGATTGGATGGTGTTATTCCTTTCAATATCATAAGGGCGGATCACCCCACTCACCTTAAGGATTTGCTTTTCCCCATCCACTAACACTTCCTTATTCCCATAGATGAAATAATTCCCGTTTTCTAGCACTTTAATGATTCGAGCGCTCAATACAATCTCTAAATCTTCGCTCTTTTTTTGCGAGCCACCGCCTTTAAAATTCGTGTTATTGCTGGATTTGGTGAAATTGTAATTATTTTTATCGTCTAAATACTGCGCTTCTTTTTTCTTTCTTTCATCTAGCCCGTTATAAGTGAGCCTTGGAGGCGTGGAATTACCCCCTGAAGCGCTTTTATAATCTTTAGAGCTAGAATAATTCGCGCTCGCTTTTTCAGAGACAATGATTGTGATCAAATCGTTAGGCTTCATCGCCCTCCTGTCCGCAAATAAAGGGCGCTCACCCTGCCCAAACAAACTCCCTAACTTGTTCAATTCAGGGATAAATTCTTTAGAGGGGGTTTCTTCTACATAATTAGGAGGGTTAAAATCAATTTCTGGCTCATTGGCTGATGCCATGCTGAATATAACGCCAAACGCAACAGCCCCTAAATAAAGCACTTTTTTCATCCACTAGCCTTACTTTTGAGTTATTTTAAGCCCTAAATTATACTCTCTTATAAAGAATAAATGCTTAATTTTGAGTAAGTTGTTGTAAAATTTAGATCTCTATAATAAAATAAAACTTACTTGCAGGAGATAAAATTTGAGAACCTTGTTAAAAATGTTGGTTGGTGTGAGCTTACTAACACACGCTTTAATGGCTACAGAAGAAAGCGCTGCCCCTTCTTGGACAAAAAATTTGTATATGGGATTCAATTACCAAACAGGTTCTATCAATTTAATGACTGATATTCACGAAGTTAGAGAAGTTACTAGCTATCAAACCGGTTACACCAATGTAATGACTAGCATTAATAGCGTTAAAAAACTCACTAACATGGGTTCTAATGGGATTGGCTTAGTCATGGGCTATAACCACTTTTTCCATCCGGATAAAGTCTTGGGTTTGCGCTATTTTGCTTTTTTAGATTGGCAAGGCTATGGCATGAGATACCCTAAAGGCTATTATGGGGGCAATAACATGATCACTTATGGCGTGGGCGTGGATGCGATATGGAATTTCTTCCAAGGGAGTTTTTATCAAGATGATATTGGCGTGGATATTGGCGTTTTTGGGGGGATTGCGATTGCTGGGAATAGCTGGTATATTGGTAATAAAGGGCAGGAATTATTAGGCATCACCAATAGTAGTAGGGTTGATAACACCTCTTTTCAATTCCTCTTTAACTTTGGTTTTAAAGCTTTATTCGTAGATGAACATGAATTTGAAATCGGGTTTAAATTCCCCACTCTTAACAACAAATACTACACCACCGACGCGCTTAGGGTTCAAATGCGTAGGGTTTTTGCCTTTTATGTGGGGTATAATTACCACTTCTAAAGGGTTTTTAAAACCCAACGCAGCCTTCTAGCATCTTTTGATAATAACTCTTGGCTTTGAGAATCGTCTCTGTGTCATCGGTTTTTAGAAGCACTTCATAATTGTTTTCAAAAGCGTTTTTGCTCCAATTCGCTGAGCCTAAAAACACGATCTTATCATCAATGATCGCCACTTTTTGGTGCATGATGCCGTAATAATTCCCGTTTTTAGCCTTAAGCCCTTTTAATAAGCACACTTTCGTGTTAGGGTATTTGTCTAAATAGCCAATAGTGGATTGCTTGTTATTGTGATTGCTTTCATAATCATAAATGATTTGCACCTTAATCCCCCTACTCGCTACGCTTTTAATGGCTCTTGCAATATCTCTGTGCGTGAAACTATAAATAGCGATTTTCACGCTCTCTCTAGCGCTGCTAATCCCAGAAATTAAAGAATTGAGAGCGTCTCTTTGCTCATAAGGTAAGACAAATAAGCTGTTTTTAGCTTGCAAAACTCCTAAACAGCTCACTAACACACCCACGCCAACGATTTTTTTAAACTTGTTTAACATCAAATGATCCTTATCAATAATGCGATAAAAATAACCAACCCAGTGGATTTTTGACTGTATTTTTGATTATAATAAAAAATTTAAAAAAAGCGATGAAAATTGATAGGCTGAAAAAGCGTTTCTTGTAAATTAAGGAGTCCCTAAAATGAAAATGATTCTATTCAACCAAAACCCCATGATTGAAAAGCTGCTTGAGAGTGTTTCTAAGAAATTAGAATTATCTATAGAAAATTTTAACCACTATCAAGAGTTATCCGCATACCTTAAAGAAGATCCAGAATGGCTTTTGATAGCCGATGATGAATGTTTGGAAAAACTAGATCAAGTGGATTGGCTAGAGTTAAAAGAAACCATCTCTCAAAATAAAAACAGCGTGTGCATGTATAAAAAGGGTAATGAAACGCAGCCCTTTTTAGAGGGCTTTGAGATGAAAATCAAAAAGCCTTTTTTACCCACTGAAATGTTGAAAGTCTTTCAAAAAAAGCTTGGCTCTAACGCAAGCGAGCTAGAGCCTAGCCAGAATTCAGACCCAACTCAAGAAATTTTAGAAACCAATTGGGATGAGTTGGAAAATCTAGGCGATTTAGAAGCCCTAGCCAAAGAAGAGCCTAACAACGAAGAGCAATTGCTCCCCACTTTAAACGAGCAAGAAGGAGAAACTCTTAAAGAAGAAACGCAAGAAGAGGTTAAAAAAGAAGAAGTTAAAGAAATGCAAGAAGAAATTAAAGAAAAAGAAAAACAAGAAGTTGCAGAAAACCCCCAAGATGAAGAAAAGCCCAAAGATGATGAAACGCAAGGGAGCGTTGAAACCCCCAAAGATGAAGAAGTTTCTAAAGAATTAGAAACGCAAGAACAAGTAGAAACCCCTAGAGAAGAAATACAAGAACAAGAGCCAATCAAAGAAGAAACGCAAGAAATTAAGGAGGAAAAACAAGAGAAAACACAAGATTCCCCAAGCGCGCAAGAATTAGAAGCCATGCAAGAATTAGTCAAAGAAATCCAAGAAAATTCTAACGACCAAGAGAATAAAAAGGAAAACCAAGAAAACCAAGAAAACCAAGAAACCCAAGAAAACACAGAAACACCGCAAGATATAGAAACGCAGGAATTAGAAATTCCTAAAGAAGAAACACAAGAAGTTGCAGAAAAAACACAAGCGCAAGGATTAGAAAAAGAAGAGATTGCAGAAATCTCCCAAGAAAAAGAAACACAAGAAACCCCACAAGCCCAAGATGAAACACCCCAAGAATTAGAAGTCCAAGATGAAAAACCCCAAGAAAACGAAACCCCCAAAGATGAAAACATGCAAGAAAGTGCGCAAAATTTACAAGAAAAAGAAACCCAAGAAAAAGAAACGCCACAAACCCAAGATGAAACGCCCCAAGAAGACCATTACAAAAGCATTGAAGACATTCCTGAGCCGGTGATGGCTAAAGCGATGGGGGAAGAATTGCCCTTTTTGAATGAAGCCGTTGCAAAAACCCCTAATAATGAGAACGACACACAAACCCCTAAAGAGAGCGTTACAGAAACCTCCAAGAATGAAAACGCCACACAAACCCCGCAAGAAAAAGAAGAAAGCGATAAAACTTCCAGCCCCCTAGAATTGTGCTTGAATTTGCAAGACTTATTAAAAAGCCTGAATCAAGAGTCCTTAAAAAGCCTTTTAGAAAACAAAACCTTAAGCATTAAAATCACTTTAGAGGATAAAAAACCTAATGCATAATGATTTTAATTTACTCATCCTTTCAGGCCCTAGCGGAGCGGGTAAAAGCACCCTTACAAAGTATTTGCAAGAAAAAATCCCAAAAACCCATTTTTCCCTTTCTACCACCACACGAAAACCCAGAGAGGGCGAAGTTGATGGCTTGCATTACAATTTTGTCAGCGAAGAAGAGTTCAAACAAGGCATAGAAAAAGGGCAGTTTTTAGAATGGGCGATCGTGCATAACCACTACTATGGCACTTCCAAAATCCCTGTAGAAAAAGCCTTAAAAGAGGGCAAAATCGTCATTTTTGATATTGACGTGCAAGGGCATGAGATCCTTAAAAAGCATTACCCCAACGCATGCTCTGTGTTTATTAGCACCAAAAACCAAGAGATTTTAAAAGAGCGCTTGCTTTTAAGGGGGACGGATTCTAAAGAGACGATAGAAAAACGCTTGATCAACGCTTATAAGGAAATGCAGTGCTTGGAGAGCTTTGATTACCTCATCATCAATGAAGATTTGGAAAAATCCAAAGAAATCATCTTAAGCATCGCAAAAACTTTAGTCCATCGCTTAAAAGCGTTTAATTTTGAAAAAATATGCAAGGCTTGGAAAAACGAATCCTTATAAAACCTATCAATTGTTTTTTAAAAAAGCTATAATTCAAAGAAAACCAACCAATAGTTTAAGGAGTAAAATATGGGTGGATTCACAAGCGTATGGCATTGGGTCATTGTTTTATTAGTGATTGTGTTGTTATTTGGGGCTAAAAAGATCCCAGAGTTGGCTAAGGGTTTAGGCAGTGGGATTAAAAATTTCAAAAAAGCCGTGAAAGACGATGAAGAAGAGGCTAAAAACGAGCCAAAAACCCTAGACGCTCAAGCAGCACAAGCCAAGGTGCATGAAACTAGCGAGATTAAAAGCAAACAAGAAAGTTAAACATGCACACTCTCATTAAGGGCGTTTTAGAAGAGATTTTAGAAGAAGAAGTCATTATTGAATACCCTAAAGACAGAGAGCATGGGCATTACGCTACGCCCATTGCTTTCAATCTCGCCAAAGTTTTTAAAAAATCGCCCTTAGTTATCGCTGAAGAGTTAGCCCTTAAAATCAGCACGCATGAAAAAACTCAAGGGCTTTTTGACAGCGTAGTGGCTTGTAAGGGCTATATCAATTTCACGCTTTCTTTAGATTTTTTAGAGCGTTTCACCCAAAAGGCTTTGGAATTGAAAGAACAATTTGGCTCTCAAGTTAAAAGCGAATGTTCTCAAAAAATCTTTTTAGAATTTGTGAGCGCTAACCCTACAGGGCCTTTACACATAGGGCATGCTAGAGGGGCGGTGTTTGGCGATAGTTTGGCTAAAATCGCTCGCTTTTTGGGGCATGAAGTTTTGTGCGAATATTATGTTAATGACATGGGATCTCAAATCCGCTTGTTAGGGCTTTCTGTATGGCTCGCTTACAGAGAGCATGTTTTAAAAGAAAGCGTAACTTACCCAGAAGTCTTTTACAAGGGCGAATACATCATTGAAATCGCTAAAAAGGCGAACAACGATTTAGAACCAAGCCTTTTTAAAGAAAACGAAGAGACTATTATTGAAGTTTTAAGCGACTACGCTAAGGATTTAATGCTTTTAGAAATTAAAGATAATTTAGACGCTTTAGGCATTCATTTTGATTCCTATGCGAGCGAAAGACAAATTTTTAAACATAAAGATGCGGTGTTTGAACGATTAGAAAAAGCGAACGCCCTTTATGAAAAGGATTCTAAAATCTGGCTCAAATCTTCACTCTATCAGGATGAAAGCGATCGGGTGCTCATTAAAGAAGATAAGAGCTACACTTATTTAGCCGGCGATATTGTCTATCATGATGAAAAATTCAAGCAAAACTACACCAAGTATATCAACATTTGGGGGGCAGACCACCACGGCTATATCGCTAGAGTGAAAGCCAGCCTTGAGTTTTTGGGCTATGATTCCAACAAGCTTGAAGTCTTGCTCGCTCAAATGGTGCGCTTACTCAAAGATAACGAGCCTTACAAAATGAGTAAAAGAGCGGGTAATTTCATTTTGATTAAAGATGTGATTGATGATGTGGGCAAAGACGCTTTAAGATTTATTTTTTTAAGCAAACGGCTTGACACGCATTTAGAATTTGATGTCAATACTTTAAAAAAGCAAGACAGCTCAAACCCTATTTACTATATCCATTACGCTAATTCACGCATCCACACCATGCTAGAAAAATCGCCTTTCTCTAAAGAAGAGATCTTGCAAACCCCTTTAAAAAATTTAAACGCCGAAGAAAAATACCTGCTTTTTAGCGCTTTAAGCTTGCCTAAGGCGGTTGAATCTTCTTTTGAAGAATGCGGCTTGCAAAAAATGTGCGAATACGCAAAAACCCTCGCTTCAGAATTCCACCGCTTCTATAACGCCGGTAAGATCTTAGACACCCCTAAAGCGAAAGAGCTTTTAAAAATTTGTTTAATGGTGAGCTTGAGTTTAACTAACGCCTTTAAACTTTTAGGTATAGAAATCAAAACCAAAATTTCCGCTAAAGATTGAATCCAGCCCTGTTTTAATGGAATTTAAAAAATGCTTTAAGTATTTTTTACAATTAAAATTATAAAGGGGCTTGATTTTAATCAAGTGATAGTTTCTTAAAAAGGCGGTCTTCTTGGGTTAGGGGGTTTTTTAAGGGGGTTAAAGGGGATATTATCGCAAAATGCCCCCTATCCCCTTAAGGAAAATTTTAAAATAAAGCGGTCAAAAGATTAAGCTCAAAATTAGTTTTTTTGATTACAATACTCTCATTATTTTTAAAAAATAAGGAGAATATTTTGCTTAATCGTATTATAGAACACATGAACGCTAATCATGTAGAAGACATGAAAGGCTTGTTGAAAAAATTCGGGCAAGTCCATCACGCTGAAAATGTCGCCTTTAAAAGCGTGGATCCTCAAGGCATTGTGATTGGTTATAACAACAATCAAACTTTAAGGATTGAATTTAACCACGAAGTTAAAGACCCCAAAGACTACAAAAACGCTATCATTGAATTGTGTCAAAGCGTGGAAAAAACCCATGATCTAAAAGGCGTGGAAGAAGAAGTTAAAGCCTTTAGAAAAGACTTTGATTCTGTTTGTTTAGCGACCTTGCACCCTAATGGGCATGTGGTATGCTCTTATGCGCCTTTAATGACAGATGGCAAACAATACTACATTTATGTGAGCGAAGTGGCTGAACATTTTGCGGGTCTTAAAAACAACCCCCACAATGTGGAAGTGATGTTTTTAGAAGACGAGAGCAAGGCTAAATCAGCTATTTTGAGAAAGCGCTTGCGTTATAAAACCAACGCTCGTTTTATTGAAAGAGGGGCAGAGTTTGACAAAGCGTTTGATTCTTTCATTGAAAAAACCGGCGGTGCTGGGGGCATTAAAACCATTCGCACCATGCAAGATTTCCATTTGATCGCATTGGATTTCAAAGAAGGGCGTTTTGTGAAAGGCTTTGGTCAAGCTTATGACATTTTAGGCGACAAAATCGCTTATGTTGGGGATAAAGGCAACCCACACAATTTCGCTCATAAGAAATAAATTTTCATTTAAAGCCATTTAGGAAGATTTCCCAAGTGCCTTGGCACTTGGGATAAATGGTGTCATAAAAATCTGATTAACGCTCTTTATTTTCTACCACTCTTTGATGTTGTAGGGTTAGCTTTTTTATAATGAAAGCAAAAAATTTACTTTATTGATTCAACCAAAACACTTACTTGCAAAGCTCTTATTTTCTATTTCTAGTAAGGTTTTCCTAATCGATCGCTTCTCTTTGAAAAAGCGTTGGAGTTTTATATGCTAAAACACCCATAAACCAATAGCGGGCAAAAAACGAGAGGATATTTAGGGTTTTGATAATGAAAAATCAAAAA
>NZ_JACTCR010000019.1:28091-40339 GCF_014496965.1 Helicobacter pylori | reverse complement strand
ACACGATTTATCATAATAACCCTTTCATTTTCTATCGTGATTTGAATGAGCCTTTAGTATCCATTGATGATTTGAGGGTTAATTATGATGATTTGAGGGTTAATTATGATGATTTGAGAGCCGATTATAATCATTTGAGAGCCGATTACGATCATTTGAGAGCCGATTATAATCATTTGAGAGCCGATTACGATCGCCTTTTACAAAACGCTTCGCCTTTATTGGAACTCTCTCAAAACACCACTTTTAAAATCTATTACAAAGCCTATCAAAAATCCTTGCCTTTGTTGCGCACGGCGAGAAAGTTGGTTAAAAAATAAGGCGTATTTTAAGACTGATTGAGGAATTGGAGTGCTATTTTAAAATGCGCTAACGCTTCTTTTTTGAGCGTGGGGTTTTTGAGCATGTCTTCTAAAGCGTAGGTGCTTAAAAAATGTTTGGTTTTTAAAGACACGATGCGCCCAAAGGATTCTTCTTTAGAAAGGTTTAAAAGGCGTTTGGGCAAAACCTCGCCAAATACCACAATGACTTTTGAAGCGCTGTTGTCTAATTGCCAGATTAAATGGGGCAGGCATGCGTTGATTTCTTCTTCTAAATTAAGGCTGTTAGAATCGCATTTAAGGAGCGATAAAATACTGCAATCTTTTAAGGGGTAGTTAAAAACCTTTTGGATAATGCTCTCCAACATGACCGCTTTTAAATTGTTTAAGAAATCTAATTGGCTATCCAGCATGGGGGTGAGCGTGATGAAAGCGAGCTTGGAAGTGGGGTTAAAAAGCCCGATCACCGGTTTTGAATGTTGGTGGCGTTTGCACAAATTACAATTTTCTATACCCTCATGAACTTGTTTGTTAAGGGGCTTATTTTGGGGCTTTATAAGGCTAATGTCCGTATAAGTTTCGCCTAAAAGACGCTCCATATAAAGGGAGCGTAAAGTTTGAAGGCGTGAGTGTTGCAAAGCGTTCAGTCTTTATGCTTTTTGAAAGCGTGAGGGCTTAGCATGTTTTCTGGCTTGAAAATATCGTCCAGTTGCTCTTTAGTTAAGATTTTCTTTTCTAAAGCGATGTCATAGATAGAGCGATCGCTTTTTAAGGCTTCTTTGGCGATCATAGCGGATTTTTCATAGCCGATATGAGGGTTGAGCGCGGTAACAATGCCAATGCTGTTAAAGACATAATCGTGGCAAATCTTTTCATTAGCTGTGATGCCTTCCACGCACTTAGTCGTTAAAGTTTCAATCGCACGCCCTAAAATCACAAAGGAATGGAAAAGCTTGTAAGCGATAACTGGCTCAAACACATTGAGTTGCAACTGCCCTCCTTCTGCGGCTAACGCCACACTCAAATCGTTCCCAATCACCGCAAAGCACACCTGATTGACCACTTCAGGGATCACCGGATTGACTTTACCAGGCATAATAGAGCTACCCGGTTGCATTTTAGGCAAATTGATTTCATTCAACCCGGCTCTAGGGCCTGAACTGAGCAGTCTCAAATCGTTACAAACCTTAGAAAGTTTCACCGCAATGCGCTTTAACACCCCACTCACTTGCACATACGCCCCCGTGCTTTGAGTGGCTTCAATCAAGTTATTAGCCATGACAAAAGGGCGACCCGTTACTTCTTGGATTTTCTTTTCAATCAAACTGCGATAATCCGGGTGCGAATTGATCCCTGTGCCAATAGCCGTGCCGCCTAAATTAAGCTCTCTTACCCAATTCCTAGCGTCTAAAACCTGCTCAATATCCCTATCAACCATCAACGCATAAGTTTCAAACTCTTGGCCTAAAGTCATAGGCACAGCGTCTTGAAGTTGGGTGCGCCCCATTTTAATCACATGGGAAAATTCCTTAGCCTTTTGAGCGAAAGCGTCCCTTAAGGCTTTCATGGGGGCGACTAGATTGCTCAAGCGCTCATAAATAGCGATTTTTAACGCGCTAGGATAGGCGTCATTAGTGGATTGAGAGCGGTTGACATGGTCGTTTGGGTGGCAAAATTGATACTCGCCCTTTTGATGCCCCATGTATTCTAAAGCCAAATTAGCAATCACTTCATTCATGTTCATGTTCGTGCTTGTGCCAGCCCCCCCTTGAATCATATCCACAATGAATTGATCATGGTATTTGCCATCAACCAACAAGTCGCACGCATGGCAAATCGCAATTTTAAGCTTTTCATCAATCAAGCCTAATTGCGCGTTCGCTAAAGCGGCCGCTTTTTTGACTTGAGCAAAAGATTTGATAAAAACAGGATAACTGCAAAGCTTGTCGTTGGTGATGAAAAAATTTTCACTCGCTCTTAAAGTTTGGATTCCGTAATAAACCTCGTCGCTAATTTCCATTTGCCCAATGAAATCATGCTCAATACGCATAAAAGCTCCTTATGTAATAATTAAAAAATATTCTAGCTATTGTAACCAAATCTTGGATTATTTTTCTTTTAAACGCAACACTTTTGCCCCTAAAGCGTTGATTTTATCCTCCAATCTCTCATAACCCCTATCCAAGTGGTAAATCCTATGCACCCTACTCACCCCCTTAGCCACTAAAGCGGCTAAAACGAGAGCCGAAGAAGCCCTTAAATCCGTCGCCATCACATCGCTCCCTGTAAGCTCTGTGGATCCGCTAATGGTAGCCACATTCGTTTTTAGGCTAATACTAGCCCCCAATCGTTGCAATTCGCTTGCATGCATGAAGCGGTTTTCAAAAAGCGTTTCTTCAATGATACTAGTCCCCAAACACTGCGTGGCTAACGCCATGAATTGCGCTTGCATGTCTGTGGGAAAGCCCGGGTATTCTTTCGTGGTGATTTCAAAGGCTTGTCGTTGTTTGGCCGGATAAATTTCTATAGAATTTTCTTGAATGTCTAGCGAAAAACCAATTTCTATGAGCTTATCGGTGATCGCTTGAATATGGTTAGGGATGATATGATTGATTTTAAGCTGGCTGTTAGCGATAGCCCCCACACACAAATAAGTGCCTGCTTCAATCCTATCGGGTATGATTTGAATGTCTTTTAAATTTAAAGCGTCGCTTTCTACCCCCCTAATCTTTAGCTCGCTGCTGCCAACGCCCTCAATTTCTACGCCTCCGCTTTGTAAAAACGCGCACAATTGAGCGATCTCTGGCTCTTTAGCAGCGTTAATGATGCGCGTGATCCCTTTAGCTAAACTTGCTGCCATGAGGGCGTTTTCTGTGCCTGTAACGCTGATTTTATCAAATAAAATATCATTCCCTTTCAAGCCTTTAGGGGCTTTTGCATGGATATAGCCTTGCTCAATTTTGATTTCAGCCCCTAATTGTTGCATCGCTTTTAAATGCAAATCCACAGGCCTAGCTCCTATAGCGCACCCACCGGGCAAACTCACCAAGCATTCCTTAAAGCGCGCTAATAGTGGGCCTAACACCAAAATGGAAGCGCGCATTTTACGCACCAAATCGTAAGTGGCTTCAGTGTGGTGCAGGGATTTAGTGCTGAGTTGGAGCGTGTGGGGGTTAAGCCATTCTAATTCTGCGCCTAAATTTTGCAACAATAACGCCATCGCCTTTATATCCACCACTTGGGGCAAGGATTTGATTTTGACTTCTTGGCGGCTTAAAAGCGCGGCGGCTAAAATGGGGAGCGCGGAATTTTTCGCCCCAGAAATTTCTACCCCCCCTTTTAAAGGGACTTGTCCTACAATCTCTAAAAAATCCAATTCTATCCTTTTTCTTTTTTATTCTTAAGGGCTAAGCCGGTAGCGTTAGCGATTTTTTGTTGGTAATTAGGGTTAGCGTTTTCTAATTCTTGCCCAAAATTGATAGCGTCTTCTAATTCAAAAAATTCTGAAGCGACTAAATTTTGGATCGTTTCTAGCCACAGAGTTTCTTTGTCTTTGGGGCAGATTTTAAAACGCTCATTGAAGCGGTTTTTCAATTTTTCTAAAGCTGGCACGCTTTGAAGGTTTTTGATTTGTTCGTTTAAATTTTCCAAAGAAAGGCTTTTATTAGGGATCTCTTGCTTTAAAGGGGGGCGAGAAAGCCTCCAAACAAGCCCCCCTAAAAACACAGGGATCAAGCATATAAAGAGGATCAAATACATGTAAGCGTAATAAGTCAAATTGCCCATGTTGATAAGATTTATAAGCGTTTTTTATAATAGGCGTTACTCGCTTCAATATAGCCTTCCACGCTCCCGCAATCGTATCGCTTGCCTTTGAATTGGTAAGCGATGATGCGCTTTCTTTTGGCTTGAGTGAGTAAAGCGTCTGTGATTTGGATTTCATTGTTTTTACCCGGTTTAGTCTCACGCAAAATATCAAAAATATCCGGAGTTAAAATGTAGCGCCCTATCACGGCTAAATTGCTTGGGGCGTCTTCTTGGCTTGGTTTTTCTACCATGTCTTTAATCTCATACACCCCATCTTCTAACAATTCGCCCCTAATCACGCCGTATTTTGAAACTTCTTCTAACGCCACTTCTTCAATGGCTACAATGGAGCATTGGTATTTTTGATACAATGAAGTCATTTGCTTTAACACGCTTGGGTGATCATGGCTTATACACAAGTCATCGGCTAAAATCACCGCAAAAGGCTCATTGCCTATCAGGGCTTCCCCGGTTAAAATCGCATGCCCTAAGCCTTTCATTTGCTTTTGGCGCACATAGGAAAAACAGCATTTTTCTATAATGTTACGAATGCTTTTTAAGGCGTTTTCTTTGTTGGTGCCTTGGATCTGATGCTCTATTTCATAGCTCGTGTCAAAATAATCTTCTAAACTGCGCTTGTTTCTGCCTGTAACGATCGCCATCACTTCACAGCCTGCTTCCATCGCTTCTTCTACAGCGTATTGGATTAAAGGCTTATCCACAATGGGCAGCATTTCTTTAGGAATGGTTTTAGTGATCGGCAAAAAGCGCGTGCCGTAGCCAGCGGCAGGAAAAAGGCATTTTTTAATCATGGTTTGTCCTTTGAGTTAAGAGTTTGTTCTAAAAATGCATCAACAGGGATGAAATTCCCAAAAATTTCTTGATAAATCAAGTAATTGAGCATGACCCTAAAGCCATACAAACGGGTTTCGCTATAAGGCATAAGCTCCATGCTAAGCCATGGCTCAAAATGATTTTTTTCTTTAAATCGTTTGGAGCTTTCTAGCCACCTCCTTAAAAACCCAGGCCCAGCGTTATAAGCGTAGGCGACAAAAAGGGGGTGGTTGAATTCTTTTTTTAGATGGTTTAGGTAATAATTACCAAATTTGAGAGCGATATTGGGGTTAAACATGTCGTTTAGATCAATGTTATCCATGCCAAGGCGTTTAGCGAAAGGCCCTACATTAAAGGGCATGATTTGCATAAGCCCCAGAGCGAACGAGCGCGAAATGACTGCCGGGAGCAAAAAGCTTTCTTGCCTAGCGATCGCATACGCCATAGCCTTTTCATCAACATTTTGCCATTCAATAATGCCTTCATAAGGGGATAAATAATAATAAATCTTGTCTTTATTGCGTTGGCTTAAAAGATAGGTCAATTCAGGAGCGCTTTTTTCATAATACAAGCTTTTTAGCATCGCATTAAACGCACCCTCATCTTTCAAACTCAAGGTTTTTTCCTTAAAAATTTGCCACGAAAAAGGATCGTATGTGTTAAAAGGAGGGTCTTCTTGGCTTAAATTTTGGATGTGAGAAATGATGCGGTAACCGGGCGTGGTTTGGAGCTTGCGGCTCGCATAAAGACTATAGAGGTTTAAGGCAGGGCTTTGTGAAAGGCGTTCCAAAGTTTTTTTCTTTTTAGAGACTAGATACTGCCAAAAAATCGCTCTGTCTTTTGAAAAATCATCGTCTTTAACCACCGCTTCTGAGCGTTCAAAATACTTGAGCGCTTTAGAGGGTTTTTTGCGCAAGATTTCATTAATCCCTAGGATGAAAAAGGTTTGCGCGTTGCTGTGGGTAGCGTTACTTTTAGTGAGAGCGTCTTTAAAATGATCCAATTTAGGATCTAAGATAACCTGATAGATCAAGCGGTTAAACGCCGGGTAATCTTCATCTAAAAGGCGGTTTAACTCTTTAATAGGGATATGCTTTTCAAAAATTTGGAGCTTTTTTTCATAACTCAAATGATTGAAAAGCGCGCTAAACACTTGCGCGTTAGCCTTAAATAAAGAAGCGCTCACATTCTTACTTTGCAAAATTTCTAATTCTTCATAAAGAACGGGGTAAGCCTCTTTGATTTTAATTTGTAAGGGCTTAAGGGTTTGAAGGGGGATTTTATCAAAATCTTTGATTTTTGATTTTAAAGCGATAGCGATACAGCTTGCTTGGAAAGTGTCTGTTTCTTCTAGCATGCTTTCTAAAGCCGTTTGCTTGCAATAAATATCTTCAGGCAATTTAACATCAGGGCTTTTTTCTGGATTGTCTGAGCCTTTTTCTTGCATGGCCTTTTGTAAGGCGTTGTTTTTATTTTGAGTCAATTCATAAGCTTTTTTAGCGTTTTCTAAAGTGGTTTTTTTATCGCTAATATAACGCCATAAATAATAATCCCTAACGATCCCGGCAGGCTTTTTTTCTAAATCTTTTAAATTCAACTCGGTTTGAGAAAAACCAACGCCAAGCATGCCGATAAAAAATAAAATAAAAAAACGCATGATTTTCTTTAAAAACTTTTGGCGAGTGCAAAAAGCCATTGGATGAGGGTTAAATCTAAAAATTTCAAAACAATGACCACCACTAAAGGAGCGAAATCTAACCCGTTAAACACAAGCTTGAATCTAGAGCGTAAAAAATAAAACACCGGCTCACACAAGCGAGCGAGGATTTGCATGATGGGGTTGTTGGGGTTAGGCTGCACAAAGCTAATAAGCGAATAAATGATCACTACCCACATATAAATCGTAATGAGCGAGCTTAAAATCACCGCTACCGCATTAATAAGAGTGGAAAATATCATGCTTTGAGCCTTAAAACTTCTTGATGATGGCTTTGGATATAGGGGAAAATCAAAGGCAATTCAACGCCATGCGAGTTCCCGGTTAAAAGGATGCGCAAAGGTTTGAAAAAATCCTTACCCTTAAGCTGGCTTAATTGCATGGCTTCTTTTTTAAAACTTTCAAAATCCTTATACGCTTGAAAATCCATGCTTTTTAGGGCGTTAAAAAGCGCTAAACAACGCTCTTTAAAATCTTCGTTTTCATAAGTTTTAACAATATCTTTTGGCTCTAAAAACAACGAAATTTTTTCCCTCAATTCTAAAAGCGTGCCGCATTCTTCTATAAACAATCTTAAAAGCCCTAAAAGGTTTTTATCTTTTATTAAAGTGAGTTCTAATAATTTTTCATCTTCTAAAAGCTTTAAATGCTCGTGGTTTAAGTGTTTCAAATATTTTAAATTAAAATGAGCCGGGGAACTGGAAAGATTTTCTAAATCAAACCATTTTATCGCTTCATCAAGGCTAAAAACTTCCTTAGGCACTTTATTACCGATAGTGATGAGGTAATTCACAATCGCCTCCGGTAAAAACCCTTGATTCAAAAGCCATTTCACGCTAGAGGCTTCATCTCTTTTGCTCATCTTTTTACCGCTTGTTTCGTCTAAAATAATGGGCAAATGCGCATAAACAATCGGATCGTTTGAGCCTAAAGCTTGCTGGATTAAAATTTGTTTAGGGGTGTTACTCACATGATCTTCGCCTCTAATAATCAGACTGATTTCATAGAGCAAATCATCGCATGCACAAGCGAAATTATAAGTCGGGCTTTTATCCTGTCTTAAAAGCACAAAAGAATCCAATTCATAAGGCTCAAATTTCACTTCTTTTTTAATCGCATCGTTGAAAGACACCGCATGATTTGGGGCTTTTAAACGCACCACAGGGGAATGGTGCTTGTCTTTTTCTAAAGCCGCCCACTCGTCTAAATACCTGAAAGGGCGTTTTTCATTTTTGGCTTTTTCTTTTTCTTCTTCTAAAAACTCCGTGCTCGCATAACAATAAAACGCTTTATTTTCTTTCAGTAATTTTTCTGCCATTTCTCTGTGATAATCTATGTTATGGCTTTGATACACTAGCTTGTCCCAACTTATCCCCATAAGCTTTAAAATCTCTAAAATTTCTTGGTCTTTGCCTTCAATGTTGCGCTCTTTGTCCGTGTCTTCAATGCGAATGAGAAAGGGTTTGTGCTGCTGTTTGGCCACAATGTAGTTAAAAATGGCTGCCCTTAAATTCCCTATGTGCATATCCCCTGTAGGCGAAGGCGCAAAACGAAGCATAAAAACCCTTTATGAAAGAAAATGATTTTTGATTATACCTAAAGAATGCTTAATTATGTTTATGGAGTGCGGCTCTGTTTTTATCAAAGATAAACGCTCAAAGCCTTACTTGATGTTCTTTAATTTCTTAAAAAACAAGATTTTGGTTATTTTGATTTTAATAAAAGATTTTAATAAAGCTCATTTTCTTAAAGGGATAGGGGGTATTTTGCGCTTTAACACCCCTACAACCCCTCAAACTAAATCCCCTAACCTCTTAAGATCGCATTAGATCACCGCTTGACTAAGCTCTTTTATATTTTGATTATCAAAAAGCCAGAAGCGTTTTTATTCAATCACTTCATAAATAACTTCTGTTTTCCAGCGGGTTTTAGGGGTGATTTCTTGGTTGCGATAACCAAAACAAGCCATTACCGACACGCCAAATTCCGCCGTGTTCAGATAGCCCTTTTCCTCTAAATAAGCCTCCACTTTTTCTTGATCATACCCTTCAATCGGGCAAGAATCAATGCCTAACATGGCCGCTGCCATCATCATGTTCGCCATTTGGATATAAGTCTGCTTGCTAGCCCAATCAAACAAAGATCGTTCGCTATTGAGTTTCATATCGTTCTCTTGGAAATTTTTGATGATTTGAGCGAACCTGGAATTAGTGTCATAATCCCTTTTTTTAACCTCATGCATCACTTTCTTAACGTAATCGCTGTCATAAGTAACGCCTTTTCGCGCAAGATAAATGACAAAATGGCTCGCTCCCTCTAAACCAAAAAGCGCCCCCCAAGCCATCGGTTTTAAATCTTCTTTCATGCGTTCATTTTTCAATAAAAGCATTTTCCATGGTTCAAGCCCGATTGAAGAAGGGGCTAATCTCCCCACTTCAACCAAAGCTTCCCAATCCTTTTGAGAAATACGACGATTAGGATCGTATTTTTTTGCAGCAAATCGTTGGTGCTGTAAAGCAACCACTTGTTCTCTGTCCATTTTAATGATCTCCTTTTTCTAAATAATGATAAACGGCTGCCATATCCATTTCACCTAAACCGGATTTTTCTGCTTGAGAATAAAGCTCTTCTGCTTTAGATAAGAATGGCAATTCAATCGTCTCTCCTGCTTCATTTTTGGCTAAACGAATATCCTTGAGCATGAGCTTCAAACTGAAAGCGGCCGGATAGCTATCTTGTAGCCACATGCCTTTTTTAGCTTGAAAGAGAGGCGAATTCATGCCAGATTGGCCAATAATTTGCAAAAATGACTCTGCATCAACCCCTAAATGTTTGGCTAATAGCAAAGCTTCTGAATAAGCAACCCCCATTTGAGCCAAAAGGCTATTAATGGATAATTTAGCCCCTGCCCCTTGACCAACTTTTCCTAAATAAAAGGTTTGACTCCCTAAATGCACCAAAATAGGTTTGAGTTGAGTGATCACCTCTTCTTCACCGGCCGCTAAAATCAATAAAGCCCCGGCTTTGGCCGCACCAACCGATCCTGAAACGGGCACTTCAAGGTAAGTTACTTGATGCTTTTGAGCGATTTTTTCTAAAGATAAGCTTTCCAAAGGAGCGATAGTGCTCATATTTACCACGATTTTTTCAGACATCTGTTCCCAAAATTCTGGCACTAAAACAGCATCAATCGCCGTTTTATCCGAAAGCATGGTAAAAATCAGATCAACTTTAGCGGCCAAATCTATAGGGTTAGTATAAACCGCTACGCCCTTTTCTTTTAAGGGGGCTGCTTTGCTCTCTGTTCGGTTATAAACCGACACTTCTAAATTTGCATCGCACAAACGAGTCGCCATAGGAGTTCCCATAGCCCCTAGTCCAATCCATCCGATTTTCATTTAACCCTCCTTAATTTTAGCGTGAATACGCCACTAAACCATCTAACCAAGCTTGATGGCCGTTTAGCATCGCATTAGGCACAGATGCCATTAAATGTTGCACCACTTTATTAAAATCCAAACCTTTGACAATGACCTCATTAGACACGAAATTATCAGTCTCTCCTGGAATCCATTTCTTAGGCCATCGAATCGCATTCATCGTTGTCATGTTTTTTCCATTTTTAATTTTTAATTTTTTTGCCTTATTGGCGAAAGATTTATAGCATCATTAGGTAAATAATGATCTTTAACCCATTTTATCAGCCACTCTAAAGCGTTATTTTTAGGATTTTCAATGACTGAATTTAAGCATGCGTTTAAAATTTCGCCGATTTTTTGGTGTTGGTAGCCCAAGCTTTGAAGCGCACCGCCCTTAAGGGCTAGGTGCTCTTTTTTAAAAGGCTCGTTAGAATCAAAGATTTCTTTTAACAAGCCTTTAATTTTTAAAGCGTGTTTGGGGTTTTTGAGTGCATAAAAATCTAAAGCCAAATTAAAAGGTTCTAAATCGTAGTTTTTCAATAAAAATTTTAACTCTGTTTTATTATGAATATTTAAAAAAGCTTTATGGCATTCTTTAGCTTTTGAAAATAAAATACAAGTTTTTTTAGGGTAGCGTAAATTTTCTAAACTTTTTTGATGCTTAAAAAACCCCAATAATCTTAATTCCAGATTGAAAGGCGCGTTTTTTAAAAACCCTAAATTTTCTATTTTCTCTTGAATAACCAACTCCAAAATTTCTTGATATTCTTTAGCCACTTCATAGGCGTTTTTCCCCATAAGAAGCTTATTCAACTCGCTTTGTAAGCGCTCTTTAGAAAGGTGTTTTAACAAATCCTTACACGCAAAAACCGCCCTTTTGGTGCTTGCTGCTATCTTAAAGCCTAAAGTCGCGCTAAATCGTAGCGCTCTTAAAATCCTTAAAGCGTCTTCAAAAAACCTTAATCGCGCTTCCCCCACGCATTCAATCGTTTGATTTTTAATCGCGCATCGCCCTTTAAAGGGATCAATCAGCCCTTTTGTAGGGCTATAAGCGATCGCATTCATGCTAAAATCGCGCCGCTTTAAATCGTCTGTTAAATGAGCGCTAAAAACCAATTCTTTAGGCTTTCGGTGCTTGATATGCCCTTTTTCCATTCTAAAAGTTGTGATTTCATAGCTTTGATGGTTTTTAAGGGCTGTGATCGTGCCATGTTTGATGCCGGTTTCTAGCACCCTAAAATGGCGCTTTAAAAGAAGCTCTTTGCTTTCATTGACTAAAGCGTTTGAGGTTAAATCGTAATCTTTAGGCGTAATTCCCATTAAACAATCGCGCACGCACCCCCCTACCAAGTAAAGCTCATAAGGGGATTTTTCATAAATGTCAAACAATTCTTTTAATTCTTTTTCTAGCTCAAACACGCTTTTTACTCTTAAAATTTCTTTGTGTTATTATATCTTTTTAGAATTTTTAAGGAATTTTGATGGAACAAGAAATTTGCGTGATCGGTTTTAGCGGCGGGCAAGACAGCACTACTTTAGCCGTGTGGGCGAAAAAGCGTTTTAAAAAAGTCTGTTTAGTGGGGTTTGATTACGCGCAAAAACACTCTGTGGAATTAGAATGCGCTCAAAAAATCGCTTCTCTTTTACAACTCCCTTATGAAATCATCCCATTAGATTTTTTAGAGAATATCACCCGCTCTGCGCTTTTTAAAAACTCTAACGATTTAATGGGGCATTCGCATGCGCAAAATAAAGATTTGCCCAACTCTTTTGTGCCTAATCGTAACGCTATTTTTATCACCCTTTTGCATTCTTACGCGCAAAAAATAGGGGCTAGTAACATCGCTTTAGGGGTTTCGCAAGCGGATTTTAGCGGCTATCCGGATTGTAAAGAAGATTTTATTAAAAGCATTGAGCATGCCCTAAATTTAGGATCAAACACGGCGATTAAAATCCTAACGCCTTTAATGTTTTTAAATAAAGCGCAAGAATTTCAAATGGCTAAAGATTTGGGCGTCTTGGATTTGATCATCAAAGAAACGCACACCTGCTATCAAGGAGAGCGAAAGATTTTGCATGCTTATGGTTATGGCTGCGGTGAATGCCCGGCATGCCAATTGAGAAAAAAAGGCTATGAAGAGTTTCAAGCCA
>NZ_JACTCR010000019.1:0-27329 GCF_014496965.1 Helicobacter pylori | reverse complement strand
GAACAGAACCAACGCCACCAAGTTGGTAACCGAAAAAAAGAGAGTGCCTAAACCCTATAATCCTTTTTTTGCCCAAAAAATATTTATACCCCAAGCTGATTTCACTGAGAAGACCGCCCGATCCACCAGAGAATGATATAGTGTTTGAATTTGGAGGATTGAACGAACTAGTTGGTGGATAGTATGAGACATACGGATTGGCATACGAATTGTTTGATGGATTTTGATTTGCATTGATTTTTCCTAAAATATAGCTTCCCCCTAATATGTCAGAACCTAAATAAAATCCGTTCCTTTCAGCGTGGAGCCAAAACGAGAGAGAGAGAGAGAGTTAGTAAGAGGGCTTTTTTCATGGTTTTTCTTTGGTTTAAGATTTGATATTATTGCTAGGTATTTTATCATAAAATAAGATTTTAGTATGGGGTTTTAATGAAAAACAAAGTTAAAATGAAATAACCCTAAAAACCACCGCTTAACCAACATTAAATTAAAAACATGTTAATCTTTAGTTATTTTAAAATTTAGGAAAACCCATGCATCAAAACAATAAAACTTTTTTACCCAACCAATCCGCTCATCTTTCTAAAATCGTTCTTTTTTTAAACACCGGCTTTTTAGCCTATCTGTTAAGCGCTTGTGGGGCGAATGTGCCTATAGAAGAAGTGTTGGTTAAAGATCCTAAAGAGACTAAAGCCCAAGAAGTCGCCAGAGAAGAAAACGCCATCCAGCAAGAAAATGCCACTATTGATGCGCGCACCACGCCTTTAATCAATCGTTTCACTAATTATAACGCTTATGGTTCTTTAAACGGCTTTTATAATTCAGTGGATAACCTCAATTCGCCCATGCAAAACGGCATGTATGGAGGCTATTACATGCCTTATTATTACATGCCCTATGGTTTCATGCCTTATGGGTCAGGTCTTATGCCTTATGGGCCTTATGGGTATGGAGCACCTGGATACTTCCCCTACGCTTTTTATTGATTAGTTTATTCTAACATGCTATGGTAGTGTGATAAAGAAAGGCTATATAAGAGGAGATCTTATGCGTATAGTTAGAAATTTATTTTTTGTATCGCTTATGGCTTATAGTAGCGTGTTTGCAACGGATTTAGAAACCGAAACCAAAAACGACAAAAAGAGCGGTAAAAAGTTTTACAAACTCCATAAAAACCATGGATTAAAAACCGAGTCAAAAAACGACAAAAAGCTTTATGATTTCACTAAAAATAGCGCTTTAGAAGGCATAGATTTAGAAAAAAGCCCTAACCTTAAAAGCCATAAAAAAAGCGACAAAAAGTTTTACAAACAACTCGCTAAAAACAATATCGCCGAAGGGGTGAGCATGCCGATTGTTAATTTCAATAAAGCTCTGTCTTTTGGGCCTTATTTTGAAAGGACTAAAAGCAAAAAAACCCAATACATGGACAGCGGGTTGATGATACACATCCGCTTTTAAGCCCTTATTCATAATCCAAAAATGCATGCGTTTTAAGGGTTAGGGTTTTAGGGAAATACCGCACAAACAAATCCAAAAACACTTTTTCGCCAAAGAAATCCCCAGCGATCGTTACTTCTTGGACGCTAAAATTTTGCGCGTTATCCCAAATAAAATTCCCTAAAAACTCCGCTAAAGAATCCAAAATCCCCAAACTCAAAATCTCATTTTCCACGCCCGCGAGCCTGAAACTCATCGCGCTGTGCATGATCTTTGAAAAGTTTAAAGCCATTTTCAAAGAATCGTCTTTAAGGATTTTATAATCAATCCTAGGGCCTTTAGGGCGTAAGCATTCTTTAGCCAAAGGAATAACGCTTTGTGCGCAAAAATCCTCGCTATAACCCAAAACAAACCCCAAAATGCGAAAAAAATCCAATAAATTCGCACCCCCCAGATTGTATTGAGAAAGCTCTGCAATGCGTGCGTAAAAATCAGGGAATTTAATAGCGTAGTTTTGTAGCATTCTGGAGGCTTTTTCATCTTGTTTGAGGAGGTTAAATATTTGATTGAAATCAAAACTAACGCTTAAAAGCGTTTTTAAAGAACCATTAGCATGCAATAACAACCTTGTAGGGCGCTTGAAACTAAAATACAAAACGATAGAATTGGGGGTTGCGCTTAAAAATTCTAATTCATCTTTAAAGGGAAGGGTAGAAAGATTGTTTTCTAGCACGAATTTTTTAGTGGGCGTGATCAAGCGTTTAGGGGTTTTAAAAAGCGCTTCATAATGCAAAAGTGCTTCTTGTGGATTATTTGCATGGATAAAAACAAATTCTATGCCCTCATCTTGTAAAATATGACACAATAAATTCAATATGGGGTCATAGGGTAGTTGGGCTATGATTTCATCGTTTTTAAAAGTGTCCTTAAACACGCTTTTTAATGGGGCTTTGATGGAGGGTTTTTCCAAACTAGCCAAATATTTAGCGTCTTCTAAAGGCAATTTAGTGCAGCTCAAAACGCTAGAAAGATCGCTAAAAATAACGCTTGGAGAGAGCTTTTTTAAAGAAAGGGATAATGCCCCCCTAGAAGTGAAAATAGGGGTAAAATCCTGCGTTTTGAGCACCTCTTTTAATTGCGTTAAGCAATCTATAAGCTCTTTAGGGCTATGGATTATAGCCCCCTTAAAAGCGGCGTTTTTAACAAAACCCAACGCATTGGCATATAAAGATGCGTTTTTATCTAAAAAATCTTGATGCTCTTTAGCGTTCATAAAAAGGGGTTTTGAAAGGCTTGTTGTTTGGAAAAGATTTTCATCTAAAGGCTCTGTGATTTCCTTTAAAGACAAAAAGCTAAAATCTAAAGAAAAGGGTAAGATCTCGCTTAATTTTTGCGCGAACTCTAAAGTGATCTCAGCGCTCGCTTGAAGGTAGAAAGAAGTGGTATTATCCTTATAAACGCTATAAAAACGCGCTTGCAAATGGAACGCCATTTGCTCTAAAAGGGGCGTAAAATTTAGGCTTGTTTTTTCATTAACGCATTTAAAAAGAAAGACAAACGCCAATTCAAAAACCCTTATAAGAGAGTTCAGCGATACAATCTAGGGCGATATGATCGGTGCGTTGCATTTTAACTCCCCATGCGTTGAGTCGGGTTTCTATGGCTTTTAAGGCTGTTTCTAAAGCGTTTAACATTTCGCTTGAGAGCTTGAAAGTGGTCTCGCTCCCTATCACAAAAGGCACAAGCCCCACGATAAAAGTTTTAGGCAAATCCCCTAAAAACTCCGTGAGCCTTAAAGTGTGCAGCATTTCCACTTCATGCGCGCTCCCAGCCCATGTGATTTCTTTAGGAGCGTCCTTAAAATCAAAGGCATAGACCGATCCTATCTCAACGCCTTTAGCGCTCACGCAATCCAAAATCAAAACCTTTTCATACGAAGTGATTAAAGGAATGAGTTGCTGAGCCATTGTCCCCCCATCTATAATATCCACGCTAGGGAAAAAAGAAAAATTCTTTTTAAGGTAGTGGGCTAGATGCACCCCAATCCCTTCATCGCCAAAAAGGATATTGCCAATGCCAAGAATCAGGATTTTTTGACTCATTCTTTGGTGTAACCATAGCCATTAATCATAGAATCCGCCCCCGAACTATCATACCGGATAGAATGGAAAAACACCATATAAACATGCACAGGGACAAACAAAATAAACCCCCAAGTCGCTAAGTGGTGGATAAAACGCACATTCGCTAACCCCCCACAAAGCGCTTCAAACCACTTAAAAGCGCTTGCTAAAAACGCCCCAAGCCCCGCATGATAGACATTATAATACAGCACTATCCCGCTCAAACTCATCAATACAATTAAAGCAACCAAAGTGAAATAAGCCACGAGTTGGATAGGGTTATACAATCCTTTAGTATGGGGTTTGCCGCTGATAAGAAAATACGCTTTCATCTGATCGATCCAGGCTTTTGGGCTTAAAAGTTGGCCAAAACTCCTGCGTTCCATTAAGCTTTCTTTAGTGAAAAAAAGATAGGTTCTAAAGATTAATGCGCTAATGAGCAAAAACCCAAACATGACATGAAAAGAGCGCACATAAGCTTGTAAAAGATACACCCCTTTATAAAAGCTGGAATTAGGCTGCAAAAAAGGGTAAGCGATGTAAAACCCTGTAGCGATTAAAGTAAAAATACTCAAAGCCCTAACCCAATGGAAAAAGCGCACAAAACCCGAATATTCTTTGTGCAAGACGACCTTATTCATTTTATCCATGCGTAACCCTTTTTAGAATTTAGCGAAATTAGGCTCTACTTTAAACTCGTTTAAAGACTGCCCTTTAAAATCCATCACATGCACTGAGCATGCGATGCATGGGTCAAAAGAATGGATAGTCCTAATGATTTCTAAAGGCTGGGTTAAATCAGCGATTTTAGTGCCAATCAAGCTCATTTCATAAGCCCCCCTTTGATTTTGAGAATCTCTAGGCCCCGCATTCCAAGTAGAAGGCACTACCGCTTGATAATTTTCCACCACGCCGTTTTTAATACGCACCCAATGGCTTAGCATGCCCCTTGGCACTTGACCAATGTAGCGCCCTTTATATTCTTGATTTTTATCAATGTGATAAGGAGCGCAAGTGCTTTGATCGCTTTTTAGATTTTCCACTAACGCATCAAACGCCAAAAGGCCATTATCAGCAATCGTTTTAGCTTCAATACACCTTGCAGCGGTGCGCCCAAGCGTTGAAAACAACGCCTCTAAAGGCAGTTTCGTGTCTTTTAAAAACTTCGTAGCCACTTCAGTAACATAGGGGTTTTTCGCCGCTAAACCTACCACTACGGAACTTAAAGGGCCTACTTCCATGGGCTTACTATCGTATCTGGGGGATTTTATCCAAGAATATTTATTTTTAGTGTCAAGCACTTTAGCAGGGATGATTTTATTTTCAATCCCCACGCTCTCGCCGTCTTTTAAACCGGTATAATGCGGGTTCGTTTGCCCGTCATAAGGGTGGAGTTGCACTTCTTTAGTGTCTTCATATTGATACCAAGAATGCGTAACCTCTTCTTTAATCAAACTCTCATCAATGGGGTGTAATTTAGAAATATCCCCATCAAGCACCACCCCACTACTCAAAAGGTATTTATCTTTCCCGAGCAACACTTCTTCATAAGCGATAAAATTCCTTAAGCCGCAACCTTTAATAACGGATGGTTCGTTAGCGAACATTTCGCCTGCCATCACCAAATCAGGGTAGTAGGCATGGTTGATGAAATTGGCCACCACTTCAAACTTGCTCTTCCATTCAGCCAATCTCGTCGGATCCAATATATCCATAACGCTCGTAACACCCCCCACCGTTAGGCTTTGTGGGTGAGGCTGTTTGGCCCCAAAAATAGCGGTCATTTTCGCCGCTTCCCTTTGGATTTCTAAAAGCTTAAGGTAGTGGCTTAAGACGATTAAATTTTGCTCTGGGCTTAAACGATAGGTTTTATGCCCGTAATAGCCGTTACTGAAAGGCCCTAAAGATCCGCTTTTAGCGAAATCATTCAAGCGTTTTTGAACCGCTTTTAATTCACCGGCACCGGTATTGATGGGATAAGGGCTGTATTTGAAAGAAAGTTTTGCCGCTTGAACGGGGTCGGCTTTTAAAGCGCTCATAATATCGCACCAATCAAGCCCATGCAAAGTATAAAAATGCACCACATGATCATGAAAAAGCAACGCCATGTTCATCAAAGATCGCACCAATTGCGCGTTTAATGGGGGGGTGATGCCTAGAGCGTTTTCTACCGCAGTAACACCGGCTTTATAATGCGAATAAGTGCATACCCCGCAAATCCTTTGAGCGATGAAGCCTGCATCTCGTGGGTCTCTGCCCTTAATGATCGTTTCTAGCCCCCTAAAAAGCGTAGAAGAAGAAAACGCATCAGTGATCACATTATCATCATCTACGATCACTTCAATCCTTAAATGCCCCTCAATCCTGGTGATAGGATCGACTACTATTTTTTTTGACATGTTAATCCCTTACTCATTACTCTTTGTTTTTGATCGCTTTAGAAAGGAGCGCATGCGCAACAATGCCAATAGCGGTTGCACTCAATAGAGTCGTGCCTACTTTATCCGCTACTTTATCAGCCCCTAAGCCGTCAAAGGCGGTTTTAATGGAACGATTCGCTAAAGGCTCTTCAAAAGGACTCATCGTATCCCAAAAATTAGGCTCAGAACACCCTATGCACCCATGCCCTGCACCTATGGGCCAAGAAGTGTGTGAATTGAAGCGGAGTTTGGAGCAATTGTTGAAAGTGTAAGGCCCTTTACAGCCCATTTTATATAAACAAAAACCCCTTTTAGCGTTTTCATCGCCAAAATGTTCCACAAATTCGCCCGCATCAAAATGCCCTCTCCTTTCGCATAAATCATGGATCCTATTCCCATAAGCCCAAGAGGGGCGGTTATAGGCATCCAATTTAGGGAGAGCCCCAAACATCAAGTAATAAAGCACATTGCCCACGATATTTTTTTCACTAGGCGGGCAACCGGGAACATTGATCACGGGTTTATCAATGATTTTATGCAAGGGTTGCGCATTAGAGGGGTTAGGGTAAGCCGCTTGCACGCCCCCAAAACTTGAGCATGTGCCTATGGCAAAAATAGCGGCTGCGTGTTGGGCGGCTTTCCTACACTCTTCAGCTCCCGTTTCAGCGTTTGGGCCTTGAGTGAGAAAGTATTCTGTGCCTTGGGGGATACCGCCTTCTACCATTAAAATGTAATTGTTTTTATGCTTTTCTATGGCGTCATGCAAGCTTTTTTCGGCTTGAAAACCGCTCGCTACCATAATGGTCTCATGGTATTCTAGGTTGATGTAATCAAAGATAATGCTATCAATGGTGGGGTCTGCACTCCTTAACAAGCTCTCGCTACAGCCGGTGCATTCTGCCATGTGCAACCAAATCACGGGCAATCTGTTAGCCACTTCTAGCGCCTTCAAAGTCAAGGGAGTAAAACTAGCCGGCAAGGCTAACGCTGTGCTCATCATGCCCGCCCACTTCAATAAATCACGCCTAGAAATGCCCGCCCCTTTAAACTCGTCTTGCAAGTTTTTATGCTCGTTATGAGCGTTAAACGAACGAATTATATCAAGGCGTTCTTCAATCTTTTGATAAGTCTTTTTTTCATCGTAGAACATCGCCATTCCTTAAATAGAAATTTTCATTATCTTAACATAATAAAAATAATACAATCGCAATTTAATCGCTTTTTAAAAATACCCTTTTGAGGTATAATCGCAATTCATAATTATCAAATTGAGATATAATCGCAATTTATAATTATCTATCAAAAAAAAGGAACAAAATGAAAAAAATTCTCATCATTAATGGGGCCAAAGCGTTTTTGCACTCTGGGGGGAAACTCAATGAAACCTTGGGCGACCATGCAAAAAAGACTCTAGAATCTTTGGGGCTAGAAGTGGATACTACAATCGTGGATAAGAGCTATAATCCTAGTCAAGAAGTGGAGAAAATCTTTAGCGCTGATGCGACGATTTGGCAAATGCCTGGCTGGTGGATGGGAGAGCCTTGGATTGTGAAAAAATACATTGATGAAGTCTTTAGTGCAGGGCATGGGAAGCTTTATGCTAGCGATGGCAGAAGCTCGAAAAACCCCACTAAAAACTACGGGAAAGGGGGCTTGATGCAAGGCAAAAAATACATGTTGAGCTTGACTTGGAACGCTCCCATTGAAGCCTTTAGTGATCCTAATGAATTTTTTGAAGGGGTGGGTGTGGATGTTGTGTATTTGCATTTGCATAAAGCGTTCCAATTTTTAGGGCTTTCAGCGCTGCCCACTTTTATTTGCAACGATGTAATGAAAAACCCCCAAGTAGAGCAGTATCTTAACTCTCTCACCACGCATTTGCACCAAGCTTTTGGCAAGTGATAATAAGGGTTTTTTAACCCCCCCATTTCTTTGGGGGCTTGTTTATTCTACGATAAAGTTTCTAGGATTGAGATCACAGCCTAAGATAAGATCCCTAAGGTTGCTGCCCACCGTTTGATAACTCGCATTGCTGACAAAGTAGAATCCGTATTTTTCAAAAGGCACAACAAGAGTGCCATCTCTATCCCTTAATTGCGCTTTTGCTTTATCCCAACAAATGTATCTTTGAGCTTCATCCGTGTAGCTTTCAAAGGCCTCTCTGGCGTTTTCTAATAAGTAGTCTATGACAGCGCTAGCTAATTCCTTAGCGTTTCTTGCCATGCGTCTTTGATCATTGGGGAGCTTGACGCTTTGAAGATTATGGCTAGTTAAATCATCATCAAGGGTTTTTGTGAAGCTCTCTTGCACGGTATTCTTTAGGCAAATCTTTAAACAATCCCACTTGACAGAATTGATCCGCTAAATATTTGCTCCTATTCTTCACTTCCTCTATCCCCCAAGAATGGGTGTTATTGATGAAATAGTCGTTTAAATGCAAGGAGCTGTATTGTTCCATAAGCTCTATTTTTGCCTCGTAAGGTTTGTTGCCAAGCTTTTGATTTTGCCCTGATAGGGTTAGATTCCCAAAATTATTGAGGTAGTCTTGCTCAAAAGTGAAATAATCCCCCACCCTATCGCGCCATTCTTGGGTGGGGGTTTGGGGGTAGAAATGTTCCACTTCTAGATTTTCTTCTCTTGGCGGTTCGGCGTTGCTTAGCTTTTCTATCTCAAGTAAAATGAACTTGCACACTTGATTTGCTGCATAAGCGTTACGCACAAGAAACGCCGCTTTAATGCGATCGTCATTAGGGAACGCCTCTTGACCAACGCTTTTGCCCAAATACCGCTTCAACGCATCGGCTGAAACATTTTCCCCTAGCTGTCTGTATAAAGAATAAAGAACTCTGGTAAGCGTGGGGGAAGAATCCCCGCACACGCTTCGGCGCACATAGTAGCTGGTAAGGATTTGCAAAATTTCATGGAAGTTTTCATAATCCAATTTGCCTTCTTCAAAGTCTCTGGCGCAACGCAAGATGAAGGGCTTTGCCACGCCAAATTTGATTTTTACGAGATCTTTAATGCGCAAGCGTAAATTCGCTAACTGCTGCGGATCCCCACGCCCTAAAAAATAATGATCTCTGTCTAAAAAGATTTGATAGATTCTGCCATATTCACGCATATTGCTCATAAGACCTTGTATATCATCAGAGAAATTATCACTGTGGTGGGCTTTTAGCGCGTAATACACTTCACGCTCTCCCTCCTTTAATTTCTTTTCAAGGTAGATTCTTAAATAGGTTTTGATAAAATCATTCAAATCCTTTTCGCCAAGCCAATTTTCTAAAGGAACCCAATAAGTATTATAAAGACGATTTTGGTTGTCAGAATTTTCTCCCATCATCAGATAGTTGCGGATGAGATCCAGCCCTTTTAATTGCACGCCGGTAGCGTTAATGCTTTCAAACACCACTTGCGGATCGTCTTCGCCTAACTCTAAGCCTATGGCTACGATTTTGAGCCGCAAAAACGCGCCATAAATCTCTTCTATGCGATACCCTTTGCTGATATAATTGTCAAGCTCTTTGGTGAAAAATTTATAATTATTCCTGATGTGTGATACGCCTTGTATTTCATGCGATCGATTTTGCATGACCAAATCAAAGGCTTCTTTGTCGCTTTTAATGGGCTTGAGACGCAACCTTTGTCCCGAAAGATTGAGTAGATTATTAATCTCTTTTTTTATCCCTTCATTTTGTATCTTTGTCTCTATGGCTTTAAGCAAAAGCATGAGAGTGGTAACCCTTTGCTGCCCGTCAATGATGACAAATTCTTGCAGTTGTCTTAAGCTCTTTTCATCATCAATCAAATGCAAAATATAAGTGATAGAACCCATAAAATGCGTTTTCTTATTTTGAGAAATACTGACAATATCTTGAAGTAATTTTTCGCAATCTTCTTCTGCCCAAGTGTAGTTCCTCTGGTATACAGGGATAGAAAAGATCGTGCCTGTTAGGGCAAAAAAGTCGTTAATGGTGCTTTGTGTTGCTTTCATAGCTCTTCCTTTTAAATAAGATCAAAATCACACCGAGTATTAAATCAAAAAAAAAAAAAAAAAAAAAGATAGCTTAAATTTGTGAAAAAACCGCAATTTGTGGCTGAATTGATTAAAAAATGGCTATTACTAGGGTATCTCATAAGAATGATACGGCATGAACAAGCGCCCGTAATTAGGATTCACGCGCAATAAATGCTCTTTGAAATTCCCGTAATTACGACAGCTTGACTCAAAACCATTATCGCACGCATACGAGAATAAATCCAAAGCCCTTTGATCGTCTTGAGGCACGCCTAAGCCCTTTTGATACAGCACGCCTAAATTGTTACAGCTCCCCAAAATCCCCCCATCGCATGCCATTTGAAAATATTTCGCTGCGTAGTGGTTATTCAAAGGAGCCCCTAAATCCCCATTCGCATAAATCCAGCCTAAATTCGCGCACCCCATCATATCCCCAGCGTTACACGCCAAATAATTCAAATCCACTTGACTGAGCTCGGCTTTATCAATGCCATAAATATTATTCACATTAGACATCAAGCCCAGATTATAACACCCCATATCATTCCCATTATCGCATGAAAATTTATAATAACCCATCGCTTTGTAATAATCTTTTGGGACCCCACTCCCGTTAGCAAACATCCACCCCAAATTATTGCATGCGATCATATCCCCCCCTTGACAAGCCACCGCATACAACTGCAAAGCGTTTTCTTTGTCGTTCGTATCCGCATTTTTCTTGTTTTCATACATTTGAGCCAGATTCGCGCAAGCGGTCGCATCGCCCCCACTGCAACCCATTTCATAATAGCGAGTGGCTTTTAGTCTGTTGGTTTGGATCCCTACCCCATTAGCATACATCGCTCCCACTGCAAAACACCCGGCCGCATTGCCGTTATCGCACGATTGGGAAAAAAGCTTGAAAGCCCCTTGATAATCGCCCTTTTTAGCCAAATCAATACCGGCAGAAAGCTCGGTTTGAGCGTTTTCAGGCGAACCTAATTTGTCTAATAAATTAGAGTTATCGTTTTTAGGGGTGATCTGGGTGTTAGGGTTTGGCGCACCCTTTGCGTTAGCGGGGTTTAATTCAGGGGGCGTGTTTTTTGGGGCTTGATTATTTTCTTCAGCGCCGCTAAGCTGTAAGATTAAAAAAACAAGCAATAATAAACTTTTTTTGAGCATTCTTTTAATCCTTAATGCAGGTTTTGATTCAACTCAATTTTTTTCACGCTCCTAAAAGCAATCAGCTTACCATTCTGGCTATTGGAACGAAAATGCACGCCATTTTTTCCGGAAAGCTCTTTGCCTTTGTAAAGATTGTTGGCATGTTTTTCTAAAGCGCTATTCACTTCTAAAAGCTTTTTAAACTCATTTTCTTCAATTTCTATCACGCTCCCGGCTAAAATCGTAACGCCTGCATCCACAATACAGCCATCGCCTAAACTAATTCCGGTAACGCTATTAGCCCCTAGCAAACAATTTTTCCCGATGCTAATGGGGTTGTTATTCCCTCCGCTTAAAACGCCTAAAACGCTCGCGCCTCCACCAATATCAGTGCCTTCTCCAACCACCACTGATGAAGAAATGCGCCCCTCATTCATGCACACTCCCATAGCCCCTGCGTTAAAATTCACGTAACTAGCCCCGGGCATTTGGGTGTAACCTCCGGTCCCTAAATACGCCCCAAAGCGTGTTTTTGAGCTATCCAGTAAGCGGATATTATCAAACTCAGGGATTAATTGCATCAAATAGCGTGGGAATTTATCTATAAAATCAATGCTAGGGAAATGGCCTCGCATTTTTAAAGCCACTTCGTTCATTCTAAGCCATTCTAATTCGTAAGGCTTGTTGCCGCTCCAAGCCGCATTAGAAAGCTGGTTAAAAATGCCCTCTAAATTCAAACTCCTTAAAGGGGCTTTACCTAAAGAGAGCGCTAAAAGTTTCATATACGCGCTCTCCACGCTCTCGCAAGGCTTATCTTCAAACAAGATCACCAAGCGATAAAGAGACTCCCCATTATTATTTTTCAAACGATTTTCCTCTAAAGCCTTTAAAAGTTCTAAAACCACTTGGATATTCTTATGAGCCATTTTATTAGAGTAGGCTTCATTCAAAAAGGGCGTGTAAAACTCTAACGCTTTTAACACAAAACTTTCATCAATCTCAACGACGCACTCGCTCGCGCTCTCTTTTAGGATTTTTTCTTTAGAAAGCGAATTACAAAACACCGCATAAGAGCCTAGATTTTCCTCTTTCCAGTTCAAAATGGGGTAAGTGGCGCATAAAATCTTTTTGGAAATAGGGGCAATATCCACTCTGGCAATGCCAAAGCCTAAAGGCTCTTTATAGCTATTAGATTGCTGGTAGTTGCTCACAAAATTTTTAAATTTATTCATCATGCCTAATCCTTTAAACTTTTTTCTCTTTCTTTAGCTAAATTTTCCACTTCTATGACAAAGGTTTCAAACAAATCCTTTTCAGCCAGTTTGTGAATGACTTTACCCTCTTTAATGATCAAACCGCTGCGATTCCCAAAAGCGATCGCCATGTCTGCGTGTTTGGCTTCACCTAAAGCGTTCACCACACAGCCCATCACGCTAATGTCTAAAGGGGTTTTAATGTGGCTTAAGCGTTTTTCTACCTTGCTCGCCATATCCACTAGATTGGCTTCAATCCTCCCGCAAGTGGGGCAAGAAATCCAATTAATCCCCTCTTTCAAACGCCCGCTATGGCGTAAAATCGCTCTAGCCACTTTGATTTCATTTTCTAATTCCCCTGTGATGGATACGCGCATCGTATCCCCAATGCCCTCCATTAAAAGCCCCCCTAAAGCCATGGCGGATTTGATACTGGAGCTAAAAAGATTCCCCGCCTCCGTAACCCCCAAATGGAAAGGATAGATCACAAGAGGGCGAAGCATCCTGTAAGCTTCTATGGTGCGAATCACATCGCTCGCTTTCAAAGAAATCTTAAAATTGGTAAAATCCAAATCTTCTAAAAGTTTGGCGTTATACAAAGCGCTTTCTACCATGCCTTTTGGGGTTGGCCCGTATTTTTGATCAAACTGCTTTTCTAAACTCCCGGCATTCACGCCAATTCTTATAGGAATGTTTTTTTCTTTACAAGCATCAACCACCGCTTTAATTTTGTCTTTAGAGCCGATGTTTCCGGGATTGATCCTGATTGCATCCACGCTTTGAGCGGCAATGAGAGCGAATTTATAATGGAAATGAATATCAGCGATTAAGGGCAAGGAAGACACTTTTTTCAATTCTTTTAAGGCTAGGGCGTCCTTTTCATTACTCACCGCCACCCTCACTAAATCAGCCCCAGCGAGTTTGAGTCGGTCAATTTGATTTTTAGTGCTTTCAATATCAGCGGTTTTGCTAAAGGTCATGCTTTGCGTGCTTATAGGAGCATCACCCCCTATGGCCACGCCACCGATAAAAATTTGCTTGGTCTTAACTCTATTTTCTAGCATCAAACCTCTTCATCAGTTAAATTCTTATGCGTTATTATACTCTTTTATACGCTCTCTTTCATGCTCTCTTTCGCTCTTTTTTAACGCTTTCAATGATAAACGCTTAAATTTTAGGTAAGATCAACTATTCCATTTTAAATTAAAGTAGCCCTATGACCTTTGAGCCTTATCCTTTTGAACGATTAAGAGCCTTGTTTAAAGAGATCACCCCTAAAAAAAAGGGGCTGGATTTAGGCATCGGCGAGCCGCGATTTGAAACGCCCAAATTCATTCAAGACGCTCTCAAACAGCACACCCATTCGCTCAATATCTACCCTAAAAGCGCGTTTGAAGAAAGCTTGAGAGAGGCTCAAAGGGGGTTTTTTAAACGCCGTTTTAAGATAGAATTGAAAGAAAACGAATTAGTTTCCACGCTAGGATCTAGAGAAGTGTTATTCAATTTCCCTAGTTTTGTTTTATTTGATTATCCAAACCCCACTATCGCCTACCCTAACCCCTTTTATCAAATCTATGAAGGGGCGGCCAAATTTATCAAAGCTAAAAGCCTTTTAATGCCTTTAGTTAAAGAAAATGATTTCACTCCAAGCTTGAATGAAAAAGAGTTGCAAGAAGTGGATTTAGTGATCTTAAATTCCCCTAACAACCCCACCGGAAGAACCCTTTCTTTAGAAGAGCTGATCGCTTGGGTCAAACTCGCTTTAAAACATGATTTTATTTTAATTAATGATGAATGTTATAGTGAAATTTATGAAAACACGCCTCCCCCTTCGCTTTTAGAAGCTTGCATGCTGGCTGGTAATGAAGCGTTCAAAAATGTTTTGGTTATCCATTCGCTCTCCAAACGATCTAGCGCTCCAGGGCTAAGGAGTGGTTTTATCGCTGGGGATAGTAGCCTTTTAGAAAAATACAAAGCGTTTCGCACCTATTTAGGCTATACGAGCGCTAATGCGATCCAAAAGGCCAGTGAAGCGGCTTGGCTAGATGATGCACATGCAGAATTTTTCCGTAATATTTATGCGAATAATTTGAAACTGGCGCGAAAAATCTTTAAAGACACGCTCATTTATCCTTATAGTTTTTATGCGTATCTGCCCGTTAAAGATGGCGAAAATTTTGCCAAAAGACTTTATCAAAACGAAGGCATCACCACCTTACCGGCTTTGTATTTAGGGCGTAATCATATCGGTGCTAACTACGTGCGTTTAGCCCTTGTTTATGACACCCCCCTTTTAGAAAAGCCTTTAGAAATCATAGAAGCTTATCGAGAAAATCATGCTTGAAACCCCAAAAGTTTTACTCAAAAACCTGCAAGATTGCAAGATCCATTTCATCGGTATAGGGGGGATTGGCATTTCAGGCCTAGCCAAATACCTTAAAGCGCAAGGGGCTACAATCAGCGGATCTGATATTGCCATAAGCCCTAGCGTTAAGTATTTGAAAGCTTTAGGCGTAGAAATTAATATCCCGCATGATCCAAAAGCGATCAACCATCAAGATGTCATTATTCATTCAGCCATTATCAAAGAAGACAATACCGAAATACAAAGGGCTAAGGAATTAGAAATCCCTATTTTGTCTCGTAAAGACGCTTTGTATTCTATCCTTAAAGACAAACGCGTTTTTAGCGTGTGTGGGGCTCATGGAAAGAGCAGTATCACGGCCATGTTGAGCGCGATTTGCCCTGCTTTTGGAGCGATTATTGGGGCGCATTCTAAAGAGTTTGATTCCAATGTGCGAGAGAGCGCGGATATGAGTCTGGTTTTTGAAGCCGATGAGAGCGATTCAAGTTTTTTGTTTTCCAACCCTTTTTGCGCGATTGTGCCTAACACAGAGCCAGAACATTTGGAGCATTATGATCACGACTTGGAGCGCTTTTTCTTCGCTTATAAATATTTTTTAGATCATGCTCAAAAAAGAGTGATTTATAAAGAAGATCCTTTTTTAAAAAACTATTCTAAAGACGCTATTGTTTTAGAAAAAAAAGACATTTATAATATCCAATACATTTTAAAAGACGGCGAGCCTTACACTTCATTTGAACTGAAAGACTTGGGGACTTTTTTGGTGTGGGGGTTAGGCGAACATAACGCTACGAATGCGAGTTTAGCGATTTTAAGCGCTTTAGATGAATTAAATTTAGAAGAAATTAGAAATAATTTATTGAATTTCAAAGGCATTAAAAAACGCTTTGATATTTTGCAAAAAAACGCGCTCATTCTCATTGATGATTACGCCCACCACCCTACTGAAATTAACGCCACTTTAAAAAGCGCTAGGATTTATGCTAACTTATTGAACACGCAAGAAAAAATTATAGTGATCTGGCAAGCACACAAATATTCTCGCTTAATGGACAATTTAGAAGAATTTAAAAAATGTTTTTTAGAGCATTGCGACAGATTAATTATCTTACCCGTTTATAGCGCGAGTGAAGCTAAAAGAGACATTGATTTGAAAGCCCATTTCAAGCATTATAACCCCACCTTTATAGACAGGGTGCGTAAAAAAGGGGATTTTTTAGAGCTGTTAGTCAATGATAATGTGGTAGAAACGATTGAAAAAGGCTTTGTGATAGGCTTTGGAGCGGGGGATATTACCTATCAATTGAGAGGCGAAATGTAATGGGCGTAGCGGTTGTTTTATTTTTAACGCTAATTTTATTGTTCTTAGTTTTAAGGGATTTTGGTTTAGTTAGCCCCAAACAAAAGATTTTAGCTTTTTTAATCGTAGGGATTATAGGGGCAAGCATCAGCGTTTATACTTACAAGCAAAACCAACAAAACCAACAAGAAATCGCTTTGCAAAGAGCGTTTTTAAGGGGGGAAACCTTGTTGTGTAAAGGCATTAAAGTCAATAACCAAACCTTTAATTTAGTGAGCGGGACTTTGAGCTTTTTAGGCAAAAAACAAACCCCTATGAAAGACGTTCTTGTGGATTTGGATTCTTGTCAGACGCTCCAAAAAGATCCCTTAATCCAACCCTAATGATGAATAATAATACCCTACCCAAACCCCTAGAAGAAAGCCTGGATTTAAAAGAATTTATCGCTCTTTTTAAAACCTTTTTCGCCAAAGAAGAGGGTATTATTGCTTTAGAAAACGATCTCAAGCAAACTTTCACTTATTTAAACGAAGTGGATGCGATCGGGTTGCCTACCCCTAAAAGCGTGAAAGAAAGCGATCTCATTATCGTCAAACTCACCAAATTAGGGACACTCCATTTAGATGAAATTCATGAGATTGTCAAACGATTGCGCTACATTGTCATTTTACAAAACGCTTTTAAAACTTTCACGCATTTAAAATTTCATGAACGCCTTAACGCTATTGTCTTGCCCCCTTTTTTTAATGATCTAATCGCTTTATTTGATGATGAGGGAAAAATCAAACAAGGGGCTAACGCTACCCTAGACGCTTTGAATGAAAGTTTGAATCGCCTTAAAAAAGAGAGCGCTAAAATCATTCACCATTACGCCCATTCTAAAGAGCTTGCCCCTTATTTAGTGGATACGCAAAGCCACCTTAAGCATGGTTATGAATGCCTTTTATTGAAAAGCGGGTTTTCTGGTGCGATTAAAGGCGTTGTGCTAGAAAGGAGCGCTAATGGCTATTTCTATCTTTTGCCTGAAAGCGCGCAAAAAATCGCGCAAAAAATCGCGCAAATTGATAATGAAATAGATTGCTGTATTGTTGAAATGTGTCAAACTCTAAGCCATAGCTTGCAAAAACACCTTTTATTTTTAAAATTCCTTTTTAAAGAATTTGATTTTTTAGACAGCTTGCAAGCTCGGCTTAATTTCGCTAAAGCCTACAATTTAGAATTTGTCATGCCAAGCTTTGCTCAAAAAAAAATGATTTTAGAAAACTTTTCGCACCCCATTTTAAAAGAGCCAAAGCCCTTAAATTTGAAGTTTGAAAAATCCATGCTCGCTGTTACCGGTGTGAATGCGGGCGGGAAAACCATGCTCTTAAAATCGCTTTTAAGCGCGGCTTTTTTAAGCAAGCATCTTATTGCTATGAAAATCAACGCCCATCATTCCATTATCCCCTATTTTAAAGAAATCCACGCCATTATCAACGACCCCCAAAACAGCGCGAACAATATTTCTACTTTTGCAGGCAGAATGAAGCAATTTAGCGCTCTTTTATCCAAAGAAAACATGCTTTTAGGCGTTGATGAAATTGAGCTAGGGACTGACGCTGATGAAGCGAGTAGCTTGTATAAAACCCTGTTGGAAAAATTGCTCAAACAAAACAACCAAATCATTATCACCACGCACCACAAACGCTTGAGCGTGTTAATGGCAGAAAACAAGGAAGTGGAATTACTGGCCGCTCTTTATGACGAAGAAAAAGAACGGCCCACTTACACTTTTTTAAAAGGGGTTATTGGCAAGAGCTATGCGTTTGAAACCGCTTTGCGCTATGGCGTGCCGCATTTTTTGATTGAAAAAGCGAAAGCCTTCTATGGCGAAGATAAAGAAAAATTGAATATTTTGATTGAAAATTCCAGCGCGTTAGAAAGGGAATTGAAGCAAAAAAACGAACTTTTAGAGAACGCTTTAAAAGAGCAAGAAGATTTAAAAAACGCATGGCTTTTGGAAATGGAAAAACAAAAAGAAATCTTTCACCATAAAAAATTGGAATTGGAAAAATCCTACCAACAAGCCCTAAATATCTTAAAAAGCGAAGTCGCTTCAAAAGATACCAGCTCCATGCATAAAGAAATCCATAAAGCGAGCGAAATTTTAAACAAGCATAAAACAAACCAAGAGATCCCACAAATCATAACGAACTTTCAAGCCAACGAAAAAGTGCGCTATAAAAATGAAAGCGTGCTGATTGTGCAAATTTTAGACAAGGGCTATTATTTGGTAGAAACCGAGCTTGGCATGCGCTTGAAAGCGCATGGGAGTTTGTTGAAAAAAATCCAAAAACCCCCTAAAAACAAATTCAAACCCCCTAAAACAACCATTCCTAAACCCCAAAAAGCGAGCTTACGCCTTGATTTAAGGGGGCAACGCAGCGAAGAAGCCCTAGATTCACTAGACGCTTTTTTAAACGACGCGCTTTTAGGGGGCTTTGAAGAAGTGCTTATTTGTCATGGCAAGGGGAGCGGGATTTTAGAAAAGTTTGTGAAAGAATTTTTAAAAAACCACCCTAAAGTGGTAAGCTTTAGCGACGCTCCCATTAATTTAGGAGGTAGTGGGGTTAAAATCGTTAAATTGTAGTTTTTAGCACTTTTTTATGGGGGATTAATACAAAAATCCGCTTTAAACTATAAAGCCATTTTACACCAACACTCAATGAGAACAAAGCCTTTTTAAAAGAGCGTTAAAAGGGGGTTTAAGCTTAATTGAGCCAAAACCCTTAAAACCTTTAGCCTTGATAGGCTTTTATCGCCTTCTCTAAAACCTTAATCGCGCTCTCTTTGTTTTCAAACCCTTTGACTTTCACCCATTTATTAGGCTCTAAATCCTTGTAAGTTTCAAAAAAATGCTTGATTTTATCTAAAGTGTGTTTGGATAAATCATCAATATCTTTGACATAGGAATGCGTGGGATCGATCTTATCTATGGGTAGAGCGAGTAATTTTTCATCCATCCCGCTTTCATCTTCCATGTTCAAAACCCCAACCAAGCGTGCTTTCACCACGCTCCCGGCTTGAAAAGCCACATCGCTTAAAACAAGCGCATCTACAGGGTCGCCATCAGATCCTAGAGTGTTAGGCACAAAGCCATAATTTGCGGGGTAATTTTGCGCCCCATAAAGCACCCTATCCACCATTAAAGCCCCGCTTTCTTTATCCAGTTCATACTTGATATTAGAATGCTTGGATATTTCAATCACCACGCACAAAGCGTTAGCGTCATGGCTAATTTCTAGTTTTTCTAAATTCATTGCAATCTCCTTTGAATAATAAAAAGGACTTATTCTAACATAAAGCCCGCTCTTTTTAAACCTCTTTAGGGGTTTTTAAATGATCGTATTGTTTGCTGTATTTGTGAAACGCCTTCAAGCACTTTTTGGTGTTTAATTGATTATAAAAAAGATTATCAAAATAAGATTTTTTAGGGGGTTTTAATGAAATATCAGGCTTTTTCACATTTTGAATAGTGCTATTGAAAGCATGCTTATTCAAAGAAACAGGGCAAGGCAAATAAGTCAAATTAGCCACATCATGGTAAGTGGGGTTGTTTATGAACATATCCACCGGCTCTATGATTTTAAAACGCTCCGTGGCTTCTATAAAAGTTTTAGCGCCCTTAGGGGTTAAGTAATAGCCGGCTGTAGTGGCCACATACACGCTGGTGAGGTAAAAATGCTCCAAGAATAACGCTTCTTTTTCGCTATCAGCACGCCTTTCCCAAAAGGTCTCTTTAATGTTTGTTTCTTTTGCCAATAAGGATTCGTATTTTCCTGTGAGTTCATTGTATTTTCCTGTGAGATCATCGTATTTTCCTGTGAGATCATCGTATTTTCCTGTGAGATCATCGTATTTTCCTGTGAGATCATCGTATTTTCCTGTGAGATCATCGTATTTTCCTGTGAGTTTCTTATGCACTTCTGTCCGAGCTAAAATATTTCCAATGAAGTGGTTGAGTTTTCTTTTAATTTTTTTAAAAACCACTTGATTAAAAGAGATTTTTTGGGGCGCTATTTTGCAAGGATCAGATGGTTCTTTAGGGTTTTGTTGCGTTTCCATAATAAAATCTTGTTGCGTATCTTGTGTGGGATTGGAGGGGGGGGGTAACTTCATGGTTTTCAATAGGCGTTTCTTCAACAAACACTTCAGCCTCTTCAGCCTCTGTATAGATAGGGAGAGCGCGCAAGTTGGTTTTATGGCCTCCCCAATAATGCCCATAGAACCTCACAAAATCAAAAGGGCTTTTCAAGCAATCTTCTAAAGCTTGCATGAAATGAGACTCTAGCACTACATCATCTTCTAAAATAACGACCGGTTGGTTTGATTTGACGCATTCTTTCCATAAAAGATAATGGCTTAAATAGCACCCGAATTCTTGGGGCAATAATTCTTGATAACAATAATCAGAATGGAACCAATCGGATTTTAACAAACTTGAAGAATCATAAAGCTCTTGAATAAATTTTTCAAAATCTTCGTGTTTAGGGCTAATAGCGTCAAAAATTTGGAAAACGCAACGGCCTTTAAATTTTTCATTGGATTCTAAAACGAGTTTTTCAGTATCCAAACGCCTTTGGCTTTCTTTTAAAGAAATGATATAAACTTGTGTCAAATGAACTCCTAAATATGGCATTCTACCATAAAATTTCTTTTTAAACCTCCTTAGGGGTTTTTAAAGGAGCGTATTGTTTGCTGTATTGTTGAAAGGCATTCAAGCGTTTTTTGGCATTCAAGCTATAATAGAAAAGATTCTTAAAAGTTGATTTTTTAGGCGGAAAGGGGTAAGATTTCAAGCTCTTTTTTTGGGGCTTTTGAATGGTGCTGTCTAAAGAATGCTCGCTTAAAGAAACAGGGCAAGGCACATAAGTCAGATTCGCCACATCATGGTAAGCAGAATTATCCATAAACATATCCACCGGCTCTATGATTTTAAAACGCTCCGTGGCTTCTATAAAAGTTTTAGCGCCCTTAGGGGTTAAGTAATAACCGGCTGTAGAAGCCACATACACGCTGGTGAGGTAAAAATGTTCTAAAAAAAAGGCTTCTTTTTCATGCGTTGCGTAATAGCTTTTTTGTATTTTTTTTAGGATATAGTGGATGACTTTATGGGTAGAAAGATTTAAAAATCTAGAAACATCAAAAAATTTTTTAAATTTTTCTAAAATAGGGTTATTCTTAAAAGGATAATCAAAGGGAGGAAATACAAATTCTTTGGGCAAAACATGGAATTTTGTCTCGTGGTAATACCAATAACACCCATAAAGCCTCACAAAATCAAAAGGGCTTTTCAAGCAATCTTCTAAGGCTTGCATGAAATTAGATTCTAGCGCTATGTCATCTTCTAAGATAACGACCGGTTGGTTTAATTTGACGCATTCTTTCCATAAAAGATAATGGCTTAAATAGCACCCCAATTCAGGCAAAGTCAAACCAGCGCCAACATAAGAATGATACCAATCAGATTGCAATAAACTTTGAGCGTCATAGAGCTCTTGAACGAGTTTTTCAAAATCTTCGTGTTTAGGGCTAATAGCGTCAAAGATTTGGAAAACGCAACGGCCTTTAAACTTTTCATTGGATTCTAAAACGAGTTTTTCAGTATCCAAACGCCTTTGACTTTCTTTTAAAGAAATGATATAAACACCAATCACAGCTCATTCTCTTTGGAACGCATTTTAATTTGCAAAAGACAAAATATACTCTTGCATTTCATTCACGATTTCTTCAATGCTCCTTTCGCCATTGATAATTTTATGCAAACATTTAGCCTTGTAGAAGTTTTGGATTTCAGCTAAGGGGTCTAAAAACACCCGCATGCGGTTATGAAACACCTTTTCATTATCATCAGCCCCCCTAGAGCGCCCTAAAACCCTTTCTTTAGCGGTGTTTTCGCTCACTTTTACTTCAATCACGCTTTTTAAGATCACTTCGTTTTGAGCGTTCAATTCCTTATCCAAAGCTTGCATTTGCTCCACGCTCCTGGGATAGCCATCAATTAAAATGATCCCTTTACTAGAGCTTTTAATCGCTGAAAGGATCGTTTCTACCACAATTTCTAAAGGCACCAATTCGCCTTGAGAAGTGAATTTCTCAATCAATAAGCCTCGCTCGGTCTTTTTAGCGCTCTCAGCCCTGAGTAAATCCCCAGTAGAAAAATGAGCGATTGTTTCGCTGTTATTCTTAGCGATAAGCTCTGCGTTAGTGGTTTTACCACTCCCTGGGGCTCCAATGATCAAAAATAGTTGCTTCATATCGTATCCTTTTAAATCGGTTTTCTCAAGCGAATGTGTAATTCTCTTAGTTGCTCTTCATTAATGGGGCTAGGCGCATCAGTCAATAAGCATGAAGCTTTTTGCGTTTTAGGGAAAGCGATCACGTCTCTAATGCTGTTAGATTTAGTCATTAGCATGATCAAGCGATCAAAGCCTATCGCAAAGCCCCCATGAGGAGGAGCGCCAAATTTTAGCGCTTCTAGTAAAAAGCCAAATTTCTTTTGCGCTTCTTCTTCATGGATATTGATTTTTTCAAAGACTTTTTTTTGCATTTCTTCTTTATGAATCCTAATGCTCCCCCCACCAAGCTCCACACCATTAAGCACCACATCATACGCATGCGCTTCAATCTCTTCTATATCTTCGCATTCTATATTTTTAGGCATCGTAAAGGGGTGGTGCGCGGCATGATAGCCGTTTTCGGTTTTTTCAAACATGGGGAAATGGACTACCCATAAAAAATTCAAAGCGTCTTTATCAATCAAATCAAGCGTTTCAGCCACTTTTAAGCGCAAGCGCCCCATGTAATCTAACACGATTTTTTTATCCCCGGCTCCAAAAAAGACAATATCCCCAACTTGCGCATCAGTCCTTTCTAAAATACTCTTAAGCCCCTTTTCGCTCAAAAATTTAACTAAAGGCCCTTTAACCTCATTTTCTTTAATTTGCAAATACGCTAAGCCTTGAGCCCCAAACTGGCGCACAAATTCTTCTAATTCTTTTAAAACGCTGCGGCTAAAAAGCGCATCAGCCCCTTTGACGTTCAAAGCTTTAATGCGTTTGTTTTTAGGATTTTTTGCGATATTAGAAAAAATAGCGTTTGAGCTGTCTATAAAACAATCCCCCACTTCTATTAAAGGCAATTCAAAGCGTAAATCCGGCTTATCGCTCCCGTAATTTTCCATCGCTTCCTTATAGGGCATGCGTTTAAAAGGTTTGGAAATAGTATGCCCAATCGCTTTAAAAATCGCTTGCAACAAATCTTCCACCACGCCCATCACATCATTTTCATCACAAAAACTCATTTCCGCATCAATTTGCGTGAATTCTGGCTGCCTGTCCGCCCTCAAATCTTCATCTCTAAAGCAGCGAGCGATTTGAAAATACCTGTCCATTCCCCCCACCATTAAGAGCTGTTTGAATAATTGCGGGCTTTGGGGAAGTGCGAAAAATTCGCCCTCATGCACCCTGCTTGGCACTAAATAATCCCTAGCCCCCTCAGGCGTGGTTTTAGACAAAATGGGGGTTTCAATCTCTAAAAAGCCTTTTTGGGCCAGAGCGTTACGAGTAATTAAAGCGACTTCACTGCGCAATTTAAAGATTTCATAAGAATTAGGAGAGCGCAAATCCAAATAGCGGTATTTCAAGCGCAAATCCTCATTCACATGTTTGTTGCCGATTTCAATCGGTGGGGTAGCGCTTTTATTTTCAATGACTAACTCTTCTAAAACGATTTCAATTTTACCGGTCTTTAGTTTAGGGTTTTCTAGCCCAGCGCCCCTTAAACGCGCTTTCCCTTTAGCCACTAGCACAAATTCGCTCCTGACTTCTAAAGCCTTTTCATAAGCCTTAGAGCTAGGATCACAGACGAGTTGCACCAAACCGCTTTTATCCCTTAAGTCAATAAAAACCACGCCTCCATGGTCTCTATAAGTGTTACACCACCCGGCCACTTTGATGATTTTACCCACATCTTTTTCACTAATTTCTGTGCAAAAATGACTTCGCATGTTTTATCCCTTTAAATTAAAACAAAAATTAAATTTATGAAAGCGTTTTTTTAAGCATTTCATGGATTTCAAGAATGTTAGATTTTACCACAAAACCATCCGCTTCTAAAGATTGGGCTAACTGGCGGTTAGAATCGCTGCTCATGGACGAATTGATAATCACAGGAATGTGTTCAGTTCTGCTATCAGCTTTAATGGTTTTTAGCACTTCAAACCCTGAAATGTTAGGCATTTCTAAATCCGTAATGACCACGCCGACTTGTTGGTAATGTTCTTTTTCATACAAATAATCCAACAATTCCCTCCCATTTGGAAAGGCTAAATAACGCAATTCTAAAGTTTGAACGATCTTTTCTAAGGTTTTAAGAGCGCTTAAGGAGTCTTCAGCGATCAAAATGAGTTTTTGGCTTTGAATGGCTTCTATGCAACGCAAAGTCAAATCGTCTAAATCCTTCAAGCTAGGGAAAACATCGCTAATCATTTTCTCCACATCTAAGATCTGCACCACTCGTTGTTCATCAAAACGGGTGATAGCGCTAAGCTTACCCTCTTCACTAATGCCTTGTTTATCCCCAGCGCTAATCTCATTCCAATTTTTATGAATGATTTTTTCAATTTTTAAAACTTTTAGAGCGATGGAATGGTTAGAAAAATGGCACACGATCACTAAATTATGGTCATCTTTAACGCTGCATTCTTTTAGATCACGGCTCGGATCATTGGCGTTATAATGCAACCACCTTTTCACATCCACTAAAGGGATAGACTCGCCCCTAACGCTAAGAAACCCGAGCATCACGCCATCGCTCCCCCCAAGAATCTCTGTAATCTCCCCATCATAATGGATAATTTCTCGGATCTTAAAAATATTCATGCCATAAAGCTGGGCGTCTTTTTCTGCATCTAATCTAAAGCACAGAAATTGCGCTTCGTTGTTCAAGTGCAACGAAGTCGTTTTGTCAATGTCTCTTACCACCTATTTTCCCCTAAAGCCCTATCAAAGATTAAATGCTATAATACTACCCTAATTTAGTTTAAAAGGTTTTTACAAAAATGATAAAAAGCCAAAAAGAATATTTAGAAAGAATTGAATATTTAAACACCCTATCGCACCATTATTACAACCTTGATGAGTCAATCGTAAGCGATGCAGTCTATGATGAACTTTACCAAGAATTAAAAGCTTATGAAGAAAAAAACCCTAGCCACATTCAAGCGAATTCCCCTACCCAAAAAGTGGGGGCTACTGCCACCAATTCGTTCAATAAAAACCCCCATTTAATGCGGATGTGGAGCTTAGATGATGTGTTCAATCAAAATGAATTGCAAGCGTGGTTGCAACGCATTTTAAAAGCCTATCCTAGCGCTTCATTCGTGTGTTCGCCCAAACTTGATGGGGTTTCGCTCAATCTTTTGTATCAACATGGCAAGCTAGTGAGTGCGACCACTAGGGGTAATGGCTTAGAAGGAGAGCTTGTTACCAACAACGCTAAACACATCGCTAATATCCCCCATTCTATCGCTTATGATGAAGGAATAGAAATCAGGGGCGAAGTGATCATTTCTAAAAAGGATTTTGACGCCTTGAATCAAGAGCGCTTAAACGCCAACGAACCCCTATTCGCTAACCCCAGAAATGCCGCATCAGGGAGTTTGAGACAACTTGATAGCGAAATCACTAAAAAGCGTAAATTGCAATTCATTCCTTGGGGCGTGGGCAAGCATTCTTTAAATTTTCTAAGCTTTAAGGAGTGTTTGGATTTTATCGTCTCGCTAGGTTTTAGTGCCATTCAATACTTAAGCCTAAACAAAAACCACCAAGAAATAGAAGAAAATTACCACACCCTGATTAAAGAAAGGGAGGGCTTTTTTGCCCTTTTAGACGGCATGGTGATCGTTGTGAATGAATTGGATATTCAAAAGGAGCTAGGCTACACGCAAAAATCCCCCAAATTCGCTTGCGCTTATAAATTCCCGGCTCTAGAAAAACACACCAAAATTGTAGGAGTCATTAACCAAGTGGGGCGCAGCGGGGCGATCACACCGGTCGCTGTTTTAGAGCCTGTAGAAATCGCTGGAGCTATGATTAATAGAGCGACCTTACACAATTATTCTGAAATTGAAAAAAAGAATATCATGCTCAATGATAGGGTGGTAATCATTAGAAGCGGCGATGTGATCCCTAAAATCATCAAACCTTTAGAATCTTATAGAGACGGATCGCAACAAAAAATCATGCGCCCCAAAGTTTGCCCCATATGCTCGCATGAGCTTTTATGCGAAGAGATTTTTACTTATTGTCAAAACCTTAATTGCCCGGCAAGGTTGAAAGAAAGCTTGATTCATTTTGCTTCTAAGGACGCTTTAAGCATTCAAGGCTTGGGCGATAAAGTCATAGAGCAACTTTTTGAAGAAAAACTCATTGTTAACGCCCTAGGCTTGTATGCTTTAAAATTAGAAGACTTAATGCGGCTAGACAAATTCAAAATCAAAAAAGCTCAAAATCTATTAGACGCTATTCAAAAAAGCAAAAACCCTCCTTTATGGCGTTTGATCAACGCTTTAGGGATTGAGCATATCGGTAAAGGAGCGAGTAAAACGCTAGCCAAATACGGCTTAAATGTGTTAGAAAAAAGCGAAGCCGAGTTTTTAGAAATGGAAGGCTTTGGGGTGGAAATGGCACGCTCTTTAGTCAATTTTTATGCGAGCAATCAGGAATTTATCCGATCGTTATTTGATTTGTTAAACCCTAAAAGTAGCGATACGGCTGAAGAAAAGCAAAAAAGCTCTTCTGTTTTCAGTGATAAAACGATTGTTCTAACCGGCACGCTTTCTAAACCACGGCAAGAATACGCTCAAATGTTAGAAAATTTAGGGGCAAAAATTGCTTCAAGCGTGAGCGCTAAAACCGATTTTTTAATCGTTGGAGAAAACGCCGGCTCAAAACTCGCTCTGGCAAAAAAACATGGCGTGAGCGTTTTGAATGAAGAAGAATTGTTAAAACGCCTTAAGGAATTGGATTAAAAATCATCGCTTATTAAAATCAAACTCCTTTACCATTTGTTTTAAGATTTTATGTTTAATGCCCGTGTGAATTACCCAACCGCTAAAGCGATTGGGCTTTTTCTTGCTTCATAGCTCCATAACTAGCTAGATCTAATATGTTGCCATATTGAGAACTAACCCCGTTAGAGGAAGCTCCACAAGCTTTGATACG
>NZ_JACTCR010000018.1:0-43479 GCF_014496965.1 Helicobacter pylori | reverse complement strand
CTCTAAGGGATAGCGGAGTAGTGTTTACTCCAGTAAAAATCTCGTTGGCGTTTTAAACACGATGGGAAAATTTACAAAAAATAACTTTTTAAATACTTTTAATAAGATTAAAGAGTTTTTTAGACATCCACATTGAGCATCAAATCTTTAAATTTTTCAAAATCCACATCCACATCGCTAGTAGAAACGATCTCTAAGGTTTTTTCTATTTGCTCATTAGTGATCTTTTTAGCTTGCGCTAAATCCTCTATGGATTTTTGATTGTCATCAGAAAGATACCTTAAAGAAGCGCTGTTATTGGCGATCGCATGAAGCACCCGTAGCGCTTGTTTGAATTTGATTTTGTCTTCTTCTGACACTTCATCTTTGAAATGGATCGGTATTTCTTCATTGAATGCGGCTTTATTGTTTAAAGACAGATTGCACAATTTCTCTACTAAGGGGTGGCCAAGAGGCAGTTCTAAACTTTGTAAGGGTTTTACCATGATATTTCCTTTATTGTGGTTTTTGTGGTTTTGAGAGTTGCTCTTTCAAGACATCAACCCTCTCTTTGAGGGCGATGTTCTCTTCTTCTAATTTTCTTTTTTGGCGTTTTAAATCCTCGTTTGCGCTCGCTAAACGCCTGTTGTGCAAGTCCAGATCGCTTTTGGCTCCCATACCCTCTAAGCTCTTTAAGCGTGCGATTTCTCGCTCCAGCTCGGTTTTTTCTGCGGCTATTTTTTCTTTAGCTTGCACTAATTGGGCGTTAGCGTTTTCTAAAGCTTGCCGTAATTGGTTGTTAGTGTTTTCCAAGCTTTTTTGAGTGCTTTCTGACTTTTTGAGTTTTTCGGTTAGGCGTTGGTTTTCTTTTTCTAAATTAGCTCATCGTTTTTCTAAAAACCCATGCGCATCTTGCAATCGCGCTCGCTCTTGTTTGAGGCTGCCCTGCTCTTTATTGAGCGCGATAACTTGGTGGTTGAGCTTGTCGTTTTCTGTGGTTAGCGTTTTATTTTTTTCAGTCAATGTGGCGTTTCTGTTTTCTAGCTCGGCGGTTTTTCTGGCTAGCCTTTCTTTTTCTGTTGTCAATCCTCTTTTTTCTTCAGTCAGCCGATCTCTGGCTGCTAATAAGCGTGTGTTTTCTTTAGCCAGATTGTCTTTTTCTCTTAATAATTCGGCTTTTTCTTTAGTGAGCTTGTTATTGTTTTGCCATAATTGATCGTTAGAGTGTTCTAACCCGCTGATTTTTACAGATAAGCTTTCGTTTTCTGCGAATAACTTGTCATTTTTGTAAGATAACTCGGTGTTTTCTTTGGTTAGCTTGTCTTTTGTTATGAATAACTTGTCGTTTTTTTGCCGTAATTGATCATCAGCGTCTTTTAACTCGCTAGTTTCTGCAGCTAAGTATTCTCTTTCTCTTAACAATTCGGTGTTTTCGTCTTCTAACTCACCGATGCGAGCTTCTAATTCTTCTCTTATTTGAGAGAAGCCAAACCATTTTTCAATGAGCCTTCCCATTTATGATCCCATATCCACGATAGTGTGATACACTTTATCATTGTGCTTATAGCCTCTTAAAACCACTCTTTGCATCTTTTGAGAAGTGTTTTGCTCTGGGTATAGCTTTTTGCATGAATGGTCATAAGCACTTGGCTCTTTCAAACGCTCAAATTTACTATCCTTAATATATTCAAAAAGCAAATCAAACAATTCAGCTAATTTTTCACCTTTATCGCTCCTCTTATCGCTTAATTCTTGGCTCGCTCTGTTATAAAGGCTTTCTAAATAATATTTGCTATCGCTAATAACAGATGCGATCAAGTCCATTGCGCTGTGAGTTTTTTCCACGAACCCAAAATTCAAGCGATCTTTGACTTCCAAAAAGACTTCATAGAGTTTTTCTAATTTTTGGTATAGAGCGTGCCTTCGCTCTAGCTCGGTTAGTTTTTGGCTCGTTTGGCTGGCTTGCTTTTGTGATTCATTAAGCTGATTGGTTAGATTTTCTTTTTCTGCGGTTAGCTTTTGATTTTTATCAGTCAGTTCATCTTTTTCTGTGGATAACCCGGTGATCTTGCTATTCAGATCGGCTTTTTCATTTTGTAAAACTTGCTGAGATTGTTCTAATTCTTCCACTTGCTTTTGTGATGCGTTAAGCTGATCGGTTAGATTTTGATTTTCTGTGGTTAGATTTTGATTTTCTCTTTCTAGCCTTTCTTTATCTGCGGTTAGCACTTTATTTTCTTCAACTAGTTCGGTGGTTTCAGTCGGCTTGGTGTATTTCTCTTGGAAATTGGTGGATTTTAAAGCGTCTTTTGGGTTTTCTTGGGTGTCGTTAGAGGATTTTCCAAACAAATTGCCTATAAAATGAGAGGGTTTTCTAAGGGGTTCAAAGTCTTCTAATTTAAGATCTTCTAATTTTTGAATGCGATCTTTAAGTTCTCTAACATCTCTAACAAGTTCTAAAAGCTCTTCATTATTGGGGGGGGGTGGAAGCGGTGGGATTTGAAATATTTGGTTTTTCTATTTTCTCATTATTCGTGTTTTCTACAATATGAGTGCCACTCATAAGAATATCTCCTTTTATATTATATCAGTGTTAAAAAGATTGTTATTGTAATTTGAGAAAACTTAAAACGAGCTTTATTTCCCCCCCTTTTTCGCCCCCTCTAATAAACCCCTAGAATGTAGAATCCCAGTGGTTTAAGTTAGAAGAATAAGGGTCAAAAAAGCCCTTAGGCATGTATTGCGCTTCTTTTTTGGTGGAAGCGTCTTTTGAAGAATGGTCTTTAGGGAGACAAGCGAAACGCTGAGCATCAAAGCTAGAACAACCGCTCAACAACAACGCGCCGAGTGTGCCGATCATAATACCATTTTTAATTGTTTTCATTTTATATCCTTTGTTTTGTAAAATTTTTGTCAATCCGTTTAATTTAAAATCGTTTCGTTCAATGGTTTTAAATTACACGATGCGAATATTATAATCTATTTTTAAACGAAAAGTAAATGAATCTAAAAACAATACAAATTATCACTCAAATTCTTATCATTGTGTAAAAATGCGTGATAAACTCAAAAAGGTTGGAATGAGAATTAATCACCACTGGAACAAAATTTAAAACTTAAAAAACATTACCAATAAATGAGACTTAAAGCCACCCGCTTAAAACATGCTACAATCAAGCCAAATTCTTAAATAAAAGGTAAGCTCATGCAAAAAATCATTGACGATTCACTAGAATTAGCTAAAAAACTGCAAGATAGTATCAGTAACCATTTGAGCGATCAAGAAAAAGCGTTCCATTTTAAAATGCAAAAGCTTTTAAACAACCCTGAAAACAAGGTCATGCTCATAGAGCTTATGGATCGGAGTTTTAGGTGCTTGGACAATAAAGCCCGCTTTGAAATGATTGAGCATGTTTTAGACAAATACAAAAGCCGTGAGATTTTTTCCTCGTTTGAAAAATGGCTTTTAATGGGGTTTTTAAGCTTTGGGAAAATGCTCCCTGATATGAGCGTGCCTTTCTTTGTCAATAAAATCAGAAGCGACACAAAAGCGATGGTTTTGGATCAAGAAGAGGGCCAATTGAAAGAGAGGATTTTAAAAAGGAAAAATGAAAAAATCATTTTGAACGTGAATTTTATTGGCGAGGAGGTTTTAGGCGAAGAAGAAGCGTCTGCTCGTTTTGAAAAATACTCCCAAGCCCTAAAATCCAACTACATCCAATACATTTCCATTAAAATCACGACGATTTTTTCTCAAATCAATATCCTTGATTTTGAATACTCTAAAAAAGAGATTGTCAAACGATTAGACGCTCTTTACACCCTAGCTTTAGAAGAAGAAAAAAAGCAAGGCATGCCTAAATTCATCAACTTAGATATGGAAGAATTTAGGGATTTAGAGCTTACGGTGGAATCGTTTATGGAGTCTATCGCCAAATTTGATTTGAACGCCGGTATTGTGCTGCAAGCTTATATCCCTGATTCTTATGAATATTTGAAAAAACTGCATGCTTTTTCTAAAGAAAGGGTTTTAAAAGGGTTAAAGCCCATTAAAATCCGCTTTGTTAAGGGGGCGAACATGGAGAGCGAAGAGACTATCGCTTCTATGAAAGACTGGGCGTTACCCACATTTTCTAGTAAGCAAGACACCGATTCTAATTACAACAAAATGCTGGATTTTGTTTTAGAGGGCGATAATTATAAATACATCCATATTGGCGCAGCGAGCCACAATATTTTTGAAATCGCTTATGTTTATACGCGCATCCATGCCCTTAATGACCCTATTGTGTTGGAGCATTTTAGCTTTGAAATGCTAGAGGGCATGAGCTTGCAAGCGAGCCAGGAATTAAAAGAGATGCACAAACTCATTCTTTATGCGCCGGTGTGCGATGAAGCGCATTTTAATAATGCGATCGCTTACTTGGTGAGGAGGTTAGATGAAAACACCTCAAGCGATAATTTCATGAAAGCTTTCTTCAACCTCAAAGTAGGCACGAGCGAATGGAAAGACCAAGAACAACGCTTTTTAAACAGCCTTAAAGGAATCGCTGCTTTAGACAATACCACCCACAGGACTCAAGATAGGAACGCCAAACAAACCGGCCATACCACCTACCCAAACCACTCCTTTAAAAACGAAAGCGATACCGATTTTATTTTAAAAGCCAACCGAGAATGGGCTAAAAAAGTGCGCGAGAAAATGCATAATGCCCCTATTTTAGAGCTTTACCCAGAAATAGATGGGAGGTTTGAAGATCCTAATTTAACCTCTTTAGAAGTCTTTGATAAAATCCATCATAAAAAAATCGCCAGCGTGCATTTAGCGGATAAGGAAGCGATTTTAAAAGCCCTAGAAGTGGCTAAAAGCGATAAGAGTCGTTTCAGTCAAAAAAGCTTCACAGAAATCCATGCCTTAATGAGTCAAACCGCCCAGATTTTTAGAGAAAGGAGGGGCGATTTAGTAGGGATTTCCGCTTTAGAAGTGGGTAAAACTTTCGCTGAAACGGACGCTGAAGTGAGTGAAGCCATTGACTTTTTAGAGTTTTACCCTTACAGCTTAAGGGTGTTACAAGAGCAAAACACAAAAACCCAATTCACCCCTAAAGGCGTGGGCGTGGTCATCGCTCCATGGAATTTCCCTGTGGGTATTTCTGTAGGCACTATCGCTGCCCCCCTAGCCGCTGGCAATCGGGTGATTTACAAGCCCTCAAGTTTGTCTAGCGTGACCGGTTATAAGCTTTGTGAGTGTTTTTGGGATGCGGGCGTGCCAAGAGATGCGCTCATTTACTTGCCCTCTAAAGGGAGCGATATTAGCGAGCATCTTTTGAAAGATGAAAGCATCCAGTTTGCCATTTTAACCGGGGGCGAAGACACCGCTTATAAAATGTTAGAAGCTAACCCCACTTTAGCCTTGAGCGCTGAAACAGGCGGTAAAAACGCCACCATTGTGAGCAAAATGGCAGACAGAGACCAGGCGATCAAGAATGTTATCCATTCAGCTTTTAGCAATTCGGGGCAAAAATGCTCTGCCACTTCGCTTTTAGTGTTAGAAAAAGAAGTCTATGAAGATGAGAATTTCAAAAAGACTCTGATAGATGCGACTCTAAGCCTTAGCGTGGGCGATCCTTTTGATTTCAAAAACAAAATCGGCGCTCTAGCGGACAAGCCTAATGAAAAGGTCATTAAAGCCTTAGATGAATTGAAAAGCTATGAAAATTACGAAATCCCGGCAAGCTTTGTTGATGATAACCCCTACTTGATGAAGCCAAGCATCAAATACGGCACTAAAAAAGGCGATTTCACGCACCAAACTGAGCTTTTTACGCCCATTTTATCAGTCATGAAAGCGCAAGATTTAGACGAGGCGATAGAAATAGTCAATTCTACCGGTTACGGGCTGACTAGCGCGTTAGAGTCTTTGGACGAAAGGGAGTGGGAATATTATTTAGAACGCATTGAAGCCGGTAATATCTATATCAACAAACCCACCACAGGAGCGATCGTTTTGCGCCAACCTTTTGGTGGGGTTAAAAAATCCGCTGTAGGGTTTGGGAGGAAGGTAGGCATTTTTAACTATATCACGCAATTTGTGAATATCCATCAAGATGAAGAAGATGAACACGCCCTAAAAAACCCCTTAAGCGAAGCTTTAGAGGGCTTGATTCAAAAAGGCTATGACGAACACACGCATGAGTTGAAGCGCGCGATTTTTATGGCAAAAAGCTACGCTTATCATTATAAGCATGAATTCAGCCAAACTAAAGACTATGTCAAAATCAGAGGCGAAGACAACCTCTTTTCCTACACTAAAGTTAAAAGCGTGGGCTATCGCATCACCGAAAAGGACACCTTAAGCGACATGTTGGGCGTTGCTCTAGCATGCCTCATTTCTCAAATCCCTTTAACAATCAGTGCAGAAAACGAGCGAGCGAACAAGGATTTAACATTTTTCTTAGAATGCTTAAAAGCGCTCCAAGCAAACGCCCCTATTGTTTATGAAAGCTTGCAAAAATTTAGCGAGAAATTGCATGCTTTCAATCGTATCCGTTATTTAAAAAGCGATTTGGATTTATTGCACAAGCAAGCAAGCTCCTTAGGGATGGTTTTAGCCACGGCTAAACCATGCTTGAACGGGCGTTTTGAATTGCTGTATTACCACTTAGAGCGATCGGTTAGCATCTCTTATCATCGTTACGGGAATTTAGGCTCAAGGGTTTTAAGGCAACCCACTTGCCACAAATCATGCTGTGCTGAAAAATAAATATTGTATTAAATAAGGAGATCAAAATGGGACATGTTGTTTTAAGCACCCCTATTGTTACGATGTTTGTCGTTTATTCGCTGTTAATGCTCTATATTGGTTTTTATTTTTACAAACAAAACGAAACGACTGAGGATTATTTCTTAGGCGATCGTTCTATGGGGCCTGTGATTAGCGCTTTGAGCGCGGGGGCGAGTGACATGAGCGGGTGGCTTTTAATGGGATTACCTGGAGCCTTATATGTGGGGGGGCTTATCAATTCACACATCGCCATAGGATTGAGTTTGGGCGCATTGATTAACTGGGTTTTTGTGGCCAAACGCTTGCGTATTTATACGAGCGTGATCGCTAATTCCATCACCATTTCAGATTATTTTGAAACGCGCTTTAGCGATGACAAACACATCTTGCGCTTGATTTCAGCTTTTGTGATTTTAATCTTTTTTATTTTTTACATTTCTTCAGGACTGGTGAGTGGGGCTAAACTCTTTGAAGCGACCTTTGGCATTCAATACAACTACGCTTTAAGCATTGGCACGCTGATCATTGTTTCTTACACCTTTTTAGGAGGGTATAAGGCGGTGTGCTGGACGGATTTGATTCAAGGGCTTTTGATGATGAGCGCTTTAATCGTGGTGCCGATCGTTATGACAATCCATCTTGGTGGGATTGGAGAGGGGATTAAAATCATTAGAGAGATCAAGCCTGAAAACCTTTCTTTCTTGCAAGGCTCTAGCGTAGTCGCCATTATTTCAAGCCTTGCTTGGGGGTTAGGCTATTTTGGGCAACCCCATATTTTAGTGCGTTTCATGTCTATCCGCTCCATTAAAGATGTGCCTAAAGCGACCGCTATTGGGATTTCTTGGATGGTTATTTCTTTGATTGGGGCATGCGTTATGGGGCTTTTAGGCGTTGCGTATGTACATAAATTTGATTTGAGTTTGCAAGACCCTGAAAAGATTTTCATTGTGATGAGTCAATTGCTCTTTAACCCTTGGATCACAGGCATTTTATTGAGCGCGATTTTAGCGGCGGTGATGAGCACGGCCAGTTCGCAACTGCTTGTAAGCTCTTCTACCATTGCTGAAGATTTCTATGCGACGATTTTCAATAAAAACGCCCCCCAAAAATTAGTGATGGTCATTTCCAGGCTTTCGGTTTTAGGGGTGGCTTGCATCGCTTTTTTCATTTCAACGGATAAAAACGCTAGCATTCTCAGCATCGTGAGTTACGCATGGGCTGGCTTTGGCGCGAGTTTTGGCTCTGTGATTTTATTCTCGCTTTTTTGGTCAAGAATGACGCGCATTGGCGCGATTGCTGGCATGCTCTCTGGGGCTAGCACGGTGATTTTATACGATAAATTTGGCAAAAGCTTTTTGGATATTTATGAAATCGTTCCGGGCTTTATTGTGGCAAGCATAGCCATTGTTGCGTTTAGTTTGTTTTCTAGCGTGCGAACAGGCACTAAAGAGGCCTTTGAAACCATGCTTAAAGAGATTGAGAGCTTGAAGCGTTGAGGCGCTTCAAATGAGTTTGATCCAATCTTTAAATCCCCCTTATGCTCTTTAATCAAACCTTAACCTATATTTCTTTATTTTCTGGGGCAGGAGTGGGGTGCTATGGGCTTTTAGAAGAAGGGTTTGAATGCGTTGCAACCAATGAAATTTTAGAAAAACGCTTGAATATCCAAAGGATCAATCACAAATGTAAATTTGATGAAGGGTATATTTGTGGGGACATTAAAGAGCTAGAGATAAAAGAAAAAATTTTAAAACGAATTGGATTTTATTCTAAAAATTTTGGTAATGATAGGGTTGATTTAGTGGTAGCAACCCCACCTTGTCAAGGCATGAGCGTAGCCAATCATAAAAAGAAAAAACGATGAAATCAAACGGAATTCTTTGGTGATTGGGAGCGTTGATTTGATCAAACAAATCAAGCCCCGATTTTTTATTTTAGAAAATGTCCCTAGTTTTTATAAAACAGGTTGTATAGACAAAAATGATAATTTATTAGAAATAGGAACTATGATAGAGCAAAATTTGAGTGGCGATTATAGGCTCTATGATGAGGTAATTAATTTTAAAAATTTTGGGGCTAACTCAAGCCGAACAAGAACTTTAGTGATAGGGGTTTGTAAAGAGTTTAAAGATTTTATAAGCGCGTTAGAATTTTTTCCTGATTTTAAAGAAGAAAAAACTTTAAAAGAAGTGATAGGCTCGTTAAAACCACTTAGTTGGGGCGAGTATGATAGCGCGGATTTTTATCATAGTTTTAGAACTTATCCAAAGCACATGCAAGAATGGATTAAAGATTTAAAAGAGGGACAAAGCGCGTTTGAGAATGCAGAATTAAACAAAAAGCCTCATAGAATTGTCGGTAATAAGATTGTCTTAAACGTTTCTAAAAATGGCGATAAATATAAAAGGCAAAAATATCATAGCGTTGCCCCTTGCATTCATACAAGAAACGACCAAATGGCTAGCCAAAACACGATCCACCCCAAAGATGACAGAGTGTTTTCCATTAGAGAGCTGATGCTTTTAATGAATATCCCTAGCCGTTTTAGGTGGTTAGATTTAGAATTACAAGAATTAAACGCCCTTAACCAACAAGAAAAAGAAAAAATCTCCAAACAAAACGAAATGAACATCAGACAAAGTATCGGCGAAGCTGTTCCAACGATTATTTTTAAGCAAATCGCTTTAAAAATTAAAAATTTTATGTCTCAAATCCATTTAAACTATAAAGAAATCATTAAGTATATTGATTTACATTCTTTATCAGAGCCACAAAATTTAAAGCGATTTATTTTAGAAAATAAAAACAAGATTGCAAGAGCGAGTTTGGTGAGTTTGGCAGAAATGGCTAATTCTAAACGCATAGAAAAAAGCGCGTATTTTACAAATCCTTTTATTATTAATGAGATAGCGAAGTTATTGCCAAGCTTTAAACAAGAGAGCGTTACTATCATAGAGCCAAGTGTAGGGTGTGGGAATTTCTTAAGCGCTCTTTTTAAAAAATACGCTTCTGTTAAAAAAGTTTATTTAAAATGTATAGTGTATAGATATTGATAAAAATAGTTTAGAAATTTTAGAGATTTTATATAAAGATTGCATCCCTAACAACTTTGAAATAGAATTGATTTGCACAGATTTTCTAGCCTATGAATGCGGCAAAGTGGATTTAATTGTGGGCAATCCGCCTTTTGGCAAAACGCATGAAAGATTTAAAGGTTATAGTTTAGGGCTCACTCATTTAGCAGGGATTTTTTTAGAAAAATCTTTAAAACTAGCTAACTTTACAGCGATGGTTATGCCTAAAAACCTTTTAAACACTAAAGAGTATGCAGAAACCAGAACTAAGCTTGAAAAAAAGGGAGTAGGAGTGATTTTAGATTTTGGCGAGCTTGGTTTTAAGGGTGTTTTAGTAGAAACAATTGCTATTGTTACACAAAAATCAAAAGAAATTTTAGCGCGTTCGTTACCCCTAAATCTAAGCATCAAACAAAAGCCAAGCTATATTTTTGACAGACAATTGCCCTATTGGGTTATCTATCACAACGCTTTTTTTGATAAGGTGTTTCATTCCATGCAGTTTGGTCTTTTTGAAGTGTTTAGAGACAGACAAATCACTAATTCTGTGTTGGTTAAAAATGGTATTCGTGTGATTAAATCTCGCAACATTGATGAAAACGGAAAGGTTATTAGCATTGAAAATTACGATAGCTACATTCAAAAAGAGGTTTTAAACCCGTTCAAGATAGCTTCATTTTTAGACAGAGATGATGTCTATTTAACCCCCAATATGACCTATAAACCAAGGATTTTAAAAAAAGAAAAAGGCTATGTGGTTAATGGATCTGTGGCTATTTTAATCCCTAAAAACCCTATATCTTTAAGCAAGAAACAATGCGATTATATTTCTAGCGTTGGATTTAGGGATTTTTATAAAATCGCTAGAAATTATCAAACGCGCACCTTGAATATTGATAGCATGAGTTGCTTTTGGTTTGGGATTTTAAAGGATAGCTAATGAAAGAACAGCAAATTATTGATTTTTTAAAACTCAGAAATTATGATATTAGAAAAACACAAAACGCGCGATGGATAGATCAAAAATGCGCCCCTGATGTGTTATCTATTGTGCTGATTGTATTTTAGAATTTACACAATATAGTATTGAAAAATCATTTTCTATTAGGGATATTTGGGATAGCCCTTACACCAATGAAAACATTAAACCATGCCCTGTTAGTATATGAGTCGCATTCTAAAACCTTTAAACAAAAACTAATGAGCGCTGTTTTATAATCCTTTTAAAAAATGAAAGGTTATTGTTGCTTGTTTCTCGCTTTTTAAACGCCATTGATCCCTTTAATTTAGGGGTGTTGTTGAGCCGTTTTCAAATTAAAAATGGTTGTCTTTATGGGGTGTGTTCTTATAGGGCTTCAAAATTTACCCCTGGCTATGAAGAAAGCAAAGCGCAAGTTTTAGACGCTCTCAATATTTTAAGCAAGCATCAAATTTGGCAATCCAATCAAGAAAGCGTTACAAAAGTCAAAGGAACTTTTGTTTTCATTTTAGAAAACGACTTAAATTTAGACGAAAACGCTTTTTACAAGAAACTTTTAAACCTGCTTATAGACAACGACTTTTTTAACCGCTCTCATTTAGTAACTCCGAGCAATGGCACCAACTCCCACCCTGAATTGCACCGCTCTATCACGCCCAGAGAAGCCGCCAGGATACAGCGTTTTAGCGATGATTATATCTTTTATGGCAATAAAACGAGCGTTTGCAAGCAAATCGGTAACGCTGTGCCTCCTCTTCTAGCCCTAGCCTTAGGCAAAGCGATCTTAAAAAGCTTAAGAAAATGATACAAATCCATCACGCTAACGCCTTTGAAATCATCAAGGATTTTTACCAGCAAAATTTAAAAGTGGATGCGATCATCACAGACCCTCCTTACAACATTTCGGTTAAAAACAATTTCTCCACCCTAAAGAGCGCTAAAAGACAGGGCATAGACTTTGGGGAATGGGATAAAAACTTCAAGCTTTTAGAATGAATCACACGCTACGCCTCCTTAATCAATCCAAACGGCTGCATGGTGATTTTTTGCTCTTACAGGTTCATAAGCTATATCGCTGATTTTTTAGAAGAAAACGGCTTTGTAGTCAAAGACTTTATCCAGTGGGTTAAAAATAATCCCATGCCAAGAAACATCCACCGGCGCTATGTCCAAGACACGGAATTTGCCCTGTGGGCGGTTAAAAAGAAAGCCAAGTGGGTGTTTAACAAACCCAAAAATGAAAAATATTTACGACCCTTGATCTTAAAAAGCCCTGTGGTGAGCGGGATTGAAAGAGTCAAACACCCCACGCAAAAAAGCCTAGCCTTAATGGAAAAAATCATTTCCATCCACACAAACCCTAATGACATCGTGCTAGATCCTTTCATGGGGAGCGGCACCACCGGCTTAGCGTGCAAAAATTTACAACGGAATTTTATCGGTATAGAATCAGAAAAAGAATATTTTCAAACCGCTAAAAAGCGTTTGAGCTAGCTTTTAAAAACGCTATTTGAATGAGATTGTGTTATAGTTATTTAAAAGGATATTTTGAATGAAAAGAATGTTAGCGGAGTTTGAAAAAATCCAAGCGATTTTAATGGCGTTCCCCCATGAGTTTGGCGACTGGTCGTATTGCATCAAAGAGGCTAGGGAAAGTTTTTTAAACATTATTCAAACCATAGCCAAACACGCTCAGGTGTTAGTGTGCGTCCATACTAACGACACTATCGGTTATGAAACGCTTAAAAACTTACCCGGTGTAGAGATCGCAAGGATTGACACCAACGACACATGGGCTAGGGATTTTGGAGCGATCAGCGTTGAAAATCATGGCGTTTTAGAGTGCTTGGATTTTGGTTTTAATGGTTGGGGGTTAAAATACCCATCCAATCTAGACAATCAAGTGAATTTCAAGCTCAAACATTTAGGGTTTTTAAAACACCCTTTAAAAACGATGCCCTATATTTTAGAGGGCGGGAGCATAGAAAGCGATGGGGCCGGGAGCATTTTAACCAACACCCAATGCCTGCTAGAAAAAAATCGTAACCCCCATTTGAATCAAAATGGAATAGAAAACATGCTTAAAAAGGAATTAGGGGCTAAACAAGTGCTGTGGTATTCTTATGGCTATTTAAAGGGCGATGATACGGATAGTCATACCGACACGCTCGCTCGCTTTTTAGATAAAGACACCATTGTTTATAGCGCATGCGAGGATGAAAACGATGAGCATTACACAGCCTTAAAAAAAATGCAAGAAGAATTAAAAACCTTTAAAAAACTAGACGGCACGCCTTATAAACTCATCTCCCTAGAAATCCCCAAGGCCATTTATGATGAAAACCAACAACGCTTGCCGGCGACTTATGTGAATTTTTTATTGTGCAATAACGCTTTAATCGTCCCCACTTACAACGACCCTAAAGACGCGCTCATTTTAGAAACCTTAAGACAACACACGCCCCTAGAAGTGATAGGGGTTGATTGCAATACCTTAATCAAACAGCATGGAAGCTTGCATTGTGTAACGATGCAACTTTATTGAATAAAATCACGCTTTTTGGCGTGGTTCAGGGCGTGGGCATGCGCCCTTTTGTTTATACCCTAGCTCAAAAATTAGGGCTTGTAGGCTTTGCGCGTAACGCCCAAGCGGCTTTAGAAATCGTCTTACCCGCTCACAAAACAGAGTCTTTTTTAAACGCCCTAAAAAAAGGGTTGCCTCCCTTAGCGCTGGTGGAAAAAATCATTATTAGCCCTTATGATAAGGTGCTTCATTTCAATGATTTTAGGATTTTAGAAAGCAAGAACCACCCTTTAAATCTGCTCAGTCAAATCCCTAAAGATTTAGGCGTGTGCAAGGATTGCTTGCGCGAAATCAGAGATAAAAACTCCCCCTATTTTCATTACGCTTTCAATTCTTGCGCGAAGTGCGGGGCAAGATACAGCCTTTTAAACGCCCTACCCTATGACAGAGAAAACTCCGCCTTAAAACCTTTCAAACTCTGTGAGTTTTGCGCTTCTGTCTATCAAGACCCCACCAATAAGCGCTTCCACATTCAAGGCATCAGCTGCAAAAAGTGCGGTATCGCGCTCACTTATAAGCGATTCAAAAATGATGACGCTCTTTTAGAATGCGCTAAAGACATTCAAAAAGGTAAAATCATCGCTCTTAAAGGTTTGGGGGGCTTTGCTCTCTTGTGCGATGCGAGGAATTTTCAAACCATAGAAAGATTACGGCTTTTAAAAAACCGCCCCTTAAAGCCTTTCGCGCTCATGTTTAAAGATTTGAACACAGCCAAACAGCATGCGTTTTTGAACGCGTTAGAATGCGAAAGCTTAATTTCTGCAAGCGCCCCCATTCTTTTAGCGCGTAAAAAACCTGACACCCAATTAGCCCCCAATATCGCCAAAAACTCCCCCTTTTATGGCGTGATTTTGCCCTATACCCCTTTGCATGCTTTATTACTGGATTTATTGGATTTCCCTATTGTATTCACGAGCGCGAATTTCAGCTCCCTCCCTTTAGCGAGCGATGAAAAAGAGATCGATTCGCTTCATTTTATTTTTGATTTTAAGCTCACGCACAACCGCGCCATCATCCACAGGATTGATGACAGTATCGTGCAGCGTGTGGATAATATCATTCGCCCCATGCGTTTGGCTAGGGGGTTTGCCCCCCTTTACCTTGCTTTGCCCAAACGCTCTAATGGTTCGCCAAAAAAGATTTTAGCGCTTGGAGCAGAGCAAAAAGGGCATTTTAGCCTATTGGATAGCGAAACTTCCATTCTTTTACTCTCGCCTTTTTGTGGGGATTTGAGCGTTTTAGAAAATGAAAAGCACTTTAAAGAAACCTTGAATTTTTTCTTAAAAACCTATGATTTCAAGCCCACACTCTTAGCTTGCGACAAGCATCAAAACTACACCACCACTAAAATGGCTTTTGAATTTAATACGCCCTTGTTGCAAGTCCAGCACCACCATGCCCACTTTTTAGCGAGCGTCTTAGACGCATTATTACAAGATCCGCATTTAAATCACCCCTTTATAGGTATCATCTGGGATGGGAGTGGGGCTTATGAAAATAAGATTTATGGGGCGGAGTGTTTTGTGGGGGATTTGGAACGCATTGAAGAAATCGCCAGGTTTGAAGAATTTTGGCTTTTAGGGGGGCAAAAAGCGATCAAAGAGCCTAGAAGATTGGTTTTAGAAATCGCTTTAAAACACCAGCTCAACAAGCTTTTAAAGCGCGTTCAAAAGCATTTCAAAGAAGACGAATTAGGAATTTTTAAACAAATGCATGACAAAAAAATTCAAAGCGTCGCTACCAATTCCATAGGGCGTTTGTTTGATATAGTGGCGTTTAGTTTGGGCGTGGTGGGAACGATTAGTTTTGAAGCAGAAAGCGGGCAGGTTTTAGAAAATCTAGCCTTACAAAGCGATGAAATTGCCTTTTACCCTTTTGAAATCAAAAACAGCGTGGTGCGTTTGAAGGAATTTTATCAAGCGTTTGAAAAGGATTTGGGCGTTTTAGAGCCTGAGCGAATCGCTAAGAAATTTTTTAACAGCTTAGTAGAAATCATTACCGCTTTGATTGCGCCTTTTAAAGGGCATGTCGTGGTGTGCAGTGGGGGCGTGTTTTGCAACCAATTGTTGTGCGAACAATTAGCCCAACGATTGAAAAAGCTTCAAAGGGAGTATTTTTTCCACAAGCATTTCCCCCCTAATGACAGCAGTATCCCTGTCGGTCAAGCCTTGATGGCGTATTTCAACCCTACAATTATCAAAAAAGGATAAAAATGGATAGCGTAACTCTAGCATGCGGGAACGGAGGGAAAGAAACAAACGCCTTGATTGAGCGAGTCTTCATGCCTTATTTAAAAGAATGGATTGTTGCGTTTGATGAAGACGCCCCTACATTTAAGGCTAGTGGGGAATATTGCGTAAGCACGGATAGTTTTGTCATCACGCCCTTAATTTTTAATGGGGGCGATATAGGCAAGCTTTGCGTTTGCGGGAGCGCGAATGACGTGAGCGTGCAAGGGGGCGAACCTCTGTTTTTGAATATGGGTTTTATTTTAGAAGAAGGCTTAGAAATCCCTCTTTTAAAGCAAATTTTACAATCCATACAAAAAGAATTGTTTAAAGCCAACTTAAAACTCCTCTCCCTAGACACTAAAGTCGTGCCAAAAGGGAGCGTGGATAAGCTTTTTATCAACACAACCTGTATGGGTAAAATCATCAAGCCAGGGATTTCTTCGCGCCATTTAAAGCAAGGGCAAGCCATTATCCTAAGCGACACGATTGCCAATCATGGGGCAAGCCTGTTTGCGACGCGTCATGAAATCAAGCTTAAAACGAATCTTCAAAGCGATTGCCAACTGCTCTATCCCTTATTGGAACCCCTATTTTTAAGCGATCTCAAAATTAATGCTTTAAGAGATGCGACTAGGGGCGGGTTAGCGAGCGTGCTGAACGAATGGGCGAACAGCTCCAGAGTGAAAATCGTCATAGAAGAAGAAAAAATCCCCTTAAAAGAAGAAACTAAAGGGATTTGTGAGATTTTAGGGCTAGAACCCTACGCGCTGGCTAATGAGGGGGTGTTTGTGTTAGCGCTCAATCAAAAGGATGCCCCAAAAGCCTTAGAAATTTTAAAAAGTAACGAGAAAGCGAAAAACGCTTGCGTGATCGGCGGGGTGTTTGAAAACCCTTATCCTAGCGTGGTTTTAAAGAACGCATGGGGTTTTGAAAGGATCTTAGAGATGCCAGAGGGCGAATTATTGCCTAGGATTTGTTAAAACTAATGCGCTTTTAAAACCCTACCGCCTTTGATCTCTAAAATTTTTAGAGATCACCTAAGTCTAAGTCTGCTACACTCAAGCTATTTGAGAGAAAATTTACAATAAGAGAGGGTTTTAATAGTGGGTGTTACAAAAAAAAGCGGGCTTGATATGAGCGGTCATTTTTGGGTTTGCTGTGTTTTTTGTGGGGTGTAGTGGTAGTGAAAAACCACCAATAGACATTGAAGTAACTTTTAGGAACAGCCTTTATTGGATAGACACCATTTCAAATGTTGATAGTATCGCTATATTGAGCGCAAAAATCAATCATGGGAATTGCGCTAACAATGAGGGATTTCCTTATTTTAAGATTAATAAAACGCTAAAATTTGGCGATAGCTATCAATTTTATATACTTCGTTGTCAGCATATCAAAGAAGTCAGTATAAAGACTGATAAAGGGACTTGGGATTTTGGAAAGTAAAAACCAACTGGCAATCATCTCTAAAAACAGACAGCATAAAAATCCAAAACATTCAATTTAATAGAGGGAATTGCCCGCTCATATAAAAGATAAATCTCATGCCAATCATAGCTACTGGTTGTAAAATACAATTTTTGATTTAAAGCAAGCGGTGGTTAATCTCATAGAAAAGCCCCTTACATTCCCCACCCCCTAGCTCTTTATGAAAAATTAAAGCGTTAACACGCCTTACTTTTTGAAAGTGCTTGAGATTGAGAGCGAAGCGACCAAACCCCCCATTAATGGTTAAATCTTGTTTGAAGTTAATCTATAATCACAATATCGTAACTACCGCTAGCCTGACGCTTAATAGCAAAGCGTTTTTAAACTCTATAAGAGCCTTGATTTTATTTCAAACCTCTAAAAGCTTCAAATAATACTCATAAGCTTCTTTGATACCCTGCTCTAAAGGGATTTCTAATTCCCATTTTAAAGCCTTTTGTTTGGAAATATCCATAAGCTTTTGTTGCATGCCCACTGGTTTGGATAAATCTTTCACAAACACGCCCTTATAATCTAAAACCTGAGCGACTTTTTCGTAATACTCTTCAATGCTGTAATCCACTCCAGAGCCGACATTCATCACGCTAGGCATTTGAGCGATATTCTCATAAGCGAGAGCGATGAATCTGGCTAAATCTTTAGCGTTTAGATACTCTCTCCTGGCCGTGCCATCGCCCCACATCGCAAAATTTTTTTCATTTTTTAATTTAGCGGTGTGCATCCTAGCAATAAGCCCTGGTATCATGTGCGCTATCTTTTCTTCAAACTTGTCAAACTCGCCATAAAGGTTGCAAGGCACTAGAGTTTTATAAAAAACGCCCTTTTCAGCGCTCACGTATTCGCAATACTTCATCACAGAAAGTTTGGCTAAAGCGTAGCCTTCGTTCGTTGGCTCTAAAGAGCCATTCAATAAATCGCTCTCTTTTAAAGGGTTAGGGGCGTATTTAGGATAAGCGCAAGAGCTCGCCAGATTAATGGCTTTTTTCACCCCCAAATCTAAAGCGCTAGAAAAGAGGTACAAGCCCATCAGCAGGTTTTCAACCATGTAAGTTGAAAGATCGTTCATGTTCGCCACAATGCCCCCCACTCTCCCGGCGCAATGGATAATGCCTGTAGGTTTGTATTCTTTCAAATAAGCTTGAACGTTATCCTTATCCAACAAATACAATTCGCTCTTTTTAGGGGTGAGTAAGGTAACATCAGGCTTGTTTTTTTTAAAATACAACGCCGTGTTCTGCCCCACCATGCCATAGGCGCCGGTGATTAAAATGATCTCATTCATAAAAATTCCTTAAAATATAGCCCCCATCTTGCAAGTAAAGGTTTTTCTGGCATTCTTTTAAATCGTATTCTAACATGTCCTTAACCAACTCTTTTAAATCGTATTCCCTAACCCAGCCCAGCTCTTTTTCAGCCTTAGTGGGATCGCCTAAGAGCAAATCCACTTCAGTAGGCCTGAAATAGCGTTCATCTATACGCACCACGATTTTGCCTATTTTTAAATGGCTTAAATTCAATTGTAAAGCGTTCGCTCTGTTTTCATCAACGCTTTTAATCAAACCGATTTCTTTAATCCCTGTATTTTGAAATTCTAGATCAATGCCGATAAATTCAAAGCTCATTTTCACAAAATCGCGCACGCTCGTGGTCTTTCCTGTGGCGATCACATAATCTTTGGGGATGGGTGCTTGGAGCATTAAATGCATCATTTTCACATAATCTTTGGCATGCCCCCAGTCTCTTTTAGCGTCTAAATTCCCTAAATACAAGCAATCCGTTAAGTTATACGCTATCGCGCTAGCGGCTCGTGTGATTTTGCGAGTTACAAAAGTTTCGCCCCTTACCCTGCTCTCATGGTTAAAAAGGATGCCATTAACCGCAAACAAATTATAAGCTTCTCTGTAATTTTTAGTGATGTAAAAGGCATACATTTTAGCGACCGCATAGGGGCTTCGTGGGTTAAAGGGGGTGTTTTCATTTTGCGGGGTTTCTAAGACTTCGCCATACAATTCGCTCGTGCTGGCTTGATAAAAGCGCGTTTTCTTTTCTAATCCCAAAATCCGCATGGCCTCTAAAATCCTTAGCGTGCCAATACCATCAGCGTTAGCGGTGTATTCTGGGGTTTCAAAAGAGACTTTCACATGGCTTTGCGCGGCTAAATTATAAATCTCTGTGGGCTTAGTGGTGGCGATTAGATGGATGAGATTAGAGCTATCGGTCATATCCCCATAGTGCAAGAAAAAACGCCTCTTATGCTCGCTGTGCAAATCCTCATACAGATGATCGATCCTAGAAGTGTTGATGCTAGAAGAGCGCCTTTTTAACCCATGCACTTCATAACCCAAATTCAGCAGGTATTCGGCCAGATAGCTCCCGTCTTGCCCAGTAACCCCAGTGATTAAAGCGATTTTTTCTTTCATTATTGTTCCTTTATTGAATTTTATTTATTAAATCTTTTCATTAGGCGTTTTGATTCTGCCTGTTAAAATCGTCATCAACCCTTACAATATCGTCTTCGCCGACATACTCGCCCACTTGGACCTCTATGATAATCAAAGGGATTTTGCCATAATTAGCCAGGCGGTGTAGGGTGTTTTTAGGGATATAAGTGGACTCATTAGCTTGCAATTCAAACGATTGGTGATCCAATTCCACGCTCGCCATCCCGCTAATCACCACCCAGTGTTCGCTCCTGTGGAAATGCTTTTGTAAAGAAAGCCTAGCGTTTGGTTTGACTTCTAAAATCTTAACCTTGTAGCAACCGCTCTCATGCAAGACTTCATAGCTTCCCCAAGGGCGATAGACTTTAGTGTGCGTTTGCAATAATTCCTGGTTATGCGTTTCTATCTCGCTCACTAGGGCTTTTAAATCCTTAGCTTTGTCTTTATGAGCGACTAAAAGAGCGTCTTTAGTGTCAATGATCGCTAAATCCTCAACCCCTAAAAGAGCGCTCACTTTATGAGAAAACACTAAATTATTCTCGCTCTCTTTGGCAAAAATAGGCGTTTGATTCAGGCTGACATTTTCTTTAGACTCGTGAGCCGCTTCTTCAAAAAGGGCGTTAAAATTCCCTAAATCGCTCCACTTGGCGTTTAATCCTACCATTTTGATTTTGTGGCTTTGCTGCATTAAGGCTATATCAATACTCACGTCTTCTAAATCTTGCATGCTTTTTTCGCTCAAACGTGCGATCTTGTTTTCAAAAAAATACCCGTTTTCTAAGGATTCAAACGCTCTTTCGCACCCCTTTAAAATAGTAGGGGCGTGCTTTTTTAGTTCGTCTAAAAAAACGCCCGCTTGGAAAACAAACATGCCGCTATTGAAATAAAACCCTCCGCTTTTTTGAAACTCTATCGCTTTTTCTAGGCTTGGCTTTTCAATGAATCGCTTAACATCTAGAGCGTTAGGGCTTTCAATATACCCAAACTCCGTGTTGGGCTTGTCAATATTGATCCCAAAAGTGACTAAAAAACCTTTTTGGGCTAAATTAATCGCTTTTTTTATCGCATTTTCATACGCTTGAAGGTCTTTAATCAAATGATCGCTTGGCGTAACGATAAGCAAATCTTCTTTATCGCTCATTAAAGCGCTCAAAGCGATGGCGTTAGCGGTGTTTTTACTCAAACTTTCTAGTAAAAAACCCACGCTTTTGTTTTGGATTTCATTCTTTATCTCTTCTAGGGCTAAAAAATAATGCTTTTCATTGCACACGATGAGCGTTTCATCTACTAAGGAAGCGTTTCTTTTAAAACTCAACTCAAACAAGCTTTTATGATCAAAAAGCTTTAAAAATTGCTTAGGGTATAGGCTACGGCTTAAAGGCCATAGGCGTTTCCCGCTCCCCCCACTCAGTAAGATATTTTTAATTTTCATGGGTTTTCTTGTCAGGCTCTCTTTTGTTTTTTAGGGTTATTATAGCGTTTTTAATTGGGCATTTTTGAGTCACTTCAAAAACTCAGCGATGACTTCATTCTCTCTGGGTATAGGGAAGAAGATGTCAGTATTGGGCGAAATGAAGACCCTACTCCCCTCTCTAATCACCACAATGGGGGCGATCTTGCTTTTGTCTCTTAAAATTTGATTGACCACTTGATTGATCCCCATGCCGCTTTGCCTCATCAATTGCAATAAAAGGTAATCCCCAAAGAAATTAGTCACCTCTTCTTTATTGCCTCTATTGTTTAAAGCCGAAGTGATCCCAATCAATAAGCCGTTAGTGAGCGTAGAAAGCAGTAACGGCACGCCATAGCGTTGGAAATTCCTTTCAATCAATTCCCCCACTAAGCCGTTATAGCCTTTAATGTCCGCCCCTTTAGCGTTAGTGAGCATGATATTAATGCCATGGGGAGTGATGATGCGACTCCATACAATATCCAAGCGGTATTCGCCCATTTTGTTATTGTTGCTGTAATAGCCTATGACTTTAGAGCCTTTAGGGATTAAGACGGCTTTGCCCATGTGAGCGAAAATATCGCTTTCCACTTGCGCAATCACTTTACCAGCGATCTGGCTAGAAATGGGCGTGATCAAAAAAGCGGGTATCATTTTATCGGCTGTAATGGTGCGTAAAAGCTTGTTTTCATTAGTGGCGATGTCTTTTTCTTTAAGATTAGTGAAACCATCAATGCCATTAGGGTTATCCACAGGGAAAATCAGGTTCTCTTCGTAATTTTTAGGGCTTTGTTTGAAAGGGGTGATGCGAGCGGCTAGTAAATCTAATTGTTTTGGAGAAAAGTCTTTTTTAGGAGGGGTTGTGTTTGTTTTTAAATCTATGGGAGGGCTCTTAAAAGTTTCTTCTTTAGAAGAGTTCATTTCTTTGGAGTTTAGGGCTTTTAAGGCGGCTTTTAGCTGTTCTTGTAAGGCTTTGATGGTAGCGTCTTTAGAGCTTTCTGTGTTAGTTGGCTGTGGGTTTTGAGTGAAGGTGTAGTCTTGTAAGGGGTATTTCACCTCATCGTCATTCAAAAGATTGGGTTGGTTATTTGAGGGAGCTTTTGGCTTTTGGTGGTAGATTAAAGAAAAGGTTATAATCGTTGCAAAACCCCCTACAAAAACAACCGCCCCTTTAATCCACTTATTCACCTTTGCTCCTTTTGACAAAACGGATACACAGATAGTCCTTACCCAGCCTTAAAGTCCATTTAGCCGAAACGTCTTCAGCGATAATGTAATCGCCCACAATCCTTGTATTCACCGGGTTATCATAGCCATCAACGACCTTATAAATCACCGGGAATTTAGAGAGCGCTAATCTTTTGTCAAATTTGAAATAAGTGAATTGTTTGTCGTTAAAAATTTCTTCAGGCATTAAGGAGAGTTTGGATTTTTTAGAACAAGCCCATAAACAATACCATTTCCTTTGAGAGCTTTTTAAAGCCTTATAGCCTTTTTGGATGTCTTTTTTAATAATTTTCATCGCATTGGTGTTATCGCCAATAATTATCACCTCTTCTTCTTTTTCTTTAGTTTCTTCTTTTTCTTCTTTTAGGGGCTTATTATTTTTTGGGGCATCTTTAGGGGCATTTTCAGCCATATTTTCTTGATTTTCTTTTTGGGGCTTGATAAAAGCGTTAGTGTAATAGTTTTTATCTTCTATAAAAACCTGTAAATTAGGGTGTTTGGAGCTGGTGAAAGTGGTAGAAAACACATAGAAAGAAAAAATCTTACCCTCGCTATCAATCACGCTGATATTGGAATCCACGCCAATTTGTAAAGGCTTGATGAGTAAAATGCGATCATTGCTTTCTAAAATTTTCGCATCAAAACCCACCTTATCCCCCAAAACAAAATCGCTAATGGGTTTTGAAAAAAACAATAAGGTCGCCATCGCATAACGCAAGCGGATTTTATAAGTTTGCCCTTGAAAGTAATCAATGTTCAAAGTGTTGGACATTTTGGAGCGGTTTTTGTCAAAAAAGCTCCCTTGAATGGCGTTTAAATCCTGCATGGGGTGGTTTAAATGCGCCGGGGCTGTTTCGTTCACTTCTTCTAAAAAATCATCGGCTTTTAAAGCACTAAAAACCAACAAAAAGCCCACAAAACCCCATAAAACCTTACGCATCAATCATTCCTATTAATCGGTGCGATTTCAGTGATGCTGTAGCGAGTGATTTTAAAGCCGGTAGGGTTTTTAGGCATGGAAGCGTAATCAAAATCCGGGGTGTCAAACAAATAACTCAGCACGATTTTATAACGCTTTTCATACACCAGTTTGTTTTCGTTCATGAGTTTAGCTGCAATAGAGACGCTCGCAATGGGGTTATTGTCTTGCTGATAGATCGCAATATTGACGATATGGACTTCTCTTTCCAAATGGCTTTGCACATAAATGCTGTTTTGCGTTTTGATCAAATCTTCAAAGCGTTGCCACACTTTAGAACTGCTTTGCAAGCGCACCAATTCATAGCGCGATTTATCGTCAATGCGATTAATGCTCTCTCGGTTTAACACATACGCCCCAATGAGCGAACGAGCCAACGCTTCATTACTGGAAATGCTTTTATCCGCTCTTTGGATAATGGCGTAATGCTTGTCCTGGTTTAAAAAATCCACGAAATGGTGTTCGGTTTTTTGTAAGGGTAAAACACTGATTAACACGATCGCTAAGATAAGAGCGATAAAACTCATCAAGCCTAAGAGTTTATAAGCGATTTTCAAGCGGTTCCTCTCCAGTCTAAACACGCTTTGCATGTCCAAATCGTTCACCGAAAAACCAGAAAGCTTGCTCTCTAAATGCTTTTCTTGGTGGCTTAAAAGCTCTTCTAAATAGATCAACTGCTCGCTATTGAAAGGCTTTTCTTTCATGCGAGATTTAACCTGTTTTCATACAAGGTGCAAGGGCTTTTCTTCATCTCATGCACCTTACTGGTGCAACCAAACAACACAAGTCCCATAATAACAAAAAAAATCCTCATTAAATTCCTATTTATTTAAATTTCATTTTTTGTATCTATTGTATCCTTTTTAACCTTTTTTTGCTTGAAATTTGGAATTTTTACATCTAATTGAGTGGTTTCTACCTTGAATGTGGGGGAATGCGTTTCCTTTTCTTTAGAGACGCTTCCGCTTGTAGAAGGAGAAACGCTAGAGGGAGCGGGCGAGATCGTGGTATATTGTAAAGATTGCAAAGCGCTTTGAGTGAGGTTAGCGCTCAAATTGGTGGCGAGTTTGTAAGTTTCTTTGAGGCTGTTTTGCACCCTAAACAAAGCGTTGATGAAAAAAGGCACGCCTATGATAAAAACGCAACACAAAAATAACGCCACCACCAATAAAAGGCTTAAGTCTTGTTTTTCTTGCATGCTAGCGTCCATTAAGGCCTTAGTAACCGACACGTTCAAAAACCCCACCAACAACAAAAAAGGCTTGTAAAACCCAAGAGCGAAGCATTTTTTTAGGCACGCAACCACAATGCTCCTCCAGGTTTTAAAAAACCCAAACGCTAAAAACAGCACCCCCAAAGAGCACCACACATGCACTTCTAAATACACTAAAATGATGATCGCAAACAGCACGCTCAAAAAAAGCCCTTGCAAAATGCTTAAAAAAAGCCACACAGACATTTCGTTATGGCTCAAATCGCTGATGAAGCTAAGGGCATAAAAACCATGATTGAAGATAAAATCTAAAGAAAGCGCGTGGTTAGAAAAGTTACTCAAGCTTTGAGAAAGGCTTTGAGTGATCATGTTAGGCGCAATAAAAATAGCGTTTTGAAACAATTCATAAAAATGCATGGGATTTTTTAAAGCGTAGTTGAAAAGCGCAAAAAACCCCACAAATAATAACGCCTCTAAAAGCGCGCTAGCGCTGAAGAAATTCTGTTCCTTCAAGCTCCTATAAGCAAAGAGCATGAACGCCAAAGCAACCACGCTATTAAACACCAATTGCGCATGCAAAGTGTAGAGGAAAAATTCAGCGAAACGCCCTAAAATCGCCGTGAGAGGCGTGATAAACCAAGAAAGAATGATTTCATAAGCGTCATTTTTCATCAATGTTTCAACGGACTTTAATGTAAAATTCAAAGCCTTTACGCCAAACTAATAATTCAATTTTAGGTGTGCTTAACGCTTCTCTTAAAGCCTTCGGGTTGAACGAAACGCTTTTATGATTCACCCATAAAATCCTATCCCCAAGCTTTAAAAAATCTAGGCCTTTGGGCAAATGAGCGCCTATTTTAGTGATAATAAAACGCTCGTCTAAAGCGATGCCATAGCGCTCTAAAAAAGTGTCTTTGAGCAAAAACCCTCCATAACGCTTATTGACTTTGAGCGTTACTTCTTTGATTTTGTGGTTTCGTTTGATTTTCACTTTGGCAAGGCTTTGGTATTTAAGATTGCTCACCACCCATTCAAACTCCGCTAATGAGCGGATCTTGTAATCATTGATCGCTAGGATTTCATCGTTTTTTAAAAAAGGGTTTTTAGGGAAAAAGGGATCGAATTGCGCTACCACTAAACGCTTATCATCTTCTTTTAAACGCACCCCAATATCCCCATAATAAGGCTCTTTTTGGTTTAAAAAGCGCTTGATAAATTTCGTTTCTATAAAGCCGTTCCCCCCTACCCCTAGCCCTAACATTTGATAGCAAATATTGCTGATAACGCCATTTTTTTGAATCTTTTGCGAAATTTGAGCGTAGCGATCATAGCCTTTTTGCTTGAAAAGCAACCGCACTTCTAGGGCTTCTTTATCCCCTATACTGGCCATTGGCCTTATCAGGGCGTCTTTGTCTAAATCCCTTAACGTATAAACATACTCGCTTGGCGCGCTTTGTAACAAATACAACCCTACAAAAGGATCGGATTTGATGACTTTAGCGTGTTTAGGGTAAGTTTTAGAATAATACAAATACACGCCTTTAGGCAATTCCTTTAAAGCCACGCCCCCTTTTTGAAGGCTCGCTTTTTTAAAAAAAACCTGACAATGCTTGAAATCATAAGCCCCTAAGCCATTCAAAAAAAACCATAGAACGATAAAGGTAACAAGGGCTTTGTGAAACATCACAATTTAGCGAAATTCCCCAACATGTTAAAGGCTAAATTCTTTCGGTTTTCTTCTACGGCTTTATACCCGTCATTCAAAGCGCTCATCAAATAGATTTGCATCGCTTCTTTATCTTCTAACAGGCTGTCATCAATTTGCAAATCCACCAACTCCCCCAACCCATTAAAACTCACGCTCACCATTCCCCCACCGCTTTTGGAAGTGTGGATCGTGTCTTTATTCTTTTCTTCTAGTTGGGAAAACTCTTTTTTCATGCCATCTAATAATCCGCTTAACCCGCCCAATTGACTAAAATCCATCTCTAACCCTTTTCTAAAATTTCGTTTTTTTCATCCACTAGCACGATGTTTGGCTTGTGCGTATTGATTTCATCTTCATCCATGCTCGCATAAGCTAAAATGATCACCACATCGCCTATGGCCACCTTTCTGGCTGCTGCGCCATTGACGCAAATTTCGCCCCTTTTTTTCCCTAAAATCACATAGGTGCTGAAGCGTTCGCCGTTATTGACATCCACGATTTCCACTTTCATGCCCTCTCTAAGCTTAGCGAGCTTGGCTAAATCCTCATCTATGGTGATCGAGCCTATATAGTTGAGATTAGCGTCCGTGATAGTCGCCCTATGGATTTTACTATAAAGCATTTCAAAAGTCATTTTCTTTCACCTTTTGCGTGCGCTTGATTTCTTTTAGAACCAATTGGTTTTTTTCCAATAAGCAAGCGATCTTACAAGGTTTTTTAAACGATTGTAAGAGCAGTATATCGCTTAATTGGGTTTTGATTTCATTATGAATGATTTTTTTAATTTCTCTCGCTCCTAAAGTCGTTTGGTAGCTTTTTTGCGCAATACATTTCACAACTTCTTTATGGAATTTTAAGATCACGCCTTGCTCTAGCACTAGGGCTTTTAATTTGTCTAATTCCACAGAAACAATGCGTTCAAAATCCTCCAAACTGAGCGCGTTAAACGGCACGATCGCATCAATTCTGGATCGCAATTCAGGGGTTAAAAGCTCTTTAACGGCTTTATCATACTTGGCGTTTTTAGTGCTAAAAAACCCCAGCGTGTCCTTATCCTTACTCCCCACATTTGAAGTCATAATCAAAATCACATGCTTAAAACTCGCCTTGTTGCCTAAATTATCGCTCAAAGTGGCGTTATCCATCACTTGTAACAACAAATCATACACATTAGGGTGGGCCTTTTCTATCTCATCTAAAAGCAGCAAACAATGCGGGTGCTTTTTAATCGCATTCACCAATAACCCCCCTTGCTCAAACCCCACATAACCGCTAGGACTCCCGATGAGCTTTGCCACGCTATGGGCTTCTTTGTATTCGCTCATGTCAAAGCGTTCAAAATGCAAATTCAAATTCAAGGCCAATTCTTTAGCCAATTCTGTTTTCCCCACCCCACTAGGCCCCACGAATAAAAAGCTCCCCACAGGCTTATTTTTTGCAGAAAGCCCGCAATGCTGGATCTTGATCGCATTACTGACAAGGTTGATCGCTTCGGTTTGAGCAAAAATCTTATTTTTTAGCGATTTTTCCAAATTCCTTAAAAGGGCTTTTTTATCGCTGTTTAAACGCATTTTAGGGATTTTAAGCTTTAGAGCGAGCGTTTCTTGCACGTCATCAACGCTGATTTTTTTGCCTTTTTTAGGGTTGATCTTTTTCCTTGATCCCACCTCATCTAGCAATTCAATCGCCTTATCCGGCAAGAATTTATCATGCATGTAATAACTCGTCAAATCCACGCACGCCTTAAACACGCTTTCATTATAACGCACCTGGTGGTGTTCTTCATAAAGGGGGGCAATATTCTTTAAAATCAAGTAACACGCTTCCTTAGAAGGCTCTTCAACATTCACTATAGAAAAGCGCCTGTTGAAAGCCTTGTCTTTTTCAAACACGCTACGGTATTCTTCAAAAGTGGTCGCCCCCAAACATTTCAAGCTCCCATCCGTTAAAACCGGTTTTAACATATTCGCCGCATCCAAGCTCCCAGCGTTACTGCTCCCTGCACCTAAAAGGGTGTGGATTTCATCAATGAATAAAATGATACGGCCGTTTTGTTGGATCTCTTTGAGCGTTTTTTTCAAGCGCTTTTCAAAATCCCCTCTGTATTTTGCCCCAGCCACCATTAAAGCCAAATCCAAAGAATAAACCTCATATTCTTGCAAAAATTCCGGCACTTCTTTTTGAGCGATTTTTAAAGCCAAAGCTTCAGCGATGGAAGTTTTCCCCACGCCCGCTTCGCCAATTAAAAGCGGGTTGTTCTTTTTCCTGCGCCCTAAAATTTCTATGACTCTTAAAATCTCTTCTTCTCTGCCAATGACTGGATCTAAAGCGTTATTTTGGGCTAAAGCGCTCAAGTTTTTAGTGTATTTTTTTAGGGGAGTGCTTTTGGGCGCTTCTTCATTATTAATGTCATTATCATTAATATCATTAGGGTTATCAAAATCCAATAAAGCGGACTTGAAATACGAACGAGTGATGCCAAAACTATCCAGGAGTTTTGAAGCGTAACAATCATCGTATTCTAAAATGAAAATAAGCAATTCTTCCACGCCCACGCTATCCAAGTAACTCGCATACATTTTTTTAAACACTCTTGCTAATACGGGACTCCTGTCTGGTATTTTGGCTGGATCGTTTTTTAAAGGAATGTATTGTTGCAAGTAGTCTTTAAGGATTTGCTCCATTTTATGGTAGTTATCTTCTTCTAAAGCATTAAAAATCCTTATTCCAATCCCATGCTCTAAAATGGCTAACAGCACATGCTCTGTGGTGCAAAGGACATGGTTAAAATCTAGGGCTAAATCTAAAGCATGAGATAAAACTTCATTCAAATCTTTATTGAATTTGTCCATTATTTTACCTCTTGCACCATTAATCTTAAAGGGAATTTTAACGCTCTGGCTTTATCCCTCACGCATACCGCCTTATATATGGCGATTTCATAAGGATAAACGCCACAAACCCCATCGCCATCACGATGGATGCTTAGCATGAGTTTTTGAGCTTCTTCTAAAGGCTTGTCAAAAAAATCCCTTAAAGCAGAAACCATAAATTCCGCTGTCGTAATGGAGTCATTAAGCATGATCACTTGCGACATGGTGGGGGTGGGTATTTGATGCATTTTCATGCTACTTAGCGATCACAACAGGGATACTGGATTGCTCAACGAGACTATTTTGGTGCGAAATGAACAAACGATACAATAAATTGGACTCGCTCGCCCCGATCAATAACAGATCATAATCCTTAGCCATATCCAAGACCACATCAATCAAATCACCGCTTTTTAAAACGCTCTCGCACTCTATATTTTCTTTTTTGAAAGCGTCTTCAAATTGCTTTAACAAAGCCTTAGCCTTTTCTTCTTCTAAGGCTTCTGTTTGGCCATAATCCATCATCCCGCTTTCGCTATAAATAAACACTTCCATGCTCACATGCAATAGAGTGAAACGGACCTCTTTAAGCGAATGGGCTAATTTGACAGCGAATTTAATAGCATTATAACATTCTTGCGTGTCGCTAATCCCAAATAAAATATTCATAAGAACCAACCTTAAATGAAGTTTTGGTATTATACCAAATAAACCCTAATGACCCGCTGAAAGCTCAAAGATAAAGCGCTACAATCTCGCTTAGAGAAAGGACACAAAATGCTATTGAATTACGATTTTTTAGAATTGGTTGATGAGCCACATAATAGAAGCAATTCATTGACAGCATCTATTGATAAGGCGTTAGCGGACAAGAAATTAGCTAGACAAAATAAACCTAGCGTTAGGGTGCTTGGTAAGGCAATGCCCTTAAGCAAGTTTTTAGATGCTGTTGGCGATGAAATCTCACGACTTAAATATGATATGAGCCACAAAACGATTAAAGGCTCTACAATTGAGAGTTCTAATCTTATCAGCATTTATAAAAAGATTGCGAGCGGACTACCTTTTGGGACTATCTCGGCGTTTAGACCTTTTAAAGACGCTTTTTATAAAGACTTTACCGAAAAAGAACAAAACGCTCTAATCTATGCTTATAAGAGCGGAGCAGACCCTAAAAATGCGGACATAATAGCTCAATATTGGTTAAGTCAATCTGTGGATTTAGACCCATACGACCCTATTAAAGTTGTAGATTTCTTTCACCCACAACCTGAAAATGGTAAAGAAACCACAAAATTTAAAAATTACAAAGATATGATTGAGAACATTTATGCGACACTCTATAACAAATTAGGCAATTTTTATGTGGATAAATTTTTTAAGAAAAACGCCACAATGAGAGACCTTATGTCTAGTGATAAATTTGTTGAGAGGTATCGCTACACTAGAAAAGAAAATATGGCAAGGACACAACAGCTAAAAGACATATTGAATATTGATAGAGACTTCATTGGTTACATTGAAGTGTTAGGATATTGGAAAGACAACCCTAAAGACAATACTTTACCAGACAAAGAGGTTAGCTTTTTTGTATTCCAAAACGAGCCTAGTAGCACATTTGATTTGAAAAACCACTTATTGATATGGGGCAAACAATTCAGACAAGCAGCGATTTGCTATGGCGGACAAATGCTTGCTAATAAGAATAAGACTTATAGGATAGATTTGATAAGCTCTAGCCCTAATAGTTTTGGTAAGGTATGGGCTAAATTCACAGGGATTAAATTTTCAGTTCCTAGCGACTTACCACAAGCTCTTACACGCATAAATGACAGCGTTTATACTTTTCTCTCCAAGTATAAAGGGGGTCTCGGTATCAATAAAATCGTTAAGACAGAATTAAAAGCGACTTGTATGCCCTATGATTACTCTAAATTAGGGATAGGGACTATTGGCGAGGAGATTAGAGGTAATATTAAAGCATTACAGAAAATCACTCGTGGTTATGGACACCCTAAAGAGTTCTTTTTAGACGCAATGATAGAAAGACAAGAAAATGCGATTAAACGCATAGAAGCACAAAAATGTGCGGTAAGCGATGATTACCGACAAGGTATGAGACGAAATATTCAAGTGAGTAAAATAGTTAAAGCTTTAAGACAAGGTAAAAAAGTGAGTAGGACATTATTAGCTAAAGTGCTTGCTAACACCATTGACACCGATGCAGGGTATTGCTTTATCTCAGATTTAGCGACACAACTTGGTAACATCAGCCCTAGACTATCTAAAAGCATCGTTACCGCCATAGAGCAAGCAGAGGGCGTTAGACTGAATTATGCGTTGATTGACAAGGTTACCTATAACTCGCTCCACAATATCTTAAGTTTCATTTTTGATATTGATAACCCCTTAAGCGACCAAGCGTTTGAGAGACTAGTCATTGAAGTCCCAAGAGAAGCACTTAAAAATGTGAAGTTACCACAAATCAAAAATGTATTGACTTCTCAAATCTTTGATGGCGCTTATCAGTTTAAAAGTTAAACCATGCTTTTTATCAGCGCGACTAACACGAATGCCGGAAAAACCACATGCGCTAGACTATTAGCCCAATATTGCAACGCTTGTGGCGTTAAAACGATTCTATTAAAGCCCATTGAAACGGGCGTTAATGACGCCATTAACCACTTTAGCGATGCGCACCTATTCTTACAGGATAACCGCCTTTTGGATCGCTCTTTAACCTTAAAAGACGTTTCATTCTATCGTTATCATAAAGCTTCAGCCCCCCTCATCGCCCAACAAGAAGAAAACCAAAACGCCCCCATTGACACCAATCATTTAACCCAACGCCTTCACAATTTCACCAAAACTTACGATTTAGTCATCGTTGAAGGGGCTGGGGGGTTATGCGTGCCTATCACTTTAGGAGAAAACATGTTGGATTTGGCCCTAAAATTAAAAGCCAAAATGCTTTTGATTAGCCATGATAATTTGGGCTTGATCAATGATTGTTTGCTGAATGACTTTTTATTGAAATCCCACCAACTAGATTATAAAATCGCTATCAATTTAAGAGAGAACAACACCGCTTTTTACAGCGTGAGCTTGCCCTATATTGAGCTTTTTAATAAATGCTCCAATAACCCCATTGTGATTTTCCAACAAAGCCTAAAAGAATTAATGAGCTTTGCCCTTAAATAAAGTGCAAACAGAACGCGCGCTGATAAAAAAGCCCACTAGTAGCAAGGCGTATAAAATCCAGCTAAAAACGGGTTTTGACATCTCAGCGCTCTCTTTTAAGGGCTTTAAAAAAATCACATTAGGGAACATGTTAAACAAATTGATCCGCCAGCCATAGTATTGCACTTCCACTTGCTGGTTGACTAAACTTTGAGCGAGGGCTGAAATATCAGCCGAATTAAACTTAAAATAAAAAGGGAAGCCAAAGCGCGTGTCTTCGTTACGATAGACGGTCACGCTTTTTTGATCCTTAGGGTCGTAAGTTTGCACAAAATAGACATCTCTGGCAAGGGTTTTTACTTCCTTATTATTGGGCGTGTTTTCATTTTCATTCATTCTTTTAACTTCCACCCCACTAATAACAGCCACGCTATAATGGGGCATGCAATAGCTCACTAAAAGCATGAGCGCTAAAAAGATCGCTGTTAAAATGAATAAAACCACATTACGCACAAATTTTATCAACTTTATTCCTTAATGATAGTATTAGCCTAATAATCGCATTCAAACACCAGAGCTTAAAAAACGCTCTTTCACATGTTTTCAATCATCACGCTAGCGAATTCAGAGCATTTGACTTCTTTAGCCCCATCCATCAAACGAGCGAAATCATAAGTTACTTTCTTGCTCTTAATCGCTTTTTCCATAGCAGAAACGATCAAATCAGCCGCTTCCACCCAGCCCATATGCCTTAACATCATTTCCGCGCTCAAAATAATAGACCCCGGATTGACTTTATCCAGCCCGGCGTATTTAGGAGCGGTGCCATGGGTGGCTTCAAACATGCCCACTGTGTCATTAAGATTAGCCCCAGGAGCGATACCAATGCCCCCCACCATCGCCGCTAACGCATCAGAGATATAATCCCCGTTCAAATTCATGGTCGCAATGACGCTGTATTCGCTAGGGCGTAAGAGGATTTGTTGCAAGAACGCGTCAGCGATCATGTCTTTAATGATGATTTCTTTACCGGTTTTAGGGTTTTTCAAAGAACACCATGGGCCTTTATCAATGACTTGAGCGTTAAATTCTTTTTGAGCGAGTGCATAGCCCCATTTCATGAACGCCCCCTCAGTGTATTTCATGATGTTACCTTTATGCACAAAAGTCACGCTTGGCTTGTCGTTATCAATCGCGTATTCAATCGCCTTTCTCACTAGCCTCTCTGTGCCTTCTTTGCTGATGGGTTTTATCCCTACGCCACTGCTTTCAGGGAAGCGGATTTTTTTAACCTTTAATTCATTTTGTAAAAAATGGATGAGTTTTTTCGCTTCTGCGCTGCCTTCTTGCCATTCAATGCCCGCATAAATGTCTTCAGAATTTTCTCTAAAAATCACCATATCCACTTTTTGTGGCTCTTTAACCGGGCTTGGACTCCCATACCACCTTACCGGCCTCAAGCACACATACAGATCCATTTTTTGGCGTAACGCTACATTCAAAGATCTAAACCCTTCACCAATAGGCGTGGTCAAAGGCCCTTTAATAGAGACTTTATAATGATTAATCGCTTCAATAGTGTCCGGTAGTAACCATTGCTCTTCGGGGCTTAATTCCTTGTGATCTTTAAATTTTTGATAGCATTTTTCGCCCACAAACACCTCATACCATGCGATTTTTTTCTCGCCTTTATACGCTTTTTGAACCGCGCTATCCACCACTTTAATCATCGCCGGGGTAATGTCTGATCCAATGCCATCGCCCTCAATGAAAGGGATAATGGGGTAATTTGGCACATGCAATTTGTTGTCTTTAATCGTAATTTCTTCGCCCTCTTTAGGTTTTTGTAAAATTTTAGGGTTGTAAGCCATTGTTTATCCTTTTTCTAAAGTTTGAGTAACTATACTAGCGCAAAAATACTATATAACCCTTAAAAATCTTTTTTTGAATGCGTGTTTAAAAGTAGCGGTTAGGAATAACTTGAAATAAAACGAAATGTTTTTAAAAGAAATCATTTAATTTTTTGGCTTATAATTAGGGTTGAATGCTATCAAAACTTAAGGAAATCACAATGTCTGTTACTTTAATCAATAATGAAAATAATGAACGCTATGAATTTGAGACGATTGAATGCACTCGTGGACCTAAAGCGGTGGATTTTTCCAAGCTTTTTGAAACGACCGGGTTTTTTTCTTACGATCCAGGGTATTCTTCTACCGCCGGGTGCCAATCTAAAATCAGCTATATCAATGGCAAAAAAGGCGAATTGTATTACAGAGGGCATAGAATAGAGGATTTAGTCGCCAAATACAAATATGTAGATGTGTGCAGGCTATTACTCACAGGGGAATTACCCAAAAATCAAGATGAAAGCTTGGAATTTGAATTGGAATTGCGCCACAGAAGCTTTGTGCATGAGAGCTTATTAAACATGTTTTCAGCCTTCCCTAGTAACGCCCACCCTATGGCGAAACTCTCTAGTGGCGTGTCTATCTTATCCACCCTTTATTCCACGCACCAAAACATGCACACTGAAGAAGATTACCAGACTATGGCTAGAAGGATTGTCGCTAAAATCCCCACGCTTGCGGCTATTTGCTATCGTAATGAAGTGGGAGCGCCCATCATTCATCCGGACATCGCGCGCTCTTATGTGGAAAATATCCTTTTCATGCTGAGAGGTTACCCTTATAGTCGCTTAAAACACACCACTCAAGGCGAAGTGGAGATCACGCCCCTAGAAGTGGAAGCCTTTGATAAAATCCTAACTTTGCACGCTGATCATGGGCAAAACGCCTCTTCTACCACGGTAAGGAATGTCGCTAGCACCGGCGTGCATCCTTATGCCGCCATTAGCGCTGGCATTAGCGCTTTATGGGGGCATTTGCATGGCGGGGCGAATGAAAAAGTCCTTTTACAATTAGAAGAAATCGGCGATGTGAAAAACGTGGATAAATACATCGCACGAGTGAAAGACAAAAACGATAATTTCAAACTCATGGGCTTTGGGCATAGGGTGTATAAAAGCTACGATCCGCGCGCTAAAATCTTAAAAGGCTTGAAAGACGAACTGCACCAAAAAGGCGTTAAAATGGATGAGAGGTTGAGCGAAATCGCTGCGAAAGTGGAAGAAATCGCGCTAAAAGACGAGTATTTCATTGAAAGGAATCTCTACCCCAATGTGGATTTTTACTCCGGCACCATTTTAAGGGCTTTAAAAATCCCGGTGCGTTTTTTTACGCCGGTGTTTGTCATTGGCAGAACCGTGGGCTGGTGCGCTCAACTATTAGAGCATGTCAAAAGCCCGCAAGCTAGGATCACGCGCCCAAGACAAGTCTATGTAGGGGATTAAATTAATATTAGGCTAGGCTTTGTTTTAATAAAGCGTTGATGATAGTTTTAAGAAACGCTCAAAGCCTTTTTAAAAGAGCAAGGAACTCATTTAAAAGAATGAGGAACTCGCACCAAGCTTTTTGAATAACCGCATGCGAACGCCCCAAAACTCAAGGATAAACCCACTTTTACAAGCAAACCCTAAGTCTTTTGGGCTTAGGGAACGCTCTTAGAAATTAGCGTTTCATTGAAACCACCACTTTTTAAAGAAACCCTTGAGTTTTTGAGGGAAATGATCGCAAAACCTTTTTATCTCCTTAAGAAAATCATTATTACAACAAAATTTACAACAAATCTAAAGAAAAAATCCTTTTTACAACAAATCTCAAACAACCACACCAAAAACAACCCAAGTTAAAAACCCCTTTTTTTACCACTACCCCTATTAAACAACCTCATTTCTTTTAAAATGACCTTTATTGGTTTAATATTTGTTTAGAAACGCTACAAAAACCTTTTTTTTTTTTTTTTTTGAAGGGGCAAAAACGCCCAATTAATGTCAAAATCCCATTAATTTATACTATATTAACGAAAGCTTGCGCTATGGTCTTACTTAAAGACACACTTCCGCAAGATTTACGGATAAAATCAATCTTATTTCAAAAAGTAAAGGAGAAAACATGAAGAAAAAATTTCTGTCATTAACCTTAGGTTCGCTTTTAGTTTCCGCTTTAAGCGCTGAAGACAACGGCTTTTTTGTAAGCGCCGGCTATCAAATCGGCGAATCCGCTCAAATGGTGAAAAACACTAAAGGCATTCAAGATCTTTCAGATAGTTATGAGAGACTGAACAATCTTTTAACGAATTATAGCGTCCTAAACACTCTCATCAGGCAGTCCGCCGACCCCAACGCTATCAATAGCGCAAGGGGCAATTTGAACGCTAGCGCGAAGAATTTAATCAATGATAAAAAGAATTCCCCGGCGTATCAAGCCGTGCTTTTAGCCTTGAATGCGGCAGCGGGGTTGTGGCAAGTCATGAGCTATGCGATCAGCCCTTGTGGCCCTGGCAAAGACAGCAGCAAAAATGGGGGCGTTCAAACCTTTGAAAACACACCAACAAATCAATGGGGAGGGACTACCATTACTTGTGGCACTACTAATTATGAACCAGGACCATACAGCATTTTATCCACTGAAAATTACGCGAAAATCAATAAAGCTTATCAGATCATCCAAAAGGCTTTTGGAACAAGCGGGCAAGATATTCCTGCTTTAAGCGACACCAACACAGAACTCAAATTCACAATCAACAAAAAAAATGGGGACAATAATAACAATAATAATGGAGAAGAAATTGTTACAAAAAATAACGCTCAAGTTCTTTTAGAACAAGCTAGCACCATTATAACTACCCTTAATAGCGCATGCCCATGGATCAATAATGGTGGTGCAGGTGGTGCGAGTAGTGGTAGTTTATGGGAAGGAATATATTTGAAAGGCGATGGGAGCGCGTGCGGGATTTTTAAAAATGAAATCAGTGCGATTCAAGACATGATCAAAAACGCTGCAATAGCCGTAGAGCAATCCAAGATCGTTGCTGCAAACGCGCAAAACCAGCACAACCTGGACACCGGGAAGACATTCAACCCCTATAAAGACGCCAACTTTGCCCAAAGCATGTTCGCTAACGCCAAAGCGCAAGCGGAGATTTTAAACCGCGCCCAAGCAGTAGTGAAGGACTTTGAAAGAATCCCTGCAGCGTTCGTGAAAGACTCTTTAGGGGTGTGTCATGAAGTGCAAAATGGCCATCTCCGTGGCACGCCATCTGGCACGGTTACTTCTAACACTTGGGGAGCCGGTTGCGCGTATGTGGGAGAGACCTTAACGAGTCTAAAAGACAGCATCGCTCATTTTGGAAACCAAGCCGAGCAAATCCATAACGCGCGAAATCTCGCCTACACTTTAGCGAATTTCAGCGGCCAGTATAAAAAGCTAGGCGAACACTATGACAGCATCACAGCAGCGCTCTCAAGCTTGCCTGATGCGCAATCTTTACAAAATGTGGTGAGCAAAAAGACTAACCCTAATAGCCCGCAAGGCATACAGGACAACTACTATATTGACTCCAATATCCATTCTCAAGTGCAATCCAGGAGCCAAGAACTCGGCAGTAACCCTTTCAGACGCGCCGGTTTAATCGCCGCTTCTACCACCAATAACGGCGCGATGAATGGGATCGGCTTTCAAGTGGGCTATAAGCAATTCTTTGGGAAAAACAAACGATGGGGCGCGAGATACTACGGCTTTGTGGATTACAACCACACCTATAACAAATCCCAATTTTTCAACTCCGATTCTGATGTTTGGACTTATGGCGTGGGGAGCGATTTGTTAGTGAATTTCATCAACGATAAAGCCACCAAACACAATAAGATTTCTTTTGGCGCGTTTGGCGGTATCCAACTAGCCGGGACTTCATGGCTTAATTCTCAGTATGTGAATTTGGCGAATGTGAACAATTACTATAAGGCTAAAATCAACACGGCGAATTTCCAATTCTTATTCAATCTGGGCTTAAGGACCAATCTCGCCAGAAATAAGAGAAGAGGCGCTGAACATAGCGCGCAACATGGCATGGAATTAGGCGTGAAGATCCCCACGATCAACACGAATTACTATTCTTTGCTAGGCACTACCTTGCAATACAGAAGGCTTTATAGCGTGTATTTGAACTATGTGTTCGCTTACTAAAAGCTTAAAACTCCCTTTTTAAACTCCCTTTTTTAAGGGGGTTTTTTTGAACCCTTTGTTTTTTGGGGGGTTTAATCTTTTTTCACTGACTTCTCACTCGCTTTTTAACTTTTCATAAAGCTTTTATTTTTCTAAACTTTTTTAATTTTTTCCACCAAACAAAGTTTTTTGACTTCAAGCGTTAATCATAAAAAACACTCAAAGGCGTTTTTTACAATCTAAATAAAAATCAGCGTTATTCAAGCGATCCTTTTTATAACCCAATGCAAACGCCCCAAAGTCAAGGACAAACCCGCTTCACATAAGGAAACCCCTAAGCTTTTTAGGCTTAGGGAACGCTCTTATAAATTAGCGTTTCATTAAAACCACCACTTTAAGCCCAAAAAAAGTGAACTCAAGGTATAATAGTTTCCAAGAGCGTTTGCCACTTTTACGCTTCATGGCATGCTCCTTATTTGGATTTGCCCCATATTGCGACTATGGGGCGTGATGAAACCCTACAACAAACGCACTGTAAAACTCTTAAATGCAACCACCCTAACAAAAGCGCTTCTCTAGTCTTAAAATAAACCATAAAATCCCCATACCTACGATATAATCCTAAGATTGATTGATTTTAAGGGGCGTGTTTGACATTACCATTTCATCTAAAATTTTTAAAGCCCCTGAGTTGTCTGCAAGCCGGTCTGCTTTATAGCCTTATTTTTGGCGTTTTATACCATTTCCCTTTGTTCGCTTATGTTTATAAAGAAAGCAACCAGGTTAGTTTTATAGCCATGATGGTTGTGGTGCTTTTTTGCGTTAATGGCGCTCTTTTTTTGGCGTTAGGCTTGATCTCTGCTTCTTTGATGCGTTGGAGCGCGATAGTTTTTAGTTGGCTCAATTCTGTCGCTTTCTATTTCATTAGCGCTTATAAGGTGTTTTTAAATAAGAGCATGATGGGTAATGTCTTAAACACCAACACGCATGAAGTTTTAGGCTTTTTGAGCGTTAAATTATTCCTTTTTATCGTTGTTTTTGGGGTGTTACCCGGCTATATCATTTATAAAATCCCCATCAAAAATTCTTCTAAAAAAGCGCCCTTTTTAGCGATCTTAGCGTTAGTGTTTATTTTTATCGCTAGCGCTTTAGCTAACGCTAAAAATTGGCTGTGGTTTGACAAGCATGCGAAATTCATAGGGGGCTTAATTTTGCCCTTTGCTTATAGCGTGAACGCTTTTAGAGTGAGCGCTCTTAAATTTTTCGCCCCCACTATCAAGCCGCTCCCTCTCTTTTCACCCAACCATTCTCATTCGTTTGTGGTGCTAGTCATTGGCGAAAGTGCTAGGAAGCGCAATTACGCCCTTTATGGCTATCAAAAACCCACCACCCCAAGACTAAGCAAACGCTTAGAAAATCACGAACTCACTCTTTTTAACGCCACTTCTTGCGCCACTTACACGACAGCGAGTTTGGAATGCATTTTAGATTCTTCTTTTAAAAACAGCTTGGGCGTTTATGAAAACTTGCCCACTTACTTGACTAAAGCCGGTATCAAAGTCTTTTGGTATAGCGCGAATGACGGCGAAAAGAACGTTAAGGTTACCAGCTATCTTAAAAACTATGAATTGATTCAAAAATGCCCCAATTGCGAAGCGATCGCCCCTTATGATGAATCCTTACTCTATAATTTGCTTGATCTTTTAAAAGAACGCTCTAACGAAAATGTCTTACTCATCTTACACCTTGCCGGCTCGCATGGCCCCAACTATGACAACAAAGTGCCTTTAAATTTTAGGGCGTTTAAGCCTTATTGCTCAAGCGCTGATCTGTCTTCTTGCTCCAAAGAAAGCCTGATTAACGCCTATGACAACACCATTTTTTACAACGACTATCTGTTAGACAAAATCATTAGCATGCTTGAAAACGCCAAACAGCCCGCCTTAATGATCTATTTGAGCGATCATGGCGAAAGCTTGGGCGAAGAAGCGTTCTATTTGCATGGCATTCCTAAAAGCATCGCCCCTAAAGAGCAATACGAGATCCCCTTTATCGTTTATGCCAATGATCTTTTTAAAAAGGAGCATTCCATTATCCAAACCCAAACCCCCATTAATCAAAATGTGATTTTCCATAGCGTTTTAGGGGTGTTTGAAGATTTTAAAAACCCTAGCGTTGTTTATCGCCCTTCTTTAGATCTGCTTAAACACAAAAAAGAGTAAAATAACACTCATGAAAAAATTCTTATTTAAACAAAAATTTTGTGAAAGCCTACCCAAAAGCTTTTCTAAAACTTTGTTAGCGCTCAGTTTGGGTTTGATTTTACTAGGCATTTTTGCACCTTTCCCTAAAGTCCCTAAACAGCCTAGCGTGCCTTTGGTGTTTCATTTCACCGAGCATTACGCGCGCTTTATCCCTACGATTTTATCTGTGGCGATTCCCTTGATCCAAAGAGATGCGATAGGGCTTTTTCAAGTCGCTAACGCTTCTATCGCTACAACTTTTCTCACGCATGCCACCAAAAGAGCCTTAAACCATGTAACGATCAATGATCAGCGTTTGGGCGAGCGCCCTTATGGGGGTAATTTCAACATGCCAAGCGGGCATTCGTCTATGGTGGGTTTGGCGGTGGCGTTTTTAATGCGCCGTTATTCTTTTAAAAAATACTTGTGGCTCTTGCCCCTAATCCCTTTAACCATGCTCGCTCGCATTTATTTAGACATGCACACCATTGGCGCGGTGTTGGCCGGGCTTGGCGTTGGAATGTTGTGCGTAAGCCTTTTTACAAGCCCCAAAAAGCCTTAAAAGCTCTAATCAAAGGTCTTAATTCCTGTTTTTATAATCTTCATAAGAAAAATTTTTAAGGATTTTAAACCCTTGTTGATCCAGTTTGGCTAGGCTTGGGAGTGGCACGCCATTAAACGAGTTGTTTTTGACAATCGTATAGTGGAGCATGTCTTGAAACACGATTTTATCGCCCCTTTTTAAAGGCGCTTCAAAGCTAAAACTCCCCATAAAATCCCCCGCCAAACAAGTAGGGCCGCCCAAAAAGTAAGAAAACGCCCCTTGATTTTCGCCCTTTTCAACCTCAATAATCTCTTCATCATTTTCTACGGAGATTTTAAAAATACTAGGGCGATAAGGCATTTCCAAGCAATCGGGCATGTGGGCGCTAAAAGAAGCGTCTAAAATCGCAATTTCTTGATCGTTTTTAACGATGTCTATCACACTTGCGATTAAAAACCCGCATTGCCACCCTATGGCTTCCCCAGGCTCTAAAACCACTTCTATATCATGATAACGCTCTTTAAAATCCTTAATCGTTTGGATGAGCAAATTCACATCATAATCGCTCCTAGTGATGTGATGCCCCCCACCAAAATTCACCCACGCCATATTTTCTAAATAGGGCTTGAAGTGCCTTTCTACATGCTCTAAAGTCCGGCACAAAGCGTCAGCGTTTTGCTCGCAATGCGTATGAAAATGCAACCCGCTCACCCCCTCTAACCCATGCTCTTTAACCCCCTTTTCAAACTCGCTAGGCGTAATCCCCAACCGGCTCACTTTAGAGCATGGGTTATAAATGGCTGGGGTTACTTCGCTGTAGAGTGGGTTGATCCTCAAACCCATTTTAATGGGGCTTAAGCCCAAGTTTTCTAATTGCTTGTTTTTATCTAAAATCCTGTCTTTATAGGTAGCGTATTGGTAAAAAGAGTTAAAAATAATGCTTGTCGCTAGGGGTAAGATCGCATTCATTTCAGCCTCTTTGAAAGCCGGGCTATAAACGCAAATTTCCTTCTGGCTCTCTCGCCCCCCAAATTCTTCAAAAGCGAGCTTAGCCTCATAAAGACCGCTCCCGCAACACCCGTTCAATTTTTGCCTCAAAATCCCAAACTCACGCCAAAACGCATACCCCTTTAAAGCGAGCAAGACCTTTGCCCCGCTTTGTTGGCGCACGATTTCTAAAATCTTGGCGTTTTTTTCTAAGCGTTCGCTCTCTAACACATAGCAAGGGGTGGGGATAGCGCTGTATTTTTTCATGCTGATTCCAAAAATTGCTTAACCACTCGCTGGATGTCTTTGGGGTTAGACTTGGAGATGAAATCATCGGCCTTTAAACTCCTGGCCATGTCTTCATTAGAACTGCCACTCATAGAAGAATTGACCACGATGGGGATTTTTGAAGTCAAAGGATTGTTTTTAACCTGCTTGATCACTTCAAAACCGCTCGCTTCTGGCATTTCTAAATCGGTAATGATAAGGCCAATGCTGCTCACATCGGTTGTGGGGTTGAATAAATGCTCTAATAAGGTTTTACCATTGATGAAATCTATATGCTTGACGCCTAGTTTGTCTAAAATCATTTGCATGGTTTTTAAAACGCTTGGGGAGTCATCAGCAAGCAAAACGCATTGGTTAGAATGGATTTTAGAGAGCGTTTCTAAATCGCTGTGTTTTTCATCTTCAATCCAAGGGAACACATCTATAAGCATTTTTTCAATATCCACCACTTGCACCAAGCGCCCGTCAAAATAGCGCGTGCGGCTCACGAGTTTGTTATTCCCAGCAGATCCCCCTAGCCCAGCGCTTTGCTCCATTTCAGTCCATTTCTTGCTCAAAATCCTATCCGCTTCATAGATCCTAACCCCTATGGTCCAGCGAGAAAACTCACAAATCATAACAATATCGTCTTCGCCCTTGTCTTTTTCTATCCTATAAGGGCGTAAATCCTTGTTTTTGTTTTGGCTGTCATAATAAAACCATTTTTTCATATCAATCAAGGGAATGGTGAGCTCTCTTATAATGATTAACCCCTCAACGAGCGAATTGTTTTCGTGGCTAATGATGGTGAGATTGCCATGGTATTTCACCACTTCACGGATCTTAAAAACATTGACCGCATACAAATCCTTGTTTTTACCCAGCCTGAAACACAACAATTGCAACTCATTATTTTTATGCAAACTCGTAACTTGATCAATGCTTGCTAAACTATCAGCCATGACTTCCCCTTAATTTAGGTTTTCGTATCGTTCTATAATTATATCGTGTTTGTGTTTAATGCCAACGACACTTAAAAACTATCTTTGGGGTTTTGTGAATTACCCAACCGCTAAAGCGATTGGGCTTTTTCTTGCTTCATAGCTCCATAACTAGCTAGATCTAATATGTTGCCATATTGAGAACTAACCCCGTTAGAGGAAGCTCCACAAGCTTTGATACG
>NZ_JACTCR010000017.1:0-45565 GCF_014496965.1 Helicobacter pylori | reverse complement strand
CTTTTAAGTTTGGATTTTTTCAAAAACGCCAATGAGATCGATAGCAGTTTGAGAAATTCTATTGAGTGGCTTAAGAGCGCCGGCGAGAGCTTAAAAACTAAAATGAAAGAATACGAAAACTTTTTTAACGATTTCAATACGAGCATGCATGCCAACGAGCAAGAAGTAACGAACACCTTAAACGCTAACAGCGAAAACATTAAAAGCGAGATTAAAAAGCTAGAAAATCAAATGATAGAAACCGCTACCAGGCTTTTAACGAGCTATCAACTCTTTTTAAACCAAGCCAGAGATAACGCTAACAACCAAATCACCGAAAACAAGACCCAAAGCCTTGAAGCCCTAAACCAAGCTAAAACGAACGCTAACAACCAAATCACCGAAAACAAAACCGAAAGCCTTGAAGCCCTAAACCAAGCTAAAACGAACGCTAATAACCAAATCACCGAAAACAAGACCCAAAGCCTTGAAGCCATAAACCAAGCTAAAACGAACGCTAACAACGAAATCAACACCAACCAAACCCAAGCGATAACTAACATTAACGAAGCGAAAACGAACGCCAACAACGAAATCAACACCAACAAGCAAGAAGTTTTAAACCACATCAAAGAAGAAAAACAACAAGCCACAAGCGAGATCACGGAAGCGAAAAAGACCGATCATTATCAAAACATTGATTTTTTTGAGTTTGAATAAGGCTTGTTAAAAACCACTATAATACCCCTAAAAAATGCGAGTTTAAAGATGCCTTTATTTGATTTAAAAAGCCCTTATCCACCAGCAGGCGATCAGCCCCAAGCCATAGAAGCTTTAACGAAAAGCTTAAAAAATAACAACCATTATCAAACTCTAGTGGGCGTTACAGGGAGCGGTAAGACTTACACGATGGCCAATATCATCGCTCAAACCAATAAACCCGCTTTGATCATGAGCCATAATAAGACCTTATGCGCGCAGCTTTATAGCGAGTTTAAGGCGTTTTTCCCGCATAATAGGGTGGAGTATTTTATCTCCCACTTTGATTACTACCAACCTGAAAGCTATATCCCTAGGAGGGATTTATTCATTGAAAAAGACAGCTCTATTAACGATGATTTGGAGCGTTTGAGATTGAGCGCGACCACTTCGCTTTTAGGTTATGATGATGTGATCGTGATAGCGAGCGTTTCGGCTAATTATGGTTTGGGTAACCCTGAAGAATATCTAAAAGTCATGGAAAAAATCAAAGTGGGCGAGAAGCGTGCTTACAAGAGCTTTTTATTAAAGCTAGTGGAAATGGGTTATAGCCGTAATGAAGTGGTGTTTGATAGAGGGAGCTTTAGAGCGACGGGGGAATGCGTGGATATTTTCCCCGCTTATAATGACGCTGAATTCATTAGAATTGAATTTTTTGGCGATGAGATAGAAAGGATTGCTGTTTTTGATGTTTTAGAAAAAAATGAAATCAAGCGCTTGGATTCTGTCATGCTTTATGCGGCCAGTCAGTTTGCCGTAGGGAGTGAGAGGTTGAATTTAGCCATTAAAAGCATTGAAGATGAACTCGCTTTGAGATTGAAATTTTTTAAAGAGCAGGATAAAATGCTTGAATACAACCGCCTCAAACAACGCACCGAGCATGATTTAGAAATGATTAGCGCGACGGGTGTGTGTAAGGGCATTGAAAATTACGCGCGCCATTTTACGGGTAAAGCCCCTAACGAAACGCCTTTTTGCTTGTTTGATTATTTAGGGATATTTGAGCGGGAGTTTTTAGTCATTGTAGATGAAAGCCATGTGAGTTTGCCGCAATTTGGGGGGATGTATGCAGGGGATATGAGCAGGAAAAGCGTTTTAGTAGAATACGGCTTTAGATTGCCCAGTGCTTTAGACAACCGCCCTTTAAAGTTTGATGAATTTATCCATAAAAATTGCCAGTTCCTTTTTGTGTCCGCTACGCCCAATAAGCTAGAATTAGAGCTTTCTCAAAAGAATGTCGCTGAGCAAATCATTCGCCCTACCGGGCTTTTAGACCCCAAATTTGAAGTGCGAGACAGCGATAAGCAAGTCCAGGATTTATTTGATGAGATCAAGTCAGTGGTGGCCAGAGGTGAAAGGGTGCTCATCACCACGCTCACTAAAAAAATGGCAGAAGAATTGTGTAAATATTATGCTGAATGGGGCTTGAAGGTGCGTTACATGCATAGCGAAATTGATGCGATTGAAAGGAATCACATCATCCGCTCTTTAAGGCTTAAAGAATTTGATGTTTTAATAGGGATCAATCTTTTAAGAGAGGGGTTGGATTTGCCTGAAGTTTCTTTAGTAGCGATCATGGATGCGGATAAAGAGGGGTTTTTAAGGAGTGAAACAAGCCTCATTCAAACCATGGGGCGAGCCGCTAGAAACGCTAATGGTAAGGTTTTATTATACGCTAAAAAGATCACTCAAAGCATGCAAAAAGCCTTTGAGATCACGAGTTACAGGCGCGCCAAGCAAGAAGAGTTTAACAAGCTTCATAACATCACCCCCAAAACCGTTACTCGAGCTTTAGAAGAGGAGTTGAAATTAAGAGACGATGAGATTAAAATCGCTAAAGCTTTAAAAAAGGACAAAATGCCTAAAAGCGAAAGGGAAAAAATCATTAAAGAATTGGATAAAAAAATGCGAGAGCGTGCGAAAAATTTGGATTTTGAAGAAGCGATGCGTTTGAGAGACGAAATCGCTCAATTAAGAACGCTTTAAAAACTATCGCTTAAAAACTGCACTTTAAAAACTATAAGTGTAGTTGAAATAAATTGAATAATTGCGCCTGAAATCAACTTGATACAACAAGCTGTTGATCCCATATTCTAAAAATCGTAAAACTTTTAAGACATTTTCACTATTATTGCTAATGTTATTCATGGAATAATAATGGTTAAAATAATAAGTAGGGATTTTAATCCCAAAGCCAAATTGGTTATGTTCATTCCCTAAACGAACCCCTAAATCCACCAAAAACTGGAAGCCGTTTAAATTCACTTTCCCGCCAAAAGTGTTTTGAAGAAGCGCTTGATACAATAACGCATCGCTCACTTTATCATACACTCCAGCAAAAGCGATCCCCAGATTAAACCCGGCAAAAAACTTATCCCCATTATAGGCGTTAAGCAATAAATCCATATAAGTGCCGTAAGTGGAAATGATGATAGATTGCGATTCTTGAGAGCCATAAAGAGAAGCGCTCAAATCATAAAACAGCCCCCACCTGAAGCCAAACCATTTCGTCTCTTCATGCTTACCCACCCATTTATAGCCCACTTGAACGCCAAGGCCATTAGACACATACGAATTTTTAAAAACAGGGCTTAGACTATCGCTGAAAATAATCTGACTTTTATTAAATCGTTGGGATAAATTCAAGTTGCTAGAGTTGTGCTGAATGCTCCCTAACTGATACCCAAGCCCCAGATAAAACGCCGATCTATCCGCATAGCGTTTGATAGGCGAAACCACCTTTTTATTAAAAAAAGTGTAATCCCCTTTAGTCAAAACATCTTTAAAGCTCTCTGCATTAAGCGCGTAAAAAAGCCCTAAAATTAAGTATAACGCTCGTTTCAAAAAAGCCCTTTGATTGAAATTTTAATTTTTTACAAATTGGTTTTAAACTTTATTGTATCGTTTTAAACTTTATTAAACTCGTTTTCTTAAGGGGATAGGGGGTATTTTGAAATAATTCCCCTAAAACCCCAAAAAAACCCCCTAACCTTTCAAGAGCGTTTTTTTAAGAGGTTATCGTTTGATTAAAATCAAGCTTTTTTATTATATTTATTCTAAAAACGCTTTGAGTTTTTTTAAATTCTGCAATCAATAATCCATAAGAACAAAGCCAAAAAATTTTAGGCTAAAAACGCGCCTTATCCAAACACCCTTTTAAAAATCGCCCCCACATTTTTAGTGTAATAGCTGTAATCAAAACATGCTCTGATTTCGCTCTCATTCAAATATTTTTTCAAGCGTTCATCGTTAAGTAGGGCGTTTAAAAATAAATTTTCATCAGCGTTTTTAAAAGCGCCTTGTTGCAAAACCTCCCATATTTTCATCGCATTTTCTTGCACGATTAGATAGCTTTCTTCTCGGCTCAAACCTTTTTTAGGCAATTCCAATAACACCCGTTGCGAAAAGACTAGCCCCCCACTCAAAGCTAAATTTTTAAGCATGTTTTTAGGATAAACCACCAGATTTTCAATCACGCTATTCAAGCGGCTGAGCATGAAATCGCTAGTGATAAACAGATCAGGCAGCGCAAAACGCTCCACAGAGCTATGGCTCATGTCCCTTTCATGCCATAAGGCGACATTTTCTAGCATAGGGGTAGTAAAAGAGCGAATCACCCTGCAAAGCCCGGTGATATTCTCGCTCAATATGGGGTTTCTTTTATGAGGCATTGCAGAGCTTCCTTTTTGCCCTGTTGAAAAAGCTTCTTCCACTTCATAGACTTCACTGCGTTGCAAATGGCGGATATTGACAGCGATTTTTTCACAACTGCTCGCCAAAAGAGCCAGATCGCATGCAAGCCTGGCGTAGCGGTCTCTTTGAATGACTTGATTGCTGATATTGGCGGTTTTTAAGCCTAAAAATCCGCACGCTAATTCTTCTAATTCTAAAGGGGCGTGCGCGAAATTCCCCATAGCCCCACTGATCGCTCCCACGCTGATAAATTCCATCGTTAAATCTAAGGCTTTTAAATGCCGTTTGATTTCATCAGCAAAAAGGGCTAACACTAAGCCAAAAGTAATGGGTTCGCCAAACACCCCATGGCTTCTGCCTACCATTAGCGTGTCTTGATGCTCTAAAGCCCTGTTTTTAAGGGTTTCATAGAGGTTTTTAACGCCTTTTTGAATGAGTTTTAAGCTTTTGGTCATCAATAACGCCATAGCCGTATCAATGCAATCGCTAGAAGTGATCCCGTAATGAAAAAAGCGGGATTCTTCGCCCAAGCTTTCAGCCACGCAAGTAGTGAAAGCGATTAAATCATGCTTAGTGGTTTTTTCAATTTCTTTGATGCGCTCAAGATTGAATGCCGCTTTTAAGCAGATTTTTTCACAATCGCTATCTTGGATTTGCCCAAGCTTGTTCCACGCCCTAACGACAGCTTTTTCCACTTCCAAATAAGTTTCAAATTTGGTTTGCTCATTCCATAGGGCTTTCATTTCTTCATTCGCGTAGCGTTCTAACACCGACAATCCTTAAATCAAAATGGGATCATGTTACTTTAAAGGGGTTTAAAGAATCAAGGGGCAAAATCGCACAAGGCGCAAAAAGCCCCTTGATTTCAAATTAAGGGTTATACTTTAGCTTCTTCTCTGCGTTGCAAGTATTCCCAACGCTCATTCACATCTTTTTGCAATTCTTCAATGATGTGTTCGTTTTCCTTTTTGAAAAGGTGTTTGAAACGCTTTTGAGCCGCTAAATAATCCCTTACAGGAATGATATTTCTTGGGCGGTAAGTGATTTTCAATTCCCTGCCATTAAAGACTTCAAACAAGGGGAACATCAAGCTATCCACAGCCATATCCGCTAATTCAATGGTCTTATTGGAATCAAATTTCCATTCAGTCGTGCATGGGCTAAGAGCGTTGATAAAGCAAGGCCCTTCAGTGTCTAGCGCGGTCTTAATCTTTTTATTCATGTCTTTCCATTTATTAGGCGAGAGTTGCGCCACATAAGGGACCCCATGGCTTGCCATGATATTGACGATGTCTTTTTTCTTTTCTTTTTTGCCAAAGCTAACCGATCCTGCTGGCGTGGTAGAAGTGCTAGCCCCTAATGGCGTAGATCCGCTTCTTTGACCGCCGGTATTGGCGTAGTTTTCATTATCCAAGCAGATGTAAGTCATGTCATGCCCTCTTTCCATGCAACCGCTGATGAATTGAAAACCAATATCATAACTAGCCCCATCGCCTCCAAACGCCACGAATTTTGGCTTTTGACCTTGATAGCGGCCCTTATTCACTAAAGCCTTATACATCGCTTCCACCCCCGAAATAGCGGTAGAGCCGTTTTCAAAACCGATATGAATCCAAGGCACATCCCATGAAGTGTGCGGGTACACAGCCGAGCATACTTCTAAACAACCGGTAGAATTGCCTAAAACAATAGGCCCATCTACAGCGTTTAAAACTTCGCGCACAATGATGCCATGCCCACAACCTGGACAAAGCAAGTGCGAGCCTTGAAATTTCTCAGCGCTTTGGCTAAAACCTTTGAGTGTTTTGACTTCTTTTACCATGATATTTCCTTTTTAAAAAAAGCTCATTTTGGGGCCACGCAAGCCTACGAATTGTTGGGTAGGGTGCGTGAGCGTGCCTTTAAGAGCGTCTTCATTGATTTCTTCAAAAATCTCGCATAAATGCACGATCGTCATATCCCTTTCGCCTAAACCATAAATGTAGTTAGACACCACGGGGTGTTTAGTCCCTTGGGTTTGATACACCGCACTCGTTACTTCATTAAACATCGCCCCCATAGCGCCCGCTGGAGAGCTTTTATCCAAAATCGCTAAAGCTTTAAGGTTTTTCAAATCCTGCCCCAATCTTTCATAGGGGAAGGGGCGTAAGGAATGGATAGTGGCCACGCCAGCCTTAATGCCTTTTTTACGCATTTCTTTAGCCGCTACGATAGCGGATTCATAAGTAGTGCCTAACGCAAAGATAGCGATTTCAGCGTCTTCTAGCTGGAAAGTTTTAGTCAAATGGTATTGCCTGCCTGTGAGTTTAGCGAAATCATTAAACACTTCTTCAATCACAGAAGACGCGCTCATAATAGCATGGTGGAGTTGGGCTTTATGCTCATAATGCCATTCTTCTTCAGCTTGCGCGCCATAGCTTACCGGTTTATCAAAATCTAAAAGGGAATGTTTGGTTTGGTATTCGCCTACGAATTGATAAGCCACTGCATCGCTCAAAGGGCGGACATTCTGCACGGTGTGCGAGCATAAAAAGCCATCTTGATTGACGATAGTAGGCACGCGCACCTTTTGATGCTCTGCGATTCTAAACGCCATTAAGGTGAAATCATAAGCTTCTTGAGGGTTGCATGTGCATAAACTTACCCAGCCAGAATCCCTGCTTAAATACATATCAGAGTGATCGCCATGGATATTTAAAGGGGCTGCTAGAGCGCGATTGACCAAATTCAAAACGATAGGCAAACGCATGCCAGAAGCCTGGTATAAAACCTCTACCATTAACGCCAAACCTTGAGAGCTAGTCGCAGTGCTGACCCTCCCACCAGCAGCGGCCGCTCCCACGCATGCACTCATGGCGGCATGCTCAGATTCCACTAAAACGAATTCGCCATCAACATAGCCATTATCCTTAAACGATCCATAATTTTGCACAATAGGCGTTGAAGGGGTGATAGGATAGGCTGCGATGACATCAATTTGAGCCTGTCTCAGGGCGTTAGAGCTAGCGGTATTGCCATCCCACACTTCTATCTCTTGCAATTCGATACTTTTTGCCATATTTTTTCCTTATGATTTTTTCTTTTCTTGTTTTTGCGGCCATTGAGTGAGAGCGGTGGCAGGCTCAATTTGTTCTTCAAACATCCATAGGGATTTAGGGTTAGTGGGGCAGACATCCACGCACACGCCACAGCCCTTACAATGAGAATAATCCACGCCCTTTAATTTGCCCTCTCTTGAAAGAATGGCAGCGTCTGGGCAATAAACCCAACAATTAAAGCAATTGATACAAATATTATTGTTATGCACAGGCTTAGCCACGCGCCAATGAGCCACTGAAGTGGTGAAGTAACTCTGTTCGGTATAATGGCGCTCATCATTGTGTTTTTCCATTTCGCTTTGCGCGTTCTTTTCAAAAGGGAAGAGCACCGCTCCCATTTCAAATTCATTCCAATCTTTCATCTTTAATCCTTAATGTTATTGAACTTCTTCATAAGCTCTTTGGATAGCGAGCATGTTAGCGTCAATGACTTCTTGCGTGAGTTTTTTGCCTAAAACTTTTTTAAAAGCTTCTTTAAAAGCCCCAATTTCAAGCATGCCAGACACCTTCATCAACGCCCCTAACATGGGCGTGTTAGGGATAGGGCGTTTTAAGGTTTCCATAGAGATTTTTAAACAATCCACCAAAAACACCTTACGGGTTTTTAATTCAGGTTTTTTTTCAAACAATTCTTCTTTGCTGAGATAACTAGTGATGATATAGGTCGTGTCTTCTTTTTCATTGGCGAAAATGTTTTCAATAAAAACCAAACCAGGGTCAATCACCAGCACATAATCAGGCTGCATGAAGCGTTCATGGTTTAAAATAGGCTCATCATCAACGCGGTTATAAGCCATCATAGCGGCTCCCCTTTTAGCTGAACCATAAGAAGCGAACGCTTGCACTTCTTTGCCTGTTTTTGAAATCACATCAGCTAGCCCTTTAGCGCCGGTGATAGCGCCCTGACCAGCTCGCGCATGCCATCTAATTTGAAACATGGTAATATGTCTCCTTAATATCGTATAAAATAAAATGAATTTAGCCTAAATTATACAAGAAAAACTGTTAATGTGTCTTATAACAATATCTTTTTAGGAATTTTGATAGGAAAATGGGGGCATACCCATAAGAATTATGGCTATTTTATGGCTATTTATTCTAAAAAGATAGGCGTTCTTAATAAAAACCACTAATATTTATTTTAAACTTTGTTATTATTAGGGCGTGATTTAACTTTAGTTTGTATGGGGCAAGTGTGGGGTAGGATAACATAAAGGAATTGGGTTATGAATAAAACAACAATTAAAATATTAATGGGCATGGCGTTATTATCATCGCTCCAAGCCGCAGAGGCAGAGCTTGATGAAAAATCAAAAAAACCTAAATTTGCGGATAGGAATACGTTTTATTTAGGGGTTGGGTATCAGCTTAGTGCGATCAACACGTCTTTTAGCACCAGTTCTATAGATAAATCGTATTTCATGACCGGTAATGGCTTTGGCGTGGTGTTAGGGGGGAAATTTGTGGCTAAAACGCAAGCTGTAGAGCATGTGGGTTTCCGTTACGGGTTGTTTTATGATCAGACCTTTTCTTCTCACAAATCCTATATTTCTACCTATGGTTTAGAATTTAGTGGTTTGTGGGACGCTTTCAATTCACCAAAGATGTTTTTAGGGTTAGAGTTTGGCTTAGGCATCGCTGGGGCGACTTACATGCCAGGAGGGGCTATGCATGGGATTATCGCTCAAAATTTAGGCAAAGAAAATTCGCTTTTCCAATTGCTTGTGAAAGTGGGTTTTCGTTTTGGCTTTTTCCACAATGAAATCACTTTCGGGTTGAAATTCCCTTTCATTCCTAACAAAAGAATGGAAATTATTGATGGCTTGAGTGCGACTACTTTATGGCACCGCTTACCGGTAGCTTATTTCAATTATATCTATAATTTTTAGGTATAGTTATTTAGAGGTTTTAGATTTGACAAAATCAATTAACTCTCGTGTGTCTATGGTTAGGGTTAAGAATTGCTGATAAGTAGTGATCCACTTGCCCCCTTTCCCATACAAATGATACCCATCGCCCCCACCTAAAAAGTTAAAAAACGCATCCGCTCGCACGCTCACCCATTTATTTTTATAGACATAATAAAGCCCTATCATGTCAAAATTAGGGGCTCTATACCATGGCAAGCCGGTATAAAGGGATTGGCCATAAGTAGCGTAAAAATGCATTTGGGGTTTGTTGGAAAAATAGTATCTGTTAAAAATCCCAAAGCCTTTGTATTGCGCTTGAGCGTAAAATTCTCCCCCAAAGCTGTTATAAAATCGGGCGTTTTTGCACTCGCTAGCGTAACGCACGCAATAATGGGTTTGAGACGACTGCGTGCCAAAGGTCATAAAAATATTATCCATATAAGGCATGAGATTTTTAAAATCCGCTTTTAAATAAGCATGGTAATAAACCCTGTCTAAAATGGTAGGGTTAGAGTATTTCCCTATTTCTCCGCCTTGTGGGTTATTTTTTTGACTGAAATAGGGGTAGCCATTAGGCCATTGTGGGGTTGCATCGCCTGGTTTTAAGTAAGAATTACCGCCGTAAGGGTAATTATCTCCCATGCTATGATGGCTGGCGTTATGAAAAATGACAAGCTGTCCCCCCAAACCTAAATACCCTTTAAGAAACTGAAATTCTGAAGAAACAAAATACAAGAATTGATCAAAATCGTAATTTTTCTTTTTGGGCTGGTTGTTCCAGTTACGCCCCCCATACCAATCCACAACGCCCTCAAACCACCCATTCCACCAGCGATTAGGGTCATAAGCCGGTTTGAATTGGAACGCTCCTCCCCTAAAAGTGGGGTCTATAAACCAAAAAAGTTTTTTAAAAGCGCTTAAAGGGTAATGCCCTATTTGATAGCTTCGTGGCACAATGCCTAAAAAAAATCTCAAATTTTTCCCTATGTATTGGTAATACATTGTAACCCCCCATGAATAAGGGAAATAACTATAATGCGTGTGTAAATTTTGAATGAACCACGCTCCAAACATCAAGGCCTGTCTTTTGTCTAATTGGACGCCGATTTGAGGCATGAGACGACCTTGCATTTTGGTTAGGCTATTCCAATAGGGGTTATTTGGAGGGGAAGCCAGATTGAAATTAAAGCTCATAAACTTCAAGTCATAGACAAAACTAGCCGCTTTCATTAAAGGCGCTATTAAAAAACCTGAAAACAATAATGCGCAAAGAGATTTTTTTAAGAAAATCAAACTAAAACACAGCCCCTTTCATCAACGCCTTTAAAAATGGTGGCAAAAATAAGGTAAAATTTTAAATTAATTTGCTTTAAAAACAGCATAAAAACCAAAAAACAGAACCCTTTCAAGTTCTGTTTTTTTTTTTTTTTGGATAAAATAGCTTTAAAAAGGGGTGTTTCATTTTTTATGACTTCAGCTTCAAGCCATTCTTTTAAAGAACAAGATTTTCATATTCCTATCGCTTTCGCTTTTGATAAGAATTACCTTATTCCTGCGGGTGCGTGTCTTTATTCCTTGCTAGAAAGCATCGCTAAGGCTAATAAAAAAATCCATTACACCCTACACGCTTTAGTGGTAGGCTTGAATGAAGAAGATAAAGCAAAGCTTAACCAAATCACAGAGCCTTTTAAAGAATTTGCTACTTTAGAAGTGAGAGATATTGAACCTTTTTTAGACGCTATCCCTAACCCTTTTGATGAGGATTTCACCAAGCGTTTTTCTAAAATGGTGTTAGTGAAGTATTTTCTAGCGGATTTATTCCCTAAATATTCTAAAATGGTGTGGAGCGATGTGGACGTTATCTTTTGCAATGAATTTAGCACTGATTTCTTAAGTATTAAAGAAAATGATGAGAATTATTTTTATGGGGTTTTAGAAGTTGAAAAGCACCACATGATGGAAGGGTTTTTGTTTTGCAATTTAGATTACCAGCGCAAGAAAAATTTCACCTTAAGAATGCATGATCTTTTAAAGGGGAATGAGGCTAAAGGGGAGTTGGATTTTACGAAATGGTGTTGGCCTAACATGAAGGCTTTAGGGATTGAATATTGCGTTTTCCCTTATTATTACACCATTAAAGATTTTTCTAACGCATACTTAAACGAGAATTATAAGAAAACCATTTTAGAGGCACGAGAAAACCCTACCATTATCCACTATGACGCTTGGTGGGGGGCGGTGAAGCCTTGGGACTATCCTTTTGGTTTAAAAGCGGATTTATGGCTGAACGCTTTGGCTAAAACCCCTTTTATGAGCGATTACACTAAAAAAATGCACACCAATGAGAGCTTTTATACCACAAAAATGGCTGAGCAGCATTATTTTTCTTCAGTAAAATCTTCAAAAGAAATTCTTTTCAAAACCCCGTATTTGTTTTTCAAATCGTATCTGTTTGTTGTGTTTAAAGAAAGGAAAATCCATTCAAGAGTTTTTGAATTAATTTGTGGTTTAGTGAAAAAATTTTTCAATAAGCTTATTTATTTTGGGTTTTTGATGCCTAAAGCGTTAGTTAAAAGGGCGGTTAGTAAGATCCTTAGAGTTTTAGGGCTTCATGGGATTGTTAAAAAAATCTTAATCAAACTCAAACTCTTGAAAAAGGGCTAGAGTAAAGGGGTTAAAACCTTTCTTTAAATTAATTTGCTTTAAAAACAGCATAAAAACCAAAAAACAGAACCCTTTCAAGTTCTGTTTTTTTTTTTTTTTGGATAAAATAGCTTTAAAAAGGGGTGTTTCATTTTTTATGACTTCAGCTTCAAGCCATTCTTTTAAAGAACAAGATTTTCATATTCCTATCGCTTTCGCTTTTGATAAGAATTACCTTATTCCTGCGGGTGCGTGTCTTTATTCCTTGCTAGAAAGCATCGCTAAGGCTAATAAAAAAATCCATTACACCCTACACGCTTTAGTGGTAGGCTTGAATGAAGAAGATAAAGCAAAGCTTAACCAAATCACAGAGCCTTTTAAAGAATTTGCTACTTTAGAAGTGAGAGATATTGAACCTTTTTTAGACGCTATCCCTAACCCTTTTGATGAGGATTTCACCAAGCGTTTTTCTAAAATGGTGTTAGTGAAGTATTTTCTAGCGGATTTATTCCCTAAATATTCTAAAATGGTGTGGAGCGATGTGGACGTTATCTTTTGCAATGAATTTAGCGCTGATTTCTTAAGTATTAAAGAAAATGATGAGAATTATTTTTATGGGGTTTATGACAAAATATACCCGTATGAAGGCTTTTTTTATTGCAACTTAACTTACCAGCGAAAAAATCAATTTTGTAAAAAAATATTAGAGATTATACGCACGCAAAAAATAGATAAAGAACCGCAATTAACAGAATTTTGTCGTTCAAAGATTGCGCCATTAAAAATAGAGTATTGCATTTTCCCACACTATTATAGACTTTCTAAAGAGCATTTAAAGGGCGTGGTCAATGCAATTTATCATGACACTATTAAACAAGCCCTAAGAGAACCTATCGTTATACAATATGACTCTCATCCTTATTTTCAAATCAAGCCTTGGACATATCCTTTTGGTTTAAAAGCGGATTTATGGCTGAACGCTTTGGCTAAAACCCCCTTTATGAGCGATTGGTCTTATTTGATCACAGGGGGTGGGGGGATAGGTGGAGAAAAATGGCATTACTACCATGGCATTGCCGCTTATCATTACTACTTTCCTTTATGGAAAGCAGAAGAACAGATCGCCCATGACGCTCTTAAGACATTTTTAAAACATTATTTTTTGCACATTCATGAGATTCCCCAAAACGCAAGGCGAAGACTATTCAAATACTGCATCCTCATACCACTTAAGAGTCTTGTGGGTAAGACTTTGCGATTCTTAAAACTCCATGCACTAGTGAAAAAAATCCTAATCCAACTCAAGCTCTTAAAAAAGAACTAGAGCCAAAACTTTTAATCAAACGATTTTTTCATGTCAATCACATAGCGGAATTTCGCTTTCCCATGGGTTAGGTTGTGATAAGCGGTGTCAATATCCTTGCCTAAAATCAAATCCACTTCAGGGTAAATATTGTGTTTGATAGAAAAATCCATCATCTCTTGGGTTTCTTTAATGCCCCCAATCAATGAGCCATAAACCTTGCGATTGCCCAAATGGATAAATTCAAAAACATTGAGTGCTGGAGCGACTTCTACAGGAGGGAGTCCCACAAGGGCTAATTCGCCGCTATAAGTTAAGAGCTTGAGGTAGTCTTTTAAATCATAATGGGTAGGAATGGTTGAAATGATAAAATCCAATTCCTCTTTGCATTGCTTAGGGTCCGTGTAGAAATGTTTAACCCCCATGCTTAAAGCGTCCTGCTTTTTGTGATCGTTTCTTGCAAAAACGCTCACTTCAGCCCCCATAGCCACAGCGTATTTGACCGCCATGCTTCCTAGCCCGCCAAACCCAGCGACGCCCACTTTTGTGCCTTTAGTAACCTTAGAAAATTTTAAGGGCGAATAAGTGGTGATGCCTGCGCACAATAACGGGGCTACTTTTTCTAAAGGAGCGTTTTTATCCACGCTAATCACATAGTTTTCATCCACGACAATATTATTAGAGTATCCGCCCATGTGGGGTTCATTGTCATGGAAATAATCCAAACAATCATAAGTGAATACCGTTTTGTGGTTGGCGCAAAATTGCTCTTGGTGTTCTTTACAAGGCTTACATGTCTTGCATGAATTGACAAAACAGCCCACGCCTACCACATCGCCAACCTTAAATTTCTTAACTTCCTTACCCACTTCTTTGATGACCCCAGCAATTTCATGCCCAGGAACCATGGGATAAATGCCTTCTTTCCATTCGCTATAAGCGCTATGAATATCGCTATGGCAAATCCCTGCATAAAGAATGTCAATCAGCACATCTTTAGGGCCTACAGCATGACGGCTAAAGTCATGGGGTTTGAAATGCCCGTCTTTAGAAAAAATAGCAAAACCTTTAGATGGAACTCTCATTAAAACTCCTTGTTTCATTAAAATACCGCTATTGTATCGTTTTTGTGGTTTGCTTATGTTTCTATAGGTTTAACTAATTTGATAGTTATTGGTTATATGGTAGCGTTGTTTGGCGCGCTTAAACGCACCCCTTGCGCTAATCGCTTTTATCTTAAAGCGCTACTATTTGCTAAATTCTATCATGCAGTAAATAATTTTCTAACGCAATGCCCGCCCCATCAAGTCCGGGAGTTTTTTTCATCACGACATGCACAGGGATAGAAGCTAAAAACGCTCCCATGCGCCCCTTCGTTTCAAAACGCACTCTAAAGGGCGAAGTTTTAAAATAATCAATGAATCGTGGGATAATTCCCCCACACAAATACACGCCCCCTCTAGCCCCCAAAGTGAGAGCCACATCAGCAGCGAGCGTGCCTAGCATGGAGCAAAAAGTGTCCAAGGTCAATCGGCATATAGGGTAATCCCCATTCAAAGCGCGTTCGCTAATGATTTGTGGGGTTAATTCAGCCTTGCTCAATTTCGCTACTTTTTCTAAGCCTTTGCGTTTGGATAAAGCTTCATAAATCAGCACCAAGCCGCTACCGCTCAAAAACCTTTCCGCGCTCACATGGTTGAATTTAGAGCGGGCGTATTGCCACACTAAAATTTCTAAATCATCAAAAGGGGCAAAGCTCACATGCCCCCCTTCACCGGGCAAGACTTTCAAAGAGCCATCGCTGTTTTGGATAAGAGTGCTTACCCCAAGCCCGGTTCCTGGCCCTAAAATCGCTTTAGGGGCGTTGATCTCGCACTTAATCCCGCCTATTTGGGCCAGATCGTTTTCTTGCATCGCACTAATGGCATAGGCTTGCGCGACAAAATCATTGATGACAAGCAGTTTTTTTAAATTCAAACATTGCCGTGTCGTTTCAATAGAAAAAGTCCAGTGGTTGTTAGTCATTTGGACAAAATCCCCCATGATGGGCGTAGCCACAGCAAAAGAGCCATAAATAGGGCGCAGTTTAAGGCTTTCTTTGCATTTAGAAAGGTAAAATCGCACCGCATCGCTCAAGCTTTCAAAATCTTCGCACCTCAAGACTTCAACGCATTCAATCTGTCGTGGGGCGACTTCCAAACCAAAACGCGCATTTGTGCCGCCAATATCGGCTAAGAGTCTTGGGTAAGTTTCAGTTTTTGGCATAAAACACCTCCGTGGTAACTTTTTTAGAATGTAAAATCCGGGCAATTGGCAGAGAATAGGGGGCGGTTTCTTTTAAAGCCTTTTCTAAAACCTCCCTTTTTTCTACCCCACTAATGCTTAAGAAAAGTTTTTCGCAATTTTCTAAGGCGTTAACAGACATGCTCAAGCGCTCATAAGGAGCGTTAATTGGCTTAGTCAAAACGATATTTTCTTTTTCTTCGTTTAAAAAAGCGCTCGTTTCAGGAAAAAGGCTAGCCGTATGCCCGTCAGTCCCCATGCCCAAAATGGCTAAATGGGGCTGTTTGAAATACTGGTTAGCAAAATGAAAAAGCGCGTTTGTATCGCCAGAAATCTTTTTGGGCAAAAGCGGGATGAAAGAAGCTTTTAAGGCGTTATTTTGCAACAAGTAGTCGTGCAATAATTTGGTGTTGCTATCCTTGTGGCTTGTGTCTATAATGCGTTCATCCACTAAACTGACTAAACACGCATGCCATTTGAGATCTAAAACGCTCAATTTTTGCAACAAACCAATGGGTGAACGGCCTCCAGAAAAAGCGATAGAAACTTGATGGTGCTTTTTTAAGGCGGTGTTAAAAAATTCTTTAAAACGCTCTGTTAAAGCCTTGTGGCAATCTTTCAAATTTTCAAATTCAAACAATTGATAACCCATGAAATCCCTTTCATTGATAGAGTGGTTTTAAAAATTCTGATTCGTTTAGGTTATGGCTTTCATAGGAATATAAGGGCGTGGCGTTATTCATAAAACCTTCTATGAGCGTGTCAATAAAAACCCATGACGCTTCCAATTCCAACTGGTGGGCGAAATTATTGTGGTTATTTTGTATCGCATCATAGAGCAATTTAGCGTAGGGCTGCAAAAATTCTTGTTTGTGGTGGGTTTCTAAAATAAGGGGGTTTTGATGATCTTGTAGGGTGAGGGTGATTTTATCTTGAGAGAGGAAAAATTCTAGCGTATTGATTGCATTAAAATGGATTTTTGCGCTCGCTTGGTTGCGGGGCATTTTTTTAGCGTGTTTAAGGTAGAAAGGCACGCCTTTAAATTTAGGCGTATCCAAAAAGGCTTTAATAGCGACAAAAGTTTCTGTTTGGCTCTCTTTATGGACCTTATTTTCATCTCTATAGCCTTGATATTGGGCGCGGATCACTTGTTTTTTAAAGTCTTTAGGGGGTTGTAAGGTTTTTAAAACTTTGATTTTTTCTTTCCTCAAATCCTTTAAATCGTTGGGTAAATCTGTAGCGATAAGGGATAAAACTTGCAAGAGATGGTTTTGAACCATATCCCTTAAAGCCCCGATTTTATCGTAAAATTCGCCCCTTTCTTCCACCCCTAAAGTCTCATACACGCAGATTTCAACCGCGCTGATTTGATTCCATAAAATATTTAAGATAGGGTTATTTAAGCGCAATTCAAGGATATTTTGAACGCCCTTTTTCCCTAAATAATGATCGATTCTAAAGATTTGTTCTTCTTTAAAAAAAGCGCTAATGCTTTGGAAAATCTCCTTACAAGTCTTTAAATCATGCCCTAAAGGCTTTTCTAAAATCAAGCGCGTATTGGCGTGATTGAGTGCATTTTTGGCGAGATGTTGGGCGGTCGTTGCAAAAAAACTAGGGGAGATAGAAAAGTAGAAAATCAAGGGTTTATTTTTTGTAGCGATTTTACTCAATTCTTCAAAGTCTTTAGGGTTATCCAAACGAACGCAAAAATAACTGATATGGGTTAAAAATTCCTCACCCTTTTCTCTTGAATGCAGTTGTGTCTTTTCGCAAAGAAGCGCTAAAAATTCTTCATTGGATAGCTCCTTACGCCCAGATGCGATAATCTTAGAATCTTTTTTAAAACCATAATGGGTATAAATTTCATAGAGCGAAACAAAGAGCTTTCGCATGGCTAAATCCCCAGTCGCACCAAAAAGAACCAAATCAAAATCTAACATCAATAACCCTTTTAGAGTGTTTTTGAGTTATTATTATATATTAAATCTTAATTGAAGGGGTGTTCATGCCTAAGCATTCTTTAGAACAAATCAAAGAAAAAATTACAGAGCGTAGCAAAAAAACCAGAGAGCTTTATTTAGAAAATATCTTTAACCCCAAAAACCAGCCCAAGATTGAGAGTTTGGGTTGCGCGAATATTGCGCATGTTACAGCGAGCATGCCAGAGCATTTAAAAATGCCTTTAGGTTCGCATAAAAGAAAGCATTTTGCGATTATCACGGCTTATAATGACATGCTTTCAGCCCACCAACCTTTTAAAAATTACCCTGATTGGATTAAAAAAGAATTGCAAGAGCATAACGCTTATGCGAGCGTCGCTAGTGGGGTGCCAGCGATGTGTGATGGTATCACGCAGGGTTATGAGGGCATGGAATTGAGCTTGTTTAGTAGAGATGTGATCGCATTAAGCACCGCCGTAGGGTTAAGCCATAATGTTTTTGACGGGGCGTTTTTTTTAGGCGTGTGCGATAAAATCGTGCCAGGCTTGCTCATAGGAGCGTTAAGCTTTGGGAATTTAGCGAGCGTGTTTGTGCCAAGCGGGCCTATGGTGAGCGGGATAGAAAATTACAAAAAAGCCAAAGCGCGCCAAGATTTTGCAATGGGAAAGATCAACAGAGAAGAGCTTTTAAAAGTGGAAATGCAAAGCTATCATGACGTGGGCACTTGCACTTTTTATGGCACGGCTAATTCCAATCAAATGATGATGGAGTTTATGGGGTTGCATGTGGCTAATTCTAGTTTTATCAACCCTAACAACCCCTTACGAAAGGTTTTGGTAGAAGAGAGCGCTAAAAGATTAGCGAGCGGGAAAGTCCTGCCTTTAGCCAAACTCATTGATGAAAAAAGCATTCTTAACGCTCTTATAGGCTTAATGGCAACAGGGGGTTCTACTAACCACACTTTGCATTTGATCGCTATCGCTAGATCTTGTGGGGTGATTCTCAGTTGGGACGATTTTGACGCCGTTTCTAACCTCATACCCCTTTTAGCTAAAGTCTATCCTAACGGATCAGCGGATGTGAACGCTTTTGAAGCGTGTGGGGGCTTAGCGTTTGTGATCAAAGAATTGCTAAAAGAGGGGCTTTTATTTGAGGACACTCATACGATTATGGATACAGAAACGCAAAAAGGCATGCAAAATTACACCAAAACCCCCTTTTTAGAAAACGGCCACTTGGTGTATAAAGACGCTGTTAGTCATAGCCTGAATACGGACATTTTACGCCCTGTTAGTGAGCCTTTTGCCGCTAATGGGGGGCTTAAAATTTTAAAAGGTAATTTGGGGCGGGCCGTGATTAAAATCTCAGCCATTAAAGATGAGCATAGGAAAGTCAAGGCCAGAGCGATTGTTTTTAAAACCCAAAGCGAATTTTTAGAACGCTTTAAAAATAAAGAATTAGAAAGGGATTTTGTCGCTGTCTTGCCTTTCCAAGGGCCCAAGTCTAACGGCATGCCAGAATTGCACAAACTCACCACGAATTTAGGGGCTTTACAGGATATGGGCTATAAGGTCGCGCTGGTTACGGATGGGCGCATGAGCGGGGCGAGCGGGAAAGTGCCTAGCGCGATCCATTTAAGCCCTGAGGGAGCGTTAAACGGGGCGATCATTAAGATTAAAGATGGCGATTGGATAGAATTAGACGCTCCTAATAACGCTTTGAACGTGCTTGAAAAGGATTTTGAAAATAGAGGGATCAACCCTTTGTTTTTAGAAACCTTAGAAAATTTAGAAAAGCCGAGTTTTGGGTTGGGTAGGGAATTGTTTACAAGCTTGAGATTGAATGTCAATACCGCTGAAGAGGGCGGCATGAGTTTTGGCATAAAGGTATAAAAATATAAAGGAGATAAAATGCAAGATAAAATAATAGAGATTTTACAAATCAGCCCCATTGTCCCTGTGGTAGTGATTGAGAATATAAAAGACGCTGTGCCTTTAGCGCAAAGCCTGATAGAGGGGGGTATTCCAATCATAGAAGTAACTTTGCGCTCCAGTTGTGCTTTAGAAGCCATAGAGCTTATCGCTAAGAATGTGCCAAAAATGCGCGTGGGTGCTGGCACGATACTCAATCTCACTCAATTAGAGCAGGCTCAAAATAGGGGGGCAGAGTTTTTGATTAGCCCGGGTCTTACGATAAAGCTTTTAGAACACGCAAAGAAAAAAGACATGCCTTTAATACCTGGGGTTTCTAGCAGCAGTGAAGTCATGCAGGCTTTAGAATTGGGCTATAACGCCTTGAAATTTTTCCCGGCAGAGTATTGCGGGGGCGTTAAGCTTTTAAACGCTTTTAACGGCCCTTTTAAAGGAGTGAAATTTTGCCCCACTGGGGGGGTTAGCGTGGATAACATGCGTTCTTATTTGGCTTTAGAAAACGTTGTGTGCGTGGGGGGGAGCTGGCTCACCCCTAAAGATTTAATTCAAAACAAAGAGTGGGATAAAATCACAGAAATTTGCAAGCGGGCGTTAGCTTTAAGATAACAAAGAGATCATGGCGTTTTGTATTTGCTTAATAACACTATAATAAAATTTTTAATAAGGAGATACATCATGTTAGAAAATGTCAAAAAATCCCTTTTTAGGGTTTTGTGTTTGGGTGCGTTGTGTTTAGGGGGGCTAATGGCAGAGCAAGACCCTAAAGAGCTTGTCGGTTTGGGGGCAAAGAGCTACAAAGAGCAGGATTTCACTCAGGCTAAGAAATATTTTGAAAAAGCTTGCGATCTGAAAGAAAATAGCGGGTGTTTTAATTTAGGGGTGCTTTATTATCAAGGGCATGGGGTGGAAAAAAACTTGAAAAAAGCCGCTTCCTTTTACGCTAAAGCTTGCGATTTAAATTACAGTAATGGGTGTCATTTGCTAGGGAATTTATATTATAGCGGGCAAGGCGTGTCCCAAAACACCAACAAAGCCTTGCAATACTACTCTAAAGCGTGCGATTTGAAATACGCTGAAGGGTGCGCGAGCTTAGGGGGGATCTATCATGATGGTAAAGTGGTAACTAGGGATTTTAAAAAAGCGGTGGAGTATTTCACTAAAGCGTGCGATTTGAACGATGGCGATGGTTGCACGATATTAGGGAGCTTGTATGATGCAGGCAGAGGCACGCCTAAGGATTTGAAAAAGGCGCTCGCTTCGTATGACAAAGCTTGCGATTTAAAAGACAGCCCAGGGTGCTTTAACGCAGGGAACATGTATCATCATGGCGAAGGCGCGGCGAAGAATTTTAAAGAGGCTCTCGCTCGTTATTCTAAGGCATGCGAGTTGGAAAATGGCGGAGGGTGTTTCAATTTAGGGGCCATGCAATACAATGGCGAAGGTATAGCAAGAAATGAAAAGCAAGCCATAGAAAACTTTAAAAAAGGCTGTAAATTAGGCGCTAAAGGGGCATGCGATATTCTCAAACAGCTCAAAATCAAAGTTTAGTTTGAATAAGGCTTGATCAGTGGCTTTTGTTTGATTGGTTTTTATGCTTTTTAAGATTTTGATGAACGCATAGACCCCACAAGCTAATCTTTCTGGCTATAATAAAATTTTGAATAGGAGAAGTGTCATGCTAAAAAATGTCAAAAAAGCCCTTTTTAGGGTCTTATGTTTGGGTGCATTGTGTTTAGGGGGGGTTAATGGCAGAGCCAAATGCTAAAAAGCTTGTTGATTTGGGTAGAAATAGTTACAGTAAGCAAGATTTCACTCAAGCTAAGAAATATTTTGAAAAAGCTTGCGATTTGAAAGATGGTGTGGGGTGTTTTAATTTAGGGGTGCTTTATGATAATGGGCATGGAGTGGGAAAGGATTTGAAAAAGGCCGCTCAGCTTTACTTTAAAGCATGCGAATTGAATGATGGTTCTGGATGCTTTAATGCGGGGAATATATATCGTCGTGGCGATGGCGTAGCGAAGAATTTTAAAGAGGCTCTCGCTCGTTATTCTAAGGCATGCGAATTGAATGATGGTGATGGGTGTTCTGCTTAGGATTGATGCAATACGATGGCATAGGCATAGCAAAAGATAAAGAGCAAGCGATAGAAAACTTTAGAAAGAGTTGCAAATTAGGAGATGAAAAGGTATGCGATTTTCTCAACCATTTAAAATAAAAGTTTAGCCCTAACAAAGCTAGGCTAAACGGCTTTCGTTTAGCTGATTTCAATCTTTCTTATTGTTTTATTTTTTGTTTTATCGTTTTAAATTTTATTTTATGGTAAAACTCATTTTTAAAGGGGATAGGGGGTATTTTGAAATAACTCTCTCCTGCAAACTAAAAACCCCACAGCCCCTATAAGATCGCTTCAAAAAACTATTGCTTGGCTAGCGTCAAGCTCTTTTATGGTTTGTTTAAAAAACGCTTTTTAGTATTTTTTAGATTTTAAGATCAATATTTAACCAAAACAAAGCCTTTATTTTTAAACCCCTTAAGGGTTTTTATGGGTGGGTAGGGGAGCGAAAGTTTGGCTTGTGGGCATGATTTCTATGCGGTTGATATTGACATGCGAGGGTTGTTCGTAAATCCATAGCACGATGTTAGCAATATCTTGTGGCTTAAGGTAAAGGGTATTTTCATAGACGGATTGGGCTTTGATTTTATCGCCCTTAAAACGCACCATGCTGAATTCGGTTTCGCCGCACAAACCAGGTTCAACATTACTCACTCTAATGTTAGTGCCAGCCAAATCCGCTCGCAAGTTTAAAGAAAATTGTTTCACAAACGCCTTGCTCGCTCCATAGACATTCCCTCCAGGATAGGCGTAAGTGCCAGCGATAGAACCAAGATTGATGATAGTCCCTTGGTCATGCTCTATCATAGAGGGCAAGATCAAACGAGTGAGATGCAACAACCCCTTGATATTCGTGTCTATCATGATTTCCCAGTCGTCTAACTCGCATTCATAAGCCTTGTTCAAGCCTAGCGCTAAGCCGGCGTTATTGATTAAAGCGTCAATGCGATCCGTCATGGAAAAAATAGCCTCTATCGCCCGCTTAGTTTCAAGCTTGTTTTGAAGATCAAAACACAGGGGAATGAAATGTTTGGGGTAAGCGAGCTGCAATTCTTGCAAATTCTTTTTTCGCCTCCCTGTGCCAAAAACCACATGGTTTTTTTGTAAAAACGCCTTAGCGATTTCTAACCCAAACCCTGAAGTCGCCCCGCTAACTAAAATGTGCGCCATTTCTGTCCTTTAAAATTTTAAAAAAGCCCCTTAAGCCCTTTTTCAAGCTTTTCTTTGAGCTTATCATCTTTAAGCAAATGATCTAAACCTTTTTTAAGGGTGTCATTTTTTAAGATTTCTTTCAAGCCTTGTTGTAGGTTTTGTTGGATGGCTTTTTCGTTTAAAATGAGGGAAAATTTTGGCTGGTGCATGTTACCTTGAAGTTTCATTTTAAAGATGAATTTTAAAATTTCTGCATCCATGAGCATGTCCATTTGTTTGGTGCTTAAATCCAACAAGCCGTTATGGATTTTCAATTGGGTTTTGGGGCTTTTTAAACTCAAATCAGAGAGCAGGCGTTGCTGGTTGATTTGGCTTACCAGATTGGCATCGTGATAAATTTCTTTAGTAATATCAAAACGAGAAATGGAATAGAGGAAATCGCTGAATGCATTTTTGAGGAATCTTGCGTTTTTGAGATTGGCTTTCAATACGCCTTGCTTAGCGATAAGGTCATAATCCAAGTTAGCGTCTGCAATGGATTGGAAAAATTTAGGGTAATGGAATAATTCTAAGGCTTTTAAAGTGGAAATATTGGAAAAACGGGCTTTCAAATCTTTATTTAAAAGCGTGAAGTCTAGCGCACCGTCTAGTAAATTTGAATGGCCATTGACTTTTAAGAGTTTGGGGCTTTGCTCTATAGCACCTTTTAAAGTCAAGCTCCCTTTTAGGGGGTGGTTGATCATGTTTTGGAGTTTGGCTAGATGGGGTATTTCTAAAGTGTAGGGGGCGTTGAGTTTTAAAGTAGGGAAAGAATATTCGCTTTTTAGGGCTGTGAAATTAACTAAAGGGCTAGTTAGGGTGGTATCGCTGATGGCTTTGTTTTCTTTAAAATCGCTTGAGTGCGAGAGGTTGAAAACGAGCGTGTCTTTAAGGTTTAAATGAAAGATTTGATTGATTAGGGCGTTATTGATTAAAGCGTTATTAGCTGTTAGGATCAAATGCCCTTCTAAGGGCTTTAGAGAGTTAAAATCCGCTTGTAAGGACACTTTTGCGTTCGCATAAGCGGGGCGGTTGATTAAATAAAGCAAAGCTTCTAAATTGGCGTCTTTTGCGTTCAAACTTAAGTGAGAAAGCTTGAAATCATCTAAAAGGGCGTTGTAGGCAGTGTGGGATTGAGCCGCATTAGAGACGCCTTGAATCACAAGGGCTTTTCTATGCCCTTTAATGTTCCCAGAAGTAACAATAGCCCCCCTTAAAGGGTAGGGTATCAAATCCTTGAAAGAGCGTAAATTTTTAATATCTATATGGTAATCCAAATTTACGCTTTGCGTTAAAAGTGAAAAATCCCCCTTAAGAATGAGCGTGGAATCGTCGTTGGCTTGAGCTTTAAAATCCAAAGAGTTGAATCTCAATTTAAAGGTTTTAACGCTCAAATAACGCTCGTTCGGGTTGATTTTTTTCTCTATATACGAAGCGATGATTTTATTCCCCCATTCTGTAAAAAGGATAAGATAGGCCGTTAAAAGGCCGATTAAAAGAAGCGCGAGTATGGTATAAAGAAATTTTTTCATGTTTGTTTGTCCTTGAAATAAATTGAATGGAATATATTAGCTTGTTTTGTCATGGTTTCTAATATTTTTTAAAGCCTTAACGGAAGGCTTGAATTGAGATAATAAAGAATTGAGCGCTCAAAACCCACAATTTAGTAACAACACGCTTACAATCATTGAAAAACCCAAAACCCTAAAATTTTAAGCCCCCTAGAACAAATATAAGCCGATAAAGCCGCCAAAGATAGAAAGCGAAAGATTACAAAGCAAAAGAGATTTTGTGCAATATAAAGAACAAAGCAAACAAAAATCTAAAAAACTCAATCCAACTTGATCTTTGAATTTTAATTAAAAAGACTTGCGGTGTTAAAAAGGATAATCTAATCGCTCAAGAATTTCCTAAACAAACATGATTAACACGATTGATGAAAAGAGTTGTATCAAAAAAGAGGAATACAATGGTGGAGAATAGCGGGATCGAACCGCTGACCTCCTGCGTGCAAAGCAGGCGCTCTCCCAGCTGAGCTAATTCCCCAAAGGTTGTAAAAATGGTGGGCTTAGGAGGAGTTGAACCTCCGACCTCACCCTTATCAGGGGTGCGCTCTAACCACCTGAGCTATAAGCCCTTTAAAGCCAATAAAGATGAAATTATAGGTTAAACTTTCTTAAAAAATCCTTAAATAATAAATGGGATTAAGATGTTATAATACTCGTTATTTTTTCATTTCAAAAGGGGTTTTTATGGCATTATTATTCACAGGGGCGTGCGGGTATATAGGATCGCATACCGCAAGGGCGTTTTTAGAAAAAACCAAAGAAAACATCGTCATTGTAGATGATCTCAGCACCGGTTTTTTAGAGCATCTCAAAGCGTTAGAGCATTATTACCCTAATAGGGTTGTGTTTGTTCAAGCCAATTTGAATGAAACGCAAAAATTGGATGCATTTTTGAATAAGCAGCAGCTAAAAGATCCCATTGAAGCCATCTTGCACTTTGGGGCTAAAATCTCAGTAGAAGAATCCACGCGCTTGCCTTTAGAATACTACACCAACAACACGCTCAACACTTTAGAGCTTGTCAAACTTTGTTTAAAGCATGCAATCAAGCGTTTTATTTTTTCTTCTACGGCCGTGGTTTATGGCGAGTCTGATTTTAGCTTGAATGAAGAAAGCCCCTTAAACCCCATTAATCCTTATGGAGCGTCTAAAATGATGAGCGAAAGGATTTTGTTAGACACTTCTAAAGTAGCGGATTTCAATTGCGTTATCTTGCGCTATTTCAATGTGGCTGGGGCATGCATGCACAATGATTATACCACCCCCTACACTTTAGGCCAACGCACGCTCAACGCCACACATTTAATCAAAATCGCATGCGAATGCGCGGTGGGGAAAAGGAAAAAAATGGGGATTTTTGGCACTAACTACCCCACAAGAGATGGCACTTGCATTAGGGACTATATCCATGTAGATGATTTGGCTAACGCGCATTTAGCGAGCTATCAAACCCTTTTAGAAAAAAATAAGAGCGAGATCTATAATGTCGGCTACAATCAAGGCCATAGCGTGAAAGAAGTGGTAGAAAAGGTTAAAGAAATCTCAAACAACGATTTTTTAGTGGAAATTTTAGACAAACGACAGGGCGATCCAGCAAGCCTTATTGCCAATAACGCTAAAATCTTACAAAACACCCCTTTCAAACCCCTTTATAACAACCTAGACACTATTATCAAAAGCGCTCTAGATTGGGAAGAACACCTTTTGAGATTTCAATAATACACCCTGTGCAAATACAAGCCATTAGCCATTATGGGCGTTCTTATAGTGGCTTTGATGTTGTGGATTTGCGCTTGAATTTCAGCGAGCGTGATTTTTTCTAAGGAGTATTGAACGCACGCTTGAATGATCAAACGCACGCTAGAGCGCAAAAACGCATCGCCAATGATTTTAAACACCACGCACTCATGCCCTATGATAAAGGTTTTATAAGCAAAAGCGTTAAAAATAGCGCGTTTAGGATTGGTTGTAGCCCCGCCTTCTTTTTTAAACATGGAAAAATCATGCTTGCCTGTGAATTGCTTTAAAGCGGTGTTTAATGCATCCAGTGATCCATAATCCCCACAAGCGATATAAGGCGCTAAAAAAGGCGTTTTTAAATTCTTCGTTAAAAGGTAACGATACGCTCTTTTTTGAGCGTCAAAACGCGCATGGAAGTTTTTTTCTTCTAGCTTTTTTAAGACAACATGCGGGGCGAGTTTAGGGGCTAGATGATAAAATAATTTAGCGGCATTCCAGTGTTTTGGAGCGTAAAAAGACAAAACTTGGTTGTTGGCATGCACGCCTTTATCCGTGCGCCCGGCTGCGATTACAACGCTTTTAATCCCTAGTGCATTTAAAGCGTTCTCTATCTTATCTTGAACGCCGAGTTTGTTAGGCTGTTTGGCATAGCCTAAAAAATACGCCCCATCATAAGCGATAGTAGCCTTAAAACAACGCATTTAATAACGCTTTAAAATGAATTTTCTAAACAACAAATAAGAGACAAACGCCCAAATAAAGGGGAAGAAAAAGGTCATTAAAAACAAATCCGTAGAAATCACATGCACCATTAAAAAATAAACCCCAACTGCTCCAAGGACATAAAAATAACTCCAATTCGTTTTGAATCGTGGGTTGGCGATGCCAAATAAGGGGATTAAAAACACGCTCGCTAAAGGGAACAATGAAACTAAAATCGCTTGAGAAAAACGGCGTTTTTGATTTTTATTAGCGTTTTTACCAAAGGCTTTTTTCCAATAACCCAAATAATCCGTGCCTTGCAAATAGGCCGCATCATTAGAATTGAAAGACTTGAGCTTGTTGCGCAAATGCAATTCTTCAAAATCAACCTTACGCATTTTATCGCCTTGAGTGAAATACGCATGCCCGTTATACAAATTCAATTCAAACACGCCGTTTTGATTGTTGATATTGCCTTTTTGAGCCAGAATAAAGCTTTCTTGAGAGAGGCTTTTATTAGAAAAAAGCACCAAATTATCATAGGAATTGTTTTCAGTCTTATCCACATACACGAGCCAATCGCCTAATTTTTGCCCGAATTCACCCGCTCTGATGTTAATGTCAATCTTGTCCTTTTTTTGACGCAAAAACCCGTAATAAGCGCTCTTAGAGGTGGGGATTAAAATGAGGGAAAACGCTAATAAAATCGCGCTCACTAACAAACTTAAAGGCACAAACGCTTTAGTCATTTTTTTAGGCGAAACCCCTAAAGAGAAAAAGACTAACAATTCATGGTCATAGCTAAGCCTTGAAAGCCCTAAAGCGCAAGCCGCAAAAAAAGTGATCGGCAAAATAAAAAAAATGGTTCCTGGCAAGGAATACAAAAAGAGTTGCACCAGATCCAAAAAGCTCACCTTAATCACGAGCGTTACGCTTGCAATACTGATTAATAACACAATGGAAGAGATAAAAAACAGCACTAAAAAGAAGGAGAAAAAGACCTGCGAAACCGCCATGAAAAGATAGTGTTTAACCATGCTTTAATCTTTTTTCACTCTTTATTGCACCCCATCTACAACAGGCACAAACAAGCATTTTTCTAACACTTTTTGGACGCGCAAAGCGTTATTTTGTTTCACAAATCGTTTGATCACTTGCTCGTTGTTTTCTTGAATGGGCGCAACTAATATCCCGCCTTCTTCAAGCTGATCAATAAGCGCTTGGGGGATATTTTTAGCGCAAGCAGAGAATAAAATCCTATCATAGGGGGCGTATCGCTCCCAGCCCTTATTCCCATCAGCGAATTTGACATGAACATTGTCTAAACCGAGAGTTTTAAGGCGCAAACGCGCTTCTATATACAGGCTTTCAATCCTTTCAATGCTGAAAACGCGCCTGAAAATTTGAGACAGCACCGCCGCTTGATAGCCGCTCCCGCAGCCAATTTCTAGCACGCTATCCACATGATCGATTTCTAAATATTGCGTCATTTTGGCCACGGTTAGGGGCGAAGAAATGTATTGTTGCGCTTGCATAGAAAGCGCGTTTAAAGTGTAGGCAAAATGCTTGAAAGGGGCTGGCACAAAAACCTCCCTTTCAATGCTCTCCATAGCTTTTCTCACTTTAGGGTGTAAATTGAAACGCTTATGGATTTCTTCACACATCAAATGGTTTTTGATACTATTCAAACAAGCCCCTTAAAAGTCATCAAAACTCACGCTCCCTTTAGCGTAATTGCTCACCCTAGCTTCAAAGAAATTGGAGCGTTGCTCATTGAAACTTGAAAAGCTCTCTACCCATTTAATGGGGTGCTGGACGCCATAAACTTTAGCGATACCCACCTTACTCAAACGGCTATCTGCCAAAAACTGGATGTATTGCTCAATCAGGCTTGAAGTTAGCCCTAAAATCTTGCCTTGCGTGATATAATCCCCCCATGAGGCTTCAATTTCTACCGCTTTTTTAAACATCTCTATGACCTCATTAATCAATTGCGGCGTGAATAGATCCGCTCTTTCATTCCTTAAAGCGTTGATCATGTTTTGGAATAAAATCAAATGCGTTACCTCATCTCTTTGGATAAAACGAATCATTTGCGCTGATCCTAGCATTTTACCGCTCCTAGCCAGCGTGTAAAAATAGCTAAACCCGCTATAAAAATAAATCCCCTCTAAAATCTGGTTAGCAAAAAGCGCTTTGAGGATGTTTTCTTCTGTGGGGTTTTTGGCTAATTCCATATACACTTGCGCGATATAATCGTTCTTGCTTTTTAATTGCATATCGTTACGCCACATGTCATAAATTTCTTCAGTATTCGCGCTAATGCTTTCTACCATCACCGCATACGCATGGCTGTGTAAGGCTTCTTCATAAGCTTGGCGCACCAAACACAAATTGATTTCGGGACTGGTGATGAAGGGATTGACATTGTCAATTAAATTATTGGTTTGCAAGCTATCCATAAAAATGAGTTGCGCTAAAGCTCTGTCATAACCGATCTTTTCTTCTGCGCTTAATTTCAAATAATCCCTTTTGTCATCGTTCATGCTCACTTCTTCAGCAAACCAAGTGTTAGCGAGCATCGTTTTCCACAAATGATCCGCCCATTGATACTTGATCTTATTCAAATCAAACATGCTTGTAGGATTGCCCCCAAAAATCTTTCTTTCATTCACACTTTCTGTAGAATCGGGGTTGTAAATTTTCTTGCGTGAAACTTCCATTGTGTTCCTTAATTTCCTTAAAACTATCTAATGATATAGTCTTGTTAGAATACCTTAAAAGAATTTAAAACCCCCTAAAAGCCAGAAAAAACTCTAAATTTATAAAAAACTTCAATTTTTCAGTATTTTTAAAGGATTAAAAAGCTAAAATACTGCTTCTTTATTTTCTACTTCTTAGCATGCGATGGCGTGCGGTGTGCGGAAGTGGCGAAATTGGTAGACGCACTAGACTTAGGATCTAGCGCCGCAAGGCATGAAGGTTCGATTCCTTTCTTCCGCACCATTCTTAATGATTAAAATTTGAAGCCCTAAATGAAACTCAATCTATTTTAAAACTCTCAAAAGTTTTTAAAACGCTATGAGCGATGTTTTGAACGCTCTCTAAATTTAAATTCGCATGACAAGGTAAGGAAATTTCAGCGCGATAAAAATCCTCTGCGCTTTTTAATGGGGCTGTGTTAAAGAGCTGTTGATACAATTGGTATTGATAAATAGGCTTGTAATGCACTTGGGCTAAAATGCCAAGCTTGTGCAAACTTTCTAAAATGAGTTTTTTGCATGTAAAAAATTTTTGGCGCATTAAAATAGGGTAAAGGTGGTTAGAGCTTTGGTGTTTTAACAAGGGGTGTAAAGGGGTGAAATAAGGGTTATCTTTAAAAATCCTGTCATAGGTTAGAGCGGCTTCTTCTCTTTTTTGCATTAAAAGGGGGGCTTTTTTAAGCTGGCTCAAACCCAAAGCGCTTTGGATTTCATTCAAACGGAAATTATACCCTACGCTTTTGACTTCGCCTTCAAAAAAATCTTTTTTGAGCATGCCATGAGAGCGAAACGATTTCATTTTTTCATATAATTCGCTATCGTTAGTAACGACCGCTCCCCCCTCAGCCGTAGTGATAGGCTTAATGGCATGGAAACTGAACACGCTCGCTAACGCAAAGCCTCCTACTTTTTTGTTTTGATACTCGCTCCCTAGAGCATGCGAGCTGTCAGAAAGAAAACTCAAAGAATGCTTTTTGCAAAGCTTTTGAACGCTTTCTACTTCCACGCTTTTACCGGCATAATCCACGCTCACTATGGCTTTGGTTTTTTTAGTAATGAGCTTTTCTAGGGCCAATTCGTCTATATTGCCATCGTTTTTAACTTCGGCAAATACGGGTTTATAACCGCTCTCTAAGAGCATGTTAGCCGTCGCTACAAAGCTTATAGGGGTGGTGATTATTTCATTACGATCAGCACTAAATTCGCTAAAACTCCTATAAAGCGTTAAAAGGGCTGAAGTCGCGCTATTAAACGCTAACGCATGCTTAACGCCCAAAAACTCGCACAAAGCTTCTTCAAATAACAGAGAGCGTTTGCCTTGCGTGAGCTGTTTGGAATTTAAAACCTCTAAAACAGCCTTTTTATCTTCTTCGTCTAAACAAGGCTCGCTATAAGCAAACTCTTTCAAGCGAGCAAGTCTTGCAAGCGAGATGGGGTGATCTTGCTTGTGTCATGGACATCTTGGAATTTTTGAGCGTTCAGTCTTGTTTTATCTAAGGTGTTGTATTCCTTGTTTAAATGATTCGTTTCAGCGAGCTGTTTTTTCCACTGGTGCAAAGAATTTTGAATGCTTTCTTTCTCACTTTCTAATGATTTGGAAAATTTTTCCAAAGCTTTCGTGTCATCAATATCAATATTGTTAGGGAGTTTCAAACTATCATTGCCTGATTTTTGATTGAAAGAATCAATCGCTTTATCTAAACGGCTTTTGAAACGCTCAAAATCGCTTCGATCTTTTTCATTATTATGAGCGTAAGCTTTAGAAATCCCCACCAATTCTTTAGCGTCTTTATCCATGCCCTTTAAGCTTTTAAGACGGCTTTCTAAATCCCCTATGGCTAGGTTATCCTGCTTGGCTTGTTTGGCTAATTTGATTTTTTCATCACTCTCTGAAAGATTTTGAATTTCCTTATTTTCTTCTTTTCTTGTGCGCGAACTAACCCTTTGGGTGTGGTAATCCCTCGTCATCAAAGACGGGTTATAATGATTTGAAATCTTAGACATCCTATCCTCCACTTCATTGGTTTTTCTTAAAGACAAGATAAGCAAACTCTATTCCTAAAAACATTTTGATCCACTCAATTCTATCTAAAAATATTAATCTAACCCTAAAACCCTTTCTAACTCTTTGATGAGATTTGTAATTTCTTTCAATTCTTTAAGATTGAGAGTGAGCTTATAATTGACTTGATTATCAGGATTCATTGGCACCAATTGCTTTTTAAACTCATTTTGTTTCATAAAGTATTTTCTTTCTTTATGAATGTAATTGATTTCATCCTTTTTAAAAATTCTATAAAGCAATTGGTCTTCGCACACTCCTAAGCAAATCAAAAAATCATAGTTGTATCGTGGGTTTATACCATTGAACTGAAAAAGTGTTGTTAGTTCTGCCTTTTCGCGCTGTTTTAACTTCAAAGGATACACCGCTTTTTGTCATAATATCGTATTCATCATGAATAATGCCATCATTGATCACTTCATCTATAGCGTTAAGCACACTTTTTAAAAACTCTTCACCAATCTGCCCTATAGCGTTGGCTTCAAAATCTCTAATTTTTGAAAAAATAGCGTTGTAATCTTGTCCTAAATTCAATTCTTCATGTTTTTTTTCAATAATTTTTAAAAAAGTTTGTTCTAAGTCCATCAATTATCCTTTAAACTATCCAAATGATCGTATAAGGCTTGAAAAATATGGCTTTTTCCTAAATGATAGCAAGAATTAGTCGCTAAACTTGCGTATTTTGTCCAATCAATCTCTTTGAATAGTTTTTTTAATTTAGTGTTTAAAGCCTTGTTGGCGCTAGTAAATACCACAGCAATACCAGATTTATACTTAACTTCCTCAAAGTTTTCTACAATTTGTGTGCTTTTATAAAAAGTTGATGAAATGTAAAAAGACGCTTTTTGATTAAAAATCCACTCTTTACCGCATTCTCTGTTTTTAGCTAATGAAACTGTGAAAACCTTGATATACTCGCCAAAGGGTTCTTTATGGCGATTCTTATACCAAGAAAATTCACTTTTTTTGTTTTGATACTTTTTGCTCCAAATTTGAAACACGCAATGCACATCCACTTCTTTATTTTTAAAATCTATAAACGCATTTTTTTCTAAGCGTTCGCTATAAAGCAGATTTAAACCTTTCACACGATACTTAATAGAGCCCTTTCCTTGACTTTCAAAGAACATGGGTAGGATAAAACACACAAAATCACAATTTCTAGCATGGTTGATAAATTCTAACGCCATAACCCCACGATGCCCAAAAGGAGGGTTGCCCAAGCAAATCACTTTTTGATGCGTAGGCAATTTATAATTTAAAAAATCGCATTGAATAAATCCATCTCTTTTGGGTTCAATGTCTATACCAATGCGTCTATTTTTAGGAAACAAGTCATAAAACACCCCATCGCCTGCACTTGGCTCTAAAAAAATAAAGTCATCTAGATTTTCGTATTTTTTAATAACTTCACAAGCTTTTTGAAAGCATTTTAAAGCCACACTAGGCTTAGTGAAATACTGATCTAAAACATTGCTAGAATTTTCTTTCATCTCATTGCCATTGACATAGCGTTTAGGGGTAACTTCTTTGAACAAGGTTTGCATGAAAAAACTTTACTATAAAATCATAAAATTTAACGCTGATTTTTTCCGATCGTTTAAAATCCTTAAATCATGCTTAAGAAAATCCTTAAAACTTAAAAATTTTCTTCTAAATACTTCGTGTGGATTTTTGCTTGCCTGAAATCCGCATTTTCAAGCATTTCAAGGTGGAAAGACTTTCAGCCTCCATACCAATTTCTGGGTAGGATAAGCGTGGGGTTTTCAACCACATTGTCCGTGTCTAATGGATGCGGGAGCTCATCGCAATAGCCCAAGATGTGTTTTACCCGATCCTTTCTGATGAAAGTGCATTCTATGACTTCAACGATACCTACCCCATTGTGATGGTGAGGGGCACAACAATTATTGGGGTGCAAATGCACGCAATAATGCGTTTTTAAAATCTTATTCATAGCGATCTGGATCACTTCAAAATAGTTGTTATCCCACAAATATTTCAGCCGATGAATCTCTAGAGCAATGATTCTGAAGCGATCCAATAACGAATCGCTCGCATTGATGAGAGCGAGGTATTCGCCCCCTTCAATGTCCATTTGTAACATTAAATCCCCTTCGCCCACTTGAGAGTTATTGACCCAAGTGTCCAAAGTGATGAAGTCTTTGTCGTTGGAACAACCGATGAATTTTTTGATAAAGGAGTAGTTTTCTTTGGGGATATTCAATATCGGCTCATTGACCGATTTGTCTGCCATATATATATATATATATATCGTTAGGGTTTGTGGGCTTGCAATGGCGGTAAAAATCTTCTTCAAATGCGCTCACGCCTCCCACGCCTGGCGAGAAAAGCGCTTTGATCCCTTCAAAATCATTGGGTATCAAATAACCCCCATCATGCTTGTCTCCCCAACGCACCAGCTCATGCTCGGTTTTGATGGGGTGTAAGCTCTTGATGAACCCCTCTACCTTCTCTTTAGGGGTTTCAACAAACAATTCATTGATAGACATTACCCTTTCAGCTCGCCAAAGAATGGAATTGACTTGATTGGCTATAGAGTTGATTTGCTCTTTAAGTATCCCTAAAGTTTCAACATTAGAACGAACTTGCTCTTTAATCACTCCCAAGTTTTCAACATTACGATACGCGTTTAAAAACCGATTGGGTAACAAACCCTTAAGAACCCTTTTAATCACTTGCTTCATTAAAATCTCCTTGCAATTAAGTTTAAAAATTTTCTTCTAAATACTTCGTGTGGATTTTTGCTTGCCTGAAATCCGCATTTTCAAGCATTTCAAGGTGGAAAGGAATGGTTGTTTTAATGCCTTCTACCTTAAATTCCTTTAAAGCCCTTTTCATCTTAGCGATCGCTCTTTCTCTGTTTTCCCCCCACACAATGAGCTTGCCAATCATAGAATCATAGTGCGTAGGCACGACATAATTAGCATGCGCGTGCGAATCAAGGCGCACATTCACCCCACCAGGGGCGATCCATTCGGTGATTTTACCTGGGCTTGGGTAGAATTTTTTAGGATCTTCTGCAGTGATTCGGCATTCTATCGCATGCCCTTTGAGAGAAAAGCTTTCTTGCTTGGGCAATTTTTCGCCTTGAGCGATTTTAATCATCCATTCAATGAGGTTTAACCCGCTCACCATTTCGCTAATGGTGTGTTCCACTTGCAAACGAGTGTTCATCTCCATGAAATAAAAATCTTTCATGTTAGAATCGAGCAAAAATTCAAAAGTCCCCGCCCCCACATAGCCGATGTATTTAGCGGCCTTGATCGCTGTTTCTAGCAAACGCTTACGAATGCCCTCTTCTAAAACCACTGCCGGGGTTTCTTCAATGAGCTTTTGCTGGCGTCTTTGCACCGAGCAATCCCTTTCGCCCACATGAATGACATTACCATGCTTATCGGCTAGAATTTGGACTTCAATGTGCTTAGGCTTGTTGATGAACTTTTCTAAATACACGCTCCCATCGCCAAACGCGCTCAAAGCTTCCGTTTCTGCGGCTAAATAAAGGTTTTTTAATTTGGATTTATCTTCTACGACACGCATCCCCCTTCCGCCCCCACCAGCGGCCGCTTTAATGATGACAGGGTAGCCGATTTTATCAGCGATTTCTTCAGCTTCTTGATAGCTTTTAAGCAACCCTTCACTACCCTCAATCACAGGCATGCCGGCTTCTTTCATCACGCTTTTGGCTTTGGATTTATCGCTCATTAAGGCCATGACTTTCGCGCTCGGGCCAATAAATTCCAAAGAATGGTGCGAGCAAATCTCTACAAAATTCTGGTTTTCACTTAAAAACCCATACCCGGGGAAAATCGCATCCGCTTCAAACAATTCCGCCGCACTAATGATCGCAGGGATATTCAAGTAACTTTCGCTGGATTTTGCCCCCCCTATACACACTTTTGCGTTAGCCGTATTGAGATAGTGGGCGTCCTTATCAGCGATAGAATAAATGGCTATGGATTCTTTACCCATTTCTTGAATGGTTTGGATCGCTCTTAAAGCGATCTCGCCTCTATTGGCAATCAAAATGCGCGAAAGCTCTTTTTTTTCCACCTTTTTGTTTTCTTTATTCATGGATTTTAAAGCTTTTCAACTTTGATGAGTTTCGTGCCGTATTCTACCGGCTGAGCGTCTCCCACTTCAATAGAAACCACCTTACAAGGGTATTCCACTTCAATTTCATTCATGATTTTCATCGCTTCCACAATGCCAATAATTTGCCCTTTTTTAAGCGTATCGCCCGCTTTGACATAAGGCTCAGCCCCAGGGGAAGGCGCATGATAAAAAGTGCCTACCATAGGCGAAAGCACGAAATCTTCTTTTTTATCCACAATAGGGGTGCATACCATAGGCACAGGGGTTTGAGTGTTTGGCATGCTCGCTTCTACCATGATGGGGGCTTGGATGGGGGCTGAAGAACGGGCTGAATTTAGCGCGTTTTTATGCTTCGTATAAGCGGATTCTTTATCCAAAACCAATTCAAAATGCTCATGCTTTAATTTCAAATGCCCTAAATCAGAAGCTTTAAATTCTTTGATCAACTCTTCAATTTCAGAAAGGTTCATAACGATCTATTCCTTAATATTATTTTAAAATATGCCACAAACACATCATCTTACTAACCATAAGCGTTTTTAGCAAAAAATTATTGTTATAATAACATAATTATTAACAAACTTTAAAGGCTTTGTGCGTATGGGATTAAAAGCGGATTCTTGGATTAAAAAAATGAGTTTAGAGCATGGCATGATTAGCCCTTTTTGCGAAAAGCAAGTCGGTAAGAATGTGATCAGCTATGGTTTGAGCAGTTACGGGTATGATATTAGAGTGGGGAGTGAGTTCATGCTCTTTGATAACAAAAACGCTTTAATTGACCCTAAAAACTTTGACCCTAACAACGCAACCAAAATTGATGCGAGTAAAGAAGGGTATTTTATCTTGCCCGCTAACGCGTTCGCCCTAGCCCATACGATAGAGTATTTTAAAATGCCTAAAGACACCTTAGCGATTTGTTTAGGCAAAAGCACTTACGCTAGGTGCGGGATCATTGTGAATGTTACGCCTTTTGAGCCGGAATTTGAAGGCTATATCACGATTGAAATTTCTAACACCACCAACTTACCGGCTAAAGTCTATGCCAATGAGGGGATCGCACAAGTGGTGTTTTTACAAGGCGATGAAGTGTGCGAGCAAAGCTATAAAGACAGGGGCGGTAAGTATCAAGGGCAAGTGGGCATCACTTTGCCTAAAATTTTGAAGTGATTTGAAGAAAGATAAAAGCATTTATCCTTTGGGTGTTGTTTATTTTTTAATACAAACAATACCGCAATTTCTTAAAAATGTATTATAATACGAAACTTCAGTTTTATTGAGTTACAGACTCTTTGAGAACAAAACGCTAAACCATTTTAGGAAATTTAGGAAAATACCATGCTAAAACTCGTTAGCAGAACGATTTGTTTATCCTTAATCGGCTTATTCAACCCTTTAGAAGCCTTTCAAAAACACCAAAAAGACGGCTTTTTTGTAGAAGCCGGGTTTGAAACCGGGCTATTAGAAGGCGCGCAAACTAAAGAACAAGCAATAACCCAAAACACCCAAAACACTCAAAAAATCTATGAAAACCCCCTAACCCACCCCCAAACTAAAGAACAACCCAAAGAACAAAACAAAAGCGATACAGCCACCCCACAAAGCGTCTATGGGAGATACTACATCCTCCAAAACACCATTTTAGAAAAAGCGACTGAGCTATTCACAGCGGCTAATATCAATGGCAACGGCTTAACTTTTTATTCTCAAAGCCCTGTGTATGTGATGGCATACAACAAGGAAAATGCCGAGTTTGAAGGCTATGGCAATAACAGCGTGGTTGTGATACAAAACTTCCTGCCCTACAATTTAAACAATATTGAGCTGAGTTATACAGACGCTCAAGGTAAGGTGGTTAATTTAGGTGTGATAGAGACTATCCCTAAAGATTCTCAAATCATTCTGCCTGCAAGCTTGTTTAATAATTTTTCAAACGATTCATTATTCAACTCTGATGGCCTCCAACAACTCCAAACCACTACCACCCCCTTTTCTGATGCTAACACGCAAAGTTTGTTTGAAAAGCTCAGTCAAATCACGACCAATCTTCAAATGACTTATGAGAATACAGACCCCTTTTCTAGCGGCAACAACGATCCTAATGGCCCTCTCGCTTCTCCTAAACCTCATTATGAATGCCCTGGTTATAAAAAGAGCTGTCAAGTCGCTTCGGTGTCTTTCACCCCACAAACCGCAGAAGAATTGACCAATTTAATGTTAGACATGATTGCGGTGTTTGATTCTAAATCTTGGGAAGAAGCCGTTTTGAACGCCCCTTTCCAATTTTCTAACAGCCCATCAGAGTGCGGCATTGATTACCCCAAATGCGTGAATCCCTTTAATAACGGGCTTGTTGATCCTAAAGATGAAAAATACGCGCTAACCCCAGAAGAAGTTATCAATAGTTATAGAGTCGCCAATGAGCTTACGGTGAATCTCTTGAATGCGGCTAAGGGGTTTTTAGGGCTAGGATCCCAACTGGGTAGCGCTAATGCCCCAGGTGATAATGGCTTCAATCAAGGTGTTTTAGGGATAGCGCCTTTTGCCTTAGATCCTGAAAAATTGTTCGGTAAAAATTTGAATAAAGTGGCTATTTTGGAATTAAGAGACATTATCCATGAGTATGGCCATACTTTAGGCTATACGCATAATGGGAACATGACTTATCAAAGGGTGCGTTTATGCCAAGAAGGAAACGGGCCAGAGGTGCGCTGTGAGGGCGGGCATGAAGTGGAGAAAAACGGCAAAGAAGAGCTAGAATTCAGTAACGGGCATGAAGTGCGAGACCATGATGGTTACGACTATGATGTGTGTTCTCGTTTTGGTGGCAAAAATCAGCCCGCTTTCCCTAGCAATTACCCCAATTCCATTTATACGAATTGCGCTCAAGTCCCCGCTGGGCTTATAGGCGTTACCACCGCTGTCTGGCAACAGCTCATCAATCAAAACGCTCTGCCCATTAATTTCGCTAATTTGAGCAGCCAAGCCAACTATTTAGACGCCAGTTTGAACGCGCAAAATTTTGCAACCTCTATGGTCAGCGCGATCGCGCAAAATTTTTCCACCACTTCCACCACCACTTACCGCTCTTCAAGTAAGAATTTTAGAAGCCCTATTTTAGGGGTTAATGTTAAAATAGGCTACCAACATTATTTCAATGACTATATAGGGTTAGCCTATTACGGCATCATCAAATACAACTACGCTCAAGCTAACGATGAAAAAATCCAGCAATTAAGCTATGGTGGGGGAATGGATGTGTTATTTGATTTCATCACCACTTATGCTAATAAAAAGCAAGGCAATCCCACTAAAAAAGTTTTTGCTTCCTCTTTTGGGGTGTTTGGGGGGTTAAGGGGATTATACAATAGCTACTATGTTTTCAATCAAGTCAAAGGAAGCGGTAATTTAGATACAGTTACTGGGTTTAATTACCGCTACAAGCATTCTAAATATTCCATAGGCATTAGCGTTCCTTTAATCCAAAGCGGTATTAAAATCGCTTCTAATAATGGCATCTATGCGAACTCTGTTGTTGTGAATGAAGGGGGCAGCCATTTTAAGGTGTTTTTTAATTACGGGTGGGTATTTTAAATTTTAAAACTTTGCTTTACTTGAAGTTTTTTAGCAAAAAGTTAAGTTTTTAGAATTTGTTTTTAAAACTTTTGCAATGCCCCCTAAATTTGCGCAATACTCGCTACAAACACGCATGCGCTCTCAGATTTTAGCACCATATCTAATGGGATGCGATAAATTTCACGCTCTTTAAAATACCCTTTTTCTTGTTCGCTAAAGCCCCCTTCAGGTCCTATGATAACGCCCTTTTCAAAATTCGTGCTTGCGGGCAAGATTTCGCCGTTAAAATCCAAAACGCTCGCTTTTGGGTAGGCGTTTAACATTTCTTTGGTGTTTGAAAACGCTTCCAATTCCATTAAAGCGCTACGACCGCATTGCTCGCAAGAATGGATCAGAATCTTTTGGAAGCGCTCTAATTTGGCGCTGTCTATTTTTTCATTACGCTGGCTAAAATCCGCATAGAATAAACTCAACTTGCTCACGCCTAACTGGTTTAAAAAGGGTAGGATTTTTTCAATGCTTTTGATTTCAATCACGCTTAAGATCAAATGCGTTTTTTTATTAGCCATAACCTCTAATGGTTGCACACCCACTAGCCTTAAAAGGGCGTGTTTTTTAGTGATTTCTGCATGCTCATAGGTGTATAAAAAGCCGTCTTTTAAATTCCTTAAATCCAAACGACTCGCGCTTTTGATACGCCTTGATCGGTATAAATGCGTATAACTCTCGCCTTCTATTTTTAAAACAGGCTCTTTGGCTAAAGGGTGGTAGACAAAACGCATTCAAAGGCCCATTAACACAACAATAAGAATCGTTTCTAAAAAATACAGGATTTTAGCCTTTTTAATATACGCTTCCATCCTTTCTTTTTTAGTGATAGCGAATTTCACGCTTTTATGGCGTTTGATTTCTGCTATCAGCATCAACAACAACCCTAAAAGCATAACAACAGCGCTAAAAGAAAATTCAAATTGTTGCATCGCCCAAATAAAAATCCCGCTCAAAAGAGCGATGCTTAAAAGAATGTAAATCGCTGGCATGACAAGATAGATTTTTTTGTTCAATTGGATGAAATTCTTTTCTTTAAAAAGGGTGTAAAGATTGATCATAAAGGCTAGGGCGAGCAAAGCGGCAAAAAAGGCATGGACAAGCAAGGATTGAGCCATCACAGAAGAATCTTGTGTATTTAATGCTTGCAAACTCATCTCTAACATTAACTTCTTTCTAACGATTTATTTTTTATTAATCGTTTTATTTTAGCATGTGCTAATGAATTTGATCAATGAAAAGCTTAATAATTTAGAAAATAACGCCGCAAAATCCCCCAAAGAAGCAGTCGTTCTTTTGAATATGGGAGGGCCTAACAGCCTTTATGAAGTGGGGGTGTTTTTAAAAAACATGTTTGATGACCCCTTTATCCTTACCATTAAGAATAATTTCATGCGTAAAATGGTGGGTAAAATGATCGTCAATAGCCGCATAGAAAAATCCAAAAAAATCTATGAAAAATTAGGAGGCAAATCCCCTTTAACGCCTATCACATTCGCCCTTACAGAGCGTTTGAACGAATTGGATCCTACTCGTTTTTACACTTATGCGATGCGTTATACCCCCCCTTATGCGTCTATGGTCTTGCAAGATTTAGCCTTAAAAGAAATAGAAAGCCTGGTGTTTTTTTCCATGTATCCGCAATATTCTAGCACCACCACCCTTTCTAGTTTCAATGACGCTTTTAACGCCCTAAAATCTTTAGAAACTTTCCGCCCCAAGGTGCGAGTGATAGAGCGCTTTTATACTGACAAAAAGCTTAATGAAATCATTTTAAACGCGATTTTAAGCGCCCTAAACAACCGCAAAAGCCAGGATTTTGTCTTAATCTTTTCCGTCCATGGCTTGCCTAAAAGCATTGTTGATGCCGGCGATACTTACCAGCAAGAATGCGAACACCATGTGAGTTTGTTGAAAGAGTTGATGCAACAAAAAAATATCCCTTTTAAAGAAGTTTTACTCTCTTATCAATCCAAGCTAGGGCCTATGAAATGGCTAGAGCCAAGCACTGAAGAGCTGATAGAAAAGCACCGCAAATCTAATATTATCATTTATCCTTTAGCTTTCACGATTGATAATTCTGAAACGCTTTATGAATTAGACATGCAATACCGCTTAATGGCAGAGCGCTTGGCGGTTAAAGAATATTTAGTTTGCCCATGCTTAAACGATTCCATAGAGTTTGCAAAATTTATCATTGAATTAGTGAAAAACCTTAAAAGTGAGTGAAATCTGCATAAAAAAGCGATTATTATAGTAAAATACCGGGTTTTCAAATCTATTAAACAATAAAGGTTATTACATGTTTTCACTTTCTTATGTTTCCAAGAAATTTTTAAGCGTGTTGCTATTGATTTCGTTGTTTTTAAGCGCTTGCAAATCCAACAATAAAGACAAATTGGATGAAAATCTTTTAAGCTCCGGCGCTCAAAGCTCCAAAGAATTGAACGATGAGCGAGACAATATAGACAAAAAGAGTTACGCTGGTTTAGAAGATGTTTTTTTAGACAACAAGTCCATTAGCCCTAATGATAAATACATGCTTTTAGTTTTTGGGCGCAATGGCTGCTCCTATTGTGAAAGGCTTAAAAAAGATCTCAAAAATGTCAAAGAATTGCACGACTATATTAAAGATCATTTTAGCGCTTACTATGTCAATATCAGCTATTCTAAAGAGCATAATTTTAAAGTCGGCGATAAGGATAAAAATGATGAAAAAGAAATCAAAATGTCCACCGAAGAATTAGCGCAAATTTATGCCGTCCAATCCACCCCTACGATCGTTTTATCCGATAAAACCGGCAAAACCATCTATGAATTGCCCGGCTATATGCCTTCTGTGCAATTTTTAGCCGTGTTAGAATTTATCGGCGATGGGAAGTATCAAGACACGAAAAACGATGAGGATCTCACTAAAAAATTAAAGGCTTACATCAAGTATAAAACCAACCTTTCTAAGAGCAAGTCCAGCTAGAGAATGAGAATGAAAAACCTTAAGAGCTTGCTCTCTTTTTTGTTCGCTTCTTTTTGGGTCGCTATCCCTTTAATTGCGTTCTACGCTTGCGCGTGCGCAATAGCCACTTTTATAGAAAACGATTACGGCACGAGCGCGAGTAAGGCTATCGTGTATAACACCCCTTGGTTTAATTTCTTGCATGCGTATTTATTGGTGGTTTTAATAGGCACATTCATCAATTCTAAAGCTTTAGAGCGCAAAAGGTATGCGAGCCTTTTTTTCCACAGCTCCTTGATTTTCATCATTTTAGGGGCAGCGATCACGCGTTTTTTTGGCGTGGAAGGCCTTATGCATGTGCGAGAAAATAGCGCGCAAAGCTCTTTTGAAAGCGCGGACACTTACCTTAATATCACCCTAAATGATGAAAAAAAACTTTCTTTAAAAACGCCTTTAACCTTTTATTATTCCAAACGATTAAAACCCATTCATGCCACTTTAGATCACAAGCCTTTGATTTTAGAACCTTTAGAGATCTACAAACAAAACGCCATTAAAAAAGATGACGCTACCATTTTAGTGTTGAAAGCGACTTATAACGGCGTGAGCCGCAAATTCAATCTCATTAAAACCAATAGGAATGAAGGCGTAGAAGAAAGCGAGATGTTTAAAGACGATAAGCTCTCTTTAAGTTTTGGATCCGCTTACATTGAATTACCCTTTCAAATTAAACTGAAGCGTTTTGAATTAGAGCGCTACGCTGGCTCTATGAGCCCTTCATCTTACGCTTCAGAAGTGGAAGTGTTGAAATTGGATAACACCTTAATCAAACCTTATAGGATTTTTATGAACCATGTTTTAGATTATGAAGGCTATCGCTTTTTCCAATCTTCTTATGACATGGATGAAAAAGGCACGATCCTTTCTGTCAATAAAGATCCGGGTAAAATCCCCACTTATTTAGGGTATGCGATGCTTATTTTGGGGGCTTTGTGGTTGCTTTTGGATAAAAACGGGCGTTTTTTAAAGCTTTCACGCTTTTTAAAATCCCAACAAGCCGCTAGTTTCTTACTCGCTTTAATTCTAATCAGCCCCTTTACTTCTTCGTTCGCCAATGAAGGCCAAATTGACATGCATGGGGGCAAAAGCACTCCAATAGAACGACAAAGCGTAGAAAATCCCGCCAATAAAGAAGATTCTAAAAGCGCGATTTTAGATCGTTTGAAACGTTTAAGAGAGTATTCCAAAGACCATTTAAAAGCCTTTCAAAGGCTTCAAGTCCAGGATTTTGACGGGCGTATCAAACCCCTTGATACCATTAGCATTGAATACGTCCATAAGATTTTAAGAAAAGATGATTTTCAAGGGCTAAACGCCATGCAAGTGCTTTTAGGGATCATGTTTTTCCCCAATGATTGGCGTAGCGTTAAGATGATTTACACTTCTAATAAAGCCTTAAGGAAGCTTATTGGCACGCCTTTAGACGAAAGCCGTATCGCTTTTAGAGATGTTTTTGATAGCCGTGGGTATAAATTAAAAAATCTGGTTGAAGAAGCCAATCAAAAATCCCCCAATGCGCGCAACGAGTTGGATAAAGACGCGCTAAAAGTAGATGAGCGAATCAACTTAGTCTATACGCTTTTTAGCGCTCAATTTTTACGCATTTTCCCTAGCGATAAAACCACCGCTTGGCTCTCGCCCATTGAAGCGATCAACAGCCCCAATAAAGAAATTTCAAGCGTGGCAACGGAGTTTTTAAAAAATATTTTTAGCGGGTTTGATGACGCTTTGAAAACCAACCAATGGGATAAAGTAGAAAAAACCCTAAAAGATTTAAGCGTCTATCAGCAAGAGCATGCCAAAAACCTCTATCTATCTTCTTCAAAAGTGGATTCTGAAATTTTTTTAAACCACACCAATTTTTTTAACAGCCTGACCTTGCCTTATATCTTTCTAGGGTTATTGCTTTTTATCGTTGTGATCACCTCTTTGGTTAAAAACACGACTCCAAATATTTGGCTCACTAAAATCCTTTATATGGCTATCTTGCTTTGCACGATCGCTCATTCTGTGGGGTTAATCTTGCGTTGGTATGTGAGCGGGCATTCGCCTTGGAGCAACGCTTATGAATCCATGCTTTATATCGCATGGGCTTCTGTTATCGCAGGGTTTGTTTTACGATCCAAACTCGCGCTATCGGCTTCTAGCTTTTTAGCCGGTATCGCGCTCTTTGTGGCTCATTTAGGCTTTATGGATCCTCAAATCGGCCCTTTAGTGCCGGTGTTAAAATCCTATTGGCTCAATATCCATGTCTCTGTCATCACCGCTAGTTATGGCTTTTTGGGCTTGTGTTTTGTGCTAGGGATTTTAAGTTTGGTTTTGTTTATTTTGCGTAAACAAGGGCGTTTCAATTTGGACAAAACCATTCTCTCCATTAGCGCTATCAATGAAATGAGTATGATTTTAGGCCTGTTCATGCTCACAGCCGGGAATTTTTTAGGCGGGGTGTGGGCGAATGAATCTTGGGGGCGCTATTGGGGGTGGGACCCTAAAGAAACTTGGGCGTTGATTTCTATTTGCGTTTATGCTTTAATCTTGCATTTGCGTTTTTTAGGCTCTCAAAATTGGCCCTTTATTTTAGCGAGCAGCAGCGCGCTAGGGTTTTATTCGGTTTTAATGACTTATTTTGGCGTGAATTACTACCTTTCTGGCTTGCACAGCTATGCCGCAGGCGATCCTTTGCCGATCCCTACTTTTTTATACTTTTTGGTAGCGATACCTTTTATCCTTGTGATCTTGGCGTATTTCAAACGCCATTTGAGTTTGCCTAAATTGGTTTAAAAGATAAAGATGTTCCAACCCTTACTAGACGCCTTTATAGAAAGCGCTCCAATTAAAAAAAAATTACCTCTAAATCCCCCCCCCCCCCCCTAAAAATCGCTGTGGCGAATTGGTGGGGAGGCGCTGAAGAATTTAAAAAGAGCGCTCTGTATTTCATCTTAAGCCAACGCTACAAAATCACCCTCCACCAAAACCCTAACGAATTTTCAGATCTCGTCTTTGGCAGTCCCCTTGGATCAGCCAGAAAAATCCTATCCTATCAAAACACTAAACGAGTGTTTTACACCGGTGAAAATGAAGTCCCTAATTTCAACCTCTTTGATTACGCCATAGGCTTTGATGAATTGGACTTTA